>NZ_JBIAYP010000001.1:0-709026 GCF_042897975.1 Micromonospora sp. NPDC000668
CGATCGTCAGGGTATGTAACGACCCCGGGCCGGCCCCCATTCCGGCCGACGGGTGCAGCCGGTCACACGCCAGAGACCCCGATAACGGGACATTCACACCCGGACCGCCCCGCTCCCGGCGTCAGCCGGACATTCGACGCGCTCGGCCACCGCTCCCGCCGTCAGCCGGACATTCGGACGCGCTCGGCCATCGGTCCCGCCGTCAGCCGGACATTCGACGCGCGCTCGATCACCGCCCCCGGCGCCAGACCAGGCCGGCTGGCCATGGTCAACTCCAGGTCACCGACATGGGGGCATCGTCGCGCCGGGATACCGCGACATCGCCGACACCGAGTCGATCACCCCACGCCGCCGCACCGTAGCCGGGCACGTCAGGTGCCCACGTAGCGCAACACGGCGAGGACCCGATGCCGGTAAGCGGACACCGAGCGCCAAAGGGGGATCGTGGCCATCAGGACGCCCGAGAACCACCACCCGAGACGGGTGCTTGGCGGTGGTCAACTCCAGATCGCCGAGATGGGGGCATCCCCCGTCGGGATACCGCGACATCGCCGACACCGAGTCGATCACCCCGAAACCTCGCGACCCGGCCCGGGTCGACAACACCGGTGATACCTCACAGGCATATTTATGCCTCAGAGGTATCACGCCAACAACAGCGACCACCGCGAGACGACGGCTCGCGCTGGGACCGCGGCCGGCCAGCGACCGGGACAGACACGGACGGGACCCCGGCCCACCACGGTACGGCACGGCGGGCCAACGACCGGACGCCCGCCTGAACCGCGCCATACCGCACTCAACAGCGTCAACAAAGACGAAGGCGGGAACGGCGTGAGCGACACCAGCATCAGCGGGCGTTACCCTGACACCATGCAGGCCGTCTCCCCCACCGCGACCGGCGTGGCCTTCCTGGCCCGCCCGGGTCGCCCTGCCGTGGTGGCGCGGACGCTCGCTGAGCTGCACGGCCCCACCCGGGGCGTGGTGGAGCTGCCGGTACGGCTGATGTGGAACGCCGAGCGCACCTTCGACCTCGGCGACCCCGACCAGCTTCTCTGGATGTACGAGAACGTGCTGCGGGAGACCACCCGCGCCGAAGACCTGCGCGTCCTGATCAATGGGCGGACGCTGCGGCGGGTGTGGCGGCTGCTCAACCTGCCCCGGGGCGTACGCCAGGCGTGGGAGAGCCGGCACCGCGGCCTGCGGGCGGCGTGATCTCCCCGCACCTGCATGAGTTCTACCGGGAGGTTGCCCGGGTGGCGCTGGCCGCGGCCGGGCCGTACCGATTCGTGCTGGGCGGCGGCGTGGCCTGGGCCGCGCACGGCCTGGTCGCCCGTCCCACCGAGGACGTGGACCTGTTCGCCGACGTGGAAGGCGCCGCGGCGGCGGCCTCTGCGGGGGTACGCGTGGCGCTGGAGCTAGCCGGGTTCATCGTCACTGACGCCGACCCGGACAGTGATCTGGGCGAACTGTTCGACGGGTACGACCGGGACATGAAGGACTTCGTGGTGAGCCGGGACGGGCGGCAGATCCGGCTCAGCCTGGCCCGGCTCGACCGGCAGCAGAGCCCGGTGGTGATGGACCTCGGCCCGGTGATGGACGTCCGCGACCTGGTGGCCAACAAGATCGCGGCGCTGGTCAACCGGCGGGAGGTTCGTGACTTCATCGACGTGGCGGCGGCCCTGGAGCACTACGACGTGACCGAGCTGCTGGAGTTGGCCCGGCAGGTCGACCCCGCGTTGGATCCGGCGGACGTGCGGGCCGCGGGGCGTTACCTGGACCGGCTGCCCGACGCGCGTTTCGGGCGCTACGGCCTGGGCCCCACCGACGTCGCCCAAGTCCGGCAGCGCCTCGCCGCCTGGCCACGCTGACCGGGTCGACCGTGGCCTGGATTCGGCCCGCCTACCCACGATGGCTGCCGAGACGGGTGGAAACCGGCGGGGCTGGCGTGGCGGGAGTGACGGCTGCTGGTTATGGTGCGCGAGGCGCCCACGAGGCGCGTCCACCCCCATGGAAAGGCATGTCATGACCTCTCCCTCCGGCCCGTCGCGTCGCCAAGTGCTCGCCGCCGCGGCCGCGGCGGCGACCGCCCCGCTGATCGCCGCCGCGCCTGCGCAGGCGGCCAGCCCGGCCCGGTCACGTACCTGGGACCTCACCCTCCTGGGCACGTCGGACACCCACGGCAACGTCTACAACTGGGACTACTACCGCGACGCCGAGTACGACGACAGCCGGCAGAACGACATCGGCGTGGCGAAGCTGGCCACCCTCATCAATCAGATCCGCCGGGAGCGGCGCGGCAAGGCGACGCTGGTGCTGGACGCCGGCGACACCATCCAGGGCACGCCGCTCGCCACGTACTACGCCAAGCAGGAGCCGATCACGACCACCGGGGAGAAGCACCCGATGGCCCGGGCGATGAACATCATCGACTACGACGCGGTGACCCTGGGCAACCACGAGTTCAACTACGGCCTGCCGCTGCTGGACCTGTGGATCCGCCAGCTCGGCTTCCCGGCGCTGGCCGCCAACGCGGTCAACGCGAAGACCGGCAAGCCGGCCTTCCTGCCGTACGTCATCAAGAAGGTCTCGCTCGGTTTCGCCGCGCCGACGCTCCGGGTCGGCATCCTGGGGCTGACCAACCCCGGCAGCGCCATCTGGGACAAGGGCAACGTCGAGGGCAGGCTGCGGTTCGACGACATGATCGCCACTGCGGCGAAGTACGTACCGATCATGCGGGCCCGGGGCGCGGACATCGTGCTGATCTCCGCGCATGGCGGCGACAGCGGCACCTCCAGCTATGGCCCGGAGCTGCCCAACGAGAACCCCACCGCGCTGATCGCCCAGCAGGTGCCGGGGATCGACGCGATCCTCTTCGGTCACGCCCACAACGAGGTCGTGGAGAAGTTCGTCACCAACGAGCGGACCGGCGCGCAGGTGCTGCTCTCCGAGCCGTCGAAGTGGGGCCAGCGGCTCACGCGGATGGACTTCACCCTCGCGCGTGAGCGCGGCCGGTGGACGATCACCAAGAAGGCCGCCACCATGTTGAACACCAACACGGTGGTGGAGGACCCGAAGGTGCTCGCCGCCGTGCGGGGCCAGCACCAGAAGACGGTGGCGTACGTCAACCAGGTCGTGGCACAGGCCACGGTCGGGATGTCCACGGTGGAGTCGCGGTACAAGGACACCCCGATCCTGGACTTCATCAACCACGTTCAGGCCGAGACGGTCACCACCGCGCTGGCGGGCACGCCGTACGCCAGCCTCCCGGTGCTGTCACAGGCCTCGCCGTTCAGCCGCACGGCGGTCTTCCCTGCCGGTGACGTGAAGATCCGCGACGTCGCCGGGTTGTACGTCTTCGACAACACCCTTGAGGCGGTCGTGCTCAGCGGCGCCGAGGTGCGCGCGTACCTGGAGTATTCGGCGAAGTACTTCCGCACCCTCGCGCCGGGTGCACCGGTCGACCTGGAGCAGATCAGCGACTCGACGGTGCCGGACTACAACTACGACGTGATCTCCGGCCTGGACTACGACATCGACATCTCCAAGCCGGTGGGCCAGCGGATCACCCGACTGGTGCTGCCCGGCACCGACACCCCGGTCGCGGACAACGCGCAGTTCGTGGTGGCGGTGAACAACTACCGGCGCAGCGGCGGCGGCAACTTCCCCGGCATCGTGAAGACCCAGGTCTACAACGCGCAGCAGGAGATCCGCCAGCTGCTCATCGACTGGGCGCAGGCCAGGGGGACGATCGACCCGGCCGACTTCTTCCAGCCCAACTGGCGGCTGGTACGCGAGGGCGTGCCGGTCTTCTGATCGAGGAGTACCGGTACTGATTGCAGCGGGCCGCGGGTGGTGACACTCGCGGCCCGTTTCGCGTTCTCAGCCAGCGTGGCGCAGGTTCCAGTGGACCATGTCGTCGAACGGGTCGGGCTGGTCACTGCGCGAATCGCTCTCGGTCAGCTCCACCCGCTCGTCGGGGCGGACGGCCGGCGGGAGCTCCCCGAACCGTACGTGGCGCAGGAACGCGTACTCGTCATCGGTGAACGGCTGCTCGGCCATCAGCACCCCCTCTGCTCCCCCGTCATTGTCCAGCGTTCGGAGCGCTTTCCACCAGCAGTCCGGTCGGCGCGATCTGTGCGCCATTCGGGTACGGGTGGTCACACCGCGTAGGGCATCCTAGGATCCTGGATTAATGGCCACAGCGGGCTGGCCTTTCGGCGGGTCGGCGCGGGTCGGCAGGTCAGCGTCGTCAGGTCACGGGCTGGCCGGAGTGCGCGGCCGGCGAGGGCCGGGCAGCCGATCCAGCACCGCGAGCGCCGCCCGGATCGGCCGACGTCCCAGCATCTCGTCGAAGCTCGCCCGGCCCTGACAGAACTGGACGAACATCCGCCACCCCGGCGGGGTCGCCAACAGGGCGTGGAACATCTCCGGGCGGCGGGTGAACAGGTCGAGCAGCCGGTACCCCGCCCGCATCGACGGCACCAGGCGCTCGGCCACCGCCTGCTCGTACCCGGCCAGGTCGCCGTCAGCGACCGCCGCGCCGGCCAGCTCGCCGGAGCGCAGCGCGTAGCTGATGCCCTCCCGGCTCCACGGCTCCAGCAGCCCGGCCGCGTCCCCCACGACCAGCACCCGGCCGTGCCGCAACGGCGAACCCTCGCTGCGGCAGCGGGTCAGGTGACCGGAGTCGTGCTCCGCCGGCAGGTCGGTCAGGCCCAACCGGTCGACGAACCGCCGCAGGTAGTCGCGGGTCCCCTCCCCCGCGCCCCGGCCAGCGATCACGCCGACGGTCAACCGGTCGCCCTTGGGAAAGACCCACGCGTAGGAGCCCGGCATCGCACCCCAGTCCAGCAGCAGTCGCCCCCGCCAGCGCTCCTGCTCGGCGGGCGGCACCGGCACCTCCAGTTCCAACCCCAGGTCCACCTGCTGGTACTGGACCCCCACGTGCCGAGCGGTCACGCCCGAGGAGCCGTCCGCGCCGATCACCGCGCGGGCAGCGAGCGTCGTACCGTCGGCCAGCCGCAGGCGTACCCCCTCAGGGTCCTGTTCGATGGCGCGGACCGCGACCCGCTCACGCATCTGCGCGCCTGCGGCGACCGCCGCCGCGCGGAGCCGGTCGTCGAACTCCTCGCGGCGCACCATCGTCACCACCGGGCTGTCGTTGCGGCGGGTGAACTCCCGGCGGCCGTCGCGGGTGAACGTCACCCGGTCCACCCGGTCGTGCGCGGGCACCTCGATCCGGTCCCGCACGGCTGCCAGCGAGGTGCCGATCAGGCCACCGCCGCAGGTCTTGTACCGCGGGTGCGCGGCCCGCTCGACAACCAGGGTGCGGACGCCGGCGCGGGCAGCGGTGTGTGCCGCGGAGAGCCCGGCGGGGCCGGCGCCGACGACGACGAGATCCCAGACGATCACGGATGCAGCCTATGGCACCCCCGCCCGCCGACCCCGCCACGGCACCGTTCGCGGACCGCGCCGACCGCCCGATCGGGTGGGCATCTTCGGTCACGCAGGGGGTATCCGACGCGGCGCAACCGTCTGCGCAGAGGCGGACGAGCGAAGGAGGAGATCATGCCGCAGGTGCAACTGTCGGAGATCGAGCAACGGGTTTACCAGGCGGTCACCGCCCTCGAGGCGCGCGGGCAGGTACCGTACCCGGACCTGATCGCCGAGGAGTCCGGGCTGACCGCTGAACAACTGCAGACCACGCTGCATCTGCTCACCGAGAAGGGCCTGCTGCACCGCGAGGATTCGCCGATGGCGGGCCTCGACTTCGGTCCACGGTTCTGCGCCCGCCAGATGGCGTGACCCGAGGAACCACCCGCGACGATTCGTCCCCCGCCGACCCGGGTAGCGGTCAGCAATGCATGATCGACGGTCAACGGGGAGCCCGATGAGTGCGGCCCAGACGCCGCAGCCCCTCGACGCGGCGGAGAACCGGCGACGCTGGCAGGCCGTCGGCGTCGGGCTGGTCGCCGCATTCATGACGCTGCTCGACGTGAGCATCGTCAACGTCGCGGTGCCGTCCATCGACCGCGCGCTGCACGCCTCCCCGAGCGACCTGCAGTGGGTCCTGTCGGGGTACGCGCTCACCTTCGGGCTGGCGCTGGTGCCGGCCGGCCGCTTCGGTGACGCCCGTGGCCGGCGCAACGCATTCGTCTTCGGCATCGTCCTGTTCACCGTCACCAGCGCACTCGCCGGCCTGGCCACCTCCCCGACCTGGCTGGTCCTCGCCCGACTGCTCCAGGGCGCCGCCGCCGGCGTGGTGAACCCCCAGGTGATCGGGCTGATCCAGCAGCTGTTCCGGGGGCCGGAACGGGCCCGCCCGTTCGGGTTGCTCGGCGCCACGATCGGTATCTCCACCGCCGTCGGCCCGCTGATCGGCGGACTGCTCATCGCCATCGGCGGCGAGGAACACGGGTGGCGGTGGGTCTTCTTCGTCAACGTGCCGGTCGGCATCGTGGCGGCGATCCTCGGCTGGCGGCTGCTGCCCGGCCGCCCCGAAGGGCAACCAGACCGGCGCCGGCTCGACCCGATCGGCGTGCTGCTGCTCGGCGTGGGCGTGGTGCTCATCCTGCTGCCGCTGGTCCAGGAGCAGCAGTGGCGGACCCCGTGGAAGTGGGCACTCATTCCGGCCGGTCTCGCGGTGCTGGTCGCCTTCGGGCTCTGGGAGCGGTGGTACGCGCGGCACCGCGAGCCGCTGTTCGACCTGCGGCTGTTCAACTTCCAGTCGTACACCCTGGGGTCACTCATCGCGCTGGTCTACTTCGGTGGCTTCACCGCGATCTTCTTCATCTTCACCCTGTTCCTGCAGAACGGCCTCGGCTACAGCGCGCTCGTCGCCGGCCTGGCCATCACGCCGTTCGCCCTGGGCTCAGCCGCGGCCTCCGTGCTGGGCGGACGGATCGTCAACCGTTTCGGCCGGCCACTGGTCGCCATCGGGCTGCTCGCCGTGGTGATCGGGTTGGCGGGAACGGTCGTCGCGCTGCGCCTCGCGCCGGACGCCCCAGCGCCGTGGGTCACCGCCGGCCCGCTGCTCGTCGCCGGCCTCGGCAGCGGGCTGGTGATCGCCCCCAACCAGACGCTCACCCTCGCCCAGGTGCCGGTACACCAGGCGGGCAGCGGCGCCGGCATGCTCCAGACCGGTCAGCGGATCGGCGCCGCGGCCGGCATCGCCGCCGTCGGCTCGATGTTCTTCTCCGAGCTGGCCGACAGCCGAGGCAACTGGACCATGGCCTTCGAACAGTCACTCACGCTGGCCGCCGGGATCATCGGGCTCGCGCTGATCGCCGCGCTGATCGACATCCTGCGCACTCGCAACCACACCAGGAACTGACAACCCCAGGGGTACGCCGCCAGCGACGACACGTCGGGGCGTGAACATGCCGCTGGCCGGCACCCCAGATTCGGGGTACCGGCCAGCGTCGATGTCACGGGGTTGTGCGGTGGGTCAGCTGTTCCAGTGCTCGCCGACGAAGTCGGCGGCCTGCTGCTCCCACTGGGCGTAGGCGTCCGGGTAGGCCGACACCTGCACGGTCTGCGCGGCGTCGGTCAGCGGCATGTCCTGCCACCCGTCGACCTGCTTCAGGCCCTTGAGGAACGCGGTGGTCGAGTACTCAGGATCGGTGATCTGCTCCGGCGTACCCCAACCCGAGCTCGGCCGCTGCTGGAACAGGCCCAGCGAGTCGTGGTCGTTCATGTCGCCGAGGTGGCCGAGGTTCTCCAGCTTCGACTCCTGCAGGCTCGTCGCGATCGAGATGACCGCGGCGCGCTCCGGCAGACCAGCCTTCTTCGTCGCCGCGATGATCGCCTTGGCATTGGCGGTCTGCTCGTCGTTCAAATCGATGCGCGACTGCTCGCCCTGCACACCGTGCGGGATCAGCTTGCTCGCATCGGGCTTGTCGGCCTGCATCGCAACGGCGACGGGCTTGCCGTCGACGGGGTTGGCGACGTGGGCGATCGGGCCGGCGAAGATGCCACCGGCGAAGGCCAGACCAGCAACGGACAGCACGCTCTTACGCATGATCGTGTTCATGGGGGTAGCTCCTTCACGGGGGTAGACACCCAGCCGATGGGGGTCGGCATGCGGGTGCGAGCACCTCGTCCGGCGCTATCAACAACAAGTCTTTCGGCGGCCCACGGGCGGGGGGCTCGTGGCGCCGGGTCTGTGTGTAACGACCGCCGGGCCGGGGTCATTCCGGGTTGGCCCGTCGGCACCCTGTCGAGGGGGTGCTGGTGCGGTCGTTCGGGGATCTGTAACGACCGGGCTTGGCCTGGCATTCCAACCCGTTGGGTCGGGGCGGCGGGCCGTGGTGCTGCGATCGTCAGGGTATGTAACGACCCCGGGCCGGCACCCATTCCACCGCACGGGTGCGGCCGGTCACAGGCCACGGATCCCTATACCGGACATACCACCCGGGCGTCACGGCGTCAGACCGGGCGCTGGCGGTGATCGACCCGGGATCCCCGACATTGGGGCATCCCGACGCCATCACACCGCAACGTCGCCGACACCGAGTCGATCAGCCCAACGGCGCGGTCCGGGCCAGGGTCGACAACCGGGGCCGTCGAACGAGCGCCGCGCGCACGAACACCAGGGCGCAGAAGGGCTGGCGCCCGTCGGAGTGCTCCGACGGGCGCCAGCCTGAGGTGAGATCCGGGCACTGCCCGGTCACGGTGCCGATCAGTGCGCGGCCCCGCCGAAGCGCTGGCGACGACGCCAGGCCAGCGTCAGCAGCAGCATGACCGCGCCGGCGCCGACAAGGCCACCGCCGAGCTTCATGGGCGTGCCGATGCTGTCACCCGTGACGGGCAGCGGCTGCTTCTTGTGCAGCACCCGCAGCTCGGTGTTGGCGGACCGGTCGGACTCCCGGCCGGTGGCGGTGAAGGTCAGCAGACCCGTCACCGACGGCTTGTAGCTCTTGGTGAACCGGCCCTGGCCATTGGTGTACGCCGTGAAGCTCAGCGGCGCGCTCGCCTGGTACGCCACCGGAGCCATGGCCACGGTGCTGCCGTCACTGCGGCGGGCCGGCGCCTGGCCAGCTGCCGGGGCGGCCAGCGGCGTGACCGACACGACGATGTCGACGGTCTCGTGCCGACCGAAGCCGGTGCCGGTCAGCACGACCGTCTGGCCCAGGAAGATCGTCGGCCGGTTGACGGTCAGCGATGGGGGCGCGGGCACGTACGGCGGCGGCTGAGGCGTGTCCGTCGTCGTCGGCTGCGGCTGCGGCTGCGCCGCCCCCGCCGCGGTCGGCACGGCCACCACGGCCAAGCCGACCGTGAGCGCCATGATGATGCGGGATAGCCGCATGATTGGTTCCCTCCTACTGGTCACAGCTTGATGCGGAATGAACTTGGGTGGTCCACGGGCTGGCGGTGGGGGTCAGCCACAACTCGGCCTGTCCGACGCCGGTCTTGGCGGTCAACAGGGTGACCTCCAACGTTCGTTCGGCGCCGGGGCTCGCTTCGACGTTGGCCGTGGCGACCTGGCGGCGCCGTTCGGTGCCGCTGCCCATTGCGATCTCCGTGCCGTCGAGCCGAGCGTCGAGCACACTCCCGCCCGCTGGGCTGAAGATCGACACCAGCGTGCGCATGGTGTACGGATCCCCCGCCATGCCGAGGCCGAGGACCGACTCACTGAGTCCGGACTTCGGCGCCGTCGAGCGCAGAGTCACCCGCAGCCGGAGCTCGCGGCGGCCGTCGGGCTGGCATTCGCCCACCGTCAGATTCGCCGTCGGCCGCAGGTAGTAGCCGAGCTTCGCGCCGCTGCCGTCGTTGAGGAACACGCCGACCGTCGGCACGGTGTCCTGTTCCGGAAGCGTCCCGGCCATCCGGCTGTCGCCGATTGTCCGTTGTTCCTCCGGTCGGGCACTCCAGAACAATATCCGGCGTTCCGTGATAGCACGGTCGAATGCGGACAACAACACCTTTGGGTTGACATTCTTCTTAAAGAACGCATCAAACACCGCGGCGGAGGACGCCGCGAAGAACGCGTCCTGCTGCCGGACGTCCAATCGCTGGTAGGTCTCGTTGAGCAGGGTCTGCACGACCTTCTCGCTGGCCAGCGGGACGCCACCGGGCACCAGCACCGGGCCGGTCGCCTTGAGCAGGTAGGACAGCACCACCGGGTCGACGGCGAGCACACCGTCGACCGTGGTGCCGGTCTTGCGGCGGAACATCTCCCGGTAGAGCGTGGCGGCAGTCGGGAAGTGCGGGGTCAGATTGACGTCGGCGGGATAGATGCCCGGCAGGTCGGTCCAGAGGGCCCGGGTCTCGGCGGGCAGCTTCAGGGGCGGGTTGAACTGGCCCAGGGAAGCGCTGCTGCCCTGCTTGCCCATCCGGACCTGGCCCTTGTCGGCCTCGATCATCGCGTACGCCCCGAACATGCCGCCGGTGGCGCGGAGCTCGGCCGGGTTCTGCGAGACCAGCAGGTACCGTCGCGGGCCGTTCGCGCCGAGCAGCGGCGGCAGCAGCCGGGCGCCCTGGTCGGCGGCCAAGGTGAGACTGGCCAGTCGGTCGATCTCGCCACGCAGGTCGGTCAGCGCCTGCCGGATCTGGTTGACCAGCCGGTCGGCGGGCACCGCGGCCAGGTCGCCGCGGGTGCGCTGCACCGCGTCGTCCACCCGGGACAGCTCGCCGGAGACCGCGGTGAGCCGGGCCAGGTCCAGCCGACCCCCGGTGGGCACCAGGCTGGTCAGGTCCGTCCGCAGCAGCGTCGGGAACGCCTGTCGGGCCAGCTCGTCGATGGCCACGGCGATCCGCCGGACGGCGTCGACGTCATCGCCGGCGATCGGGGTACGCCGAGCCAGTCGCCAGCCCGGGTCAGCGGTTGCGGCCCGGGCCGCGCCGGACTGCTCCTGGAGGGCGGCGAGGGTCCGCAGGGCGCGGTCGGTGTCCCCGCCGACCACCTGGGCGCTCAACTCCCGGGCCAGGCCGGCGGCGTTGAGCAGGTGGGCCCGCGCCTGCCAGCCGCGGAAGCCGATCCACCCGCCGGTCGCCAGCAGCAGCGAGCCGACCACCAGGGCGCCAAGGAGGGCGCGGCGCAGTCGGGCTCGCCGGCGGCGCCGTGACCGGCTTTGTCGCCGGCGCGGTCGTTCGCTCTCCTCCGTCACACGACACTCCCGTTCGCCAGAACCGGACAGAAGGTCCGATATCCCCTGACGTTCTTAGCATGCGTCGGCGAAGCTCGTACCGTTATGGCGTTTATCGTCCGTTACGCGAGGTTGCCTCGCGGATCGGCGACGGGCTCAGGGACCCGACCCGCTGCCTCGTGCAGCAGCCGCTCGATCCGGTCCACCCCGGCCGGCAACGACATCTCCCGCAGGTACGCCTCCCGACCCCGGCGCCCCATCTCGGCACGCGCCGGCGGGGGGATGGTGGCGGCCAACCAGAACCGGTCGGCCAACGCGGCCCAGTCCTCCGGCGGGCAGGACAGCCCGGCCCGGGCCCGCTCGACCAGCTCGGCGGTGTCCCCGCCGGCCGAGGCCACCACCGGTGCGGCGCAGGAGAGCGCGGCCTGCAACTTGCCGGGCACCATGCCGCGCAGCTCCGGCAGGTCGCGCAGCATGACCAACTGGTAGTCGGCGGCGGCGTACAGCTCGGGCATGTCGACCGGGGACCGTCGCTCCATGAAGCGGACGTTCTCCGCGCCCAACTCGGCGGCGAGCCCCCGCACCCGCCGCTCGTCCGCGCCCGAGCCGACCAGGACCAGTTCCATCGTCCGGTCCAGCGCCGCGGCGGCCCGTACCGCCGTGTCCAGCCCCTGCCGGGCACCGATGGTGCCGGCGTGCATCACCACGCACCGACCGTCGCGGCGAACCAACTGGCGGGCCGCCGCGCCCGGCGTCGCCGGGTGGAAGATCCGCTCGTCGGTCCAGTTCAGCACCAGCCGGACGCGGGCCGGGTCAGCGCCAGCGGCGACCACCAGGTCCCGCATCGACGGCGCGGCGACGGCAACCCGTGCGGCGGACCGGTAGATCCGGGTCATCGCGGTACTCATCCGCGCCGCCCAGCGCCCGTCGCCCGCCTCGTCAGCGCCGTCGCGCGCCCAGACATCCTGCACGTGCAGCACCGCTGGCACCCGCCGGAGCAGCCGGAGCACGCCGGCGGCGGCGAACGTGGTGGCCGGCAGTTGGAAGACGTAGAGCGCGTCCACGTCGCCCAGGTACCGGCGGGCAGCCAGCGTCGCGCTGCCGGCGAAGGACAGGTAGCTGGCCATCCGGACGCCGGCGGCCCCGGGGCGGCCGGAGTACCGCGGCACCCGCCGGACAGTCAGCCGCTCACTGTGCGTCTGGTGGTGCCAGCGCTGCCGCCAGCCGGGATAGACGTGGCCGCCGGGGTAGTCCGGGAATCCGGTGAGCACCCGAACCTCGTGCCCGCGTGCGGCCAACTCCTCGGCGAGGCTGCCGGGGATGAACGCCGGCTCGGGCGGAAAGTGGTACGACAGGATGCCGATCTTCACCGGGCCACCGCCATCCGCTGCGGATCGGCGTCCGTCGGCGCGGCACCACGACCGGCGGGCATCCGGCCCGCGTACGATGCCGACAACCCCTCCCTGCGCGGCCACCGGCGTCGACGCACCGCCCTCGCGGTGTGGCCGTCCGCGTCCGCACCGACGAGAGGGGTACCGATGGCCGACCGCGTGCTGTTCGTCTGCCACGCCAACCTGTGCCGATCGCCGATGGCCGAGTACCTGGCCCGCCGGCTGCTCGCCGATCGGCCGGTCATCGTGGCCAGCGCCGGCACCGACGCGATGGACGGGTTGGCCATGCACCCGTACGCCATGGAGGTCGCGGCCGAGAGCGGCGCGGATCCGGCGGATTTCCGCACCCGGGGGCTGCGCCCCGAGTACCTGGCCGACGCGACGCTGGTGCTGACCGCGACCCGGCGCCAGCGCTCGGTCTGCACCGCGCTGGCGCCGGCCGCGCTGCACCGGACGTTCACCCTGCGGCAGTTCGGCCGGCTGGCCGCGGCGGCCGAGCCGCCCACCGAGCCGGCCGACGACCCGCTGCGGGCCGCGATCGCCGCCGCCGCCCACGCCCGGGGGCGGCTGCAACCCGCCGCCCCGGACGCGGACGACCTACGGGACCCGATCGGCGGCACCGCCGCCGACTTCCGACGCTGCGCCGAGGAGATCGAACGTTCGCTGCGACCCCTCGCCGCGCTCATCGGGGCAACCGGGTGAGTTCCTGGGTGCGGTCGGTGACGCCGTTGACCCCGGTGTTCTCGGCGTGCCGGGCGGACGTGGCCCGGTCGGTCGGCACCGACGGCGTCGCCGTGGAGGCGACGACCCGGTAGGCCTCGTACTGGTACGCCTCAGCCTTGGCCACCTTGGCCATGTTCAGCACACAGCCGAGCAGCCGGACCGAGACCGAGTGCAGCGAGCGGGCCGCTGCGGCCACCTGGGTCCGCGAGGTGCGGCCCTGCTGGGTGACCAGGAGGGCACCGTCGGCCTGCACGGCCACCACCACACCGTCGGTCACCGCGAGCAGCGGCGCGGTGTCGATGATCACGATGTCCGCCGACTCGCGCAGCGCCAACAGCAGGTCCGCCATCGCCTTGGAGCCGAGCAGTTCGCTCGGGTTCGGCGGGGCAGAGCCGCTCGGCAGCACCAGCAGCGACTTGTCCCCCCAGCGCTGCACAACGTCGCCCACCTGGACGTCGCCGACCAGCACGTCGGTGAGACCGACCCCGGCGTCCATGCCCAGATACTCGTCGACCTTGGGACGACGCAGGTCCGCGTCGACCAGCAGCACCCGCCAGCCCGCCTCGGCCAGCGCGATGGCCAGGTTGCAGGAGAGCGTGGTCTTGCCCTCGCCCTGCAACGCGCTGGTCACGGCGATGACCCGGGCCGGCTCGTGCACGTCCACGAAGCGCAGGTTGGTGCGCAGCTTGCGGACGGCCTCGGCGCGCGCCGAGGTTGCGGCGTCGCCGATGATCAGTGGTGCGGAGCGGGCGTTGCTCTCGAACGGGATCTCACCGAGCAGCGGGCTGCCGGTGGCCCTCTGCAGACCGGCGGCGTCGCGCAGCCGGACGTCGGCCACACCCCGCAGGATCGCCAGTCCGACGCCGAGCACCAGGCCGATCAGGCCGCCGAGAGTGAGGTTCTGCACCGGCTGCGGCGAGACGGGGCTGGCGCTGACCCGGGGGCCGCTGACCACCTCGATCTTGATCGGTGCCTTGCCCTCGGGCGGTGTCTCGACCCTCTGGACGAGCTCGACGAACTTGTTGGCGAGGGTCTCCGTCACCCGCAACGCGCGGGTCTGGTCGGTGTCGGTGACCGACGCGCGCAGCAGTACGGTGCCGGCCTCGGTGGAGGTGCTGACCCTGCGCTGCACCTCGTCCGCGGTGAGCCCGACCGGGTTCTCCGCCACCACGCTCTGCGCCAGGCGGTCGCTGCTGAGCAGGTCGGCGTACGACTTGACGCGCTGCTGAAGGAAGAGCCCACCCTGGTAGGCGTCGGTGACGCCCTGGTTGGGGGTGGTGACGAAGAAGGTCACCGAGGCGACGTACCGGGGTTGGGCCCGTACGGTCAGGAACGCCGACACGCCCAGGGCCACCATGACCGTGAGCAGCGCGACCCACCAGTGCCGACGCACGTGACGCAATTGGCGGAGCAGGTCCATCAGGTGCGCCTCCGTGCCGGTCCGGTTACGCCAAAGAACTTCACGAAAACCCCCAAGGTCGTCTGCAAACTCGTGAAACCATTAAACCGGCTCATACGGCTTATGTCCGGAGTTATGTGTTTTCGGCGGCGACAAGTGCGCCCGAATGACCAACCCGACAAACGTCCAATCGGCAGCGGTGACATCGGGGAAAAGTCGGCGGCCGATCGGGCGGCGTTCCATCGCCCTGCGTTCGCCGTGACCGGCGAGCACGGATAGGGTCGGCAACGGTGTGCCGGGAAGTCTGGTCGGCGAGTGGATTCCTGCCGTCCCGACAGCCCGAGGTGAGCCCCACAGATGACCGACCGCACCCCGCCCCCCAACCGGTCGCGGCCGGCGGCCCGACTCTTCTCGCGATCGTCGTGGCCCGAGGCCCGGCACCTGGCCGACGTGCTGCGCACCGAGACCGTCGGTGGCGCCCTGTTGCTACTCGGCGCCGTACTGGCGCTGACCTGGGCGAACTCCCCCTGGGCCGACTCGTACACCCGGCTCGGCCAGTGGCAGCCCTGGCCCGACGGCGCGCGCTGGCATCTCGACCTGGACCTGGCCACCTGGGCCGCGGACGGGCTGCTGGCCATCTTCTTCTTCGTGGTGGGTCTGGAGCTCAAGCGGGAGTTCGTCGCCGGTGAACTGCGTGACCCGCGGCGTGCCGCGCTGCCGGTGGTGGCCGCCCTCGGCGGGATGCTGGTGCCCGCGCTGATCTACGTAGCGGTCGTCCTGACGGCGGGCGGGGAAGGTCTGCGCGGCTGGGCGATCCCGACCGCCACCGACATCGCCTTCGCGCTGGCCGTGCTCGCGGTGGTCAGCTCACACCTGCCCCAGGGCCTGCGTGCCTTCCTTCTCACCCTCGCTGTGGTCGACGACCTGTTCGCGATCACCATCATCGCGGTCTTCTACACCGCCGACTTCCACCCCGTACCGCTGGTGGCCGCGCTGGCGCCGATCGGACTCTTCGCGCTGCTGGTACAGCGCGGGCGTAGTTGGTGGTGGGCGCTGATCCCACTCGCGGTCGCCGCCTGGGCCCTGGTGCACGCCTCCGGCGTGCACGCCACGGTGGCCGGCGTCCTGCTCGGCTTCACGGTGCCGGTGCTGGCCACCCGTCGTCGGGCGGGTGCCGCCCAGACCGACGGCCGCCCGCCGGCCAACGGGGATACCGGTGGACTCGCCGCGCACCTGGAGCACCGCTGGCGACCCGTGTCGGCCGGCTTCGCGGTGCCGATCTTCGCCCTGTTCGCCGCCGGGGTCACCCTGCGCGGCACCGACCTGGGCGCCCTGGTGACCGACCCGGTGGTGATCGCCATCGTCGCCGGCCTGGTGCTCGGCAAGAGCATCGGCATCTTCGGGTCGACCTACCTGCTGGCCCGGTTCACCCGCGCTGAACTGGACGAGGACATCACCTGGTCCGATCTGCTCGGGATCGCCCTGCTGGCCGGCGTCGGGTTCACCGTGTCGCTCCTCATCGGCGACCTGGCGTTCGGCGTCGGCAGCACGGCCGACGACCGGGTCAAGGCCGCCGTGCTGGCCGGTTCGGTGATCTCCGCCGGACTGGCCGCCACGGTGCTGGCCCGCCGCAACGCCGCGTACCGCCGAGTGGCGGAGCGCGAGCGGCTGGACGCCGACGGCGACGGCGTGCCCGACGTCTACCAGCGGAAGGGCGACGGCTGACCGGGACCCGGCCCCGCCGGCCAGTCAGCGGCCGCGTTCGACGGGCCGGCGCTCCTCGGTCTCCTCGGACAGCGCCTCGGCCGCCGGTTCGGTGAGGTCGTCGCCGGGCACCGCCACCTCCTCGGCCTGATCCTGCTCGTCGGGCTTGCCGCCGGGCTGCGGCTCGGGAGCGGTGGCACCGCCGGCGAAGCCGTACTCGTTCGGTTCGTCGTGCCTGCTCATGTGGTCGTCCTCCCGCGTGCACCGGTTTCGCCTCGTACCGCCAACGGTAGGTGGTGATCGTCCCCGGCGAGGGGCGGTCCGGATTGTCGACGCGACCACGGTGGCGCGGCGCCCAGCGCCGCCCAGAGCAGCTGGCGCAGCGCGATGATCGCCGCCGCGCCGGCCAGGTCGGTCCAGCCCGGCCCGCCCGCGAGCCGGAGCACGCCGGCCGCGGTCAGCAGGTCCAACAGCACCCGGATGGCGGTCCGGCCGGCCCCGGTGCTCAGCACGGTGACCACACCGGCGACGAGGGCCAGCGCGGTGACTGCCGTGACCAGAACGCCGATCATGTCCGTTGCTCAGCCTCGGCCACCTGACGCTGCTCCTGACGGATCTCCCGGCCCAGGAAGTAGTTCAGCGCCGTCCGGATCGTGGCGATCGCGGCCAGCTGGCCGATCTGGTCGAACGACGGGGACACCGCGGTCCGCAGCACGTCGGCCGCCAGCTGGAACTCCAGGCCAAGGGTCAGGAACCGGCCCAGGGTGAGCCGGATCGGGGTGAAGACAGCGGCGGTGCGGTGTCGCAGCCCCTCGACCACGAACCGCACCGCCGCCCAGACCGCACCGACGAAGATCACTACGGCACCGGCGACCTCCACCACGGCGACCAGCACCGCATCGCCGTGGCGCAGCAGTTCCGCCGGTTCCACCCGGAGCCGTTACCCGCCAACGAGGCGGGTAGTCGGCGGCGTTCAGGTCAGCTCGCTCACCGCCTCCAGGATCAACCAGAGGCCGGAGATGGCGAAGAGCACCGCGGCGCCGTACTTGATGGCCTTCTCCGGCAGCCGGCGGCCGAGCAGCCGGCCGACCAGGATGGCCAGCGCGTCCGCGGCCACCATGCCGACGGTGGAGCCGAGCCAGGTGCCGAACCAGCCGTACTGGGTGGCCAGGGTGATCGTGGCGAGCATCGTCTTGTCACCCAGCTCGGCCAGGAAGAACGCCACCGACACCGCGACGATCGCGGTCTTGTTGGTCTTCTCGGCCTTGCGCTTCTCCTCGTCGGTGAGCTTGTCCCCGCGCAGCGTCCACGCGCCGAAGCCGAGGAACGCCAGGCCGGCCACCAGGGAGATCCAGTCGGTGGGCAGCACAGCGCCGAGCCCTGTGCCGATGGCGACCGATGCCAGGTGCACCACCGCCGTGGCGATGGTGATGCCGATCAGCACCGGCATCGTCCGGAACCGGGTGGCGAAGGTCAGCGCCATCAGCTGGCTCTTGTCCCCCAGCTCGGCGACGAAGATGACACCGAAGCTGATCACCAGCGCGGCGAAGAAACCCTCCATGACGTCCTTCCCGTTCACGCCGGGAGGAGGAAAAGAGGCGCCCTCGACCCGGCCACGACAGCCTGAGTCGAAGGTCTCGCCCGCCCCGGAGACCGGGGCCGCGTGGCCGGGTGCGGAACGCACCAGTATGTCGACCACGACATTGGGGGCTACTCCCCTTCGCGCGACCAGCCTAGCCGATCATCGGTGGGGCCGGTCGGGGTGGGTGAACAGCCTCACCGCGCCTTGGCCAGCGTGACCCCGAACAGCCCATCCGGGTCGGTCCAGAACTCCGTCGCGGTGAAACCCGCCGCGGCCAACTCGGCGGCGATCCCCGCCGGGCGGAACTTCGCCGACACCTCCGTGCGCAGCTCCTCCCCCGCGGCGAAGTCCACGGTCAGGTCCAGCACCCGGACCCGCAACGGCCGGGTCGCCCGCAGCCGCATCTCGATCCACTCGTGGTCCGGGTCCCAGCGGGCGACGTGGTCGAACGCCTCCGGGTCGAAATCGGCGCCCAACTCCCGGTTGATCACATGCAGCACGTTCCGGTTGAACTCCGCCGTCACCCCGGCCGCGTCGTCGTACGCGGGCACGAGCACCGACGGGTCCTTGACCAGGTCGGTGCCGAGCAGCAGCCAGTCGCCCACCTCCAGCGCGCCGCGCATCTCGGCCAGGAACTCGGCCCGCTCGGCCGGCAGGAGATTGCCGATGGTGCCGCCGAGGAACACCACCAGCCGGCGGCCCCCGGTGGGCAGCCGGTCCAGCTGCCGGGTGAAGTCCCCGACGATGCCCCGGACCCGTAGCCCCGGATAGTCGGCGGCGATCTGCGCGGTGGACCCCAGCAGCGCACTGACCGACACGTCGAGCGGAACGAACGTGCCCAACCCGCCCTGACGGGTGAAGGCGTCCAGCAGCAGACGGGTCTTCTCCGACGAGCCGGAGCCCAGCTCGATGAGGGTCTTGGCCCCGGTGAGCGCCGCGATGTCGGGCGCGTGCTCGGCCAGCACGGCCCGCTCGGCCCGGGTCGGGTAGTACTCGGGCAGCCGGGTGATCGCCTCGAACAGCTCGCTGCCCCGGGCGTCGTAGAACCACTTCGGTGGAAGCCACTTCTCCTCGGCGCTCAGCCCGGCCCGAACGTCCTGGCGCAGGCCCCGCTCCAGGTCCTGCTCCTCGAGGTAGATCTCCAGCGGCTCCGCGGTCATTGGTGTTTCCTCTCTGCTCGGTCAACCGTTGGGGCACGACCGGTGCGACTCACCGGTTCGGCAGCGGGCTCACCCGCACCTCGCTCGCGGTGGCGGTGACCAGGTGCCCCTCCGGCACCGGCCGCCACCCGGGGTCGTCGTCGTGCGGCTCCGAGGCGAGCAGCACGGTGCCCGCCGCCGCGCGCACCGACAGCGCGTGCCCGGCCGCGCTGGCCACCACCCGGTGCCCGTCGGTGAGCAGCAGGTTGAGCCGCGACCCGGGGGCCGCAGCGGCGACGTCGGCCACCGTCTGCGCGACCGCCTCGGCCGGGTCGACGCCGGCGCGCAGGCGCTGCCGGACCAGCGCCCAGAGCAGCGCCGAGTCGGTGGCGGCGTCCAGGGTGAGCAGGTCGCGCACCGGCAGGCCGGCGGCGAGCGGCACCACGGCGTCCGGCCAGCCGCGCACCACCCCGTTGTGGCTGAACAGCCATCGCCCCTCGGCGAACGGCGCGGCAGCGCCGTCGAGCACCGCCATCCCGACGGTGGCCGAGCGGACCGCGGCGAGGACCGCGCCGGCGCGGGTCACCGCCGCGAGCTGGGCGATGGTCGGGTCGCTCCAGATCGGCTGGGCCCGCCGGTAGCGCACCGGCTCACCGTCACCCGGGTACCAGCCGACGCCGAACCCGTCGGCGTTGATCGTGCCGCCGCCGCGCATGTCGCGGGGCGCCCAGGACTGCCGCACCAGTGAGTACGGGGGGTCGAACAGCAACTCGGCCAGGGTGACCGGCGGCCCCAGGTAGGCCAGGTGGCGACACATCAGCGCACCCCGCCCGCCGGCCCGCCGGTCGCGCGGCGGCTCACCGGTGCGACTCGTCCGGGCTGGCGTCGCGGGCGCAGCGGAAACCGCTGAAGATCTGCCGGCGGATCGGATAGTCCCAGTTGCGGAAGGTGCCCCGGCAGGCCGACCGGTCGGTGCCGAACGAGCCACCACGCAGCACCCGGTAGTCGTCGCCGAAGAAGACCTCCGAGTATTCCCGGTAGGGGAACGCGGCGAAGCCGGGATGCCCGCCGAACGTCGTCGAGGTCCACTCCCAGACGTCACCGATGAGCTGATGCACGCCCAGCGGTGAGGCACCGGCCGGGTACGCGCCCACCGGGGCCGGCCGCAGGTGGCGTTGGTCGAGGTTGGCGTGCGTGTCGGTCGGGTCGTCGTCACCCCAGGGGTAGCGGCGGGACCGCCCCGTCGCCGGATCCCAGCGGGCCGCCTTCTCCCACTCCGCCTCGGTCGGTAACCGCTTGCCGGCCCACGCCGTGTACGCCTGCGCCTCGTACCAGCACACGTGTACCACCGGCTCGTCGGCGCGGACCCGGTCCCACCGGCCGAAGCGCCGGTACGACCAGCCGTCGCCATCGCGGCGCCAGTGCATCGGCGCGCTGAGTTGCTCCTGGAGTCGGTGCGCCCACCCTTCGGCGCTCCACCAGCGCGGGTCGGAGTAGCCGCCGTCGGCGATGAACCCCTCGTACTCGCCGTTGGTCACCGGGGTGGCGTCGATGACGTACGCGGGCAGGTCGACGCGATGCGCGGGACGCTCGTTGTCCAGGGCCCACGGGTCGGTGTCGGTGCCCATGGTGAAGGGACCGGCCGGCACCAGGACCTCCCCACCGACCCGGGCGGGCGGCTCCGGCGGCGGCGGGGCGTGCAGCACCGCCGGCCCCGAGCGCAGTTGGTGGGTGGCGAGCATCGTCTCGTCGTGCTGCTGCTCGTGCTGGACGATCATGCCGAAGGCGAACCCGTCGGCGACCAACGGCCGTTCGCTGAAGGTCACCGCGTCGAGCAGGTCGTGCACCTTGTCCCGGACGGTGCCCAGGTAGGCGCGTGCCTCGGCCGGTGGCAGCAGGGGCAGCGTGGGACGGTCCCGGCGCGGCTGCTTGAACGCGTCGTACAGCTCGTCGATGTCGCACCGGACCGGCTCGCGGCCCCCGACGTCGCGGACCAGCCAGAGCTCCTCCTGGTTGCCGACGTGGGCCAGGTCCCAGACCAGCGGCGACATCAGCGGCGAGTGCTGGCGCATCAGGTCGGCGTCGTCGACCACCTCGGTCAGCAGCGCAGTGCGGGAGCGGGCCCGCGCCAGCTCCGCCGCGATCCGGCCGCGCAGTTGCTCCCCGTCGGCGTGTCCCGTCGTGCTCGCGGTCCCCGCGCCACCTTTCGGTCGCGACTGCGGGGCTCGCAACCCCGGCTCACTCCTCGCACTCACCGGTCTCCCCTTTCCGCGGCGGTCAGCCGCCGCCGTACGCCTCGCTGGATCTCGTCGTGGATGCCGGCCGGCAGGTCCAGCCGGGGCAGGGTGGTCAGGGCCAGGTCGAGCAGCGCCGCCGCGGCGACGGCCAGCGCCGGGTCGGCCAGGCCGTGCCGGGCCGCCGTGGACCAGCGGTGCGCCACCGGCGCGCCGATCGCGTACGCCGCGTGCACGGTGCCCGGATCGGCGAACAGGGCGGTCAGCACCGCCAGCGGGAGTCGCCAGTCCCGACCGGGCTGGGCGTCCAGGTAGCGCAGCTCCAGGTAGCCGCGCGGCCGCACCGGCGGAAAGAGGGTGCTGACGTGGTAGTCGAGGTCGTCGGTCGTGGGCGGGCGGGGCAACGCGCCGTCAAGCCAGTCGGCGAAGGTCACGCCGGGCGGCGCGGTCCAGTCCGAACCGTGCCGACGCAGGCAGAGCAGTGGCGCGGCGAGCACGTACCGGATCCAGGCGGCGGTCGGGTCCTCGTCTGGGCGGCCGGCCGCCCAGACGGGTCGGGTGCGGGCCGGGTCGATGGCCAACCAGGCGGCCATCCGGGCGGACGCCCAGCCGGTACGCCGACCGGCGTGCCGGGTGGCGGAGGCGAACGCGGCGAGCAGGGGCGGGCCGACCGCGTGGGCCGCGGCCCAGCGCGCCGCGACCTGGTCCGGCTCGCCGGCGTCGAGGCAGACCTGCAGGCCGGCGGTGCTGTACATCATGGTGCGGCCGGCCGGGCCTCGCCGGTCGAAGGCGCCGCGCATCGCGCGATAGCGGGGGGTGTCCACCACCGGGTGGGGCCGGCGGTGCGGGTCGATGCCACTGCGACCGAGAATCAGCCCGCCGGCGGCCAGCAGGTCGGTGACATGGGCGATGTCGGCCTCGGTGGCCTGGATCAGCGCGGCGACCGAGGGGCGGGGTGGGGTGGAGATCTCCAACTGGCCGCCCGGCTCCAAGGTCACCGTGCCGCCGTATCGCAGCGGCTCGGCCGGGCTGGTGGCGTCCAGCGTGACGGGGCTGTGCCGCCCCAGCGCCGCCCGCAGCCGCGTCGGGTCGACGGGTCGGGCGGGATCGGCGGCGTCGTGCACGGTCCATTCCAGTTCGACGCCGGTGCGGGTGGGTGGGCCGGTCTTGAAGCAGATCCGGGCGAGGTGTCGGTTTGCGGCGGCGGACTCGTGCAGGATGGCGCTGCGGTCCAGCTCAGGTGACGTCACCACCGGTCGTGGCCCCCTCTCCGTGTGCCGGCTCCGGGACACTGTGCCACCGTAAACCCGCCCACCGACACCGTCGGGGGCGTCGACGGCGCCACCAACCTCTGTCTAACAGACGAATTTCCCGGTGCAGGGCGGAACGAACCGCCCCGCCGGTCGGACGCTCACCGCCGGGCGGGCTCGCCGGTCGATGAAGGCTTGACCTTCGGCGACGTGGTCGGCTCCGCCTCGGGCACCAGCCGCTGGCAGTACGCCTCGACCTCGCCAGCGCCGCCGGCGGCGGTCACCAGGTTCTGGAAGGACTGCGTACGCAGCGCCTTCTCCCGCTGGTCGGGATTCTTGGCCAGCCAGGCGCGGCACAACCCCCGCAGCTGCCCGGCGGGCGGTTTGCCAGCAGCCGACGGGGTGCTGGAAGCGGATGGCGTGCCGGGCGGCGGCGCCACCGACCGGCTGGGCGCGGCGGTGCGATCACCGGACGCGGTCGCCTCGACGTCGGAAGGGCTGAACGACGGGCTGCTCGGCGCCGGTGGCACCGGGTCCGGTGCCCGGTCCAGACGGACCGCGGCGAAGGCGGCGCCCGCGGTGGCGGTGGCCGCCACCGCTCCGATCCAGGCCACCACGCCGGTGGTCGCTCGGCGGCCGTGTGGCCGGCGGGCCACGGTCGGCGCCGGGTTGACCTGGGCGGCCCGGAACGCGGCCAGTGCGGCCTCCTCGCCGGTCAGCTCCCCGGGCCGGGACGGGCCGGCGGCCGCAGCGAGCAGTCGTGCCACCGGGTCGGCCGCCGTGCGCTCGGGGCTGGTCGCGCGGACCTGGGCCGACGCGGCGTCCGGGTCGGCGGCCTGGCCGGCGCGGGTCGCGTCGAGCAGTCGTTCGGTCTCGGCACGATCGGCCCGCCGGTACGGGTTCATCCGGAATCCCCTCACGTCAGCCGTCCGCCGGCTCGGCGCGCGACGTCCGCCGGGATCGAGCGCCGCGATGACGAGGCGGTGGCACCGCCTCGACACCGACCGGCGGCACCGTGCCCTCGGCGTCCACCGGCCGCACCGTGCCCTCGTCACCCGGCGACGCCGCGACCAGGCCCTGCTGTTCCAGTAGGGCGGCGAGCCGCCGCAGACCCCGGTGGGCGGCGGTCCGGACGGCACCGGCCCGGCGGCCCAGTACCCGGCCGGCGGACTCCGCGTCCAGCCCGATCACGGCCCGCAGGAGAACCGCCTCGGCCTCCCGGGGAGGAAGGGTGGCGATCAGTGCCAGGGCGGCCTCGGTGCCGACCGTCTCGCCGGCCCGCTCGGCGGTGTCCGCGTCGTCGGCCAACTCGGCGAGCGCCTGCACCGGAACCGCCACCGATGGTCGGCGACGCAGCCGGCGCAGGTGGTCCATCGCCCGATTGCGGGCGATGGTCACGGTCCAGGCGCGGAACTCACCGCCGGTGAAGTTGGGCAGGTCGCGGGATATCTGCAGCCAGGTCTCCGATGCGACGTCCTCGGCGTCCGTGCCGACCAGGGCGGTCAGGTAGCGCAGCAGGCCGGGCTGGAGGCTGCGGTAGAGGAAGCGGAAAGCGTCCTCGTCTCCGGCCTGCGCCGCGGTGACCGCGTCCGACAGCTCGCCGCTCATCCGGGGACCACGAATCGTCCGGGACATCCCGGCCCGATCCGCTGCGCCGGGGCGTTCCGGACGGCACGGACCGTCGGCCGGATCAGTTCCCGCACCGCACCGCCCTCCGCCGATTCTGATCGCGCCCGGGTCCGCGGTGGCCGGGGCTGGTGGTCTGGACCAGCGCCATGACGGTCGGTTGTCGACGCGCTGTCCCGGGCGGGCCTGAGCCGGGCTAACGCTAGGAGGGGGAGCAACGGGGCGACAAGCTGGCACCGTGTCACGGAAGAGTGACAATTATCAACCGGCTCGGACGGCGCGTTGCCGTAACGCGCGGTGACCTACGGACGCTACGCGCGCCGCGGGACGATTCTCCGGCGTCGTGAGCGAGCGTACGCCGCCGTGTGTCGGCTTTTGTCACACGGCGTCGCTGTCTCGTCACACACCGACCACGTCCACACAGGTCAGACCGGATGGACCGTCGGTATGGACCGCCCGGCCGAGCAACCGTGGCGCGCCGTTCAGCGCCACTCTGGGTACGGTAATGCTGTGTTGTCATCGGAGGTCGTGCTCAGCGGTAGATACCGCCTGGACGAACGTGTCGCCACCGGCGGCATGGGCGACGTCTGGCGTGGCACCGACCTGGTCCTCGGCCGGCAGGTCGCGGTCAAGGTCCTGCTGCCGGCGCTGGTCTCCGACCCCGACTTCATCGCCCGGTTCCGGGCCGAGGCGCGGATCATGGCGGCCCTGCGGCACCCGGGCATCGTGCAGGTCTACGACTGCGGCGAGGACGACCTGCCCGACGGCAGCCGGGCGGACTACCTGGTCATGGAGTTCGTCGACGGCGAGCCGCTGTCCAAGCGGATCGAGTCGGCCGGCCGACTCGACGTGACCGAGACGATGTCGATCGTGGCTCAGGCGGCCCGGGCGCTGAACGCGGCGCACCGCGGCGGCATCGTGCACCGCGACGTCAAGCCCAGCAACCTACTGGTTCACGAGGACGGCACCGTCGTCCTGGTGGACTTCGGGGTGGCCCGCTCCACCAACGTCACCAGCATCACCAGCACCAACGCGGTGCCGGGCACCGCCCTCTACATGGCGCCCGAACAGGCCGCCGGCCGGCCGGTCAGCGGTGCCACCGACATCTACGCCCTCGGCGCGGTCGCGTACTGCTGCCTCACCGGCGGTCCGCCGTTCACCGGCGACAACCCGCTCCAGGTCGCCGTCCGGCACCTGGACGACGAGCCGCCGGAGCTGCCGCACGAGATTCCGGAGGCGGTCCGCGCTCTGGTGTCCCGGGCACTGGCCAAGGATCCGCTCGAGCGGTTCACCAGCGGCGCGGCGATGGCCGAGGCGGCCCGGACCGCGGTGACCGGTGGGGAGCCGCCCACCGCGATGGCGTCGTCGGTCCCGCTGCGCGACGCCGGGCCGGGCACCCGTACCGACGTGCCGGTCGGCGCGGCGGTCGCCCCGGCGGGCGGTCGACGCGGTCGACGGGGCGCGCTGGTCGGCGCGGCGGCGACCGTACTCGTGGCCGTGACCGGCCTGGTGACGGCGCTGGGCGCGGCGAAGAACGCGGACGCCCCGGCGGTCAAGCTGCCCACCACCTCGCCGACCGTGGCGCCGACCGACCAGGTTGACCTGCCGGCGGCGAACGAGCAGATCACGAATCCGGCCCGGCCGGACCGCCCGCACGCCCCCCAGAACACCCCGTCGGCCTCGGTGAGCGCGACGCCGAGCACACAGCCCAGCCAGACGGCGAGCCCGTCGTCGCCGTCGCCGAGCGCCACCACGCCCCCGACGACCGACCCGACGGGCGGCCCGACGACCGACCCGACGCCGGTCGAGCCGACCCCCACCACGAGCCCGACGGTCGAACCAGGGGCACTCTCGGGCAGCTGAGCGGACCGCTGCCGCTCATCAGCCCCACCAGCACCGGTATCACCAAAACGGACTTACGGCACCGAAGACCCCTCTAGGCTCTCAGCAGGTCATTTCCACCATCTGCCGCAGGAGCCCGGGTGAGTGCTGAGAAGCTGGTCGTGATCGGCCAGGGGTACGTCGGACTGCCGCTGGCCATGCGCGCCGTGGAGGCGGGGCTGGACGTCGTCGGCCTCGACGTCGACGCCGACCGGGTGAAGCGGCTCGCGTCCGGCGAATCGTTCGTCGAGGACATCCCGACCGACCGGCTGGGCCGGGCGCTGGGCAGTGGGCGGTACCACCCCAGCACCGAGTACACCGACGCCGAGGGCTTCGACATCTGCGTCATCACCGTCCCCACCCCACTGCGCGACGGAACCCCCGACCTGAGCTTCGTCGAGCAGGCCGGCGTCGGCATCGGCCCGTACGTGCGGCCGGGCAGCACGGTGATCCTGGAGTCGACCACCTACCCGGGCACCACGCAGGAGCTGCTGCGTCCGCTGCTGGAATCGGCCAGCGGGCTGCAGAGCCCCGGCGACTTCCACCTCGGCTACAGCCCGGAGCGGATCGACCCCGGCAACCCGACCTGGCGGCTGGAGAACACCCCGAAGGTGGTCTCGGGCGTGGATCAGGCGTCGCTGGCCCGGGTGGACGGGTTCTACCGGCGGCTCGTGGAGCGCACCGTGCCGGTCGACTCGACCCAGGTCGCCGAGCTGACCAAGCTGATCGAGAACACCTTCCGCCAGGTCAACATCGCGCTGATCAACGAGCTGACCATGCTCTCGCACCACCTGGACATCGACGTCTGGCAGGCGATCGACGCCGCCGAGACCAAGCCGTTCGGCTTCCTGCCGTTCCGCCCCGGCCCCGGCGTCGGCGGGCACTGCCTGCCGATCGACCCGTGCTACCTGTCCTGGCAGGTGAAGCGCCGCCTGGGCCGGCAGTTCCGGTTCATCGAGCTGGCCAACGACGTCAACCACGAGATGCCCGAGCACGTCACGCAGCGGATCATGGCAGGGCTGAACAGGGCCGGCCGCTCGGTCAGTGGTGCCCGGCTGCTGCTGCTCGGGCTGGCGTACAAGAAGAACACCGGCGACATGCGGGACTCCCCCGCGGTCGACGTGGCCCGCCGCTTACAGGCCCTCGGTGCCCAGGTCCACGCGGTCGAGCCGTACGCCGAAGCGCACCAGATCCCCGCCGGAGTGACCGTGGTCGGGCTGACCGAGCGGGAGGTGCGGGCCGCCGACGCGGTGGTGGTGGTCACCGACCACGACAGCTTCGACTACGACCTGGTGGTCCGGCACGCCCGCTACGTCTTCGACACCCGCAACCGGTGCTCCGGCTCGATGGTCGAGCTTCTGTAGGCCCGGCACTGCTGGCCGGTCCCGCCGCCGGGGAAGACGGCGGGGCCGGCCGGCGGCTGTCCGTCCGCGTCGCCGCCCGGTTCCTAGTCGCTGAGCGCCTCGACGACCGGCCGGGACAGCGCCCGGCGGGCTGGCAGCACCGAGGCGAGCAGGGCAGCCAGCACCGCGCCGCCGAGAATCAGCCCGAGTTGGCCGAGCGGCAGCACCACGTGGAAGTCCCCGCCCAGGCGGGCCAGCAGGGCCATGGCGGCGGCGCTGACCCCGGTGCCCAGCCCGACTCCGAGCACCGCGCCGACCAGTGCCACCAGCACCGCCTCCACAGCGAGCATGGCCCGCATCCGGCCCCGGGTCAGCCCGACCGCCCGCAGCACCGCGTTCTCCCGGGTGCGCTCCACCACCGACAGGCTCAGCGTGTTCGCCACGCCGAACAGGGCGATCACCACGGCCAGGCCGAGCAGCGCGGTGACGAAGGCCAGCAACATGTCCACGGTGCCGGTGAGCATCTTCTTGTACGCGCCCTGGTCCATCAGGTTCACCGTCGGGTAGCGGGCCAGCACCGCCTCGATCGCGTCCCGGGCCCGCTCGGCGCTCACTCCGGCCGCGGGGTCCGCCTCGGCCAGGAAGCCCCGCTGGTCGGGAAAGAGCGCGGCGAAATCGGCGTCGGCCATCTCGATGACGTGCCCGGCGGGTGCACCACTGGCGGCCATGGCGGGCGTGTCGTCGGCGACCACCGCGACCACCCGGAACGGGTGCCCCCGGACGGTGACCGGGGAGCCGACCTGCCAACCCCGCGCCTGCGCGAGCTCCCGGTGCACCAGCACCTGACCCGGCCCGAGCCGGCCGACCTCGCCGGCCAGCACGCCGCTCAGCGTCCGGCCGACCAACGCCGGATGGGCGGCGCGGATCTCGATGTCGGCGGCGACCGTGCTGCGCTGCTCGTGCACCACACCCAGCTCGGGACGGGCCGCCAGCTCACCGGCGAGCGCGGCGGGGAGGTTCGAGCCGATTCCGCTGACCACGAAGTCGGTCCCGATCTCGGCGTCCACACTGCGTTCGATGCCGTCCTTGGTGCTGCGTGCGCCGACCACGAACGCCGACACCAGCCCGATCCCGATCACCAGCGCGGTGGCGGTCGCGGCGACCCGACGGGGATTGCGGACCGCGTTGGCCACGGCCAGCCCGGCGGTCACCCCGACCAGACGGCGGACCGGCCAGCCGAACGCCCGGACCAGCGCGGGAACGAGAACCGGCCCGAACAGCACGATCCCGAAGAAGGCCAGCACCCCTCCGACAGCCACCAGCAGCACCTGACCGGCGCTCGCGGCGCCAGCCAGCGCGGCGACACCGGCGGCCAGCACCACCGCACCGAGGGTCAGCCGGAGCCGACCCGCGCCCCGGCTGGGCTGCACCGCGGCGTCGGTGAGTGCGGCCACCGGCGCGACCCGGGTCCCCCGCCAGGCCGGTAGCAGGGCGGCGCCCACGGTGAGCAGGGTGCCCAGCAGCAGGCCGGTCAGTACGGTCGATCCGGTGACGGTCAGCCCGCCGGAGACCGGCACGTCCAGTCGGGACGTCAGCAGCCGAATTCCGCTGGCGAGCGCCACCCCGAGCAGCACCCCGACCCCGGAGGCGACCATCCCGATCACCGCCGACTCCAGCAGGGTGGCCCGGAAGACCTGCCCCCGGGTCGCGCCGACCAGTCGCAGCAGCGCGGTCCGCCGGGTGCGCTGAGCCAGCACGATCGCGAAGGTGTTGGCGATCACGAAGCCCGCCACCACCACAGCGACCGCCGCGAAGATCATCAGCACCATGGTGAACGTGTCCAGGTCACGAACCGCCTCGTCGACGGCGTCGTCGAGGATCTGCTGGCGGCTCCGCACGCTGGTGTCGGCGCCGGCGGCGGCGCGTACCCGGTCGGCCAGTGCGGTGGCGGAGGTGCCCGGCCGGGCCGCCACCATGATCCGGCCATATCCGCGCTCGCCGGTGACCGCGAGCGCGTCCGGCCCGACCAGCCCGATGAACGGACCGCCGACGTCACGTGTGGTGCCAGCCACGTCGACGGTCCCGACCAGGGTGTACGGGCGGGCGGCGCCGCCGGTGCCGCCGATCTGGACCGGGGCGCCCAGGGCGAAGCCCTCCTCGGCCACCGTCGGCGCGTCGAGCACCACCTCTCCGGCGCGGTCGGGCAGTCGGCCGGCGACCACGTCGTACGAGCGCAGGGCGTCCTCGGTGGGAATGGCGACGAGCACGGTGAAGCCGAGCACCGGCCGACCGTCGGCGCCGACGATGCCGCCGGTGTTGGTCAGTTCACCGGCCGCGGCGGCCACCCCGTCGAGAGCCCGGACCCGATCGACCAGGCTGGCGGGCAGCGGTTTCGTACCGGTCGGATAGACGCCGAGGTCGGTGTGTCGGTCGAAGGTGCCGGCCCGGTCGTACGCGCCGGCGCGCATCCCGTCGACGAAGATCAGAGTGCCGGCGATGAACGCGACACCGAGCACGACGGCCAGCGCGGAGAGCAGCATGCGCAGCGCCTCGGCGCGCAGCGAGCGCAGAGTCAGGCGGATCATCCCGTCACCGCCCCGCATTCCAGGTCACGGGTGGTGACCGCGACGCCGGTGCCGGCGTGGGTGGAAGGTGCGAGGGACACGTGGGCTCCCCGGTGGAGGTGCGGATCGGACCCCTCCGACGCTATGGCCGGCGCGGGTCGGTCGATCTCCACCTGCGCGCTCGACCTGTGTGCGTCCCGGGTCGCGGTGTGCCCGCCGGCCGGTACGACTCAGGTCGTACGGTGGGTCACCCGCCGGGCGTGACCAGCCCGCTCTCGTACGCCAGCACCACCGCCTGAACCCGGTCGCGCAGGTGGAGCTTCGCCAGGATCCGCCCGACGTGGGTCTTCACCGTCGCCTCGGCCACGTGCACCCGCGCGGCGATCTCCGCGTTGGACAGCCCCTGCGCGACCAGCAGCAACACCTCGCGTTCCCGCTCGGTGAGCTGCGCCAGCCGGGGGTCGGCGGTCGGGCCGGCACCGAACTGGCCGGCGAACCGGTCCAGCAGCCGCCGCGTGATCGACGGCGCGACCACCGAATCGCCCTCGGCCACCACCCGGATCGCGGCCAGCAGCTCCTCCGGTGGGACGTTCTTGAGCAGGAAGCCGCTCGCCCCGGCCTGCAGCGCGGCGAACGCGTCCGCCTCGGTGTCGAAGGTGGTCAGCACCAACACCCGGGGCGGACCGGCCGGGCGGTCGGCGCAGAGCCGCCGGGTCGCTTCGACCCCGTCCATGGTCGGCATCCGGATGTCCATCACCACCACGTCGGCCTCGGTGCGGGCGAGCACGCGCAGCGCATCCGCCCCGTCGATGGCCTCTCCGACCACCTCCAGGTCGGGCTGGGAGTCCAGCACCATCCGGAACCCGGCGCGTACCAGCGCCTGGTCGTCCACGATCACCACCCGGACCGTCATGCCGCGATCACCTCCGTTGCGCTGTCCGACGGTAGCGGTAGCCGGGCCTCGAGCTGCCAGCCCCCGGCCAGCCGAGGGCCGGCGGTGAGGCTGCCGTCGTACACCGTCACTCGCTCCCGCATGCCGAGCAGGCCGTGACCGCCGGACGGCGCCGGGCTGACCACGGGCCGGCCGCGACCGTCGTCGAGCACCCGGACCACGACGGCGTCGGCGGCGTACGTCAGGGTCACCTCGACGCCGGCACCGACGCCGGCGTGCTTGAGCGCGTTGGTCAGCGCCTCCTGCACGACCCGGTAGACGGTCAGCTCCAGCCCCGGCGGCAGCGCCGGCGGCTCGCCGTCGACGGTGTGCCGGATGCGCAGCCCGGCGTCACGGAACCGGGCCAGCAGGTCGGGCAGCTCGGTCAGGGCCAGCCGGCGGTGCTCCGGGTCCGCGGCCACCACCGAACCGCCCGCGCCGGAGGGACCAGCGTCCCGCAGGACGCCGACCAGCCGGCGCATCTCCTCCAGGGCCTGCCGGCCGGTGTCCGCGACCACCTTCACCGCCGTCCGGGCCTGCTCGGGGTCACGGTCAAGCATGAAGCGCGCCCCGTCCGCCTGGACGATCATCACGGCCATGCTGTGCGCCACCACGTCGTGCAGCTCGCGGGCGATCCGGGTGCGTTCCTCGGCGACCGCCGCCCGCGACTCGGCCTCCCGTTCGCGTTCGAGGGTGCTGGCCCGCTCCTCCAGGCTGAGCACGTAGAGGCGGCGGGTTCGCACGTTCAGCGCGACCAGCCAGACCGCGCCGGTGACCAGCGCGTACCACAGCGCGGTCACCCACCAGCTGATGAGGCCCGGCGTCTGCGCGGCGGCGAGCAGTACGCCAACGGCGGCGACCGCGCCGGCGAGCACCCCGTCGCGCAGCCGCTGGCCGTACTTCACCACGCTGTAGAGCGCGATCAGGACGGCGACGTCGTAGGCGAGCGGACCCCACTGTGCGATCACCTGGACCAGGGCGAGTGCCGCGATCACCACGGTCACCGCGCTCGGGTACGAGCGGCGGAACAGCAGGGCCACCGCCATCCCCACGCCGACCAGGGTGGCCGCCCACCCGCCCGGCTGGTTCACGGCCCCGGGCAGGCCGAGGAGCGCCACCGCACCGGCGACGGCCACGTCGAAGGCGATGCCGCGCAGCGGGCGACCGAACATCGTGCGTCTCACGGTCACCCAGCGTACGTGCCGGATGGCCGAGCCCTCCCGCTCAGCCGGCGAGGACCTCGCGCATCCGGTCGATCTCGACGGTCTGCTCGGTGGCGACCGAGTTGGCGAACTCGCTGAGTGTCAGGTCGGAGCCGACCTTGAGCAGGTTGGTGGCCATCTCGATGGCACCCTCGTGGTGTTCGGTCATCATCCGGACGAAGAGCCGGTCGAAGTCGGCACCGTGGGCGGCGGCCAGTTGCCGCATCGCCTCCGGTGACTGCATTCCGCGCATGCTGCCGTGGTCGTGCCCCGGGGCTTCCGCCGGGAGGCCACGGGTCTGCAGCCAGCCGCGCATCATGCCCATCTCCGGGCCCTGGCTGGCCCGGATCCGGTCGGCGAGGGCGCGGATGGTCGGGTTGGCGGCCCGGTCGGGCGCCAGCTGCGCCATCTCCAGCGCCTGCGCGTGGTGCGGGATCATCATCCGTACGAACCAGACGTCCAATGAGTTGTGCGGGGCGGGGCCGGCGTCGCGGACCTCGTGGGCCGCGCGGGTGGACGCCGACTCGCCCGGGCGGCCGGGCGCGATGACGGTCAGGTCGGTGGGAACGGGGCTGGCCGTCGGCGCGGTGGCGGTGGGCGCGGAGACCGGCTGCGCGGCGCGCGTCCCGGAGTCGTCCCCTGTGCGGACAACGACGAACGCCACCAGCGGCAACAGGAGCGCCAGTGTGACGATCGCCAGGGTCCGTGCGCGCCGACTGGTCATGGGCCACTCCCTGGGGTCGAGGTCATCGCGATGTTATCCATTGAGGAAGACGATAGGATGTGACCCAGGTCACATCGATGCTCTTCGTCGGACGGTAATGTGCCAACCATCGTCTCCCCCTTGCGAAGGGCCTCGCCGATGATCAGACTCCACATGCCACGGTTACGACAACTCCGGATCGTGGCCCTCGCCGCCACCGGCCTCCTCGTCGCCAGCGTCCTCGTCGCCCCGGCAAGCAACGCGCAGGTCGTGACGCAGTCGGCCCCGGTGGCCGCCGCTGCGAACACGATCCCCGGCGTCGACGAGATCGTGAGCAGCCCCAACCTCCGCCAGATCGCCAACGTCCCCAAGGTCGCACCGCTGGACGCGACCAACAGCGACATCGCCTTCCAGGGCAAGTACGCCTTCGCCGGCAACTACAACGGCTTCGTCATCTACGACATCTCGCGCCCCAACGCGCCGACGGTCAAGTCCCGCGTGCTCTGCCCGGGGTCGCAGAACGACATCTCCATCCACGGCGACCTGCTCTTCCTCTCCACCGACTCGTCCCGCAGCGACGACTCCTGCAACAGCACCGCGCAGGGGGCGAACGTGAAGGAGTCGTGGGAGGGCATCAAGGTCTTCGACATCAAGGACAAGGCCAACCCGCGCTACATCAAGTCCGTCGAGACCGCCTGCGGCTCGCACACCCACACCCTGGTGCCGGGCAAGGACCGCAAGGCGATCTACCTGTACGTCTCGTCGTACAGCCCGCGGGCCGAGTTCCCCGACTGCCAGCCGCCGCACGACTCCATCTCCATCATCAAGGTGCCGCTGAAGAAGCCCACCGACGCGGCCGTGGTCTCGACGCCGAACCTCTTCCCGGATGGCGGTTTCCCGGGCAGCGGGACCGGCTCGGCGACCACCGGTTGCCACGACATCACCGCCTACCCGGAGAAGGACCTGGCCGCCGGTGCCTGCATGGGTGACGGCATCCTGCTGGACATCCGCAACCGGGAGGCGCCCCGGGTGATCAACCGAGTACGGGACACGACCAACTTCGCGTTCTGGCACTCGGCCACGTTCAACAACTCCGGCACCAAGGTGATCTTCACCGACGAGCTGGGTGGCGGTGGCGCGGCGACCTGCAACGAGGCCATCGGCCCGAACCGTGGCGCGGACGCCATCTACGACATCACCGGTCACGGTGACGCCCGGAAGATGAACTTCCGCAGCTACTACAAGATCCCCCGCAACAACGCGGACACCGAGAACTGCGTGGCGCACAACGGCTCGCTGATCCCGGTGCTCGGGCGGGACATCATGGTCCAGGCGTGGTACCAGGGCGGCATCTCGGTCTGGGACTTCACCGACTCGGCCAACCCGAAGGAGATCGCCTTCTGGGAGCGCGGTCCGCTCTCGGCCGACACGTTCGTCGGCGGTGGCACCTGGTCCGCGTACTACTACAACGGACACATCTACTCCAACGACATGGTGAAGGGCCTCGACGTCCTGGAGCTGAACGACTGGCGCACCTGGACGGCGAAGCTGGTCAAGTACAAGGAGCTCAACGTGCAGACTCAGCCCAGCTACCTGAGCTGGTAGGCACCGAGCACTGATCTGGTAGGCACCGCGCACGACGCCGGGCCCGGTCCCCGATTTCGGGGGCCGGGCCCGGCCACGTTCCAGCGGGTACGGCGAATCAGCTCATCGGCAACTGGTAGCGCCGCTCGCCGCCGCCGGTGGCGGTGACCAGCCGGACCTCGCCGCTGCGCAGGCCGTACGTCACCGACCAGCGGGTGTGCCCCTGCCGGACGGAGGCGAGCACCCGGTGCGCGGCGGTGGCGTCCAGCACCCCGCCGGCCTGGCTCAGCGCGGCGGCGATCTGCCCGTACCGGTGGTCCTCGCGGCGCCGCTGCTCGGAGACCCCGGCGACCGGCACGTTGGTCAGCGCCTGCCAGCCACCCGTGCCCCGCTCCACCCGCAGCTCACCGTCGACGAACTCGATCACCGCCGACGCACCGGTCGCGTCGGCCAGCAGGTAGTGCAGCGCCGGGCCGCCGTCGAAGTCGAGGTTGTGCCGGCTGAACACGGCCACCGCCTCGTCGAGCGTGGCAGCCCGGTCCAGCACCAGCCGCAGGATCCGCACCGAGCCGACGGTGGGCTTGCCCGGGTCGGCGCGGACCGTTGCCGCGTCGTCCGCGGCCAGCCCCACCGCGAGGCCCCGCTCGTTCATCCCGTCGAACGGCAGCAGCGGCGCGTCGAGCAGCCGACGGTCACCGGTCGGGTCCGCGCCGACCCCGAGGTAGGAGATGTCGACCAGCGAGATGGCCGCGTAGCCGTCCGGCGGATCGGTCCGCAACACGAGCGCCGGGTTGGCATCCCAGTCGAAGTTGCGGGCGAACAACGGTCGGGCCGGGTCGCCCGCGGCGACGAACAACGAGCAACCGAACGGGCTGGACGGGGTCGCGTCGGTGCCCGCCGTCGGGTCGTACGCCCCGACGTAGGTCATCTCGTACAGCGGTAGGTCGTCCACCCGGCGCAGACTGGCCATGGTCCGCTCGGCCTGGGCCGCGTCCTGTCGCGAGGCGTTCGGCATGTCGTCCGGCACCGAGTTGGGCGCACCACTGGGCCCAGCCGTGGTGCAGGAGGTCAGGGCAAGCAGTAGGGCCATCGTGGCGGCCGGCAGGGTCCTCCGCATATCCGTTGGACGCTATGGGACCGATCGACGGTTGTCCACCGCACCGGTGCGGTCTGTCGGGTTCCCCGCACCGGGCCACCCCGACGGGCCGGAAGGGCGCCGGCCCCGCGCTGGTGGGGCTGGTCACCACGACGGGTCCAGCGCGGGCGGCGGGCCGGACATCATGCGAACGTGGTCCGACGTGAAGCTAGCCGCCGCCGACGCGCCACCCGCCCCGCCCGAGCCGACCGCGCGCTGGCGTCCCCACCCGCTCGATCTGGTGGCGGTCTTCCTCGCGGTGGCCGGGGCGGCCTGCGCGGTGAGCGGGCTGCTGCCCCGTGCCGAGACCAGCGACACCCTGCACCGGGTCCTGCCGCTGCTGCTGTTCCTCGGCACCGTGATCGTGCTGGCCGAGCTGACCGCCGTGGCCGGGGTCTTCGACGTGCTGGCCAGCCGGCTGGCCATCGCCTCCCGGGGCAGTTGGACGGCCCTGTTCCTGCTCTGCGGCGGCCTCGCCACGCTGACCACCCTCGTGCTCAACCTCGACACCACCGCTGTGCTGCTCACCCCGGTGCTGCTCGCGCTGGCCCGCAGCCTGCGCGTCCCGGCCGGCCCGCTCGCGGTCACCACGGTCTGGCTGGCCAACACCGCCAGCCTGCTGCTGCCGGTGTCCAACCTGACCAACCTGCTGGCCGCCGACCGGGTCGGTCTGGCCCCCTTGGCGTACGCGGCCCGGATGGCGCTGCCACAGCTCGCCGCCGTGGCGGTCACCATGGTGCTGCTCTGGTACGCCTGGTGGCGGCGGGACCGGCCGGCCGGCGGACGCTTCGTTCCGCCGGCCCGCCACGTGCCCGCCGATCCGGTGCTGCACCGCACCGCGCTGGCCGGTTGTCTGCTCTTCGTCGCCGGCATCGTCGCCGGAGTGGAGATCGGCGTCGCCTCCACCGTCGCGGTCGCACTGGTGCTGCTCGGCTTCGTCGTCCGCTCCCCCGCCACGCTGCGCCCAGGTCTGGTGCCGTTGCGGCTGCTGCTCTTCGTCACCGGCCTGTTCCTGGTGGTGCAGACCCTCGGCCGGTACGGGCTGGACGACCTGGTCGCCGGTCTGCTCGGCGCCGACGGCGGTGCCGCCGGGGCGGTGCGTGCCGGCGGGACGGGCGCCCTGCTGGCCAACGGGGTGAACAACCTGCCGGCCTACCTGGCCGGAGAGTCGGTGCTGCCGATCGGCGACGAGACCCGTCTGCTGGCCCTGCTGATCGGTGCCAACGTCGGCCCACTGGCCGCCCCCTGGGCGTCGCTGGCCACCCTGCTGTGGTTCGAGCGGTGCCGGGCGGCCGGGGTGGCGGTGCCGGTGACCCGGTTCGTGCTGACCAGCATCCTGCTCGCGGTCACCGGCACGCTCGCCGCGGTCGGCGCGCTGCTGCTGGTGAGCTGAGCACCGACCGCCCGACCGATCGCGCCGCCTCCGGCCGACGTCACCCGGCGGTCCGCTCCACGGCGAACATGAAGCAGCCGTACACCACGTTGCGGCTGTGCAGCTGGTGCACCGCCGGGTCGGCGAACAGCTCGGCGATCACCGCCTCGGGGTCCGTGCCGTCGTGCAGCCGACCGCCGTGGATCCGGCCCTGCCGGTCGTACGCCCGCAGGACCTGGGGTCGCCCCCGCCAGGCCGGCGGGTGGCTGCCCGCGGAGTCCGGGCCTGGGCAGGCGGTGGCGTGCGCGAAGACCGGGCCGATTTCCCGGTACGGGCCGGCGGCGCCCGGCGGCGGGTAGCCGAAGAGCAGCAGCACCTCCCCCTCCTCGGCATCGCGCAGGCAGCAGCGCAGCGGTTCTCCGCCACCGGCCAGGCGCGCCTCGACGGGTTGGTCGGCGGCGTCGCGGCCGGTGCGGCGGACGGTGTCGAGCGCCGCGGCCGGCAGGGCGTGGACGTGGAACGTGGTGCTGTTCGTCATCCATCCAGCCTGGCCCGGCGACGGCGTGGATGCTGGCGGCGATCGGACCTGGCGCTGGGCGGTCCCCGCTCAGTCCCGGTACACGGCGAGCTGGAGTTCGGTCACGCCCTTCTCCGGGGTGTCCTGGCAGTAGTCCAGGTACACCTCGCGGGCGAAGCCGTCGGTGCGGTAGCCGTTCTCCTCGATCCACCGGGCGAGCGTCTGCATGCTCTGTTCGACGTCGTCCATCGCGCCGTGGTGGATGATCGTCGCGGCGGTGGCCACCGCGGGCAGGTCGACCACGGCGACCTCCCCGTCTGTTGACGCCTCGACCGCGACGGTGACCCCGGCGTGCACGACGACCGCCTCGCCGCCGGCCGCCGTGGCCGGCTCGTACCAGGCGATGGCGGGCCCGGCCGGGTGGATGCCGGCGGCGTCCAGGCGGCGGAACAGCTCCGGGTAGAGCGGCTGGATCACCGGACCGATGTCCTCGGTCTGGTAGCTGGGCGCGACGGCGGTCAGCTCCGCGACGCGGACCGCCGTGGTCTCCTTGAGTACGACGTCCTGGGTTGTCATCGTTCCCTCCGACTCGATCGTCCGGAGCCTCGCCTCGACGGCCGCCAACCGGGCGGTGTCCGCCGCCAGGCGGGCCGCCAGCTCGGAGCGGCGCAGCCGCAGCATCCCGCGCAGCTCGGCGACGTCGACGGCGTCGTCGAGGATCGCCCGCACCTGATCGAGGGTGAGACCCAGATCCTTGAGGGCGATCACCCGGTTGAGCCGGCGTAGCTGGTCCGCGCGGTAGAACCGGTAACCGGTGTGCGGGTCGACGCTGGCCGGGCGGAGCAGCCCGATGCTGTCGTAGTGGCGCAACATCCGGACCGACACCCGGCCGAGTCTGGCGAAGTCTCCGATGGTGAACATGGTCCCCCCACGCTCGTCCCTGACACCGTGTCAGAGTCAAGCGGCCCGTACCTGCCGGCGGTGCGGCGGGGCACCGCTCAGCGGCGGGCCGGACGGGGGCCGACCAGCCGGCGGACCACCGGCGCGGCGTTCCACTTCGCCGCCCCGACCAGATCGCGGGCATGCTCCAGCACCGTGTAGTCCGGCCGGGTCAGCCCGTCGGCGATGGCCCGGTCCAGGTCGTTGCCGCACCGGGTCAGCACGGTGTCGAAGTCGCGACGGACCGGCTCCAGCAGGTCGTAGCCGAACGAGCGGTGCAGCCGGGCGAAGAGCGGCTTGTACAGCCGGACCCGCTCGTGCAAACCCGAGGAGTACGACATCGGGTTCTTCGGCCGACGCCGGATGTAGTCCGGCAGCACGTCGGCGAAAGCCCGCCGGACGATCCACTTGTCCTGCCCCTCGCGCAGCTTCAGCTCCAGCGGCAGCCGCATCGCCAGCTCCACCACGCTGAGGTCGAGGAACGGCACCCGAGCCTCCACCCCGTGGCCCATGGCGGCCCGGTCGACCCGCTGCAACTCGGTGCGGCACAGGTTGCGGATGCGGTGCAGGAAGAGCCGACGGGACGCGGTCGGCCCGACCTGGTGGTACATCGGGTACCCGCCGAACAGCTCGTCGGAGCCGTCGCCGGTGAGGACCACCTTGACCCCCAGGTCACGCAGTCGCCGGAAGATCGGCACCGAGATCACCGCGTTGATGATGTCGCCGTACTCGGTCAGCTCGGAGATCCGGATCGCCTCGCGCACGTGGGCGAGCCGGATGTCGCGTGGGCGCAGCTCGATCACCTCGTGCGGCACGACGAGGTCGGCGGCGAGCCGCCGGGCGTACGTCACGTCGGGGCTGTCCGGGACGCCGACGGTCACCGCGACGCAGTCCGGGTGCATGTCCCGCACCTGCCGCAGCGTCAACGAGCTGTCCAGGCCGCCGGAGAGCACCACCCCGACGGTGAGGTCGGTGTCCACCCGCATCCGGATCGCATCGGTCAGCGCGGCACGGACGAGCAGGGCGGCCTCGTCCGGGTCGTCGATGACCGGCAGCCCGTCGCCGATGGTGAGCAGGTCGACGAACGGGTGCAGCCGTACGTGCCCGTCCGAATCCGCCCAGCCGTGGTGCCCGGGTGGCACCTCGTTGACCGGGACGCCGTGCCCGACCAACGCCTTGACCTCGGAGGCGAGGTGCAGGCAGCCGGGTCGGCGGGACCAGTACAGCGGCTTCACCCCGAGCGGGTCGCGGGCCACGTACGCCCGCCGGGTGGCACGCTCGACGACCGCGAAGGCGTACTCGCCGCGCAGCCGGGTCACCGCCGCTTCGCCCCACTGCTGGAACGCGGCGAGCAGCACCTCGGTGTCACTCTCGGTGCGGAACACCTGCCCGAGTCGGCTCAGCTGCGCGCGCAGCTCCCGGTGGTTGAAGATCTCGCCGTTGAAGCAGAGCAGCCAGCGCTCGTCGTTCGACGTCCACGGCTGCACCGCCCGCTCCCGGTCCACCACCCGCAGCCGGCGGGTGCCGGCTAGCAGCCCGTTCTCGGACCGGGTCTCGGTGACCTCACCGCGGGAGGCGAGGACGGCGAGCATCCGCCGGAAGGTCGTCGGGTCGGCTTCGGGGCCGATGCTCAGCGCGATACCGCACATCGACTCAGACCCCCATCTCGGACTCGTACGCCCGGCGCAGCCGACGCCGGGCGGTGGGCGCGAGACACAGGTGCCAGGCCTGTCCCTCGTCGATCACGTTGAGCTCGCCGGCCTCCTGCCGGGCCAGCAGCAGCTCCGCCAGCGTGTCCCGCGCGCCGAAGCGCTCGTACCAGGCGAGTTCGACGTCCATCGAGTAGCCGAGGCAGTGCCCACTGGGCAGCATCGCGGCGTAGCCCAGCCGACGCAGCCGGTACTGGTGCTCGGTGCTGCGGACCAGGCTGGTCACCCAGAGTGGCGGGGTGACCGGCGGCGCGGCTGCGGCGAACTCCCGTCCGATGTCGTTGAGCAGCGCCACCACCTCCCGCCGGGCCCGCCGGAACAGCAGCCCGGCGGTGCGTGGGGTGGCGTCCGGCCGCAGCCGGCGACGTATCCCGCGCGCGGCCCGGCCCAGCACGGTGGAGGGCTGCTCCTGGTAGCGGAAGCACAGCAGGTCACGGCGGCGCAGCCATTCCAGGTCGACGAGGTCGTTGCTGCCGTTGACCTGGTCGTCGGTGACGAAGGTGGGAGCGTCCTGCCACCACAGCACGTCGATGCGGGAGAGCAGGTAGATCCGGACCAGCGCGGTGAGGTCCCGCGCCGAGGTGCGCTCGTTCGGCTGGTAGCGGGCCATCTCCAGCAGCAGCGTCTCGCGCGCTCCGATCAGACCCTGCGGCGTGGCGTCGAGCACCGCGGCGAGCGCCGGTTCGCGCAGCCGCTCATCGATGAGCACCTGTCGGGCGCGGGTGCTGGTCGCGTCGGCCAGGGCGCCCACCTCGACGAGCAGTTCCGCGACGGCCGTCCGGTAGGCGGCCAGATCCGGATCGGTGGCGGGAAGGCGGCGAGGAGTGGTGCCGGACGGCCGGCGGCGGGCCGGGGCGGTGGGCGATACGGGCGGGCCGGGCTGCTGTCCGGGGCTACGGCTGGGCACTCGCATGACGGGGGTCCCTTTCTCCGGTCACGACTCTCGGTGGATCGCCCTAAACACACCGTAATCAGCGGGACCGGAATGGACCGAACAATCCTCCTATCCGCCCCGAAGGGAGCGGGCTGGTTGACGGCCGGCAGGCGCGTCGCGCGGTGACGAACCACCGCCGAGGGCGGGGCCGGGCCCGTCAGTCGCCGTCCGCCGCCACCAGGCCCTGCACCTCGGCGTACGACGGCAGACCCGGCGACGCGACGAACCCGTCGGCACGGGCCGCGTCGGCGGTCTCGACCGCGGCGGCCAGCGCGGCCCGGAACAGCAGGGAGCCGGTGCTGACCCGGGCCACCCCGGCCCGGCCAAACTCGTCCAGTCCCGGCCCGCCCGGTTGGTACAGCGCGTTCAGCGGCGCGTCGATCCGCTCGGTGAGCACCCGCAGGGTCGGCAGGTCGACGGTGCCGGGCACGAAGATTCCGTCGGCGCCGGCGGCCCGGTAGGTCCGAGCCCGGGCCAGGGTCTGCGGCAGCGGGTCGGCCACCCCGAGCCACCAGGTGTCGGTGCGGGCGTTGACGAACAGGTCCGGCACCGCCGCCTTCACCGCCGCGATCTTGTCGGCGATGCACTCGGGATCGGCCAGGGTGCCGTCGGCGCGCCCGTCCTCCAGGTTGATCCCGACGGCGCCGAGCCCGGCCAGCTCCGTCACGTACCCGGCGACCGCCGCCGGGTCGTCGGCGAACCCGGCCTCCACGTCGACGGTGAGCAGCACCGACAGCCGGGCGAGCCGGCGGGCCAGGGCCAGGGTCTCCGCGCCGGTGGCCGCCACGCCGTCGGGTCGCCCTGCTGCCGCGGCGACCCCGAGACTGGTGGTGCCGATCGCCGGATGACCGCGCGCGGCGAGCGCCGCCGCCGAGGCGTGGTCCCAGGCGTTCGGCAGCAAGAAGGGTCGGCCGGCGTGGTGCAGGGCGCGGAACGCCGCACGGCGGTCGGTCATCGGGCGGTCACCTCCAGGATCGTCGGAACGCGCAGGGTCGGATGTGGCCCGTGGCGCAGGTCGGCTTCGGTACGCCGGCAGCGCTGGCGCAGCACGCCGAGCACCCCGGTGGCGAGGGCCAGGGCGTGCCGGTCACCCGGGCAGCCGCGCTCCCCCGCGCCGAAGGTCAGCAGCTCCGCGGCGACCCGGTCGGGTCGGAACGCCTCCGGATCGGCGAACGCGCGCGGATCGCGGTTGGCCGCGTCGAACCGGAGCAGCACCGCGCTACCCGGCGGCAGGTCCTGCCCGCCCAGCCGTACCCCGGCGGTGGTGACCCGACGGGTGGCCCGGACCGGCGGGTCGAGCCGCAGTACCTCGGCCAGCAGTGCGGCGGTCCCCGAGCCCGCCGGGTCACTGACCGGCCGGCGGGCGGGTGGGGACAGCAGGTGGTGGGCGGCGGCGCCGATCAGGCCGGCGGTGGCGTCGCACGCCTGGACCAGCAGGCCGATCAGGTTCGCCCGTACCTCCGGCGGGGCCGGCGCCGAGAGCACGAGCAGCGCCGCCACCGCCCGGTCGGCCCGACCGAGCAGCGCCGGGTCGACGCCGGGGTGGTACGCGGCGGCGACGGCCTCGACCGCCGTCCCGGCGGCGGCCGGATCGCCGAAGCCGAGCCGGCCGGCCAGCACCCGCAACGGCACCGGCCTGGCCAGTTCGCGCATGACGTCGAGGCGGTCTCCGGCCCGGTCCAGGGCTGCGGCGGTCAACCCGGCCGCCTCCTGCCGCAGCTCGTCCGGATCCAGCGCGGCCAGCGCGGTCACCCCGATCGCCCGGCGCTCGGCGTGCCGCTCCGGCGGGCTGAACCGGCTGACCGTGGCGCGCAGCCAGGCGAGGGTGCCGGGCGGACCGGTGTCGACGGCCGGCACCCGGAAGGCCGGGTCGGTCAGCGCCGTCCGGACGTCGGCGTGCCGCATCACCCACCAACTGCCGTCAGGTTCGAAGGTGGGCGGCCCACAAGCCGGCGTCCCGGCAGCGGGCGGAACAACAGGCCAGGTGTCAGTCACCGCCCGACGTTAGAACCCCGACCGTTCGCCCCCCACCGAACAATGCCCGGCCCGCGCCGCGCCGAACCGCGCCACCCCGGCCCGCGCCGCACCGGTCCGCCCACCCGGCGCCGCGCCGAACCGCGCCGTACCGCCAAGATCGTGCTCGATCCTGGATTTGGTGGCCTCCGCGCGCGCCGAGGCCACTAAATCCAGGATGTTGCGTCCGCCGCTTCCTCTGACGCGGCGGCCGGGGGTCAGGCGCGGCCGCTGGTCGGTGTCGGGGGTTGGGTGGGGGTGAGGGCTTCTTCGGGGATGGCCAGGGTCGCGGCGAGGGCGGGCCGGCCGGTCGCGGTGAGGCGGACCGCGCGGCCTGCGCCCGGGGCGGTCCAGCACAGCTCGGCGAAGCGCCGGCAGAGCGCCGTGCCGAGCGCCCCGGCCAGGTGCGACCGGCGCTCGGTCCAGTCCAGGCAGTCGCGGACCACCGGGCGTCGGGCGGTGCGCAGCACGTCCACCGGTACGCCCAGCCCGGCGGCCCACGCCCACCCGTCGGGGGTCAGCGTCAGTCCGCTGGCCCGGTCCAGCCGTCCGTCGGCCAGCAGCGCGTCGTACATCAGCACGCCGAGCCGCCCGGCGAGGTGGTCGTAGCAGGTCCGGGCGTACGCCAGGGCAGCTCCGGTGCTGGCAGCGCGCAGCGACCCGGTTGGCGCGGGTGGGGCCGGGGCGTGCCCGACCAGGTTCTCGATCAGCTGGGCCACCGACGGCCCGGCCAGCCGCAGGTAGCGGTGCCGGCCCTGCCGCTCCTCGACCAGCAGCCCGCCCCGGACCAGCCGGGTGAGGTGGTCGCTGGCCGTGGACGGCGCGACCCCGACCCGCCGGGCCAGCTCGCCAGCCGTCCAGGCCCGGCCGTCGAGCAGCGCGAGGCAGATGCCGGCCCGGGTGCCGTCGGCCAACAGGGCGGCCAAATCCGCCATCCCCCGGCCCTCGGTGACTGCGCTCATCGCCCCATCATCGCCCCGACCCGGTGCCGCGCGGGCAACCGGGGTGCGGATGTCCAGCCCTTTACAACGTTGTATCCATCGTTGTAAGAACGAGGGCACACACCGCCCACTCCCCCGAGGCAGGTCCATATGCGACACCTCCGCCGCGGCGGCGCGCTCGCCGCCGCGCTCGGCCTGATCCTGGCCGCGTCCCCGATCGCTCCCGCTGCCGGCTCCGACAGCCCGTCCCGCTACCGAAATCCGATCTCCGCCGCCGTGGGCGACACCTTCGCCGACCCGGTCATCGTCCGCGGCGACGACGGCTTCTGGTACGCCTACGGCACGACCGACCCGCTGCGCGAGGGTGAGCGCGAGTTCCATCGGGTGCCCACGGCCCGCTCGGCCGACCTGGTCGACTGGACGTACGTCGGGGATGCGTTCGGCCCCGACCAGCGCCCGCCCTACGCAGCGCCCGGCGCGGCGTACTGGGCACCGGACGTGCGCCGCCTCGGCGACCGGTGGGTCATGTACGTGACGGTCACTGACACCACCGTCTCCACCGAGGGCAGCGACTACGCGATCGGCGCGGCCACCGCCCCCAGCCCGACCGGCCCGTGGACCTTCGCCACGGAGCCGGTTGTCGCCCCGCGCCCCGGCGGCGGTGGTGGCTACCTGTGGACCATCGACCCGAGCCAGTTCACCGACGTCGACGGCCGCAGCTATCTCTACTACGGCAGCTACTACGGCGGCATCTCGGTCACCGAGCTGAGCCCGGACGGGCTGACCGCGGTCGGCACGCCGACCCTGGTGGCCGTCGACAACAAGTTCGAGGGCAGCTACGTGCTGCGCCACGACGGCTGGTACTACCTGTTCGCCTCCACCGCGAACTGCTGCGCCGGCCCGGCCACCGGCTACTCCGTCCAGGTCGGACGGGCGCGCACCCCGCGCGGCCCGTTCACCGACCGGGACGGCGTGGCGCTGACCGCCTCCCGGGCCGGCGGCACACCGGTGCTCACCCAGAACGGCAACCGGTGGATCGGCACCGGCCACAACGGGTTCCTCACCGACCTGTCCGGCCAGGACTGGATCGTCTACCACGCCATCGACCGCGCCGACCCGTACCTGGACGAGCCGTTCGGCATCAACGAACGCCCGATGTTGCTGGACCGGCTGGACTGGATCGACGGCTGGCCGACGGTGAACGCCGGCGCCGGGCCGTCCGAGGGCACCCGACCCGCACCGGTGACCGCCGGCCCGGTCGACGACCGGTTCGACACCATAGGGCTGGCCGGCTGGCGACGTACCGCCGGCGAGTGGCGGGTCGCCGACGGTCGGCTCACCGGCAGCGGCGCGCTGACCAGCCGTACCACCGTGGGCGGAGACGTGCGGGCGGAGGCCGACCTGCGGCTCACCGGCGCGGCCGCCGCCGGGATCACCCTCGGCGACCGGGTCGAGATACGGGTGGACGCGGCCGGCGGCCTGCTCGTGGCCCGCGACGGCGACCGGCGTGCCACCGCGCCGCTGCCCGCCGGCTTCGCCTCGGCCGACCAGCACAACCTGGCCGTCGAGGTACGCGGCCGGAGCCTGGTCGCCGAGCTGAGCCCGGCCCGGCTCGGTGACCAACTCGCCGTCGTGTCGCTGCGCCTGGACCGCCCGATTGCCGGCCGGCCCGGGTTGACCGCCACCGGCGGCGCCGCCGAGTTCGACAACGTCAGCGTCGCCCGGCTGCACGAGCCGGCGAAGCGGGCGGTGCCCGAGCCCCGTGTCGGAGCGCCGCTACGGACGTACTCCGACGAGTTCAGCGACGGGCTGGACGCCGCCTGGCGGTGGGTACGCGAGGACCCGGCGGCGACCGTCTCCGGTGGCGCGTTGCGCTGGCCGGTGCAGGCCGCCGACCTGACCGGCACCGGCAACACCGCCGGTGTGCTGCTGCGCGACGCGCCCAGCGGCGACTACGTCGCCGAGACCCGGGTGACGCTGGATCTGGGCGAGGAGACGGTCCGCAACTACCAGCAGGCCGGGCTGGTCGCGTACGTCGACGACGACCGGTTCGCCCGGCTGGCCCAGGTGGCGATCTGGAACACCCGGCAGGTCGAGTACGGCTATGAGCTGCCCTTCGCCGGCCAGCCGGTGTACGGCGGCAGCATCGTCGGCACCCCGGCCACCACTACCTGGCTGCGGCTGGCGCACCACGTCGACCCGGTCACCGGGGAGCACGAGTTCCGGGCCGGGTCCAGCCGGGACGGGCGTACCTGGACGTGGGGTGCGGTGTGGACCTTCCCGGCCGACACCACTCCCCGGATCGGGCTGGTCGCGCACGGCGGCGCCGCGCCTCCGGTGACCGCCGAGTTCGACTACCTGCGCTTCTACCGCTGAGGCGTGCGGAGAGGTCCCCGGCGTTGTACCGGGGACCTCTCCGCACCGTCGCGACTCCGGGTACCTCAGCGAGCGTGCCGCTCCGCCGCGGCGTGCCACCAGCCAGGTGGGGTCGGCCCGGTGACCGCCGCGGTCGGCTGATCGGGATGCAGCCCGAGGCGCCGCAGAGCGGCAGCCTCGATACGGACCTGGACCCAGCCATGCCAGTGCCCGTCCGGGCCGATGCCGCAGGCAAGGTCCCAGTAGATGTCGCTCGACCCGAAGGGCATCCAGTCGATGCCCCGGTCACGCAGTCAAGCGCGGGCGGCAGCCATCGGCTGCGGACACCCAGGTGTGTTCTCATAGGCCGCGATGGTCACCCAATCGGGGTACGGAGCGTTCACGGCCACCATGATGCCTGACTGAGGAGCCCAGGAGTGCACGTCAGCATGGCGACCAGCGCCGGTCGGGCCGGCCGGGCGAACGAGGACTTCTTCGGCGCTGTTCCCGGCGCGGCCGTGTTGCTGGACGGCGCCGGTATCCCGGGAACCGAGTCGATCTGCTCCCACGGTGTCGCCTGGTACACGCACCGTCTCGGCGGCGCGCTGCTCGGCCGGCTGTCACGTACCCACGGGCGAGACCTCGCGGCGATCCTCGCCACGGCGATCGGCGAGATAGCCGCCGACCACCGGGGCACCTGCGACATCACGAACCCGAGCAGCCCGCAGGCGACCGTTCTGATGGTCCGCGCCCACCAGGACCGCCTGGACTACCTCCTGCTGGCGGACTCCTTCCTCGTCCTCGACCAAGCCAGCGACGGCCCGCAGGTCATCACCGACGAACGTGAGGTGACCACCAGGCGCATCTGCTCCGCGCCCCTCAACGGCCTTTCCAGAGGAACACCGGAGTACGACCGCATCCGGGACTCCTGCGCCGAGGCGCTGCGGGCTCGCCGCAACCAGCCGGGCGGCTACTGGATCGCCAAGGATGATCCGCACGCGGCGTACGAAGCGGTGACCGGCAGCCGCCCCCTTCACGAGCTGGACGGCGTCGCGCTGCTCAGCAACGGCGCCAGCCGCATCGTCAGCCCGTACGGCCTGACCGACTGGCCCGGGGTACTGCAACTGCTCGCCACGAACGGGCCGGCGGACGTCGTCCGCCGCGTCCGACAGGCCGAAGCCTCCACGGGCCCGAACGCGCCGGTCCCGGACGACGCCACCGTTGCGCACTGGACCCACCTGCCGCGCTCCGAGGCCAACGACCTGTCGTAGCCAGCAGTTGATGCCCGCATGGACCGGACGGTCGCGGGAGATCAGCGTTGCTGGCGGATCAGCGGCGTCACGGTCCGGTCCGTGCCGTCGTAGCTGCGGCCCGCGACGAACGTGCCCGTCGGCCTTTGACCGCCAGCGACGGCGCGGGCGAGCCGCAGGTCCGCGTTGCGGAACCGCAGCGCCAGGCTCAGGTGCGGCACCCACGCACCCGGCGCGTGCCACGGACGATGTCCGGCGGCGTCGGTGAGCACGTCCCACACGGCAGCGTGCAGCGTGGACAGCGCACGCGTGGGTCGGACGAGCCAGACCAACGGCGCGCTGCCGTCGAGAACGACGACGCGGTCGAGCGTGACCGGCACCGGCAGCGCGGCGTCGAACAGCTCGGCCAGGCGATGCTCGGCGCCGGGCGGGAACTCGTCCATCGCCGCGAGGGTGAGGTGCGGCCGGTTGGTCGGGTGGATGTTGCGCGCCAGGCTGGGCAGCCCGGCCGCGGCCAACCGGTCCCAGGCGGTCCGGACCGCGTCGTCCAGCTCCACCGAACAGATCAACTCGACCGTACGCACCCCCGCACGCTAGCCCGGCTGCGGTTCGGTGCTCCCATCGAGGACGCTCACCGGACGTTCGAAGAATGTCTCGAGCACGACGATGGTCTGGGTGCTGGTCACTCCGCCGATGTCGAAGATGCTGCGGAGCGCCGCCTGCAGGTCTTCGGTGGTCGCGGTGCGGATCTTCACCAGCAGCGAGGCCGCGCCGGCGATGATGTGCGCCTCCTGGATGCCGGGTATGGCCGAGAGCGCTTCCCGTGTGTCACCCATCCACGTGTTGCCGTCGACCATCACGAAGGCCGACACGCCGCGCTCCACGGCGGCCGGGTCGACGTCGATGGTGGTGCGGCGGATCACCCCGCGTTCGCGCAGCTTGCGCACCCGTTCGTGCGCCGAGCCGGCGGACAGACCCACCGCCTTCCCCAGCGCGGCGTAGGACTGGGTGGCGTCGTGCTGCAGGCACGCCAACAACGCTCGGTCGATGTCATCTACCACGAAGCCGCTCCCCGAGATGTGATCTGCCCAGTGCGCCTGTTGACCTTATCAGGTTCGGCGCGACTAGGATCTGGCCGAACGTGGTGCACGAGATCCAGGAGGCGCGGCGATGACCGAGACCGTTCCCGCACAGTTCCACCTGCTCGACGAGCGGTTCCGTTACCTCGACGGCGACTTCGTCGCCGAACGGCTGTACACGGGCGCACGCAAGACCGAAGGTCCGGCCTACTTTCCAGCCGGCCGGTACCTGGTGTGGAGCGACATCCCCAACGACCGGCTGTTGCGCTGGGACGAGTGCACCGGCGCGGTCGGCGTCCTCCGCCACGCCTCGGGCTACGCCAATGGCAACACAGTGGACCGCCTGGGCCGGCTCGTCACGTGCGAGCAGGGCAACCGGCGAGTCACCCGCACCGAGCACGACGGCACGATCACCGTGCTCGCCGACCGCCACGAGGGTCGGCGGCTCAACAGCCCCAACGATGTCGTGGTACGCGCCGACGGCACCATCTGGTTCACCGATCCGAGCTACGGCATTGACTCCGACTACGAGGGCAACAGGGGCGACAACGAGTTCGGCGGTGACTGCTACGTGTTCCGCCTCGACCCGGCCACCGGCGACCTACGCATCGTCGCCGACGATTTCTGCCGCCCCAACGGCCTGGCCTTCTCCGGCGACGAGCAGCAGCTCTACATCGTCGACACCCGACAGGAACCCAGCCACATCCGCGTTTTCGACGTCACCGCCGACGGCGCCCTGACCGGCGGGAAGGTCTTCGCCGAATGCGATTTCGGCCGCTTCGACGGCATCCGCGTCGACGACGCCGGGCGGGTGTGGGCCGCAGCCTGGGACGGTGTGCACTGCTTCGACCCCGACGGCACCCTCATCGGGAAACTTCTGCTGCCCGAATCGGTCGCCAACCTCACCTTCGGCGGCCCGAAACGGAACCACCTGTTCATCACCGCCGGCAACTCCGTGTATGCGCTCCGAGTCACCTTCAACGGCGCCCGCTACCCCGCTCCCGCTGGTCCACCCCCGCGTCGATCATGAAGTTAGCGTCACGACACGCCGGCACCGACGTCGCTAACTTCATGATCACCGGAGCGGACGCATCAGCGCGGACCCGGCGCGGGGGCGGGCCGGGGGGGGTTAGAGCCAGCCGTTGTTGCGGGCGGTGCGTATCGCTTCGGCGCGGTCGGCCGCGCCGAGCTTCTGCACTGCGGCGGAGAGATGGTTGCGCACGGTGCCGGTGGACAGGTGCACCCGGCGGGCGATCACCGCGATCGGGGCGCCGAACTCGGCCAGCCGCAGTGTCTCCAGCTCGCGGGGGGTCAGGGGGCACGCGGGCAGGGTGAGCGCGTCGGCGGCCAGCGACGGGTCGACGTACCGGCCGCCGGCGTGCACGCGGCGGATCACGTCGGCGAGCGCGCTGCCGGGCGAGCCCTTGGGCAGGAACCCCCGGGCGCCGGCGGTCAACGCCTGGCGCAGGTGCCCCGGACGGCCGTGCCCGGTGAGCACGACCACCCCGCATTCGGGGCGGGCGCGGGTCAGCTCGGCGGCGACTCCGATGCCGTCCAGGCCAGGCATCTCCAGGTCCACCACGGCCACGTCGGGGCGGTGCGCCAGTGTCGCGGTGACCGCCGCCGGGCCGTCGGCTGCGTGGGCCACCACCTCGATGTCCGGCTCCAGAGCGAGCAGCGCGCCGACCGCGACCCGGATCAGATCCTCGTCGTCGGCGAGCAGGACGCGGATCACGACGCCACCGGCACGGTGGCCTCGAGCGTGAACACCGCGTCCTCCCGGCGCACCCGCAGCTCGCCGCCGGCGGCGGCGAGCCGGTCGACCAGCCCGCGCAGGCCGTGGCTGTGCCCGTCCGGGCCCCGCCCGTCGGCGCCGTCGTTGGCCACCGTCATCCTGACCACGTCGTCCTCCCGGTGGATGTGGATCCGGCACCAGTCGGCCCGGCTGTGCCGCAGCACGTTCGTCCCCGCCTCGCGCAGCACCGCCGCCAGCTCGGTGGCCGCGCGCTGGGGCAGGTCGGCCGGCGGCGGCACGACCGTGCAGCGCACCCCGCAGGAACGCAGTACGCCCACCACGGCGGCCAACTGCTCGCCGAGGTCGACGGCCCGGTAGCCGTGCACGGTCTCCCGCACCTCGGTCAGCGCGGACGCGGCGAGGCGCTGCACCTCGGTGGCCTCCCGGCCGGCCCGCTCCGGGTCGACGTGGGCGAGCCGCGCGGCGAGTTCGGCCTTCAACGCGATCACCGTGAGGCTGTGCCCCAGCACGTCATGCACGTCTCGGGCGAAGCGCAGCCGCTCCTCGGCGGCGGCCAGCCGGGCCTGGGCGGCCTGGCCCTGCCGGGCCTCCACGAGCACGTCCCAGAACCAGACCTGGAACCCGTTGACCGCGGCGATGCCCACCCCGACCCCGCCGGTCACGGCCAGGTGTTGCCAGACCGATCCGCCGGTCCACCACCCCACGCCCAGCGACACCAGCAGGACCCCGGCCGCGACCGCCAGCCCGGCCGGGAGGCGGACCAGCAGTGGCGCCATCCCGATCAGCGAGGCACCCAGCCACGCCCAGGTCGGCCAGACACCGGCCGCCACCGGCCCCACCAGCGGGACGGTCAGCACCGCCACCCCGGCCAGGCCCAGCTGGGCGCGACGCCGCCAGCGCTGGTCGAGCCACGGCGTCACGGCGGCGTACAGCACGGCGGTCTGGGTGGCCACGAAGGCGAGGATGCCGACCGCGCCGAGCGCGACGCGGCCAGGGTCCGGCTCGCGGCTCAGGCCGACGGCGGGCAGCAGGGCGGTCGCCCAGACGCCGGTGGCCAGCGACAGCAGCGTCGCCTGCCGGGCCCGGTGCAGCCGGCGGTCCGCCCGGGGAGTCACCGCCTCGCTCGCCACGCACCGATCCTAGGACCGCCCGACGCCCGATCCACCCCTGCGGTTGTCACGGTTGGACCGTGCAGAACGCACGGTTTTCCGGTGACGGACGAGCCTGCCCACCGCGCCGGGACGCGGGCAGGGTCTACGACATGGAAACGACACGGACGCACTCCGACACCCTGGCCGTACCACCGAACGGGTCGCTGCCGGCCGACCCGCCGGCAGCGCCGGGCACGACGCCGGCCACGACGGCGGCCGGCCGTTCGCGGCGGCTGCTGTGGCACCTCGCCGAGATGGCGCTCGCGATGGTCGCCGGGATGCTGCTGCTCGCCCCGTGGTGGGACCTGGCCGGTGCCGCACTGGGGCTGGCCGGACCGCTGGATCGACCGGAGGTGGCCGCGCTGGTGATGGCCACCAACATGACCGTGGGTATGACGGTGTGGATGCGTTACCGGGCGCACCGATGGAGCGCGGTCGGCGAGATGGCCGCCGCCATGTACGTCCCCTTCCTGCTGCTGTTCGCGCCGATGTGGGCCGGCCTGCTGGACGCCGACGCGATGCTGCTCGGTGGCCATCTGCTGATGGTGCCGGCGATGGTGCTGGTGGCGGTGCGGCATCGGCACGAGGCGTCCGCGCCGGTACGCCGACACCCGGCCGTGGTGGCGCTCGCCCGCCGCTGGCCGACCGGGTTGGCGCTGCTCATGGGCCTGGACATGGTGTTCGACCCGCAGGTGCTCAGCCCCTGGACGATGCTGGCGCTGCCCGGCGGCTACCTGTTGATCGGTGTGGTCCGCCGCACGCTGCGCGGTCCGGGCGTGCTCGCCACCCAACTGGCCGGCCTGGCCGGCTGGGTCGCCCTGACGCTGGTCGCGGTCACAGCCGGCGGACGGACCGGCGCGTGGCTGGTGGCGTTCGGCTGGCTGGCGCATGCCGGGTGGGACCTGGTGCACCACCGCACCGGCCGGGTGGTGCCGCGCGGCTACGCCGAGTGGTGCGGGGTGCTGGACGCGACGCTCGCCGGCGTGATGATCCTGGCGATCCTGACCACCGGCGGCTGACCAACCGCGCGCCGGCATGGGCGGTCGGGTGGCTGTTGGGCCGGTCGGCGCAGCGGGGGCGGCGGCGTGATGAAAGGCTTGGCGCATGAGTTCCGCACCTGCACAGCACGACGCACCTACCGACACCACCCCCGACGGCACCGACGAGGCGAACGCCTTCACGGAGCTCGGGCTGCGCGCCGAACTGCTGGGCGCGCTCGCCGCCCTCGGTTACGAGGAACCGACCCCCATCCAGCGGGAGGCGATCCCACCGCTGCTGGAGGGTCGGGACCTGCTGGGTCAGGCGGCCACCGGCACCGGCAAGACGGCGGCGTTCGCGCTGCCGCTGCTGAACCGGATGCCGCCGCACCGCCAGGGCGGGGACCCGGTGGCGCTGGTGCTGGTGCCGACCCGGGAGCTGGCGGTGCAGGTCTCCGAGGCGTTCCACCGCTACGGCAAGGACCTGGGGGCGCGGGTGCTGCCGATCTACGGTGGGCAGCCGATCGGGCGGCAACTGCGGGCGCTGGACAGCGGGGTCGACGTGGTGGTGGCCACCCCGGGGCGGGCGCTGGACCACATCGCCCGGGGCACCCTGCGGCTGGGCGGGCTGGCCACGGTGGTGCTGGACGAGGCCGACGAGATGCTCGACATGGGCTTCGCCGAGGACATCGAGGCGATCCTGGAGCACGCCCCCGCGCAGCGCCAGACCGTACTCTTCTCGGCCACCATGCCGTCGCGGATCGACGGGATGGCCCGACAGCACCTGCGCGAGCCGGTCCGGATCGAGATCGGCCGGGAGCAGACGGTGGCCGGTGAGGCGCCCCGGGTGCGGCAGAGCGCGTACATCGTGACCCGGGCGCACAAGCCGGCCGCGCTGGGCCGGGTGCTGGACGTGGAGTCACCCACCGCCGCGATCGTGTTCTGCCGCAGCCGGGAAGAGGTCGACCGGCTGACCGAGACGATGAACGGCCGGGGCTACCGGTCCGAGGCGCTGCACGGCGGGATGAGCCAGGAGCAGCGGGACCGGGTGATGGGGCGGCTGCGGGCGGGCACCGCCGACCTGCTGGTGGCCACCGACGTGGCGGCCCGCGGGTTGGACGTCGAGCAGCTCACCCACGTGGTCAACTACGACGTGCCGTCGGCGCCGGAGTCGTACGTGCACCGGATCGGTCGGGTGGGCCGGGCAGGGCGGGAGGGCGTGGCGATCACCCTCGCCGAGCCGCGTGAGCACCGGATGCTGAAGACCATCGAGCGGGTGACCGGCCAGCGGATCACCATCGACAAGATCCCCACGGTGGCGGACATGCGCACCCGCCGGCTGGAGCTGACCCAGGCGGCGCTGCGGGAGAGCCTGCTGGAGGACGACCTGGACCCGTTCCGGGTGATCGTGGAGACGCTGACCGACGAGTTCGACCTGATGGAGGTCGCTCTCGCCGCCGTGAAGCTGGCGCACGAGGTGACCTCGCCGGGCTCGGACGACGAGGAGGAGATCCCGCAGGTGCCGGTGCGCGGCCCCCGCGAGGGTCGGCCGGAGGCCGGGGGCCGGGGCGGTGACCGGCGCGGTGGCGGCCGGCCGCGCGTGGGTGGTAACACCGTCCAGGTATTCGTCGGCCTGGGCCGGCGCGCCGGGGTGCGCCCGCAGGATCTGGTCGGCGCGATCACCGGGGAGACCGGGATCAGCGGCCGGGACATCGGCTCGATCGAGATCGCCGACCGGTTCTCGCTGGTGGAGGTGCCGCAGGGCGTGGCCGACGAGGTGATCTCCGGGTTGCGTTCCAGCACCATCAAGGGCCGCAAGGCCACGGTGCGCCGGGATCGCGGCGGCGACCACCGCTGAGCGCGCCGCCGGCGACCGTCGGGTACGACGGTCGCCGGCGCAAGGATCAGAAGGAGTACGGGCCGAACCGGCCCCACGCCACCACCGCGGCGAGGACGAGCAGCACGGCGCAGGTCACGGCGCCCTGCATCTCCATCCGGCGCCGGTCCTCGGTGTCCTGCCTCTTCAGGCCGCGCAGGTGCACCAGAATGCCGCCGACCATGACGATGACCAGCCCGACGGCGGCCAGCGGGGTGAGCACGGTGGCGATGCCGGTGAGGGCGGGCAGTACGAGCCCGATGGCGGCCAGCAGCTCGACGGCGCCGAGTGCCTTGACCTGGGTCGGCGGAACGGGGTCAACCCAGCCCATCCGGTCGCGCAGCTTCTCCTTGGGCTGGGTCAGCTTGGCCAGGCCGGCACCGCCGAACACGACGGCGAGCAGGATCTGGATGATCCAAAGGACCACGTTCACGGGGGTTCCTCCCGGGGGCCGCCTCGTGGCGGAGAGGTAGTTGAGGGGTTCGAGCAGGACAGTACGGTTCGCTGATCGACTCGTACAGCAGGGAGCCCCCGCCGTCCGAAGACGACGGGGGCTCCCTGGTCGGATCGTCAGGCCACGGCGAGCGCCGAGCCGTCCAACGCGTCGACCTCGGCCGGGCGCAGCGCCAGGGCGAGCACGTCGGCGACGTCGGCCAGGGTGTGCACGGTCAACGCCTCGCGCACCTCGGCCGGCAGGTCGTCCAGATCCGGCTCGTTGCGCGCCGGGATGATCACCTCGGTGAGGCCGGCCCGGTGCGCGGCGAGCAGCTTCTGCTTCACCCCGCCGATCGGTAGCACCCGCCCGGAGAGCGTCACCTCGCCGGTCATCCCGAACTCCGGGCGGACCGGGCGGCCGGTGACCAGCGACGCCAGCGCGGTCACCATGGTGATGCCGGCGCTCGGGCCGTCCTTGGGCACCGCGCCCGCCGGGAAGTGGACGTGGATCCGGCGCCCGGCCAGGACGTTCGGGTCGATGCCGAACCGCCGCCCGTTGGAGCGCAGGTAGGAGAGGGCGATGTGTGCCGACTCCTTCATCACGTCACCGAGCTGGCCGGTCAGGGTCAGCCCCGGCTCGCCCTCCATGCTGGTCGCCTCGATGAAGAGCACGTCCCCGCCGGCGCCCGTGACGGCGAGGCCAGTGGCCACGCCGGGCACCGCGGTGCGCTCGGCCGATTCCGGGGTGAACTTCGGTCGACCCAGGTAGCTGGCGAGGTTGTCGGTGTCGACGCGAACCGGGGTCGGGTCGGTCGCCAGCGTCACCGCCACCTTGCGCAGGATCTTGGCCAGGCCACGTTCGAGCTGCCGGACGCCGGCCTCCCGGGTGTACTCCCCCGCGATCAGCGCGAGAGCCTCGTCGGCGATGCTCACCTCGTCGGCGGTCAGCCCGGCCCGCTCCCGCTGCCGGGGCAGCAGGTGGTCCCGGGCGATGGCGACCTTCTCGTCCTCGGTGTACCCGTCCAGGGTGACCAGCTCCATCCGGTCCAGCAGCGGACCGGGGATGGACTCCACCACGTTGGCGGTGGCCAGGAAGAGCACGTCGGACAGGTCGAGGTCGACCTCCAGGTAGTGGTCCCGGAAGGTGTGGTTCTGCGCCGGGTCGAGCACCTCCAGCAGGGCGGCGGCCGGGTCACCGGCGTAGCCGGCGGCCAGCTTGTCGACCTCGTCGAGGAGCACGACCGGGTTCATCGAGCCGGCCTCGCGCAGCGCACGGACGATCCGACCGGGCAGCGCGCCGACGTAGGTACGCCGGTGGCCGCGGATCTCGGCCTCGTCGCGCACGCCGCCGAGGGAGACCCGGACGAAGTTGCGCCCGAGTGCCCGTGCCACGGACTCACCGAGGCTGGTCTTGCCGACCCCGGGCGGGCCGGCGAGGGCGAGCACCGCGCCGGAGCCGCGACCGCCGACCACGCCGAGGTTGCGCTCGGCCCGGCGGTTGCGCACCGCGAGGTACTCCAGGATGCGGTCCTTCACGTCGGCCAGGCCGGCGTGGTCGGCGTCGAGCACCGCCCGGGCCGCGCCGAGGTCGGTGTTGTCCTGGGTACGCGTGCCCCACGGCATCTCGAGGACGGTGTCCAGCCAGGTACGGATCCAGCCCGCCTCCGGGGAGGCGTCACTGGCCCGCTCCAGCTTGCCGACCTCCCGCATGGCGGCCTCGCGGACCTTCTCCGGCAGGTCGGCACCCTCGACCCGGGACCGGTAGTCGGCCGAGCCGTCCGGCTCGTCCTCACCCAGCTCCTTGCGGATCGCGGCGAGCTGCTGGCGGAGCAGGAACTCCCGCTGGGACTTCTCCAGCCCCTCCCGCACGTCGGTGTTGATCTGCTCGGTGACCTCCTGCTCGGCCAGGTGTTCCTTCACCCAGCCGACCAGCAGCTCAAGCCGGGCAGTGACGTCCGGGGCGGCGAGCAGTTCGGTCTTCTGCTCCAGGCTCAACCAGGGCGCATAGCCGGCCGAGTCGGCCAGCTCGGAGAGGTCGGTCATCCGCTCCATCGCGTCGATGACCTGCCAGGCGCCACGCTGCTGGAGCACGGAGGTCGTCAGGGCGCGGTACTCGCGGGCGAGCTCCCGGGCCCGGCCAGCGGGGGCGGGTTCGTCGAGTTCGGTCGCCTCGACCCAGAGTGCGGCGCCGGGGCCGGGCACGCCGGAGCCGATCCGGGCCCGGGACAGGCCACGGATGACGGCGGCCGGCTCACCGTCGGGCAGCCGTCCCACCTTCTCGATGGTGGCGACCGCGCCCACCGGGCCGTACTCGCCGTCGATGCGGGGCACGGCGAGCAGCTTGCGGTCACCGGTCGCGCGGGCTGCGTCGACCGCGGCCTGAGTGGTCGGGTCGAGGGTCACCGGGATGACCATGCCGGGCAACAGCACGGCATCGGTCAGAGGAAGTACCGGAAGAGTTGCCATCGAACACCTGCTATCGCGTTGACTTGAGCGTGTCTCACTCAAGTAACAAAGCGTTCCCCTTGTTCCGGAGTGTGACCCAGGCCACTGTCCGGCTCCGGTCGGCGGGCCGGCAGCAGCAGCTCACGCGCCAGCCGGCCGCCACCGGCGATCCCCACGGCGAGCGGGATGGCGAGGCTGATCGCGGCCAGGGCGACCACGATCCGGCCGGGCAGCCCGGCGGCGGCGGCGAGCACGGTCAGCGCCGCGAAGACCACCAGCTTCATCCGGGTCCGGGCCAGGGGAACCAGCCCGGTCTCCCGGGTGGGTGCGACGACGGACGACATCAGTTCTCCTTCGGTACGGAACGCGTCGGTCAGAGCAGGACGAACAGCGCGGCCGACCCGGCGCCCGCCTTGGACGCGCTGCGCGCCGGCGCCGAGGGGTACCTACCGAAAACCAGCGAACCGGGGGATCTCCTGCCCCCGCTGCTCGCCATCCTCGATGGCTGGGCGGTGCTGCTGCGCGCCGTGCTGCGGCCTTCGCGCGCCGCACCGGTCGACCTGGATGACGAGGAGCGCCGGCTGCTGCGGGCGATCGCCGTCGGCCGTAGCACCGTCGACATCGCCGAGGAACTGCACGTCTCGGAGCGAACGGTGAAACGGATGACCGCCACGCTGCTGCGGAAGCTGCGGGTATCCAACCGGGCGGAGGCCGCCGCCGTCGCCGGACAAGCCGGTCTGCTCGGGTGAATGAAGGCGGCCAACGCCCCGATTCGGCGTCCGTTCGCGGATTTGCTCGCCAACCAATCGCGACGCGCCGAAATGAAAAGGGCGCATATTGTTGCGGTTTCCCCGGGTGGTGGGTCAGACTTTGGACACATCCCGCCACACACAGGGAGTAATCGGCAATGGCGAGAAAAGTAATCACGGTGCTGACCGACGACCTCGACGGTGGGAAGGCAGACCGGACGGTCGAGTTCAGTCTCGACGGCGTGGCCTACACGATCGACGTCTCCGACGAGAATGCCGGCGTCCTGCGCAAGTCGCTGGATCCGTACATCAATGCGGGTCGGCGCATCGGGCGGGGCCCGGTTGAGGGCGCTCGCGCAGTCCGGCGGCCGGGGCGACCCAGCGGCGCCGGAATGGATCGGGAGCAGAACCGGGCCATCCGGGAATGGGCCGTCAAGAACGGCTACAAGATTTCCGAACGGGGCCGGATCCCGGTCGAGGTGGTTGAGGCGTACAAGAACCGCTGACCGGACGACACACAGACGGGGCCCGCCGGAAACGGCGTGGCCCCGTCAGATTGTCCGCGGCCGCCTTTCGGGCCGATGGGTCATTCCCCATCACTCCCCTCGGTAGACACGGCGCGGGGGGGGGGGGGGGGGCCGCCGGCGGGGGGGGGCCCCCGGGGGCCCCCCCCCCCCGCCCCCCCCCCCCAACCCCCCCCAACCCCCCGCCCCCCCACCAGGGGGGGGGCGGCCCCGTGGGGGGGGTTGTCATCAACCCACACCCCCCCGCGGGGGGGCGGGGGGGGGGGGGGGGCCCGGCGGGGGGGGCCCCGGGGGGGCCCCCCCCCGCCGCAGGTCGACTCAGACTCAGTTGACCTCGATACGCACCGCGTCGAACGCCGGGGTCTGGTTGGCGCGTTCCATCATCGGCAGCCGGTGCGAGCCGTCGCCGGCCCAGACCGCGCACTGCGCGGTACCCGACTCCGGCAGACCCGGGATCTGGATGGTCACCTCGTCCGGCTGGGCACTACCGCGCCCGTCCTCGGTGGCCACGAAGAACGCGGGCACCTCCTGCGGCTCCGGCGGGGTGGTCAGGCTGTCCAGCATGCGGCAGGCGGTGTGGAAGTGGCCGCGGACCAGACCCTGGTCGTTGAGCAGCGAGCTCTCCACGTAGTACCCGCCCTGACCAGCCGCGAGGAAGCGGTCCCGGATCAGGTTGCGGGTGCTGACCCGCAGGGTGAAGGCCTGGTTGCGGCCGACCTCACCGGGGAACTGGGTGATCAGCAGCGACGGGTTGTTGGCGGCAGCGCCGACCTCACCGAACTCGGTGCTCACGCAGCGGTTGCCGTTCTGGAAGCCGTCGTGCGGCTGGAGCTGACTCTCGTCGCAGTCGTTGGCCAGCACGCCGAGCCCGGCGCCGGGGGCGTTGCCACCGTTGTTCCCGCCGTTATTGCCGCCGCCGGTGTTCCCACCATTGTTGCCGCCGGTGTTGCCGCCGGTGTTCCCACCATTGTTGCCGCCCGTGTTTCCGGTCGGCTGCACCTGACACTCGGCGAGCTGCGCCAGCCCCTGCGGGCGGGGCCCGACCCGGTCGATGGCGGTCGTGATCCGGTCCAGCACCGCACGTCGCTTGGCGGCCAGTGGCTGGAGGATCGAGCTGCGGATGAACGCCTCACCCTTGCTGCCCTCGGCGGCCAGCCGGCGGTCGGCCTCCGCGATCTGGGTCTGCAACTGCGCGAGGTTGCGGTCCACCTCGGCCCGGGCCCGGTCCGGCACCTGCGGCAGCTTCGCCGTCACGTCCGGGCAGGCGATGGCCGAGCCGGTGCCCGACGTACCGTCCTTGCCGTCCTCGCACTCGGGGACCGACTGCTGCCCGTCACCCCAGTGGTTACGCACCCAACGACCGTTCTGCCAGGTCCGGGTGGTCGAACCGGCGCCAGTCGGCGCGGTCGCGCCCGGGCTCGGCTCCACGCACTGCCCCGCAGCCGGTCGCGGCTTGTTCGTCCGCCGATCCTGGGCCGACGAAATCTGGGTCACGGCGACGACTCCGCCGAAGACCACGAGCGTGCCGACAACGGCCAGCAGACGCTTGCTCCGCGCGTTGCCGGATGACCGGCGCGCCCGTGTGGACCTGCGCATCGAATTGCTCTCCTTCTCGATCCGGTAGTGGATTCCTGCCCTCGGCGGACCGACGGATGTGAGAGGGCACGCCACAGCGGCGACCACCGTGACCTACCCGGTAACGTGTCGATGGCCGACGATGCCCTTTCCGCACCGTCTCCCGCGTCCGGTCGACGCGGATGGGGAGATCCTGTTCATTCGCGCAGGAGTACGGGACGGCGACCGGGAAGGTTCAACCGGCGCACAGGAAATTGCCGCGACCCGACGCGGAGCCGGTGCGGAGAAGGGTCAGCAGGTGCGGCAGGCGCTGGTCAGTCGGCGCAGAGGTGGTCGAAGGCGAAGCCACCCACCAGTTCGTGCCGGCGCTGGCTCAGCGCGACGATGTCCGCGGTCAATTCGGCTCGCGGTTGCAGATCGGGGCCACCGATCTCGGCGGCGCGTAGCCGTTCCCCGACGGCGACCGTGGCGAGGTCCTCGGCAAGCCGGGCCGCGTCGATGCCACAGGAGAAGCGGTGCTCGGTTACCGAGACCCGTTCCACCAGGCACGCGTCGGGGCGTACGTGCACCCAGCTCCACCCCTGCGCGGGGCCGTCCGACCAGCGCACGTGCAGCCCTCGCACGATCGGGTCGGCGAGCCGCCGGGCCACGTACGCCTCGACAGCCGCCGCGCGGGCCAACGCGCCGAGGTCATTGACCGGGCCGGTACGGCCGTCCGGCAGCCGCCCGAGGATGTCCCGGAAGCCCACCGGGGCCGCCTCGTCCCCGGCGCCGCCCGCCGCGTAGGCGCGCGCGTCGATCACGTACTCCACCAGGCGTCGGCCGTGCTCGGCCGCCCGCAGCGTGGGCGACCCGACGCGCAGCACCGGCAGCCCGACCGCCGCGCTCACCGCGTCCTTGAGCCGCTCGGCGCGCTGCTGTGCCGAGCCGGCCGCAGCGACCGGGCCGATCTCCACGGCGACGATCGGACGCCCGGTGTCGGCGGCGCAGATCACGAAGTCGAAGCCGGCCCGGCTGGCCGAGCTCCACTGGCTGCCGGTGACGCCGGGCGGACGCCCCTGGACCAGCTCGCTGAGCCGGCGCGCCGGGTGGACCCGGTGGCCGGCGCGGGTGAGCAGCGTGTCCCGCCCACCGTCGGCGGGCAGCGCCCGCAGCCAGCCGAGGTCGTCGCTGACGGTGCTCGTCATCTGCCTGATCCATCCGCCGGTCGGTCGCGCCGGGCCGAGTCTAGGCGGTCGATCATGGTGCTCGCCTCGGCGGTGCGGCCGGCGCCGCCCCAACCGGCCGGACCCGCGCGCCCACCGACCGCTACTCGGCGCGCCCATCACCGGGCCCTCGATGGTGTGCTTCTGCCGGATCGGTCAAGGGAACCGAGGGGACCCGCATTGAGGCCCTCCTGGGGACGAAGGGGCCTTGCAACGTTGTAGAAGCGTCAACGGCGGCCGGACGGTGCCAGCGCTGGACCGCCACTGTGACCGGCATCACAGGAGCGTCGTGTTCCAGAGGTCCTCGCCTGGTGTATCCAGCGGGGTCGCCGGTAGCGGGCCGGCCGGGAGGTCAGCATGTCGCGACAGCAGTTCGGCGGCCTCGCCGATGGCAGTCTGGGCGCTCGCCCGCGCCAGAGTGACCGCCCTCGCCCTGCTCGCCGGCCTCGCCGGGCTGGTGATCCGACCATCCTCCGGCGACCCCGCGCTGATCGAGCTGGGCGACACCACAAACTCCCCCAGCGACCCATCGCCACCCGCCCGTCCGTCCCGACCGCCGGCCCAGCCCGGAGCGCCAGCGGGAATCCAAGCACCGGGAGCAGCCCGCGCGTTGGCGCGAACCGGCGAGAACGGGGTGCCGCCGGGGCGCCGGACGTCGCGCGGATCGCGGTCGACGCGGCCGGCCGGGTGCCGGGCGTATCCGGCGTACACCCGGCCGCCGTCCGCCTGGCCGACCGGTCCGTGGGCCTCGACCTGCACCTGGTCACCTCGTACGGGCACAGCGTGCCCGCCGTCGCCGAGGCGGTCCGGAGGGCGGTCGCCGACCGGGTATCCGCCGGCACCGGGCTCGCCGTGGCCGCGGTGACCGTCACGGTGGACGACCTGCTCGTCCCCGGCGCGGACGGCGCCGGGACAGGGCGACCGGCCAGACGGCCGGAGGCGGACATGCGGACCGCCAACCGGATCGCCTCGCTGCTACTGGCCGCCGCCCTGCTCGCCGGCGGCGCGCTGCTGGCCGTACAGGCGCTGCTGGTCACGCTGGATCGCCCGGCGCCGCTGTTCCCCCGGACCGGCGGGTACGACGCGCTGACCAACACCCAGTGGCGCGACCCGACGGTCCGGGCGATGGCCGGCGCGGCGTTGCTGCTCGGGCTGTCCATCCTGATCGCCCAGTTGCGCCGCTGGACGCCGGTCCGGCTGCGCATCGACGAGCGGGACGGCTGGTACCTGCACCGCCGCTGTGTGGAGCGCCGGCTGGCCGACGCGGCGCGTGCCGTGCCGGGCGTCCACCGGGCCCGCGTGCGGGTCCGTCGACGCGGCGACCAGTGGCGCCCCCGGGTGCGCGCGAGCGGCGACCCGGCGACCCGCGCCGAGGTCGAGTTCGCGGTGCACCAGGAGCTACACCGACTCGCCGCGCAGCGCACCGGCCGGATCGAGGTCCGGTTGCTGCCCGGAGGGCGGCCCGCATGACCGACGCCGCACACCGACTGCTGTGGACCATCATCGCGCTGCTGCTGGTGGCGAGCGGAGCGGCGGCGCTTGCCGTCAGCTTCGGCGTGCTGCCCGGCGGTGATCCCGGTGCGGTACTGCTCGGCCCCGGGCTGCTGGACCGGTGGCGGCTGGCAGCGCCGTGGAGCACCCTGGCCGCGGCGGTGGCCGGAGTGCTGGTCGCCCTCTCCGGGCAGCGCCTGCTGGACCGGGAACTGCGCCGGCCCGGCCGGGCACTGCGGGGCACACTGAGCCACCCCGGGCGCCGGCCCGGCCGTACCCGACTGGCCGCCGAGGTCCTCGCCCACGCGCTGGAACGCGACCTGACCGGCAACCCCGGTGTACGCCGCGCCCACGTGATGCTCACCGGCGCACCACCGCGCCCCGACGTGTGGATCCGGGTGGACATGACCGCCGACGCCGGGGCCGCCGGCGTACGCGAGCACGTCCACGCCGCGGTCCGCCGGTTCGCGACGACCGCCGACTGCCAACCGGCGCACCTCGACGTGACCGCCCGGATCGAGCCCGGCCGCCCCTGACCCGCGCCGCGCGGCGCCAGCCGGCATGATCGGTACCGGGACGGGTGGCGGACGGAGGTACGCGGGGTGCGGGTGGTGTCGCTGGTGCCGTCGCTGACCGAGGCGGTGGCGCTGACCCTGCCGGGAGTGCTGGTCGGGGCCACCGACTGGTGCAGCCACCCGGCCGGGCTGGACGTCGCCCGGGTCGGCGGCAGCAAGTACCCGGACCTGGACCGGGTCCGGGCACTGCGGCCGGACCTGGTGCTGCTGAACGTGGAGGAGAACCGCCGGGTCGACGCGGAGGCGCTGCGGGCGGCCGGTGTGCCGGTGCGGGTTACCTATCCGCGTACCGTCTCCGGGGCGTTGACCGAGCTGGCCGAACTGCTGGCCGAGCTGGGTGCGCCGGCGGAGCCGACCTGGCTGCGGGCGGCCCGGCGGGCGTGGGCGGATCCGCCCCGGCTCGCGCCGCCCCGCCGGGCGGTGGTGCCGGTCTGGCGTCGACCCTGGGTGGTGCTCGCCGACGACACGTTCGCCAGCGACGTGCTCCGCCGGCTCGGCGTGGTCAACGCGTACGACCAGCAGCCCGAGCGCTATCCCCGCCCGAGCCTGGCCGAGCTGCGTGAGCGCAAGCCGGAGCTGGTGGTGCTGCCCGACGAGCCGTACCGGTTCACCGCCGACGACGGGCCGGACGCGTTTCCGGGCGTACCCTGCGCCCTGCTCTCCGGGCGACACCTCACCTGGTACGGCCCGTCGCTGGCCGAGGCGCCCACACTGCTGGCCGACCAGCTGTCCCGGCCCGTGCTGGCCGGCTGACCGCGCGGGTCAGGCGACGTCGCGGCCGCGCCGGATGGCCAGGATGCTGGCCGCGATGGAGACGGCCAGGATCAGCACCACCACCGCGAGGGTCAACCAGACCGGCAGCTTGCCCACCGGCGTCTCGGCCAGGATCAGCTTGACGCCCGCGAAGGCCAGCAGCAGGGCCAGCCCGTAGCGCAGGTAACCGAAGTGCCGCAGCAGGCCGGCGAGGCAGAAGTAAAGGCTGCGCAGCCCCAGCACGGCGAACGCGGTGGCCGTCCAGACCAGGAAGGTGTTCGTGGTGATGGCGAGGATCGCCGCCACCGAGTCGATGGCGAACACCACGTCGGTGGCCTCGATGGCGACCAGCGTCACCAGCAGCAGGGTGGCCTGGCGCCGGCCGGCGACCCGGGTGGTGAACCGGTCACCGTGGTACTGGGCGTCGGTGGGTACCACCCGCCGGAACAGCCGGACCACCAGGTTGCGCTCCGGGTCCACGTCCGGCTTCCCGCGCACGGCCAGCCGCCATCCGGTCCAGACCAGGAAGGCACCCAGCACGAACGCGGCCCAGCTGAGCCGGTCCAGCAGCTCGGCACCGGCGAGGATGAACAGCAGCCGGAACACGAGCGCGCCCACCACGCCCCAGAACAGCACCTTGTGCTGGTAGCCCGGCGGGACCCGGAAATAGCCGAAGATCAGGGCGAAGACGAAGACGTTGTCCACCGAGAGCGCCTTCTCCAGCAGATAGCCGGAGAAGTAGGCGCTGGCCGGCTCGCCGCCCAGGCCGAACCAGACGACCAGCCCGAACAGCAGGCCGGCGCTGATCCAGACAGCACTCCAGACCACCGCCTCGCGCAGCTCGATGACGTGGCTGTCCCGGTGCATGAGCACGTCGATCGCGAGCATCACGGCGATCACCGCGCCGACCGCCGCCCAGGCCCACAGCGGCACCGCGACCGTCGCCTCGTCCACCCGGCGCCCCCCGCGTCGACCACTGTGCACCCGCCGCGCTGCCCCGCCGGCCGGCCGCTCCCGAGCCTAGGCGAGCGGCCGATCCGGCGAAGTCGCTCCGGCGAAGTCGATGCCCCGGCGGCCGGCGCGCCGGCCGCCGGGCCGGCGGCGATGATCAGGCGACCGGCATCACCTGCGTCGGATCGGGAAGGGTGTCATCGGCGTCGTAACCGATCGAGTTGGTCACCTGCACGACGCCACTGACCTGGGCCGCGAGCCGGCCGGCTAGGTCGACGGCGGAGCGGCGGTCCAGCCGGCCCGCCAGGGTGACCTCGCCATGGCGGACCTCGACGGTGACCAGACCGTCCCGCACGGCGAGCACCCGACGCAGCACTTCCTGCACCACGTCCTCGCGGATCTCGGCGTCCGAGCGCAGGTGCACCCGCAGCAGGTCGGCGCGGCTGACGATGCCGACCAGCCGACCCAGGTCGTCCAGCACCGGCAGCCGCTTGACCTGTTCGTGATCCAGCAGCCGGGCGGCGGCCGGCAACGACGCCTGCGGGCACGTGGTGACCGCTGGCGCGGTCATCAGATCGCGGGCCAGCAACGCCTCGCTCTTGCCCCGCGCGTCGCGCTGTCGGCGGCTCTCGAAGATCCGACGCTGCGCCGGCTCGCCGGCACGCTCGATGCGGTGCAGCAGGTCCGCCTCGGACACCACGCCCAGCACCCGGCGGAACCCGTCGATCACCGGCACCGCGCTCACGCCGCGGCGCAGCAACAGGTCGACCATCTCCCGGTACGGGGTGTCCGCCACCACGGTCACGACCTCCCGGGTCATCACGTCGCCCACCTGCCAGGTCCTCATCACGGCCTCCCTTTCGTAACTCCACCTCGGACGCTACGACCGACCGACGGTCACGGTCAGGGTCGCCGGACCGCGCCGTGGGGGGTCCAAGGTCCCGGGCCTTTGCGGTCCGTCGGCCCTGCTGCCCGACAGTGCGACGGGTGTCCACTTGAGATGCCACCGAGAAGCGCGGTGCGAGGCAGAGAAGGGACGTGGAGACCATGACCGCGACGACCGAGCGGATCACCGCCGAGACCAACGCTCCGGCGGCGGGCACCACCCGGGAAAGGGCCGTCCGGTACATCCTGGCCGGCACCCGGATGGCGCTCGGCTGGATCTTCCTCTGGGCGTTCATCGACAAGCTGTTTGGCTTCGGGATGGCCACCGAGTCGAAGAACGCCTGGATCAACGGGGGCAGCCCGACCAAGGGGTTCCTCACCTTCGGCGTGACCGGACCGTTCAAGGACATCTACGCCAACATCGCCGGGGCAGCCTGGGCGGACTGGCTGTTCATGATCGGCCTGGCCGGGATCGGTGTCGCCCTGCTGCTCGGTATCGGCATGCGGGTCGCCGCCGTGGCCGGCGGACTGCTCCTGGTCATGATGTGGACCGCGGTCCTGCCTCCGGAGAACAACCCCTTCATGGACGACCACCTGATCTACGCCGCGGTGCTGGCGGTGCTGGCGCTGGTCAACGCCGGCGACACCTGGGGCCTCGGCCGGGTCTGGGCACGGCTGCCGATCGTCCAGCGGATGCCCTGGCTGCGGTGACCCACACCGCTTCACCCCTCGGGGGGGGGGGGGGGGCCGGGGGCGGCCGCCCCCCCCCCCCCCCCCCCCCCCCCCCCCCCCCCCCCCCCCCCCCCGGGGGGGGCCCCCCCCGGGGCCCCCCCCGCCGACACACGTGTGCCCGACCCGCCGCCGCCCGGTGCGCCCGGCGGGTCGCGCCATTCCGCCGGGGGTGCCGCCCGCAGGCAGCGGGTTCCGCCAAAATGCTCCCGGGCCAGGTGGCGGGTCCGCCGCACATCGGTGGGGTGCGATCCGGCAGGATCGACGGTGACCGGACACATCACCCAGCACGGCAGGAGATCCCCGCATGAACCAGGCAGCAGGCGCCCGATCCGGCAAGCCCGAGGTGGGTCCGATCGAGGGTGCGCCGCCGGCCGACCTCGTGATCGAGGACATCACCGTGGGCGAGGGCCCGCAGGCCGAGCCGGGCCAACTGGCCAGCGTGCACTACGTGGGCGTGTCGCACTCCACCGGCGGCGAGTTCGACTCGTCCTGGAACCGGGGTGAGGCGTTCGAGTTCCCGCTCGGCGGCGGCCAGGTCATCGCCGGCTGGGACCAGGGCGTGATCGGCATGCGCGTCGGCGGCCGGCGCCGCCTCACCATCCCGCCGCACCTGGGGTACGGCGACCGCGGCGCGGCCGGCGTCATCAAGCCGGGCGAGACGCTGATCTTCGTCGTCGACCTGCTCGACGTGCGCTGACGAAACGTGGGGGTCGCCGGCCCACGCCGGCGGCCCCGCTCGGCCCGTCCACCAGGGCCTGAGGAAGGCCGGGTGGCCACGGTCCGGGTGCGGTCCCGGTGCCACGGTCCGGTGCGGTCCGGTGCGGTCCGGTGGTCATGGTCTGGTGAGGCGGACGGCCGCGCGGTGCCCGGGCCCGGCGGCGATGGTCAGGCGGCCAGCACCAGGGTCGAGGACGGGGGCATCCGGCGTCGCTCGGCCTCGACAACCCGGGCCGGCTCCAACACCGGCATCACCCGGTGCAGACCGGTGGCGCGCAGCACTCGGGCCACCACCGGGGTCGGATCGACCAGGACCAGCTCGCCACCACGCGCCCGGACGCGCAGGTGCGCGGCGAGCAGGGTGCGCACCCCGGCGGCGGAGAGCAGCCGCAACTCGGACATCTCCAGCCGGAGCACCGGACGGGCCGGCGCGGACCACAGCGCGGACCGGAACGCGGCCACCGTGGCGATGTCGACCTCGCCGGCCACCCGCACCTGGACCACCTGGTCACCCACGCTGACCTGCACGTCCAACCGGTCGCTGTGCTCTCCCATACCGACGAATCTAGCCCCCACCACCGACAGTTTCGCCCCTCCACCGAGTGATTCCGGGTACGCCCAGGGTCATCCCCGGAGGGCACCCGCCTCCCCCTAAGGGCGGAGGCCAGGGTGCCCCCTTGGTCCCGCTGGCCTGCGGGGGACGCACGGCTGCCGGCACCCCACGCCACCCGGCGGGCGTGCCGGCCAACGGGAGTCCGAGGCGTGCTCGGCGACGGCCGCCGCGCCGCGCCGCGGCGGTGCTCCCGGTCGGCCGGGCATCGGCGGTGGAGAATGGGACGATGCTGATCCCCCGGCCCCGGCCGCCCCGGCTCATCCGGCCCGTCCGCGAGCCGGCCACCGTCCCTCCCCCGCTCACCGGAGCGTGGGCCGCCATCGACCGCCGGCTCGACCAGGTCGACCTGCTGCCGTTGCCCGACGGCGCCGTCGGTCCGGAGGACGTACTGGTCGATCCGACCGGACGAGTGATCAGCGGCGACGAGGATGGCCGGCTCTGGTGGTGGCCGGCCGACGCGCGGGCCGGCACCCGACCCCGGCTGCTGGCGGAGACCGGCGGCCGACCGCTCGGCATCGAGTTGGACCCGTCCGGTGAGGCGCTGGTGGTCTGTGACGCGTACCGCGGGTTGCTGCGGGTCACACCGGACGGCGCCGTACACGAGCTGACCGGGACGGCACCGCCGGTGCACCTGGCCAACAACGCGACGGTGGCCCGCGACGGCACCATCTACTTCACCGACTCCTCCGATCGGTTTCCTGTCTCGCACTGGAAGCGGGACCTGCTGGAGCACCGCCCCAACGGCCGGGTGCTGGCCCACCACCCGGGCAGCGGGCGCACCGAGGTGGTGGCCGACGGGCTGTACTTCCCCAACGGGATCGCGCTGACCCCGGACGAGTCGGCGCTGATGCTGGTGGAGACCACCACCCACCGGCTGCTCCGCGTCGAGCTGGGCGGCGGGGTGCGAGTGCTCGCCGACCTGCCCGCCTATCCGGACAATCTCTCCGCGGTGGGTGACGGGACGTACTGGATCGCGCTACCCAGCCCGCGGGTCCCGATCGCCGAGCGGCTCCTGCCGCACCCTCGCCTACGCCAGATCGCCGCGTTGCTGCCCGACGCGATGCAGCCACAACCGAAGCGCTACGGGCTGGTCGCGCTGGTCGACGGCGCGGGCGTGATCCTCCGTACGCTGCACGGCCCGGCCGGGCACTACTGGATGATCACCGGGGTACGCCAGCACGGCGACCAACTCTGGTTGGGCAGCCTGATCGGGCCCGGGGTGGCCCGGGTACCGCTGGACTGAGCGCCCGCCGAAAGCCGGCCGGGGCCGACCCGCCGAGTCGGCGGGCCGGCCCCGGAGGCCGTCTGTGGTGTCTCAGCGACCGCTGACCGAGGGCGCCGGTGCGGGTGACCCGCCGGCCACCGCGCCCGGGTGCGCCGGGGCGACCGGTGCGGGCCGCAGCCCGGCCGGCACCGGCAGGGCGCTGCCCCGGATGAACTCGTCCCAGCTCACGTTCCACGCCGTCCAGCCGTTGCCGGCCTGCAACTCCACCTCGGTGCCCTTCACGGTGACCAGGTCGCCGACCTGGGTCACACCCATCAACCAGTCCGCCGCGGTGGCGGCGACGTTCGTGCACCCGTGCGAGACGTTGGTGCTGCCCTGGTCGCCCTCCGACCAGGGGGCCGAGTGGATGAACTCGCCACCCCAGGTGAGTCGCTGGGCGTCGTCGACGTCGACCACGTAGCCTCCGTCCGGCTCACCGCGGGTGTCGAACGTGGTCCGCTCGTGCTTCTCCATGATCACCATCTTGCCGCTGGAGGTCGGCGTGCTCGGCTTGCCCAGGCTGACCGGGATCCGGCGGACCTGCTTCCCGTCGCGCAGCACGGTCATCTGCTTGGTGTCGTTGTCGATCTCCAGCGCGACCTGTTTCCCGATCTTGGAGGTCGCGGTCCGCTCGGCGTCGCCGATCTTGTCCTTGCCGATCGGCAGTCCCTGCAGGCCGGCCCGGACGCTGATCGTGGTCCCCGGACGCCAGAAATCGGGTGCCCGGTAATAGACCTGACTTCCGTCTTCCAGCCACGACCAGGCACCCGGCTGGGGCGGATTCGTCTTTACGAACAACCGACGCTGGACGTCCGCCCTGGCCTCTTTCGGAATTCCCGGGTCAAACGCCACGGTTACCGGCATCGCGGTGCCGTACGTCCGGTTGCCGACGAAATAGAGGGTGCTGGTGATCTGCGGTTTGGTGGATTTGGCCATGGTGGTGAATGTCGACGTGCGGGTCGTCGTGGCACCCGAGTCGCCGGTCGCGGTCACCTCGGCGGTGTAGGTCCGCTTCGGTTGCAACGGCGTGCTCGGCACCCAGCCCGAGCCATCCTCCCGCGGCTCCGCCTTGACCTGCTTGCCCTTGTCGTCCGTGAGCTTGACGCCGGTGACCCGCCCGCCCTTGACCGCAGTGCCCACCTCGGCGCTGACCGGCACCTCGCGGGCCTTGTCCCCCGGCGTCACGGTGAGTTCCGGCGGGGCGGCGTGCCCCTTGCCCGACGGGTCCCGGTCGGCGGTGCACCCGCCGACAGCCAGCGGTACGGCTGCGATGGTTACCGCCAACATCGTCAATCGCCGCCTCAACGTCATGTTCAGTCCCCCCGTTTTCGGCTTCCCTCTGCCACATTCTCGCCGCCGCGACTGGCGTGCCCATGCCATTCGGAAATAATCGGCGTCGCATTTATCGGCGCATTTTCCGCAGCAATGCGCCGCTTGTCGAAACAAAGACACGACAGGTCCCCCCTGCCCGCCGCGCACCGGTCCGACCGACCCCGACCCACCCGCCCCACAACGTCCCGTCCGGCCCTCACCACGGCGGGCTTGCACTTTCTGCCGCAGTTGCGCAGCTTTCGCCCCGTAATGACCGGGCAGGAATCGGCGCGGTCTCGGCTCGGAGGGTGGTCCGGCACGGAGCGGCTTGCCCCATGGGGAGCGAGGGAGGTCAGGGCGGTGCCGCAGCGCGAGGGCAGCCTTTTGTTGTCTGGAGCGAAACTTCTGCTGATCGGGACGAAGCTTTGCCTTCGTCCGGAGGCAAGGGTAGGGTCGCGATTCAGATAGAAGGTTGCCCATTCGTCGATCAGCCTGCCGCCGACCTCTGCCGGGTCGCCGCGTTCCGCTCCTGATGGGTCCGGGCCGCACCCGCGCGCCGTCCGTCACGTCCCCGCCGGATCCCTGATCCGGCCGGTTCGGCGCGCCCGGAGGCGGCAGCCGGTCGACTGCCGCCGACGGCGTGCCAGCCGTCAGGAAGGGACCACCACCATGGATCAACAGACAACCCAGGCGGAGCCGTTACCGGTCTCCGGGCCGGTCAGCCGGCGCGGTGTGCTCCGCGCCGCGACCGTCTCCGCCGCAGCCCTCGGCACCGCCGGCCTGCTCGCCGGCCCGGCCACCGCCGCGTCGGCCGGGCACTCCAACGGCCGACGGCGGGTGCCGGTGGACCGGATCAGCATCCAGCTCTACACGGTGCGCGACCAGCTCGCCGCCGACCTGCCCGGCACCCTGGCCGCGTTGCGCCGGATCGGCTACCGGCGGGTGGAGCACGCCGGCTTCGTCGGGCGTACCGCCGCGCAGTTCCGGGCCGCACTGGACGCGGCAGGGCTGCGGTCCACCTCCGGGCACACCGGCATCCCGCAACCGTTCGACGCCGGCGCCTGGGAACGTGCCCTCGCCGACGCGAACGTGGTGGGCAGCAAGAAGATCGTCCATCCGTACTTCGGTCGAGACGCCAACGGGCAGCCGATCCGGGACCCGGCCGTCTACCGCGCCCTGGCCCGGGACCTGAACCAGGCCGGCCGGCTCGCCGAGCGCGCCGGGCTGGACTTCGGCTACCACAACCACCAACTGGAGTTCGTGCCACTGACCGACGGCTCCACCGGCTTCGACATCCTCACCGGGCAGACCGACCCGCGGCTGGTCCACTTCGAACTCGACCTCTACTGGACCTGGCGCGGGGCACACGACCCGGTTGACGTGATCCGGGCCAACCGCGGCCGGATCCGCCAGGTGCACGTCAAGGACCTCGACGTCGAGGGCGGCTTCGCCGATCTCGGGGACGGCGTCATCGACTTCGGCCGGATCTTCGCCCACGAGCGGGAGGCTGGCATCGAGGAGTACATCGTGGAACGCGACGATGCGGGCACCCCGCCGCGCGCCCCCGCTGACGCCCTGGACACCGCCCGGGTCGGCTTCGACTATCTCGCCTCACTCCGGTACTGACCACCACTCCTCGGGGGACGACCTGATGAACAGGACCGCATTCGTGTCCGCCCTGCTGCTGGTGACGGCCGGCCTGGCCGCACCACCGACAGCCGCGACCGCCGCGCCCGCGCCGGCCGCCGCGCCGCCGGACAGCAGCTTCCAGAAGGTGACACTGAACGACTTCCCGGGCGAGCCGATGAGTCTCGCCGTCCTGCCCGACCTGCGGGTGCTGCACACCTCCCGCACCGGCGAGGTGCGCATCCACGACCCGCGCACCGGGCTGAACACCCTGGCCGCCGACATCCCGGTGTACGAGCACGACGAGGAAGGGCTGCAGGGGGTCGCCATCGACCCGGACTTCGCCAAGAACAAGTGGGTCTACCTCTACTACTCGCCGCCCCTGAACACCCCGGTGGACGACCCGGCCACCCCCGACGTCAACGAGGGGGACGCGCCGCTGGTCGGCACCGAGGCGGACTGGCAGCGGTTCCGGGGCGCGCTGCGGCTGTCCCGGTTCAAGCTGGACGGGATGCGGCTGAACCTCAGCACCGAGCAGCAGATCATCGACGTGCCCACCGATCGGGGCATCTGCTGCCACGTCGGCGGCCAGATCGACTTCGACGGCAAGGGCAACCTGTACCTGTCCACCGGCGACGACACGAACCCGTTCTTCTCCGACGGCTTCATTCCGATCGACGAGCGGGCCGACCGCAACCCGGCGTTCGACGCCCAGCGCACCTCCGCCAACACCAACGACCTGCGCGGCAAACTGCTGCGCATCCGGGTGAAGCCCGGCGGTGGCTACACGGTGCCGGCCGGCAACCTGTTCAAGCCGGGGACCGCGAAGACGCGCTCGGAGATCTACGCGATGGGGCTGCGCAACGCGTTCCGGTTCGCCGTCGACCGGCGTACCGACAACGTCTACCTGGCCGACTACTCCCCGGACGCCTCGTCGTCCAACCCCGCGCGAGGGCCGGCCGGGCACGGCCGGTGGATGCAGATCGACAAGCCGGCGAACTACGGCTGGCCGTACTGCGTGACGCCGACGATCGCCTACCGCGACTACGACTTCGCCACCGGCGAGTCCGGGGCGAAGTTCAACTGCAAGCGCCCGGTCAACGACTCACCCCACAACACCGGCAAGCGGCAACTGCCGCCGGTCGAGCAGCCGGAGGTCTGGTACCCGTCCGCCGCCTCCGGGGAGTTCCCCCAGCTGGGCACCGGTGGCATCGGGCCGATGGGCGGCCCGGCGTACGACTACGACGGGACCAGCACCTCCCGCACCCGGTGGCCGGCCTACTACGACGGGGTGCCGCTGTTCTACGAGTGGACCCGGGACTACATCAAGGAGTTCCGGCTCGACTCCGACGGCGACGTGAAGGACATCCGTCCGGTGGTGCCATCCCTGGTGGTGGACAACCCGATGGACATGGAGTTCGGGCCGGACGGCGCGCTCTACGTGCTGGAGTACGGCGACGGCTACTTCGCCGAGAACCCGGACGCCCAGCTGTCCCGGATCGACTTCGTCCGGGGCAACCGGACGCCGATCCCGAAGATCAGCGCGGACCCGACCGCCGGGCAGGCGCCGCTGACCGTCGCCTTCTCCAGCGCCGGCACCACCGACCCGGACGGTGACCCGCTGCGCTACGCGTGGGACTTCAACGCGGACGGTTCGGTGGACAGCACCGACCCGAACCCGACCTGGACCTTCCAGGAGAACGGTTCGTACACGCCCACGGTGAAGGTGACCGACCGCACCGGACGCTCCGCGGCGGCGACTTTGCCGCTGCTGGTCGGGCCGCGCGCGCCGATCGTCGAGTTCGTCACCCCGGTGGCCGGGCAGCCCTTCCAGTTCGGGCAGACGGTCGCGTACCAGGTGAAGGTCACCGACGACCTGCCGGTGGACTGCTCCCGGGTGAAGGTCACCTACGTGCTCGGCCACGACGAGCACGGGCACCCGCTCTCCTCGGCGACCGGGTGCGCCGGGACCATCGCCACCTTCGTGGACGGCGGGCACGGCGGGGCGGACAACCTCACCGCGGTCTTCGTCGCGGAGTACACCGACGCGCCGACCGAGCCCGGTGTGCCGCCGCAGACCGGCACGGCGACCGTCGTGCTGGATCCTGACCCGGTGGCCGGCCTGGCCGGCTGACCGCCCGTCGGCGGCGGCGGCCCGGTCGGGTCGCCGCCGCCGACGCGCCAGGGCTCAACTCCAGTCGTGCTCGTCGTGGTTACCACTCCAACGCCCACCGACCGGTGGAGTGTCGAGCCGCATCCCGCCGGCGCCGTTGCCGGCCAGGTCGTTGTCCTCCACCCGGCAGGCCACGCAGCTACCCCTCCCGGTGATCCACAACCCGTGGGTCTGGGTCTGGTCGTCGTGGTTGTCCCAGATCCGGTTGCCACGCACGGTGGCAGAGTCGAAGTGCGCGTTGATGGCGATGCCGGCCCGGGTCTCCGGCGCGGCAACCAACTCGTACGGAGTGCCCGGCTTCGGCGTGTCACCGCTCCACCCGCTGAACGCTCCGGGGCGTACCGGAGCGAGGGTCAACTCGGTGTCGTTGTTCGCCGCCACCATCGCGACCCGCTTACCGACCCGCAGCACCTTGCCGCGGTGACCGTCGTGTGGCCAGTGGGCGGCCCGGTCCACCATCGACCGCTCGCTGTAGCGAACGCTCTCCCCGCCACCGGTGGCGGCCTCGCCGCACTGCCGTCCGTTGTTACGCAGCCGGTTGTTGAGCAGCACCGCGTCGGTCATCGGGCGGTCCACCCGGACGGCGTCGAGGCCGTTGCCCCAGAACTCGTTGCTCTCGATCACCACGTCCATCGCCGGGCCCTGGTAGCCGTGCCCCAGGTCGTGCCCGTGGTAGCCATGCCGACCGTTACCGCTGATCCGGTTACCCCGGATGGTGTACGGCCCGGGTGTGTTGCCCATGCTGATCCCGTCGCAGCCGTTGCCGTCGATGACACAGTCGGTCAGCACCCCGCCCCGCCCGGCGACGCCGGCGGTGCCCTCGGCGGAGATGTCGAAGCCGGCCTCCAGGTTGCCGGTCATCGTGCAGGCCGAGACGATCAGCCCATCGGCACCCCAGTCGGAGATGCCGAACCGGTTGCCCTCGCTGTGACAGCCGATGATCCGGTAACCCCGCGGCGGCGACCAGTAGTCCTTCTGCAACTCCAGGAAGATCCCGTTGGTGCCGTTTGCCATGGTGGTGCAGTTGGCGATGGTCAGCCGTTCCACCGCGCCCCAACCGCCGATGCCCACCCCGATCCCGGCGCCGCCCATCTGCTCGCCGTTGTCCAGCCGCCCGCAACCGACCACCACGACGCCGTCGATCAGGCTGTCCTGGAGGAAGTCGCAGCCGAGTCCGGTGGCGGCGGTGTGGTGGATGTAGAGGTTGCGGAAGACGCCGCGCACCACGTACTGGAGGCCGAGGCCCTTGGCGAGGTAGTTGTACTCCGCCATCGCCACCCCGGACCCGTCGATCTCGAAGTCGGCGAAGGTGCAGTCGGCGATGTGCCGGTCCCGGTCGGCGCCGTGCTGCACGGTGGTCCAGAACGCCAGCGGGGTCGGGTCGGTGCGGTTCCCGACGTTGCTGAGCAGGAACCGGGTGGCGGCGGGGCCGGCACCGATCAGCGAGACGCCGCTGCGCCACACCGTGCCGGCGTCCCGGATCGAGTAGATGCCCGGCGGGCAGTAGATCACTCGGGCCCGCCCGTCGGCGGCGTAGCCGTCGCCGAGCCGGTCCACCAGGGCGGCGAGCGCCGGCTGGTCGTTCGTCACCCCGTCGCCACAGAGTCCGTAGTCGCGGGCGTCGCAGTAGAACGGCGCACCGGCGACGGCCGGCTGACGGGCCCGTACGGCGACGGGCGAAACGTGCTGCACCGGGCGCTCCTCTCAGCGGGAGGGTGGCCTTCCGGTGCGCCGGTTTCCCGGCGGCGACGGCAGGAAACGTCCGCCGGACCTCCGAGGTGCGTCGACCCCGACGCCGCGTGCGGCGCCGGGGTCGAGGATGCGGTGGTCAGACGTTGGCGATCAGCAGCGCCGGCCGTTCCACGCAGTCGGCGACGTGCCGCAGGAAGCCACCGGCCACCCCGCCGTCGCAGACCCGATGGTCGAAGGTCAGGCTGAGCTGGGTCACCTTGCGGACGGCGAGCTGCCCGTCGACCACCCACGGCTTGTCCACGATCCGCCCCACCCCGAGCAGCGCCGCCTCCGGGTGGTTGATGATCGGCGTGGAGCCGTCGACGCCGAACACTCCGTAGTTGTTCAGGGTGAAGGTGCCACCGGTCAGTCGGGCCGGCGCCAGGGTGCCCGCCCGCGCCGCCGTGGTGGTGGCCGCCAGTTCGGCGGCGAGCTCGGCGGTGGTGAGCCGCTGGGCGTCGCGCAGCACCGGCACCAGCAGGCCCCGGTCGGTCTGCGCGGCGATGCCCAGGTGCACCCCGGCGGACTGGACGATCCGCTGGGCCTCGGTGTCGACCCGGGCGTTGAGCTGTGGGAACCTGCGCAGACCGCTGAGGCAGATCCGGGCCAGCAGGGCCAGGATGCTCACCGGCGCGTCCGGCGTCGCCGCGTTGATCGCGGCCCTGGTCTCCAGCAGCCCGGTGGCGTCCACGTCGACCCAGATGGTCACCTCGGGGATCTCCCGCCGGCTGCGGGAGAGCTTGTCGGCGATCACCTTGCGCACGCCGGTGAGCGGCACGATCACGTCGCCGTCCCCGCCCGGGGTCAGCGCGACGTGCGGGTCCGGCACGGCGGCGAGCCGGGCGGCGGGCACGGCCTGCGTCGCCTCCACGTCGGCGCGACGGATGACGCCGCCGGGCCCGGTGCCGCGCACCGTGCTCAGGTCGACGCCGCGCTCCCGGGCCAGCCGCCGGACGATCGGCGAGATGACCAGGACGGCCGGCGCCGTGGTGCCGGCCGGGGCACCGCTGGCGGCCCGGTCGGCACCGCCCGCCGGGCTGCTCGCGACGGACACGCCGGCCGACACGGCCTCGGTGGGCTCGGGGGCCAGCGCCAGCCGGGGCCGACGCCGGCGCCGGGTCGCCCCGCCGTGCCCGGTGCCGTACCCGATCAGCACGTTGCCCGAGCCGGCCCGCTCCTCCTCGCGGTAGGTGGCGTGCCCGGCCTGCTCGTCGCCGCCGTCCAGCGGCGCGATCGTGATCAACGGCTGGCCGACCGGGCGGACCTCACCCGCCGCGCCGTGCAGGGTGACCACCCGGCCGGCGTACGGGCAGGGCACGTCGACGACCGCCTTGGCGGTCTCCACCTCGACCACGCTCTGGTCGACCGTCACGACGTCGCCCACGGCGACCCGCCACTCGACGATCTCGGCCTCGCTCAGCCCCTCGCCCAGGTCGGGCAGGAGGAAGACCTGCGTCCGCTCGACCGTGGTCATGCCGCGCTGCCCTGCACCGACCAGCGCGGGTCCGGCTGGTCGTCCCACTGCAACCGGGCCACCGCGTCGAGCACCCGATCCACTCCGGGCAGGTGGGTGTGCTCCAGCATCGGCGCCGGGTACGGGATGTCCAGCCCGGCCACCCGCAGCACCGGCGCGTGCAGCGCGTGGAAGCAGCGCTCCTGCACCCGGGCGGCGATCTCCGCCCCGACGCCGGCGAAGCCGGGCGCCTCCTGGATGACCACGCACCGGCCGGTGCGCCGCACCGAGGCGGTGATGGTGGCGTCGTCGAACGGCACGATGGTGCGAACGTCCACCACCTCCAGGTCCCAGCCCTCCTCCCGGGCGGCCTCGGCGGCCTCCAGCGCGACCGGCACGGCCGGCCCGTACGCCACCAGGGTGGCGTCGCACCCGGCACGACGGACGACAGCCCGACCGAACGGCTCGGTCCGCGCTGGCAGCTCGGCCTCGGCGCTGGCGAAGTAGAGCTTCTTGGGCTCCATGAAGACCACCGGGTCGGGGTCGTCGATCGCCTCCCGCAGCAGCGAGTACGCGTCGTCCACGGTGGCCGGGGTGACCACCTTCAGCCCCGGGGTGTGCGCGTAGTACGCCTCGGACGAGTCGCAGTGGTGCTCCACCCCACCGATCCCGCCGGCGTACGGCACCCGGATGACGATCGGCACGCTCAGCGCGCCCCGGGTCCGGTTGCGCAGCTTCGCCACGTGCGAGGCGATCTGCTCGAACGCCGGGTACGCGAACGCGTCGAACTGCATCTCGACCACCGGCCGCAGCCCGGACATGGCCAGGCCGACGGCGAAACCGACGATGCCGGCCTCGGCGAGGGGGGTGTCGAAGCAGCGCTTCTCCCCGAACCGCGACTGCAGTCCGTCGGTGATCCGGAAGACGCCACCGAGCTGGCCGACGTCCTCGCCGAAGACGACCACCCGGTCGTCGGCGGCGAGCGCGTCGGCGAGCGCGGCGTTGAGCGCCTTCGCCATGGTGGTGGCCATCAGGCGTCACCCTCCTCGTCGCGGGCGGCGGCCAGCTCGGCGCGGACCTGTTCGCGCTGCTCGACCAGTTGGGGGGTGGGCTCGGCGTACACGTGGTCGAAGAGGCTCAGCGGGTCGACCGTCGGCTGCTCGTTCATCCGGGTCCGCAGGTCCGCCGCATACGCCTCGGCCTGCTCGGCGACCTCGGCGACCGCCGCGTCGTCGAGCACCCCGCGGGCCCGCAGGTAGGTCTCCAGGCGGGTGACCGGGTCCCGGTCGCGCCAGGCGTCGACCTCGGCGCCGTCGCGGTAGCGGCTGGCGTCGTCGGCGTTGGTGTGCGGCTCCATCCGGTAGGTGTGCGCCTCGACCAGGAACGGCCCCTTGCCGGCGCGGGCGTGCTCCACCGCGCGGGTGAGCACGGCGAGCACCGCGACCGGGTCGTTGCCGTCGACCTGCTCGCTGGGCACGCCGTAGCCGACGCCCTTGTAGGCCAGTGACGGTGCGGCGGTCTGCCGGGACAGCGGGACGCTGATCGCGTACCGGTTGTTCTGCACGAAGTAGACGACCGGCGCCTTGAACACGGCGGCGAAGTTGATCCCCTCGTGGAAGTCGCCCTCGCTGGTCGCGCCGTCGCCGATGAAGGCCAGCGCCACGGTGTCGCGGCCCTGGTACGCCTCGCCGTGCGCCAATCCGGCGGCGTGCACGCACTGGGTGGCGAGGGGGGTGCACTGCGGCGCGGTCCGCACGGCGGCCGGGTTGTAGCCGCAGTGCCAGTCGCCGCGCAGCAGGGTGAGCACCTCGACCGGGTCGATGCCCCGGGCGACCAGCGCCATCGATTCGCGGTAGGTGGGGAAGACCCAGTCGGTGTCGCGGACCGCGAGCACGGCGGCGACCTGGCAGGCCTCCTGGCCGCGGGAGGACGGGTAGACGGCCAGCCGGCCCTGCTTGGTCAGCGCGGTCGCCTGGGTGTCGAACCGGCGGCCGAGCACCATCCGCCGGTACAGCTCGCGCAGCACCTCGGCGGGCGGCTCCGGGTAGTCGGTGCGGGTGGGCAGCGGTGTGCCGCTGGGGTCGAGCAGGCGGACCGGCTCGGCGTCCGGCAGCAGCGAGCGCGCCGGGTCGGGCGGGGTGGCCGCTCGACGGGTGCGCGGGGATGCCCTGCGGACCGCCTGGGGAGTGGTCGTCACGGCGGAACCTCCTGGGACGTGTGGTGGGCCTATGCTTCCGCCTGTCGGATGATTGACTCAAGATCCAGGTAGAACGCGGGACGGTTGGCATGCGAATGGCGCATCGGTGAGCCAGGAGGCCGGAGACGGGTCGGGCCGGACCACCGGATCGGGACGATCGGCCCGGCACCTGGACGAGGTGGACCGGCGGATCCTCGACGAGTTGGTCCGCGACGGGCGTACCTCGGTGCGCACCCTGGCCGAGCGGATCCACATCTCGCGCACCAACGCGTACGCCCGGGTGGAGCGACTGGTGCGCGACGGCGTGATCACCGGGTTTCGGGCCCAGGTGGCGCCGGAGGCGGCCGGGCTGGGCACGTCGGCGTACATCGCGTTGACGATCGAGCAGAACACCTGGCGGGAGGTGTCGGCGGAGCTGGCCCGGGTCCGCTACGTCGAGCACGTCGCGCTGCTCAGCGGCGAGCACGACGTGCTGGCCCTGGTCCGCGCGCCGGACAACGCCACCCTGCGGGACGTGGTGCTGGACCGGGTGCAGCACATCGCCGGGGTGCTGTCGACGCGGTCCTGGCTGGTCTTCGAGGAGTACGACGGGACGCAGAGCCCCTGGCAGTAGGCCATAACACGAAGACATTGACAGACATGCCGAGATGCATCGTTCTGCGGCTAACCGCCCGTACTATCCCGGCGTGGCTATACCGGCAGAAATGTGGACACAGGCCAGGGCCGCTGCGCCGACACCGCCGAAGCCGGCCTCGGGCGGCTCGGGGTCCTTCCGCGGGGACATCGAGGGCATGCGGGCGGTGGCCGTGCTGCTGGTGCTCCTCGGCCACGCCGGGATACACCACCTGCCCGGTGGCTTCGTCGGTGTGGACGTGTTCTTCGTGATCTCAGGCTTCCTCATCACCGGCCTGCTGCTCACCGAACTCGACCAACGTGGACGGCTCTCACTTGTCGACTTCTACGCCCGCCGAGCCAAGCGCCTCCTTCCCGCCGCAGCGACGGTCCTCGTCGCGACTCTGGTGCTGACCTACTACTTCCTGCCCCGGGGCCGCTGGTCCACGACCGCCTGGGACGTCATCGCCAGCGCGTGCTACGCGATGAACTGGCGCATGGCCGGGCAGTCCCTCGACTACGCCGCCGCCAACGACGCCCCGAGCATCGCCCAGCACTTCTGGTCCCTCGCCGTGGAGGAGCAGTTCTACCTGGTCTGGCCGCTGCTGCTGATCGCCCTCGGTTGGGTCGCCCGCCGGAGGGCACGCGGGCGCCACGGCCTCTACCTGTTCGGGCTGGCGTTGATCGCGGTCCCCTCGTTCGCCTGGGCGCTGCGCGTCTCGCCGACCGGTCCGTCGGCGTACTACGTCACCACGACCCGGATGTGGGAGTTGGCCCTCGGCGGTGCCATCGCCGTCACGGCGACCTGGCTGAGCCGGTCTCCGCGCCTGGTGGCCGTTCCCCTGGCCTGGGCCGGACTGATCGCCGTCGGCGCGTCGGCCGCGCTGATCCGCACGGAGGCCGGCTTCCCGGGGTACGCCGCGCTCGGCCCCACCCTCGGCACCGCCGCGGTGATCGCCTTCGGGCCAGCGGCCGGCCGCGCCGGGCCCGCACTCCTGCTGGGCCGGCAACCGCTGCGCTACGTCGGTGGGATCTCGTACTCGCTGTATCTGTGGCACTGGCCGCTGCTGATCGCCGCGCAGGCGCACTTCGGTGAGCTCGGCGTCGTTGCCGCGCTCGCGGTGGTGGCCGCCTCGGCGATCCCCGCCGCGCTCACCTACCACTTCATCGAGAATCCGGTCCGTCGGTCGCCGACTCTCGCCGCACGGCCACCCGCGGCCCTGCGCGTCGGTGCCGTCTGCACCTGTGCCGCCGCGCTGGCCGGCCTGCTGTTCCAGCTGGCCATCCCGTCGACGGCGGGCCCGGCCTCCACCTCCGTCATCATGGGCCAGGTGCCCGGAGCCACCACCCATGCGGCACCGCCGCCTGCGCCGGGCGCCATGGCTCTCGGCTCCTCCCCCCGCACCAGCCGCGCCGGAGCGCCCGTCGACCAGGTCGCCTCGATCACCCCCGACCCGCTGGCGGCGAAACAAGACGCGTCGCTCCAGAACGCGAGCTGCCATGTGGACTTGGTTTCCTCGACCCCGAAGGCCTGCGTCCACGGGAAACCGGATTCGACGACCAGGGTCGCACTCGTCGGCGACTCCCATGCGGACCACTGGATTCCTGCCCTGCGGGGAGCGGCGGAGACGAACGGCTGGCGCCTCGCCACCTACACCAAGTCCGGCTGCCCCTTCCTGACGGCCGAGATCTCGCTGGACGACCGGCCCTACTCGTCCTGCACCGAGTGGAACAGGAGGGTACGGGCGGAACTACTCGGCGCGGACCGCCCCGACATCCTGATCACCACTCACTCCGTGTACCCGGTCCGGGGCGAGCCGGAGTCGAGGAGCCAGTCCGCGATGGCCCGCGAGCTGCGGAAGACGTGGAGCAGCCTGATCGCGGAAAAGCTTCCGGTGGTGGTGCTGCGGGACACGCCGCTCCACCTGAAGGACATCGCCGAATGCGTGTCCGAGAACCTGAAACGCCTGACGAGGTGCGCCACACCCCGGGCCGCTGCGCTCCGCCTCGGCGGCGGTCCCGCCCAGGAAGAGGCAGCAAAAGGGCTCATCGGCGTCCGCCTGATCGACCTGAACGACTGGATCTGCCCCGCGAACCACTGCGCGGCGGTCATCGGAGGCGTCCTCGTCTGGCGCGACGCGCACCACCTGACCGCCACGTACTCGGCCACCCTCGCACCCCGACTGGGCACCGCGCTCAAGCCCGCGATCGCCGAACTCTGAGCCGTTCGACAGGCCCGAGGGCGGGTGGTCACCGCTCAGGCGGGGCCTCCAGCCCTTCCCGGTCGGCCAGCTCCAGCAGCGGCTCCAGCGAGTGCCGGTCGCCGTCCAGGCCGGCGTGCGGGTCGCCCCGCTCGGCGAACCGGGCCGGCACGGACAGCACGTCGAAGTCCTCCGGCCTGGCGTCCTCCAGCTCCGCCCAGTCCAGCGGCGCCGACACCAGCGCCCTGGGCGTCGGCCGGATCGAGTACGCCGAGGCCATCGTGTGGTCCCGCGACATCTGGTTGTAGTCGACGAAGACCGGCCGGTCCCGCTGCTCGCGCCACCAGGTGGTGGTGACCAGCTCGGGCAGCCGGCGCTGCATCTCCCGGCCCAGCGCGAGCACCGCCCGGCGGCAGTCGCCGAAGCTCCACCGCGGCTCGATCGACAGGTAGACGTGCAGGCCCCGCCCGCCGGTGGTCTTCGGGTAGCCGGTCAGGCCCAGCTCGGCGAGGAACGCCCGCACCTCCCGGGCGACCGGCACCACCTGCTCGAAGCCGACGCCGGGCATCGGGTCGAGGTCGATGCGCAGCTGGTCGGGGCGTTCCACGTCGCCGGCGCTGACCGGCCACGGGTGGAAACGCAGGGTGCCCAGGTTGGCCGCCCAGATCACCACGGCCAGCTCGCTCGGGGCGACCTCGTCGGCGGTGCGGCCGCTGGGGAAGGTGATGTGCGCGGTCCGCACCCACTCGGGTGCGCCCGCCGGCAGCCGCTTCTGGTAGAACGCGTCGCCCCGGTTGGTCTGCCGGGTGGCGATGGTCGCGCCCTCGAAGACGCCGCGCGGCCAGCGTTCCAGCATGGTGGGCCGGTCCCGCAGTGCGCGCAGGATGCCGTCACCCACCGCCAGGAAGTAGCGGACCACGTCCAGCTTGGTCAGCCCGCGTTCCGGGAAGTACGGCTTGTCAGGGCTGGAGACGCGGACCAGCCGCTCTCCCACCTGGATCTCCTCCGCCACCGTGGCCACGCCCCTGAGGGTACGACGGCGGTCACGTGATCAGCAGGACGCCGACCAGGATCAGCGGCAGCCCGACGAAGAGGAAGATGCCGACGCCGGTGAGCACCCGTCCGCCGCCGGCCTCCTCGCGCTCCGGTGCGATCCCGAACGTGGCACGGGGGCCCAGCATGCCGATGCGGCTCAGCGTCAGGTCGCCGGTCACCCCGAACAGCGCGCCGACCACCATCAACGCGATCCCCAGTCGGCCGGTGAAGTCGCCGCCGTCGACCGCGACCCAGATCGCCGTCGCGACCGCGACCAGAACCGCGGCGATGACGAACAGCAGCAGTGCTTCCCGCAGACCCCGGACGACCGTCATCGCCGACCCCACCCCTTCGTCCCGGGGCGGCCCGACCGCCCCCGGTCGGACATTGTTCCCCATCGAACCGTCGGGCCGCTGTCCCGAACCGGACGCAACACCTGAGCAGCCATCAGCGCCGATCGGGTCCGGCGGGGCGGACCGGCACAGCGATGATCCGGCACGGTTACCCCGGCGGTGCTCGGGTAGGGGGCCGACATGGCGGAACTGGCGACGCTCTGGATCATCCGGCACGGGGAGAGCACCGCGAACGTGGCGGCGACCCGGGCCGAGGCGTCGGGCGAAGAACTGATCGGGCTGACCCATCGGGACGCGGACGTGCCGCTCTCCCCCATCGGCGAGGAGCAGGCCCGGGCCACCGGCCGCTGGCTCGCCGGGCTGCCCCCGGACCGGCGCCCGGACGTGGCGGTGGTCTCGCCGTACCTGCGGGCGGTCTCCACCGCCGAGCTGGCGCTGCACGGCACGGAGGTGCCGGTGAGCCGCGACGAACGGCTGCGCGACCGTGAGCTGGGCATCCTCGACGGCCTGACCGTTCACGGGATGCAGCGGCGGTTTCCGGACGAGGCCGAGCGGCGGGTCCGGGTCGGCAAGTTCTACTACCGGCCGCCCGGCGGAGAGTCGTGGACCGATGTGGCGCTGCGGCTGCGGACGCTCCTCGGCGACCTGCGCCGGGACCACGCGGGCAAGCGGGTGCTGCTGTTCGGCCACGACGCGCTGGTCTTCCTGCTGCGCTACCTGGTGGAGGGGCTGACCGAGCCGGAGCTGATGGCGCTGACCCGGGAGTGCGTGATCGCCAACTGCTCGATCACCGACTGGTTCGACGACGGGCAGGGCCGGCTGGTCCTGGGCGGGTTCAACGAGGTCGGCCACCTGCGTCAGCAGGGCGCCGAGCCGACCAGGGAGGACGAGGTCCATGCCGAGCCGGTCTGAGGTGAAGGTGATTCCGACCGCGGAGGTCGGCCGGGTTGCTCCGGGCCGACCCGGTAGGATCTGCCCGGGCCGTTACTGGCGCGTGGGGATGGAGAACCATCGGGGAGCGGCCCCGTCACGAGGACGTTTTGCCGAGCGCCTGGGCCTTCCGCACGCCTGTAGGAGGTCGCATGTCGCGCAACGCCGAGTCCACCGCATTCCGGAGTGCCCTTGAGGTGATCCGGGCCGTCGAGCCGCGGGTGGCCGACGCCATCGGCGCCGAGCTGACCGATCAGCGGGAGTCTCTCAAGCTCATCGCCAGCGAGAACTACGCCTCCCCGGCGACCCTGCTGGCGATGGGCAACTGGTTCAGCGACAAGTACGCCGAGGGCACGGTCGGGCGTCGCTTCTACGCCGGCTGCCAGAACGTCGACACCGTCGAGGCGCTCGCCGCCGAGCACGCCCGTGAGCTGTTCGGCGCCGCGCACGCGTACGTGCAGCCGCACTCGGGCATCGACGCCAACCTGGTGGCGTTCTGGGCGGTACTGGCCGACCGGGTGGAGTCCCCCGCGCTGAAGAAGGCGCAGGTACGGCAGGTCAACGACCTCACCGAGGCGGACTGGTTCGCGCTCCGCCGCGAGCTGGGCAACCAGCGGATGCTCGGCATGTCGCTGGACGCCGGCGGTCACCTCACCCACGGCTTCCGGCCGAACATTTCCGGCAAGATGTTCGACCAGCGCAGCTACGGCACCGACCCGGCGACCGGTCTGATCGACTACGACCGGGTGGCCGAGGCGGCCCGCGAGTTCAAGCCGCTGATCCTGGTCGGCGGCTACTCCGCGTACCCCCGGAAGGTGAACTTCCGGATCCTGCGGGAGATCGCCGACTCGGTCGGCGCCACGTTCATGGTCGACATGGCGCACTTCGCCGGCCTGGTGGCGGGCAAGGTCTTCACCGGCGACTTCGACCCGGTGCCACACGCGCACATCGTCACCACCACCACCCATAAGTCGCTGCGCGGCCCGCGCGGCGGAATGGTGCTCTGCCAGCCGGAGCTGGCCGACCAGGTGGACCGGGGCTGCCCGATGGTGCTCGGTGGGCCGCTGCCGCACGTGATGGCCGCCAAGGCGGTCGCGCTGGCCGAGGCCCGCCGTCCCGACTTCGCCGACTACGCCCAGCGGATCGTGGACAACTCGCAGGCCCTCGCGGAGGGGCTGCTGCGCCGGGGCGCGAAGCTCGTCACCGGCGGCACCGACAACCACCTGGTGCTGATCGACGTGTCCGGCTACGGGCTCACCGGCCGGCAGGCCGAGCAGGCTCTGCTGGATTCGGGCATCGTCACCAACCGCAACTCGGTCCCGCAGGACCCGAACGGGGCCTGGTACACCTCGGGCATCCGGATCGGCACCCCGGCGTTGACCACCCGGGGGCTGGGCACCGCCGAGATGGACCAGACCGCGGAGCTGATGCACACCGTGCTCACCCAGACCACGGCCGGCGCCAACGCCGACGGCACCCCCTCGAAGGCCAAGTACGCCCTCGACCCCGCCCTGGCCGACAAGATCGCCCGTCAGGCCACCGACCTGCTGACCCCGTTCCCGCTCTACCCCGCCATCGACCTGGCCTGACACTCAGGCTGGCCGGCACCGGCGCGCCGGGCGCGCCGGGATCACCGTGGGTAACGCCGTCGGTGGCGCTCGCTCGGACGAGCGCGATACCTCTGAGTCATCGATGACTCAGAGGTATCGCGCTTGGGGGTGCACGGCGGGCGGACGCGCCTCAGGCCAGGGGGCGCTTGAGGTGGTAGCGGTGCACCTCGGTGCTGCCCTGGACGTTGTTCACGTCCTCGGCTGCGGAGACCAGCTCCCAGCCTTCCCGGCCGGCCCGGTTGAGGTGCGCGATGGCGGTGTCGCCGTAGGCGGTGATGTCCTTGCGTGACCCGTCCGGGCCGTACCAGATGAACGAGACGTGAAAATTGCGGCCCTGTCCCTGATAGCGGCGGACAAGCAAGGCGTACTCCCAGGCAACCATGCGGCCCATTATGACCGTCCACCCAGGACGGCGGCAGGCGGGTCGTCGCTCATTGCCATCCGGTGAACGCGGTGTGTCAACACACCGAGCGGGTCGACCGGCTCGGTGGCCAGTGGTCACCCCACCGCGACCGTGCGTAGCTCGCCGGCCGCCGCGGTGTCGGGGCAGCCGGCCAGGGTCAACGCGTCGCGCAACTCGGCGGCGAGCAGCGCCAGCGCGTCCCGCGCAGCGGGCTGGCCGCCGGCGGCCAGCGCCCAGAGCAGCGGCCGGCCGACCAGCACCCCGGCGGCGCCCAACGCGAGCGCCCGCAGCACATCGGTGCCACCGCGGATGCCGCTGTCAAGCAGCACCTGGCAGCGGTCGCCGACCGCGTCGACCACCTCCGGCAGCATGGTGACGCTGGCCGGCGCCCCGTCCAGCTGCCGGCCGCCGTGGTTGGAGACGACCACCGCGTCCGCACCGGTCCGTACCGCCTCGGCCGCGTCCCGAGGGTCCAGCACCCCCTTGACCACGAGCGGCAGGTCGACGTGCTCGCGCAGCCAGGCGAGGTCCGCCCAGCGCAGCGCCGGCGCGAACGACGCGTCGGTGTGCGCGGCGATCGCGGACATCCCGGGAGCGCCGGCGTGCGCCAGGGCGTCCCGCCCGTCGGGCAGGTTCGCGGCGAACACCTCGGCGGGCAGCCGGAACGCGTTGCGCAGGTCCCGGGGGCGCCGGCCGAGCACCGGGACGTCCACGGTGACCACCAGCGCCCGGCAACCCGCCGCGACCACCTGGTCCAGCAGGTCGCGGACCAGGGCCCGCTCGCGCAGCCAGTAGAGCTGGAACCAGACCTCGGCGCCCGTGCCGGCGACCTGCTCGATCGGCGTACTGCCCAGCGTGCTGGCCAGATACGGCACCCCGGCCGCGGCGGCCGCCGCCGCGAGGGCCAGCTCCCCGTCGGGGTGCACCAGCCGCTGGTAGGCCATCGGCGCCACCCCGACGGGCATCGCGTACGGGCGGCCCAGCAGTTGGGTGCTCAGGTTGGCCGCGCTCACCCCGCGCAGCATCCGGGGCAGCACCGCGACCCGGTCCAGGGCGGACCGGTTGGCGTTCAAGGTCACCTCGGCCGCACTGCCGCCGGCGACGTAGTCCCACACGTCCGGCGGCAGCACCGCGCGGGCCCGCTCGGCGTACTCGTCGAGCGACACCGCCGGCGCCTCGGCCTGCAGGTCGGTCAGCACCGGCTCAGCCATCCCCTACCCCCGTGACATGCCGTCTCTTCGGGCTCGACATGGAACCCATCGTGTGGCTGCCCGGACCGTCCGCTCACGGCGTCCGCCCGGGCGATGGTTGAGAATCCTAGCCGCTGTCGATGATGGGCTTCGCAACCCACGCCCGCCACCACCCCCTGCCCGGCGCAAACCGGTTGCGTGCCCCGGCCGACCCCCGCAGGCTCGGACGGATGAGCGCAGAACCCCTCCCCGACGTACCGGACACCAACCACCCGGTGGCGGCCCGGATCGACGTGGCACTGGTCCGCCGCCTGGTGGCCGAGCAGTTCCCGCACTGGGCGGAGCTGCCGGTCCACCCGGTCGAGGTCGGCGGCTGGGACAACCGCACCTTCCACCTGGGCGACGCGATGACCGTGCGGCTGCCCAGCGGCGAGGGGTACGCCCTCCAGGTCGCCAAGGAACAACGCTGGCTGCCGGTGCTCGGCCCACGGCTGCCGCTGGAGGTGCCCGCCCCGCTGGCCCACGGCCGTGCCGGCGCCGGCTACCCGTACCCGTGGTCGGTCTACCGGTGGATCGACGGGCGGACCGCCCAGGTCGAGCGGATCGGCGACCTGACCCGGTTCGCCACCGATCTCGCCGGCTTCCTGCGCGCGCTGCGGGACATCGACGCCACCGGCGGGCCGGCGGCCGGCCGGCACAGCGCCTGGCGGGGTGGCCCGCTGTCCACCTACGACGCGGAGACCCGCGCGGCGATCGAGGCGCACCGCGACCGGTTGCCCGTCGACGCGGTCACCGGCATCTGGCAGGCCGCCCTCGACGCCACCTGGGCCGGGCCGCCGGTCTGGTTCCACGGCGACGTCGCGTCCGGCAACCTGCTGGTCCGCGACGGCCGGCTCGCCGCCGTCATCGACTTCGGCTGCTGCGGCGTCGGCGATTCCGCCTGCGACACCGTGATCGCCTGGACACTGCTGTACGGCGCCAGCCGGGCCGCCTTCCGCGACGCGCTCGGCGTCGACGAGGCCACCTGGGCTCGCGGGCGCGGTTGGGCGCTGTGGAAGGCGTTGATCACCCTGGACAATCCGGAGCCGGCGAAGGCCGCCGAGGCCCGCCACGTGCTCGGTCAACTGCTCGCCGAGCACGCCGTGGCCCCCTGAATCCCCGTACCGTGTGGACATGGCCAGCTGGGAGGACGTCCGCCGGATCGCACTCGCACTGCCCGAGACCACCGAACGGGCCTCGTACGACGGGCTGCCCGCCTGGCGGGTGCGGGACAAGCAGTTCGTCTGGGAACGACCACTGCGCGGAGCCGACCTCGCCGCCCTCGGCACGGCCGCGCCCGACGGGCCGATCCTCGGCGTACGGGTGCCCGACCTCGGCGTCAAGGAGGCCCTGCTCGCCGACGACCCGTCGGTCTACCTCACCACCCCGCACTTCGACGGCTATCCGGCCGTGCTGGTCCGGCTCGACCGGATCGGCCTGCCCGAGCTGACCGAGGTGATCACCGAGGGGTGGTACGCCCGCGCCCCGAAACGCCTCGCCGCTGCCCACCGAGCCCAGCAGGAGCCAACCGACGGCTAGGCTCGGCGGGTGGAGCAGGTGGACGCGATCGTCTTCGACATGGACGGCACGCTGATCGCCTCACACGCCGCGGTGCCGGCCGCGTACCGGGCCGCCATCCTCGCTGGCGGCGGGCGGCAGCACACCGACGAGGAGATCATCGCCGGTTACCCGCTCGGCGCGCCGTCGGCCCTGCTCACCGCGCTGCTCGGCCGGCCCGCCACCGAGACGGACGTCGAGCGGTACCACGCGGAGCTGGCCGCTGTCGCCGAGCAGGTCGCCAGCTACGACGGTGTGCCCGAGCTGCTGGCGGGCCTGGCCGGTCCGGCGCCGCTCGGGCTGTTCACCGGCGCCAGTCACCGGGCCGCCCGCATCCTGCTGGAGCGGGTGGGGTTGGCCGGCCACTTCCGGGTCATCATCGGCGGCGACGAGGTGACCCGGCCGAAGCCGGCTCCCGACGGGGTCGTCCTGGCCTGCCGGCGCCTCGGAGTCGCCCCGCAGCGGAGTGCCTACGTCGGCGACTCACCCCTCGACCTGCGGGCCGCCCGGGACGCCGGTGCGCTGGCGGTGGCGGCGCGCTGGGGCCACCAGTACGACCCGCACGCGCCCGCCGACCTGACCGTGGCCCACCCCCGCGACCTCCGCGCGCTCCTCGCCTGAGCGACCGGCGGTCGCGTCAGCGGTCGGCCGGGGTCGGGTCAGCGGCCGGCCGGGGAGTCGGAGTGGCGTGTTCGGTGCCGCAGCGTGGGCAGCGCAGCCGCGCCCCGGCGGCCCGGGGCACCCGTAGCCGCTGACCGCAACCGCAGGTGAACACCGGCCGGGTCGCCCGCAGGTATTCGTCGCGCTCGCGCTGCGGCCAGCTGCCATGGCAACGGTTGCACCGCTTCGGCGGGTAGCTCTGGTAGTAGGCCAGCCCGAACGCGCCCGCGATCATCACGGTGGCGGAGAACGGCAGGCCCAGCAGCGCGAGGAGGGCGGGCAGCAGTGCGCCAAAGCCGTCCGACAACACCACACCGACCACTGTGAACACCACCGCCGGCACGCCGAGCAGCAGGCCCGCGAAGCCCCACGTGAAGACCAGCAGGGACAGCACGAAGAGCACCCGCACCCCACCGGGCGCCCAGCGGGCCACGCCGTACCCGCCGCAGCGCGGGCAGTTCGGCGAGGCGGGATGCGGCACGACCCGCAGCGCCTTCGGCGCGAGCCACTCGACGAGCCGCTTGACGATCTCCTCGACCAGTTTGGTCGCCAGGGACTGGAGAAACGAACTGAACATGCCTCCACCCCACCCCAGCGCGCCGACGCGGCCGCGCGGGCGACACCAATCCGACAGCACCGGCCAGGCCCGTCCGGGTGTTCGTCGTACGTTCGTCTCGTGGCCGCGCGGGCGTCGGCAGGGGCGGCTAGCGTCGGCCGTCGTCACCGCGCCCGAACCCGGGTGGGGGCACCGGGTCGGGAGTACGGGCCGGCACCCGCCGAGCGGAACCGGGCACTGGCCGGCACCCGGGACGTCCCGCTCCCCCAGCGCCAGGAGGCCGCCGCGCATGACGTCGTCACCCACCCGCCGCACCGCTGCCGAGGTCACCGCCATCCACCGGATTGGCGACAGCGCGCCGCACAGCGCGTTCACCGACCTCGTCCGGTACGCCGGGAGCTGGTTCTGCGCCTTCCGCGAGGCGCGGACCCACCTCTCCGACGACGGCGTGATCCGGGTGCTGACGTCGATCGACGGGCGGTCGTGGACCTCCGCGGCTGTCGTCCGTCAGGCCGGCACCGACCTGCGCGACCCGCGCTTCGTCCCGCGACCCGACGGGCGGCTGCAACTGCTGGCGGCGGCCGCCACCGGGGAGGCCACCAAGACGTTCCAGACGGTGACCTGGCTCTCCGCCGACGGGTACGCCTGGGGCGACCCCATCCCGGTCGGCGAACCGGGCGTCTGGGTGTGGCGGGCGGCCTGGCACGACGGCGCGATGTACGGCGTCGGCTACGCCACCCGTGAGCCGAGGTTCGCCCGGCTCTACCGCAGCACCGACGGCCTCGACCTTCAACCGTGGGTGCCGACGCTGTTCGCGGACGGGTACCCCAACGAGTCGGGGCTGGTCTTCGACCCGGACGGCACCGCCATCTGCCTGCTGCGCCGCGACGGTGTTGGTGACGCCGCCACCGCGCAGCTCGGCCGGGCCGGGCCGCCGTACCGGGACTGGAGCTGGACCGACCTGGGTGTCCAGGTGGGCGGGCCGACGCTGCTCCGGCTGCCCGACGGGCGGCTGCTAGCTGGGCTACGCCTGCTCGACGGCGAGGTGCGCACCGCGGTCTGTGCCGTGGACCCGGAGCGGGGCGAGCTGATCGAACTGGTCTCGCTGCCCTCCGGCGGCGACACCAGCTACCCCGGCCTGGTCTGGCACGACGACCTCCTCTGGGTCAGCTACTACTCCTCCCACGAGGAGCGGACCTGCATCTACCTGGCCGAGGTCAGCCTGACCGGCTGAGCGACCGCCCGGCCAGGCCCTCGCCCGCCGGCCGGCCGGGCGCGGGTCGACGTCGACCTGGCGCAGCGGGCCGGTCACGGCGTGGCCGCCGAGGGCAGCGCGTCAGGCGAGCGGACCAGCTTGCCGGTGGTGGTACGGGGCAACTGGTCGAGCAGGTGCGGAATCGCCTGCGCCCCGGCGCGCCAGGTGGGCAGTGGATGACCGGTGAACAGAACGTCGTCCACCCATCCGGGGCCTGTCGCCGTTGGATCCTCTGCCGCCACTGCCGATCACCGCCCAGCATCAAGAGGGCCCGTCACGTACGCCCGTCGGGGTGCTGGTGGGAACCTTACGACGCCCACCGGATACATTGCCAGATGTAAATGGCTAGATCAGTTGGGCGGCTGGCCGGATTTCCGACAGCCCGTTCGACGGGCAGGATCGGTCCGCGTATGCCGACAGAGCGTCACCGCCAGTTGACGCAGAGGGCAGACGCTGCGCGACCCGACAATGAGCCCGCCCGCACCGTGCTCGGTGAGGACAGGGGTGTCCTCACCGAAGGCGAGGCCGCCTCGGTCACGGATCGAGCGCGATCATCCCGGCGGCGCTGGAGCCAGGACGGGGGTGGGGGTCTGGGCGTGGATGTGGAAGCGCAGCGAGCGGGCGTCGGTGAAGCACTCCCGCATCGGGCGCACCAGGTCCCGGTGCTCGGGGCTGCGCTCCCAACTCTCGAAGTCGGCCAGGCTCGCCCACTCGCTGGTGATCAGCCACTGCTCCGGGTCCGTCGACGAGCGGCAGACCTGGTCGACCAGATGCCCCGGCACCCCGCCGGCGACCAGATGCCGGACCGCCTCGTACGCGGCGAGGAACCGCTCGGTGCGCGCCTGGGGCACCCGCACCAGGAAGACCACCCGGGCCCGCTGCTCGCTCATGCAGTCTCTCCCCTCACCGGCGCGGCCCCGCGCAGGACCAGCGCGCTGTTGAACCCGTCGAAGCCCCGGGCGCAGACCAGCGCGAGCCGGCTGCGCGGCCGGCGGTGCTCGCGCAGGAAGTCCAGCTCGCATCCATCGGCCACCTCGTCCGGGCCGGCGGACGCGGGCAGCGTGTCGTGCGCGAAGGCGAGCAACGCGGTGGCCACGTCCAACGCCGAGCCGCCCTGGTACGCCCGCCCGGTCAACGACTTCTGCGTGGTCACCGGAGGCAACCGGTCGGCGAAGACGGCGCGCAGCGCCTCGGCCTCGCTGCGGTCGTAGCGGGGCACGCCGAGGGCGTCGGGCAGCACCACGTCGATCCCGGCCGCCGCGACGCCGGCCCGGTCCAGGGCCAGCCGCATCGCGCGGGCGTACTGGGCCGGGTCGCCGGCGCTGTCCGCCGTGGTGTGCGCGGCGTCGTGGGTGGCGCCCCAGCCGCTGACCTCGCCGTAGATCCGGGCGCCCCGCGACAGCGCGTGCCCCAACTCCTCCACCACGAACACCGCACCACCCTCGGCCGGCAGGTAGCCGCTGGCCGCGGCGTCGAACGGCCGGTACGCCCGCTCCGGGTCGGCCACGTCGCTGAGCAGCCCGGAGCGCAGTTGACAGGCCAGCGCGTACGGGCTCAGCGGGCATTCGGTGGCCCCGGCGATCACCACCGGGGTGCCCCGCCGCACCGCTCGGGCGGCGTGCGCCAGACTGTCCAGCCCGCCGGCCGCTTCCGCTACCAGCACCCCGCTCGGGCCCTTGAACTGGTGGTGGATGGAGAGCTGCCCGACGCTGGCCGCGTAGAACCAGGCGATCGACTGGTACGCCCCGACGGTGCGCGACGAACCGCCCCAGAGCCGTTGCAGCTCCCGTTGGCCGAACAGGTTTCCGCCGGACGAGCTGGCCAGGGTCACCGCGTAGCCGTACGGGTCGGGGGCCCGTTCGGGCAGGCCGGCGTCGGCCAGCGCCAGCCGGGTGGCGGCGAAGCCGAGATGCGTCCACCGATCGGTCTGCACCAACTGCCGGCTGTCGGCGTACCCGTCGGCGGTGAAACCGGGTACTTCCCCGCCGAGGCGGGTCGGGTAGCCGGCCGGGTCGAACAGGGTGATCGGCCCGGTCCGCCGGGTGCCGGCGAGCACGGTCCGCCAGTGCGCGTCCACGCCGACGCCGCTGGGCGCGACGACGCCGATGCCGGTCACCACCGCCCGGGCCGTCACCGGGCCGCCACCGCCCCGGGCAGCCGGCGGAACACCATCGCCGACTGGAAACCGCCGAAGCCGCTGCCCACCGACAGGGCCACGTCCACCGGGACCTCCCGCGCCTCGTTCGGCACGTAGTCCAGGTCGCACTCCGGGTCCCGGGTGGTCCAGTTGGCCGTCGGCGGCACCACGCCGAACTCGATGGCCAGCGCGCACGCGGCCATCTCGATCGACCCGATCGCGCCGAGCGAGTGCCCGACCATCGACTTGATCGAGCTGATCGGCACCCGGTACGCGGCCTGGCCCAGCGCCCGCTTGAACGCGGCCGTCTCGTGCCGGTCGTTCTGTCGGGTGCCCGAGCCGTGCGCGCTGATGTAGGAGACCTGGTCGGGGGCGATCCGTCCCTGCTTGAGCGCGTCGGTGACGGCCAGCCCCATCTCCAGCCCGTCCGGGCGCAGCCCGGTCATGTGGTAGCCGTTGCTGCGGCTGGCGTAGCCGGCCACCTCGCAGTAGACGTGCGCGCCCCGCCGCCGGGCGTGCCCGGCCTCCTCCAGCACCAGCACCGCCGCACCCTCGGCCAGCACGAACCCGTGCCGGTCGGCGTCGAACGGGCGGGAGGCGTGCGCCGGGTCGTCATTGTCCGGGCTGGTCGCCTTGATCGCGTCGAACGAGGCGACGGTGACCGGCGAGATCGGCGAGTCGGCCGCGCCGGCCAGCACCACGTCGGCCTCACCGTCCACGATCATCTGGTGGGCGTAGCCGATGGCGTCGATGCCGGAGGTGCAGCCGGTGGAGACCACCTGCGCCGGGCCGTGCAGCCCGTGCCGACACGCCACGTCGGCAGCCAGGCTGCTGGGCACCAGGGCCTGGTAGAGGTACGGGCCGCCGCGCGCCGCGTCGACCAGCCAGCGCCGGCCGTGCTCGCTGACCGTCACGTACTCCTGCTCCAGGGCCATCGTGCCGCCCACGGCGGTGCCGAGCACCACCCCGGCCCGGTCCCGCTCGGCGTCGGCGAGCACCAGCCCGGCGTCGGCGATCGCCTCGACGGAGCAGGCCAGCGCGAACTGCACGTACCGGTCGGCCCGGCGCCGCTCGGCCTCGGTGAGCCCGGCGGCCACCGGGTCGAAGTCGCACTCGGCGGCGATCTGCGAGCGGAACGCCGACGGGTCGAAGAAGCTGATTCGCCGGGTGGCGGTCCGCCCCTCGGTGATGGTCTTCCAGAAGCGGTCCCGGCTGGCGCCGCCGGGGGCGACCACCCCGATTCCGGTCACCACCGTGCGGCGCCCGCTCACGACGCCACCTCGGTTCGCGACTGCGGGGCTCGCAACCCCGGCTCACTCCTCGCGCTCACGACGCCACCTCGGTTCGCGACTGCGGGGCTCGCAACCCCGGCTCACTCCTCGCGCTCACGACCCGCCTCGCTGCTCGACGAGCTCGGTGTCGACGTGCCCCAACTCGGGCCGGGGTGCCAGCGGACCCAGGTGGAAGACCACCTCGGCCGGTTCGACGCCGGTGTTGCGCAGTCGGTGCCGCACGTTGATCGGCACGAACAGCGCCTCGCCGGCGGCCAACAGCATCGGCTGGTCGTCCAGGTCGACGGTGATCGCACCGCGCGCCACGTACAGGAACTCCTCGCTGTACGGGTGGTAGTGCTCGGCGATCTGCTCCCCCGGCGCGAGCGCGGCCACCCCGAGGAAGCCGGAGGTGCTGCCGACGGTGCGGGGGCCGAGCAGCACCCGCAGCTCACCGCCGCGCCGCCGGTCGGCGGGTACGTCCCGGGCGGCGATCGGCCGGGTGCTCAGGTCACTCATCGTCGGCCTCCGTCGGCTCGTTGCCGGCCGGGCGGCCCTGGTCGGCGCGTTCCCGGGCGATCCGCTCCACCCGGTCCTTGATCACCGTGAGCTGGATGACGCTGTTGGTGTTGATCCGCTCGGTCATGGCGGCGTTGTCGACCGGCGCGGTCGGCTTCATGGCGAAGTCCTGCACCCAGGTCATCCGCGTGCCGCCGGCCTCCTCGGTGTAGCGCCAGTGGATGCGCATGTACTCGAACGGCCCGGTCTCCACCCGGTGCGCCCGGACCTGCCGGCTCACCGGGTCGGCCGTGCGTTCACTGACCCAGCTCCAGGCCACCCCGTTCTCGTCGGGGTGCATGGTGAGCCGGAACCGGACGGTGTGCCCGTCGCGGTGCAGGATCTCCACCACGGCGTACTCGGTGAACAGCTCGGTCCAGTTCGACACGTCGTTGGTGATCTCCCAGACCAGTGCCAGCGGCGCGTCGATGAGCGTGCCGTTCTCGGTGTGCCCGGGCGGGTCGGCGCGGCGGGCGACCAGGTCGGCCACCGCCGGGATGCTCAGCTGGCCGGCCTGCTCGGGGATGCTCACCTGCCATCGGTCGGCGACGACGGCGGAGAGTTCCAGCAGGGCGAGCGAGTCCATGCCCAGCTCCTCCAGTGACGCGGCGGGCGCCCGGGCCGCGGCGTCGGCGTCCAGCCCGCAGTGCGCCACCAGGATGTCGGTGATCTCGGCGGTCAACGGGCGACCATGGGTGACGGTCATCGGGTCCTCCTGTGGGATACGTCGGGCTCCACGGCGGGCGCGGTGCGCGGTGTGGGGGTGGCCGCCGGCCGCTGCGCTGGCGCCGGGCCGGACGCGGCGAGCAGGCGGTCGACCAGGCCGGTGGTGTACCGGCCCTTGCGGAATGCGGCGTCGTCGAGCACCCGCCGGACGAACGGGATGGTGGTTCGCACGCCCGGCCCGGCGATGTCGAACTCCTCCAGGGCGCGCTCCAGCCGGTTGAGCGCCAACTCCCGGTCGGGCGCCCACACCACCACCTTGGCCAGCAGCGAGTCGTACCAGGGGCTGACCACGTAGCCGGCGCTGGCGTGGGTGTCCACCCGGGTGAACGGGCCGCCGGGCGGCACGAACCGTTCCAGCCGGCCGGGGGTCGGGGCGAAGCCGCGCTCGGGGTCCTCGGTGTTGACCCGGCACTCCACCGCGACGCCGTGCAGCCGGATCTCCTCCTGGCGCCAGCGCAGCGGCACCCCGGCGGCGATGTGCAGCTGCTCGTGCACCAGGTCGATCCCGGTGACCATCTCGGTGACCGGGTGCTCCACCTGGATCCGGCAGTTGATCTCCAGGAAGTGGAACCGTTCCTCCGCGTCGACCAGGAACTCCAGCGTGCCGGCGCCGACGAAGCCGACCTCCAGCGCGCCGCGCAACGCGGTCTCCGCGATGGTGTCGAGGGTGCCGGCGGGCAGCGCCGGCGCGGGCGCCTCCTCGACCAGCTTCTGGTGCCGGCGCTGCACCGAGCAGTCCCGGGTGCCCAGGTGCACCCCGTTGCCGTGCCCGTCGCAGAGCACCTGCACCTCCACGTGCCGCGCCTCGGTGAGGTACCGCTCGACGTACACCCGGTCGTCGCCGAAGGCGGCCTGCGCGGCGGCCCGGGTGCGGGTGTACGCCCGGGGCAGTTCGCCCGGCGTGCGCACCACGGTCATCCCCCGGCCGCCGCCACCGGCGGCGGCCTTCACGATCACCGGGTAGCCGATGGCGTCGGCCACCTCGGCCGCGGCGGCGGCGGTCGGCACCGGCTGGACACTGCCCGGCGGCAGCGGCAGGCCCGCCCGGCTCATCAGGGCCCGGGCCGAGGACTTGTCGGCCAGCGCGGCCATCACCGCTGGCGGCGGGCCGATGAAGATCAGCCCGTTGTCGGCGCAGATCTCGGCGAAATCGGCGTCCTCGGAGAGGAATCCGTAGCCGGGGTGCACGGCCTGCGCGCCCACCTGCCGCGCCGCCTCCACGATGGCGGCGGCGTTGAGATAGCTGCGGCGGCTCGACGCGGGCCCGATCCGGACGGCCTGGTCGGCGAGGCGGACCGCCGCCGAGTCGGCGTCCGCGGCGGAGTAGACCACCGCCGTCCGGACGCCGAGCTCCCGGCAGGCCCGCAGCACCCGCAGCGCGATCTCGCCGCGGTTGGCGATCAGCACGGTCTCGAACATCGGTCACCCCACCCGCGCCATCAGGCCGAATCCAGCTCGACCAGCGGCTGGTCGTACTCCACCGGCTGGCCGTCCTCGACGAGGATCGCGACCACCCGACCGGCACGGTCGGCGGCCACCTCGTTCATCAGCTTCATCGCCTCGACGATGGCGATCGGCTGACCCGGGCGGACCAGGTCGCCCACGGCGACGAACGGCGCCGCGCCGGGCTCCGGCGCCCGGTAGAAGGTGCCGACGATGGGCGCCCGGACCGCGGCGCGCCCGGGCACCGGCGGCCGGATCACCGCCGCCGGCGGGCCGGGCACCGTCGCGTCCGGCGGCACGGTCGCCGCCTCGACCGGCGGCGGAGCCGGGGGTACGTCCGGCCGCGCCGGATCGCCAGGGTGCCACTCGACCTCCAGCACCGCCGGCCCGCTGCGCAGCCGGATCCGGCGCACCGGCCCGCTCAGCTCGGCGACCAGTTGGCGCGCCTGCCGGCGCAGCCCGGCCAGCACCTCCTCGCCGCCCGCCCCGGCGTCGTCGGGCCGGCTGCCGTCCGGTGGACGGTCGGCGTCGAGCCGGACCCCGCCGTGCCCGTTTCCCGGTTCGGGGTGCAGGGACGCGCCGTCGTGCCCGGCGGACCGACGGTCGACGCCGGGCGTCCCGGCGGCGGACAGCGCGTCATCGCCGGGCGCCTGGACAGTCGACACCGCCCGGTCCCCGGCGGTCACCGGGCACCCGCCCGGGCACCGGTACGCGGCGCGCCGAACCGCCGGAACCGCTGTCGGCGGAGACGGACCAGCATCGCGGGCGGTACGTCCAGCAGTGGCAGCAGATTGGCCAGCAACGCGGCGCGCAACCGCCGGGCGGTCTCCGTGGGGTCGTCGTGCGCGGCCGCCGCCGGCTCCGGCACGATCTCGTCGACCACCCCGAGCCGGTGCAGGTCGGGCGCGGTCAACCGCAGCGCGCGGGCCGCCTGCGGCGCTGCGGACCGGTCGGGCCAGAGGATGGCGGCGCAGCCCTCCGGGCTGATCACCGAGTAGACGGCGTGCTGGAGCATCAGCACCCGGTCGGCGACCGCGAGCGCCAGCGCGCCACCACTACCGCCCTCGCCGGTGATGACGGCCAGCACCGGGGTGGGCAGCACGGTCAGGGTGAGGATGTTCTCCGCGATGGCCGCCGCCTGGCCCTGCTCCTCGGCGCCCACCCCCGGGTCCGCGCCGGGGGTGTCGACGAGGGTCACCACCGGCAGGCCGAGCCGGGCGGCGAGGCGCATCAGCCGCAGCGCCTTGCGGTGCCCGGCCGGGCTGGACATGCCGAAGTTGCGGGCCACCAGCTCGGCCGTCGTGTGCCCTTTCTGGTGGCCGATCACCATCACGTGCCGGCCATCCAGCCGGGCCACGCCGCCGACGACCGCCGGGCAGTCCCCGCCGAGCCGGTCGCCGTGCAACTCCACGAACCCGTCGAAGACGGAGTCGAGGTAGTCCAGAGTGGTGGGTCGACCGGGGTTGCGGGCCACCCGCACGGTGTCCCAGGGGTCGCGTGCCGCCGGCGCCGGGTCGGCGCTGGCCGTAGGTGTGCCGGCGGACGCGCCTCGACCCTCGCCGACCGGCGGGATCGTCGCGGGCGCCACCGTCGAGCCGTCGTCGGCCAGGCGCTCATGGCCCGGCGCCGGCTCCTGCCGGGGTACGGGCGGGCGCGCCGGGCGGCCGGTACGGGTCGCGGCGAGCAGCGCCGTCAACCGCCCGCGCAGCGACCGGCGCTGCACCACCATGTCGATCTGACCGTGCCGCAGCAGGAAGTCGGCGGTCTGGAAACCCTCCGGCAACGCCCGCCCGGTGACCTGGCGGATCACCCGGGGCCCGGCGAAGCCCATCCGGGCGCCGCTCTCGGCGAGCACCAGGTCGGTGTTGGTGGCGAACGACGCCGCCACCCCGCCGTAGGTCGGGTCGGTGAGCACGCTGACGGTGAGCAGACCCGCCTCGCGCAGCGCGGCGATGGCCTGGCTGACCGTGGCCATCTGCATCAGCGACAGTGCGCCCTCCTGCATCCGTGCCCCGCCGGAGGCGGTGACCAGGATGAGCGGGCTGCGGTCGTCCAGCGCCCGTTCGGCGGCCCGGGTTATCAGTTCCCCCACCGCGCATCCCAGGCTCCCGCCGAGAAATCGGAAGTCCATCACCGCCAGCACGGCCGGGTGCCCGCCGATGGTGGCGGTGGCGCAGACGACCGCCTCGGCCAGCCCGGTACTGGCCCGGGCTGCGGTGAGCCGGTGCGGGTACGGCAGCACGTCGACGAAGTCGATCGGATCCGCTTCGGGCAGTCGGTCGGGCAGCAGGCGCAGCGAGCCCGGGTCCACGAGCTGGCGTAGGCGTTCCGGGGCGCCGAGCCGGGCGTGCGCGCCGCACTCCGGGCAGACGTCCAGGTTGCGCCGCAGGCGTTTGCGGTACAGCAGGCTCGCGCAGCCCGTGCAGCGGGACCAGAGCTGCTCCTCGCGGGGCGCGGTGGCGGTCACGACCGCCGCCCGGCGTCCACGGCGTCGAACCGGTAGAAGCAGTGCGCCATCGCGTCGCGCGGCGACCGCCAGGTCGGCAGGTACGGCGAGACGTACGGCCGCAGCCGGTCGCTGACCCGGACGAACTCGGGATGGCCACGGGCGGCCTCCACCGCGCCCTGCGCCGGCTGCTCGGTCTCGAGCAGGTGCACGTAGAGGTCGTGCAGGCGGTACAGCGATCGGTGCCGGACGCCGACCAGACGCGGCAGCTCCGTCGCGTCCGACTCGGCGAAGATCTCGGCGACCCGCTCCTCGGCGGTCGGGACCACCTTCGCGACGATCAGCGATCGGTCCATGGCTGGGCCTCCCCCCACGGCGTCCGGGCCGGCGGCGGGTGACCCCGGACCGCTGGACGACTCCCGACACGATGCGGCAGTCCACGTCACGGCGGCGTCACCGTGGCGGGCCGTTCTGCGACGCTGGCTGGTGACGCTGCGTTGACGCAACCTGTGTATCAGCTATGCGCCGGGAAGCTCTGCGACGAAGGACTCGGGCGGGTGTTTTAGCAGTTCAGAACCGATCTCACGGTTGGCCGATCACCGACAGAAGGTCCACACTTCCGTTGACTCACCGTGACCCTATTGATAATCTTCACCGTGGTCAGCCCGGCGGCTCGAGCGGGCGGGGCCGCGCCCCGACAGCCATGGTCGTTTCCCACCGTTGGGGTCGACAGTGGCGTCACGGGCAGCCGATCCGGGACACAGGAGACAGTCGGGACGAGCGTTCCGCAGGGGGTGCCGCCGTGGCCGCTGATCCGTCCGTGCCGACCGCCGGACACCCTCCCGAGGCCGGCGTCTCGCTGCATCTGCTCGGCGGTTTCCGGCTGCTGCGTGGCGCGGCGCCGATCGTGGTGCCGCGCGGGCTGCAACGGGTCATCGCGCTGATCGGGCTGCGCCCCGGCGCCACCCGCAGCCAGCTCGCCGGGCTGCTCTGGCCCGACGCGTCGGAGGAACGGGCGCTGTCGTCGCTGCGCACGGCGCTCTGGCGGCTGCGGCAGGACCCCTGCTGCCCGCTGACCGTGGCCGGTGACACCGTGCGGCTGGGCCCGGCGGTCCGACTCGACGTGGACGAACTGGTCGGCACGGCGGCCCGGGTCCGGGACGGCGACGAGCCGCGTACCGCCGCCGGAGCTCTCGCCGCCGGCCGGCACGACCTGCTGCCCGGCTGGTACGACGACTGGGTACTGCTGGACCGGGAGCGGCTGCGCCAACTGCGCCTGCACATGCTGGAGCAGCTGGCCGGGCAGCACCTGGTCGCGGGGCGGCACGGTGACGCGCTGGAGGCCGCGCTGGAGGCGATGGCCGCCGAGCCGCTGCGCGAGACGCCGCACCGGCTGGTGGTCCGCATCCACCTCGCCGAGGGCAACGCCTTCGAGGCCGTACACGCCTTCTACGTTTACCGCGACCTGCTGCGCCGGGAGCTGCGCCTGGAGCCCAGCCCCGCGATGAGCGCCCTGCTCGACGACACGCTCGCCCCGATCCGCGAGGCCAGCCGGGAGGCCGCCGGTCGGCCGTCACCGGTCGGCCGGCGTACGTGACGGTGACGTGACAGTCGCTGCGGCACGGTGGGCACCTTGGAGCACGTGGCCGTCGACCCGAGGGTCGGGGAAGCCACCGGCGGAAAGGGGGTCCCATGAGTCGTCTACTGGTCGTCAGCCGAATCATCCCGGGCGCGGAGGGGCGGGTGGCGCAGATCTTCGCCGAGTCCGACGCCAGCGAACTGCCCGGTCTGACCGGTGTCACACACCGGTCGCTGTACTGCCTGCACGACGTGTACGTACACCTGTTGGAGACCTCGGACGTCGACCCGGACGCGCTGGCCGCCGCCCGCAACCACCCGCTCTTCCAGCAGGTCAACGAGCGGCTCTCCGCGCACACCTCGCCGTACCTGCCGACCTGGCGCTCCCCCCGGGACGCGATCGCCGGCTGCTTCTACCGGTGGGACGCGGCCGAGGCGCCCGCGGCGCACCCGGCCGGCTGAGCGGACGGGCGACGTGTCCACCCCGGCACCGCACGTCCTGATCATCGGCGCCGGCACCGGCGGGCTGTGCCTGGCACACGGGCTGCGCCGCGCCGGGATCAGCGTCGCCGTCTACGAGCGGCACCGCCACCGCGCCGAGGGGTTGCTCGGCTACCGGGTGGGCATCGGCCCGACCGGTAGCCGGGCGCTGCGGGAATGCCTGCCGCCGGAGCTGTTCGCCACGTTCCTGGCCACCTGCGCCCGGCCACCGCGCTACTTCAACGTGGTCACCCAGGGGCTGCGCCAGACCGCCTCGTTCGAGCTGCGGCCGGACGCCGACCCGGTGCACACCGAGCACTCGGTGGCCCGGATGGTGCTGCGCCAGGTGCTGCTCACCGGCGTGGACGACGTCGTGCACTTCGACCGGACCTTCGTCCGGTACGAGCAGCGCGACGACGGCACGGTCACCGCGTACTTCGCCGACGGCACCAGCGCCACCGGCGACCTGCTGGTGGCCGCGGACGGCACGCACTCGGCGGTACGCCGCCAGTACCTGCCACACGCGGTCACCCGCGACGCCGGCACCATCAACGTCGCCACCCGGATCCCGCTGACCGCGCGCACCCGCGACCTCGTCCCGGAGCGGGTCCGCCAGGGCATCTCACTGATCTTCGGCACCGGCGGGACGATGGGCGTCCTGCACATGATGGAGTTCAAGTGGGACGCCGAGCGAGCGATCAAACCCGGCGTCGGCGACGCCGACGCCGCCCTGCTGCGCCAATGGCCGGGCCTGACCCACGACACCACCACCGACAACATCAACCTGATCATCTGGAGCGCGGCCCGCCGGTTCCCGGCCGACGTCATGCAGCGCCGCGGCGAGGACCTCGTACGGGTCGCCCTGGACCTCACTCCGAACTGGCATCCACACCTGCGGGAGCTGTTGACCCGCGGTGAGCCGGACAGCGCCCTACCGATCAAGGTGACCACGTCCGAGCCGGTGCCGCCCTGGAAGAGCAGCACGGTCACCCTGCTCGGCGACGCCATCCACACCATGACACCCGGTCGCGGGGTGGGCGCGAACACCGCGCTGCGCGACGCCCGCCTGCTCTGTCAGCAACTCGCCCGCGCCGTCGCCGGCGACAAGACGCTGCTGCAGGCGGTCGCCGACTACGAGGCCGCGATGGTCCCGTACGGCTTCGCCCGGGTCATCGAATCGCTGAACCGCAGCGGCACCAGCGGCGACGACCGGATGTACCGGCCGGTGGTGGGTCGGCTCGCGCTGCTCGGCGCACGTGGCTACTTCGGGGTGACCAGCCGGGTACCCCGACTGCGCCGCCGGTTCGTCGACGACTTCCACACCTACGAGGGCGACCAGGACTGATCCCCCTGCCGATCCGGGTCCGGCGTCCCCACGCCGGGCCCGGATTCCGTCGTGCCCAGCACAACGCTGCGTCACCCATCCGGCACCCGGTGCGGCGACCGTCCCACCCGTACCGCACCCGACCGATCCTCCCTGTCGGCGTAAACGCGCATGTGCAAAGCTGCGGCGAGTTTTTCTCGTGACTTTTCTGACGACGTGATAGGGAGATTCGCCGTGGCGTGGTCTATCGGACACTCGCTGATAGTGATACTGGCACTGCTGCTGGGCCTGGCCGCTGGATGGTTGCTGCGCGGTCGGCAGGGCGTACGGGTCAGCGGGCAGGGTCCGTCGATCGTGGACGGAGATCCTGTCGCTGGCCTGGCCATGGTCGCCACGCCGGCACCGGCGGCCACCACCGACGAGGCCCGGCCGGCAGCGACCGTCGACCCGGCGCCGGCCGCGGTCGCCGACGAACCGGTCCCGGTGGACACGGTCAGCGCACCGGCCGCGGTGACCACGCCGGACGATCCCGCCCCGGCAGGCGCCCCGAGCACTGTCGACCCGGCCGACATGGCGTTGACCGACGCCCCGCCGGCCTTCTCCGCCACCGAGCGGTCCGATGCGGAGGCCCTCCGGCCCGAGCCCGCCGCGGACCCGGAACCCGCGCCGGTCGCGGTCGAGGAGCAGCCCGCCCCGGCGGCCGTGATCGCTCCCCGCCAGCCGGCGGATGACGTCACGCCCACGGACGCGCCGCAGGCCGAGGCCACGCCGATCGAAGCCACCACGACCGAGGCCACCACGACCGAGGTCGAGGCCACGCTGGCCGACACGACCCCGGTGGAGACGACGGCGGCCAGTGAGCCGGCGCACGTCGACGCGGAGCCGGTGCGGGCCACGCCGCCGGTCCGGCCGATCGCCGCCACCGCGCCGAACGGTGCGGACACCGGCTCGGAGGGCCCGGCCGACGACTTCCGCCGGATCCAGGGGATCGGGCCGAAGATGGCGGCCGCGTTGCAGGCCGCCGGCGTACGCACCTACGGCCAGCTCGGCGAGCTGGACGAGCCGGCGCTGCGCGACCTGATCCGGGCTGCCGGCCTGCGTGCCGCCCCCGGGTTGGCCAGCTGGCCGCAGCAGGCCCGGGTGCTGGCCGGCGCCGGTGACGAGATGGCCGCCGTCCTGCCGGGCGACGCCCGCGGCTGACGACGAGAACCGGGCCCCCGGCGAGGCCGTCCTGCGGGGCGGCGGGCCGGGGGCTCGGCCGTTCGGGCGGAACGACCGCGCGTCGACCGCCGAGGCCCGAGTCGATCACCCTCGGTCGAGGGAAGACCGGACAACCGGGAGGTAGCGTCGTCGGCTGCTCGCTACCGTCGGTCGAGGCAGGCGGATGGCCCCGCCGATTCGACCGGCACCGCAGGAGCAGCCCGTGCACTTCGCGCCGGACTCCGGGGCCGGCCCTCCGCTGCGCGACCCGGAGGGCCCACGCCGGGTGACGCTGCTCGAACTCTTCTTCGACCTGGTCTACGTGGTCGCGCTCGCACTGATCTCCCGGGGCATGGTCGAGGACCTCGACTGGCACCGGGCCGTTGAAGCGCTGATCCTGCTGGCCGCAGTCTGGTGGACCTGGGCCATCACCACCCTGGTCACCGACCTGTACGACCCGCAACGCAACGAGATCAAGCTGCTGATCACCGCGGTGATGTTCGGCGCGCTGCTGATGACCACCGCGATCCCGGAGGCGTTCGGCGCCCGGGGGCTGGTCTTCGCCGCCACCTACGTGGCGATCCACCTCGGCCGCGGGCTGTTCCTGATGCCCCTCGTGCGCAGGGAACCGCAGACCCAGCGCCGGGCGGCGCGGATCTTCGTCTGGTTCGCCGTGTCGGCGATCCCCTGGATCATCGGCGGGTACGTCAGCGACGACGCCCGGATCGCCTGCTGGGCCCTCGCGCTCGCCATCGACTACGGCGGTTTCCGGCTCGCGTACCCGGTGCCCGGCCTCGGGGTCGTGCCGGAGAAGCAGCGCAGCGTCACCGCGGAGCATCTCTCCGAGCGCTACCAGCAGTTCTTCATCATCGCCCTCGGCGACGCCATCCTGACCATCGGCACCATGTTCAGCCTGGCACACTCCGAGGTGGAGAACATCGGGTCGTTCGCGGTGGCGTTCCTGACCACCCTGGTGCTCTGGCGGATCTACGTGCACAAGTCCGGCGAGCTGCTGCCGGTGGCCATCAAGGCGTCCAAGGAGCCGAGCAAGTTCCTGTTCACCGCCCCGTACACCCACCTGCTGATGGTTGCCGGGGTGGCGACCACGGCCACCGGATTCCACCTGGTGCTGCACGAGCCGACCCAGCGGACGCCGCCGGCCTGGCTGGCGGTGATCCTGGGCGGCCCGGCGCTGTTCCTGGCTGGCCGGGCCGCGTTCGAGTACGAGGTGTTCAGCCGGGTGTCGCTGTCCCGCCCCGGCGGGCTGCTGGCGCTGCTGACCATCGCGCCCGCGGCGCTCTTCCTGCCACCAGTCTTCGCATCCCTCGGTGCCCTGCTGGTGCTGGCGGGCGTGGCGTATGCCGACTTTCGGCGCAGCCGCGGCAAGCCGCCGGAGGCCCCCGCCCCACCGCACTGAACCACCCGGTCGCCGGGCGGTCCGGTCAGCGCACCGCCGCCCCGGCCAGCAGCCGACCCGCGTCCGGCACGTACGGCTCGACGCCCAGGCCGGTGAGCAGTTGGTGCACGGTGGCGGTGGCCGCGGTGAGCACCGGGCGGCCGAGGCGGGCCTCCACCTGCGGTACCGCCGCCAGCGACGGCAGCTGGACGCAGGCGGAGAGGACCACCGCGTCCACGTCGGTCACGTCCAGCCGGTCGGCCAGCTCCACCAGGCGCTGCGCCGGGATCCGACCCACCGCGACGTTGTCCGGCTCGCTGAGACTCACCGCCTCCGTCACCCGCACACCGTGCGCGGCGAGGTAGCCGGCGACGGTCGCGGTCAGCGGCGGCAGGTACGGCGCGATCAGCGCCACCCGGCGGGCACCCAACGCACGCAGCCCGGCGACCAGCGCGCCCGCGCTGGTCACCACCGGCATCTCGTGACCGGCCCGGCCGGCCGCGCGGCCCAACCGCCGCTCGGCCCGCTCGTGCGCGCCGCTGCCCTCGCACATCACCGCCACCAGGCAGGCGTACGCGAGCACGTCGCAACGGGCGTCGGCCAGCTCGGCGGCGCACCGGAGGGCCGAACGGTTCATCCGGGCCAGCTCGTCGGGCGTCACCTGCTGCAGCCGGACCCTGCTGGCATGGGTGGTGAAGTGGACCGTCGGGTCGACGGTCTCGCGCCGTCGCAGCATCGCCGGGATCTCGGTCTCCATGGTGGTGTTCGAGCTGGGCACCACCAGCCCGATCCGATATCCGCTCACACCAGCGCCCCGGCGTACCCCCGGACCTGCAGGCGCTGCCCGGCGGCGCCGCCGAGGCGCACCTGGAGCCCGAGCGGCGCGGCGGCTCGGCGCACGTCGTCCAGGTGCAGGGAGCCGTGCCGGTCCACGGTGAGCACCGGCGGTTCCTCCAGCTCACCTTCCGGCGCGTGGAAGGAGAGCAGGGTGACCGAGGTGGTGAGGTAGCCCGGGTAGGCGGCGCGGGCCGCCGCCTCGTCCCGATGGGCGAGCACCACCAGGTCGTCGAGGTGGGCGAAGTCGGCGGCGAGACCTCCGGCCTTCCAGTGCGCCGGTTCCTCCGCCGCGCCGGTGAGGTGCCGGGACCGATTCGCCGAGGTGATGTAGAGGTGGTCCGACCCGGTCTCGGCGAGCGCCCGCTCGAAGAAGGCGTTGGACGGGCAGGTCAGCCCGGGCGCGATCACCTGGGTGGTGCGCAGCCCTCGGTCGACCTGGGTGAGATGCTCGGGCAGCCGGTCCGCCGCGGGGCCACGGAAGCCGAACGGACCGGCGCCGTAGAGGGCGTCCATCAGCGCCCGCACCCGGCCGACCGGCAGCCGGGGCGAGATCCGGGACCAGTCGAACATCGCCGGGATCCGGCCGACCGCGGTGGTGATGCTGCCAACCTGGTGGATCGGTCGGCCCTTGGCCAGGTTGACCCGGCGCACGGTGGCCGCGTCCGGGCGGGTGACGATGACGTAGAAGTTGGCAAACGCCGCCGCGACAACCGCGCCGCCGGCCAACGCGCGGGCCGCAGCCGCGACGTCCTCGGGGCGGTCGATGTACAGGGGCGGTGTCGGCGCGTCCATGAGTCCTCCTCGGCGGGGCCGTGAGGCAGTTCTACGTCCGGCGACGCGTACGGCGGCCGGGTTGGTCGTCGATCCGATAGCCGGCCCGCACTACCCGATGCGGGCGGCCGATGCCCGGGCCGTACCGACGGCGGACGCCATCGGCCGGACGGACGATCCCGGTGGTTGTCGCGGGCCGTTAGCCGCGAGACCGGATTGGGTACAACGCCTGCACCTCGACCCACCACATTCCTTCAGGAGGCAGCGATGCGCGGCACCTCGATACTCGGAGTCATCGTCGTGATCTGGCTGATCATCGGCGCGATCGCCGGCGGCCAGCGGGGCTACTACAGCGGTGACGACACCAACTGCGCCGAAGCCGGCACCATCCTGGTCACCATCGTGGCCGGGCCACTGAACTACATCGGCGCCAACCCCAAGGTCGACTGCAAGCTGCCCGAGCCGTCCAAGTAGGACACAGACGCCGGCCCGCGCCCGTCCGGGGCGCGGGCCGTTCGCTGTCCGGACCATGCCGCAGCGGAACGCGGGCGCGTCGGAGGCTCCGCCGACCGTCCGTCCCCCGCCGGGGTCCACGCGGCCGTCGGAGGCACCGCACATCGCCTAAGGCGTCCTAGGAGGCTGGCTAGCTGGCCGTCCCGCGTTTGTCGGTCCCGAGGCCGGGAACCGCTCCGGCGTCAGTCGCCGGGCGGAACCGGACCGAATCGGGAGCATGGCATGCAGATCGGCTACAAGCTGGCCTCGGAGGGCTACGGGCCGCAGGAGATCATCCGGCAGGCCGTCCGGGCGGAGCAGGTCGGTTTCGACTTCGTGGAGATGAGCGACCACTTCCACCCCTGGCTGGACGTCCAGGGCCACTCGTCGTTCACCTGGAGCGTGCTCGGCGCGATCGCGGCGAAGACCAGCAACTTGCGCCTGGCCACCGGCGTCACCTGCCCGACCGTGCGCTACCACCCGGCGATCATCGCGCAGGCCGCGGCGACCATGGCGCTGATCTCCGACGGACGGTTCACCCTCGGCGTGGGCGCCGGCGAGCGGCTCAACGAGCATGTGGTCGGGCAGGGCTTCCCCAGCGTGCAGGGCCGGCACGAACGGCTGCGCGAGGCTCTGGAGATCATCCGGCTGCTCTGGCAGGGCGGCTACCAGTCGTACGAGGGCCGGCATCTGCACCTGGAGGACGCTCGGCTCTTCGACCTGCCGGACACACCGCCGGTGATCGCGGTGGCGGCCAGCGGCGAAGCGTCGGCCCGGCTCGCGGCCGAGCTGGGTGACGGGCTGTTCGCCACCGAACCGGAGGCGTCGATCGTCGAGCACTACCGGCGCGCCGGCGGAGCGGGCCCGCGCTACGCCGAGGCGCCGTTGGCCTGGGCCAGCGACGAGCAGCAGGCGGTGCGGGCGGTGTTGCAGACCAGCCGGTGGATGGTCACCGGCTGGAAGGTGATGAGCGAGCTGCCCAACCCGGTCAACTTCGACGCGGCCAGCTCGTACGTCGAGGAGAAGCACATCCGCGAGCTCTTCGCCGTCGGACCCGACCCGGAGCCGCACGTGGCCAAGGTCCGGTCGTACGTCGAGGCGGGCTTCGACCACATCGTGCTGCAGAACGCCGGGCCCGACCCGGATGGTTTCCTCGACTTCTTCGCCGGAGAGCTGTCCGGTCGGCTGCGCGCGCTGGGTTGAGTCGCCGCCAGCCGTGAACGACAGCCGCCGCGAGCCGTGACGACACCGGCCGCCCGGACGATCGCCGTGATCGTCCGGGCGGCCGGCCGCGCTCCGGATGGCTGCGCGGGTCGCTGCTCAGCGGAAGCAGTGCGCGATCGGCACCGCGCTGCCCTCGCAGTTGGTCGGCTCGTTCTCGACGACCACGCTCTCGTCGTCGATCCTGGCCCCGGCGTGCTCGGCGAAGATGCCGCTCGGCTTCACCGTGGCCGCGTTCCCGGTGACCTTGCTGGTGTAGATCGCCACCGAGCCCGCGGTGGCAAAGATGCCGCCGCCCTTGGACGTCGCGCCGACCGCCTCGTTACCGGTGACGTCGCTGCCGCGAACCAGCAGGTTCGACTTGGCGGCGTAGATGCCGGCGCCGATGCCGTGGGTGGTGTTGCCGTCGACCACGCTGTCGTCGAGCGGCAGCAGGCCCTGCACGGTGGAGATGCCACCGCCGTTGACGGTGGAGGTGTTGCCGCGGATGGTCATCTTGCGCATCACCAGCACCGCGTCGGAGTTCGCGGCGCCGCCGCCGACCTGGGCGGTGTTGTTCAGCAGCTCGGTCTCGTAGACCTTGGTCCGGGCCGAGAAGCTGGCCAGCCCGCCACCCTGGCCGGCGCTGTTCTCCGCGAAGGTGGTGCTCTCCACGTCGGCCGCGCCCCGGAAGTTGCCAAGCCCTCCGCCGTAGGCATTGGCGCTGTTGCGGTGGAACTCGGAGCGCTTCAGCGTCAGTACGCCGCCGTTGAGCAGGCCCCCGCCCTTGCCCGCGGCGCCGGCGGCGCTGTTGCCGATGAAGGTGGAGTCGGTGACCACCATGTTGCCGTCGTTGAAGATCCCACCGCCGCCGCCCTCCGGGGACAGCGAGGTGCTCTGGGTGACGGTGACCCGCTCCACCACGGCCGTGGCGCCGTGCACCACGTGCACGCTGCCGCCCTCGATGGCCGAGCGGCCGTTGTGCAGCTCCACGTCGCGCAGGGTCAGCTCGCCACCGTCGCGGACGGTGAAGAAGCGGAACGCCGGGGCCTGGGCGTCGCGGGCGATGGTGGCGCCGGCGCCGTCAATGGTGATGGGCTGGTAGATCACCGGCAGACCAGCGGTGTCGTCGGCCGGGTTGTGCGGCGGCGCGTCCGCGTCACCGGGGGTCTCCGCGGCGTCGGCCGCCTCCCGCGCGTCGCGGATCCCACCGTCGTACTGGTCCTTCTCCTGGAACGCGTCGGTGAGGGTGTACCGGCACTTGGGCGCGAGCCGCAGCTCCGCGCCACCCTCGGCGTTGGCTGCCACCAGCGCCGCCACCAGCTTCGCCGCGTCGCAGGGCACCGACACGACGCCGCGCTTGCCGGTGCCCGGCGTGTTCGGTTGGCCCGGCTCGCCGCCGCGGCCCCCGTCGCGCTCCGGGGCAGTCGGGTCGGCGGCCTCCCGGTCGTCTTCACCCCGCGCCTCGGCAGCGGTCAACCTGCCCAGGCCCGAGAGGGAGAGGTCGCGGTCGGCGGCGGCGGCGCCGCCGGCCACTCCCACCACCAGGCTCCCGGCCAGGAGCCCGCCGGCTAAGAACCATCGGGACCGCCGCCTGGGTCGGGCCGGGCGATCTCCTCCACGATAAGTGGACATCAAGGTGCCTACCTTCCTGCCTGGGTGAACGTGACCGCGCGCCGATCCGGGCGCGGGGGGCTCGACGTGCCGCCGGCCACCAAAGGTCACGATAAGTCCGCAATACGGACAAGAAGGCGTGAACGTGAATAGTGTTGCCATTCACGTTCAAAGTCGTCAAACGGTGTACGGGACGGTCACCACGGTCAGCCGCCGACGTGGATACCGGGCCGGCGCAGCGGGTCCGGCTCGGTGCGGCGAATGATCTCCCGCACCACGGGCGGAGTGTCTCCCCGGCCAAGGATGAGGTAACGCAGCAGGTGCGCGATCGGGCTTCCCTCCGACCACTCGAAGTGCCCGTGCGGCCGGACCCCGGTGGCGTCGCGCAGGGCCAGCAGGATCGCGGCGATCGCGTTGGGCACGGCAGGGCTGCTGGCCCGCAGCACCCGGAACCCGCCCACCTCGACCCCGTGCACCCGCAACACGTGCCTGAACTCCGACGGGTCGACCACGTCGATCTCCAGGAACAGCACGTCGGCGGCCCCGGGCACCGGGTTCATCCCGCGCTGCGCACGCTCCTTGATCGTGTATTCCTTTACCGACCCGCTCTGCCGCTTGTTCGCGATCAGGTGCAGCTGCCCGTCGTGGGCCAGCGACTCGGCGACGAACCGGCGGGCCGGCTCGTCGAACTCGATCCGCTCGGCGCGCAGCTCGGTGGTCCGGGTGACCCGGGAGATCAGCGAGACCACGATGATGCCGAGAATGAACAGCGCGGAGATGGTGATTCCGTCCGGCTGCTCGATGACGTTCTCCAGCAGCGCGTACAGCAGCACCAGGGTCAGCACGGTGAAGCCGACGGCGGCCGAGCGCTGGCGACGGCGGGCCGCGGAGATGGTGACCGCCACCGCGCCGGAGACCATCATCGCCAGGATCCCGGTGGCGTACGCCCCGGCCTGGGCGTTGACGTCGGCCCGGAACGCGATCGTGATGGCGACGCTGACCAGGGTGTAGACGATGACCACCGGGCGCACCGCCCGCGCCCACTCCGGGGCCATGCCGTAGGAGGGCAGGTAGCGGGGCACGATGTTGATCAGGCCGGCCATCGCCGAGGCGCCGGCGAACCAGAGGATGAACACGCTGCTCACGTCGTAGACGGTGCCGAAGACCTCGCCCAGGTAGCGGTGCGCCAGGAAGGCCAGCGCCCGGCCGTTCGCGGCGCCGCCCGGCCGGAACTCCTCGGCCGGGATGAGCGCCGTGGTCACGAAGGTGGTCGAGATCAGGTAGACCGACATGATCAACGCGGCGGTGGTGAGCAGCCGGCGGGTATTGCGGATCCGGGCAGCCAGCCGGGCCTGCGGGTCCGGCCCGTCGGCTGCCACGAGCGGCATCATGCTGACCCCGGTCTCGAACCCGGACAGCCCCAGCACCAGCAGAGGGAAAGCCATCACGGCGGTGAGCAGCACGTTGCCCAACCCGCCGCCCTCCGCGGTCAGCGCGGCGGTCCAGTCCGACACGATGCCCGGGTCGGCGACGATCCGGGCCACCGCGACCACCACGATCACCGCGTTGAGCAGCAGGAAGACCACGACCAGCGGGATGGCCACCACCACGGCCTCGCGGAAGCCGAGCAGGAACACCCCACCGAGGATGAGCAGCAGCACCACCGTGACCACGACCGGAACGACGGGGCTGTGCAGGGTGTCCGGCAGCAACGGATTTTCCAGCAGGTGCACGGTCGCGTCAGCCGAGGAGAGGGTGATCGTGATGATCCAGGAGGTGGCCACGAAGCCCAGCAGCACGAGCACGAAGATCTTGCCCCGCCAAAACGGCAGCAGCCGCTCCAGCATCGCCACCGAGCCCTGCCCGTGCGGGCTCTCCTGGGCCACCCGCCGGTACATCGGCAGCATTCCGAACAGGGTGAGGGCGACGATCAGCAGGGTCGCGAGCGGGGAGAGCGCGCCGGCCGCCACCGCCGCGATGCCCGGCAGGTACGACAGGGTGGAGAAGTAGTCCACGCCGGTCAGGCACATCACCTGCCACCAGGAGTGCGCCCGACTCTGCGCCTCGGTCGCCTCCGGGCCCGGCGGCTGCACCTGGTGCTGAAAGAACCACCGGCGCAGCGGGCTCGCCGGCGGCGCCGGCCGGACCGGGCCGGCCACCCGTTCGGGCATCACGACACCCTGCCGGCCGCCCGGGTGCGCGCGGGCCGGGTCGCGGGCGGCGCGCAGCGCCGGGTCCGGCCCGGTGGGCGGGTGGCGACGTCCGCTGCCGCGTCGTGGTTTCGCCCGGTGCTCGTCAGCCATCGCCCGTCCCACCCTCGCAGGTCCTGATCCGACCGTAGGCGGTACGTAGTGGCCCGGCCGGTGGAACCGGGCAGGCAGACGGCCTGCTCAGGGCAGGTCCGGGCCGACGAACAGCCGCGCCAGGGCGGGCGGGTCGGCGACGGTCACCGTGGCCGCCGGGTGCCGGAGCCACCCCCCGGGCGCCAGGGCCGGCACCGGTACGCCGAAGCGCAGGCAGACCCCGCCTGCCGCGGTGCTGCCGAAGCTCACACCGCGATCGGCCAGCGACACGTGCGGGCCGATCACCCGCCACCACCGGTACGGGCCGCTCACCTCGACGCCGGTCACGTTGTCCCGATCGGTCCGCAACTGCCACGGCCCGTACCGGATCAGCAGTTCCCGGTCGCTGACGGTGACCCAGGCGGTTGCCGGCCGGACGCCCAGCAGCGCCAGGGCGGGGCGGAACACCGGGTCGAAGCGGAACGGGAACCGCGTCACGGGGCCGGTCATCCCGCACCGGGCCGGATGGCGGGTCGAGGCACCGGGCCGCCCGGCCGCAGTGGGCCGGGCCGCGCGGGCCGGGGTCGGGCGGCGGGCCGGCGCCGGGCCAGGACGGTCATGGCGCGGGCGTACCCGGAACTTGCCCGGCGACACCCCTCGTCCCGCCGGATCTCCCGCCGTCCCTCCCCGCCGCCTCTCCCCCACCGGCGGCCGGCCCGCCCCCGGGCCGGCCGCCGGTGTCAGCCGGTCGGCACCCCCCGGGTCGACCGGCTGTCCCCTCGGGGCCGACCGAGTTTCTCGGACCGGCCACGTGGAACTGGCGGGAGGGATGCGTCCCCGCGCTCCGCCCACCCCCCTGGGGCGGAGCGCGGGAACCCCCCGTCCCGGCTACTGCAGGAACGCCCCCAGGGGCGAGAGCAGCAGCCGACCGAGCGCCGCGGCATTGTCGTCCAACCGCGTGCGCTCACACTCGCGGGCGTCCGGATCGTGCCGGCACCGCCAGATCTTCTGCGCGTTGCGCCAGGCGACATCGCGGGTGTACTCGACCAGCTCCCCCTGGTACCAGTCGTCGATGTCACCGTTGAGCATGTCGATGAGCAGCTGCCACCGCTCCAGGTAACCCCGGCGCAGGCCGGGGATCTTGTCCGCGAAGATGTTGTTGATCTCGAGGTAGTCGTGGTGCTGGTCGCTGCCGTCGACCGGCTCCGACTCCAGGTGGTCGAACGTTGTCACCAGCGCGAACGGCAGGTCGAAGTTGATGTGCGCGTTGACCCCGGCGGCCGCCGAGGGCAGCGGGCGCGCATCCGGCCCACGCATCCGCTCGAACAGGCACGACCAGGCCTTCGGGGTGCCCGGGCTGGAGTCGGTCCACAGTCGCAGCGCGTCGAAATACCGCGCCGCGAACTCGACGTCCAGGCGGGAGAGGAACGCCGGGTCGACGAAGCGGTCGTCGTACAGCCCGTCCAGCACACTGCTGGTGATGGTCAGGTACAGCTTGTTGAAGTCGGCCAGCGGGCAACTCTCCTCCAGCGGAGGCAACCGCACCAGCATGTCCTGGAGCTTGGCGAGGTGATCGACCACGGCCGGCACGTCCGCGGGGTGGTCGGCGAGCAGGTCGACGATGTCCCGGTGCACGGGCCCCCAGACCGGTTCGGTCATCTCTCCTCCATGGTGGTCCGCAGCACCCCCGTGCCGCCGTCGACGGTGCTCAGCCTTTCAGCCGACACCCGCCCGTCGGATCAGTAGAACGACGTATCCCGGCGCGCACAGGCGCCGGCTGACGGACCGGTCGGTCAGCCGCGCCGGTTGCGCAACTGGATCGCGCTGGCCTGGACGCGGGTGCGGACCTGGAGCTTGTCGAAGATGTGCGACACGTGCACGCCGATGGTCCGCTCGCTGATGAACAGCCGCTGCCCGATCTCCTTGTTGGTCAGCCCCTCGGCGACCAGGGAGAGCACCTCGCGCTCCCGCACGGTGAGCGCCGCCAGCTCGTCGTCGACCGGCTCGGCCGCCGTACCCGGCGTGCCGTTGGTGGCCTCGCGCTCCTCCAGCGGCACCCGGGCTCGCCCGGCCAGCTCCCGGATCTCCGAGGTCAACGGCACCGCACCCAACCCCTGCGCCACCCCGTACGCCTCGCGCAGCAGCTTGCCGGCGGTGGCCACCCGGCTGCGCCGGGCCAGCAGCGCCTCGGCCTGCCGCAGCCGCGAGTACGCCGCCGGGTAGGGGTGGTTGCGACGGTCCCACTCGGCGACCGAGTTGGCCCACAGCTCCGGATCGCTGCCGTCGAGGCGGCTCACCTCGGCGGCGCAGAGCGCCAGGAAGCCGTCCACCACCGAGCGCACCGGTCGGGCCGCGGACGCGCTCTTGCGGGCCACCCGTTCGGCGGTCTCCCGCAGCCGGCGCACCGCCGTCGGGTCCACCGCTACGGTGCGGCTGGCGTGCGCCTCCGCCTCCGCGCGCAGGCCGTGCCAGACCAGCGCGGAGAGGATCGTCACGTCGTCGGAGCGACTCTCGGTCAGGCCGCGCTGCACCGCCTGCCGCGCCACGTCGTGCCGGCCCTCCCACATGGCCAGCCCGGCGCGCAGGGTGAGCAGCGGGATGACGTGCCGCGCACCACCGCCGGCGAGCACGGTGGCCACCGCGTCGAGGTCCCGGCCGGCGGCCTCGATGTCGCCGTAGCCCACCGAGAGCCGGCACCGGGCCAGGAGCAGCTCCACGGCGTCCGCGCCGGACGGGCGGTGCCGCAGCGCGGCGGCGACCACCTTCTCCGCCTCGGCCCACTGGCCCACGCGGAACAGGCCGTTGGTGGCGATGGCCAGCAGCCGGGTCTCCCAGGTGCGGCCCAGCCCCAGCTCGGCCACCCGCTCGGCGCCCCGCCGGGCCACCACCACCCCCTCTTCGAGGATGTTCAGCGGCCCGGTCAGCAGCTCCGCCAGGTGCAGGTACGCGCAGGCCACATCCTCCGGCTTACCGGCGCGCTCGGCGGTGTCGAGGGCCTGGCGCATCACCGCGAGCCCGGCGTCCGGGTCCTCCAGATAGGCGTCGCTGAAGCCGAGCGCCGCACTGGCCAGCACCACCTCGGTGGTGGAACCCTCCACCGTGGCGGCCAACTCCAGCGCCTCCCGGGCCCGCTGGCCTGCGTCGGCGTACCGGCCCAGGTGCAGCAGCAGCTCGGCCAGGTGCGCGGCGGCGGTGGCCCGGTCACGTGGCGAGCAGTCCGCCGCCACCAACGCCCGCTGGTACTCCTCCTCGGCCAGCGCCGAGCGCCCCGCGGCAGCCAGGTAGCGGGCCCGGCGGATGTGCAGCGCGCAGGTCGGCTCGCCACCCTGCACCGCGGCCAGCTCCTCCAGCAGGGCCAGCGCGCGGGCGTGCTCCCCACAGTGGTGGGCCGACTCGGCGGCGTGCCCGAGCAGCTCGACCCGGTCCACCGCCAGCGAGCCCGGGTCACCGGCCAGCTGCAACGCCGCCGACCAGTGCCGGTGCGCCTCGGCGTAGCCGTGCAGCCGCTCGGCCTCCTGCGCGGCGGCCACCGCCGCCGGCAACGCCCGGGCCGGCTCACCGGCCAGCCGCCAGTGGTGCGCCAACCGGGCCTGGTGCAGCTCGCCCGGTGCCGCGGTCAACGCCTCGGCGTAGCGGCGGTGCAGCCCGGAGCGCTCGGCCGGCAGCAGCTCGTGTGCCAGCACCTCGGCGACGAGCCTGTGCCGCAGCCGGTAGCCGTCGTCGGCGCCGACCAGCAGCCGGTGCGCCACCGCGGCGCGGGCCGCCTCGATCAGCTCCTCCTCCGGCAGCCGGAGCACCTGGGCCAGCATCCAGTGCTGCACCGGCTCGACGCCGGTGGCCACCGCGTGCACCACTGCGTGTGCGTGCTGGGGCAGCGCGTCGACCCGGGCGAGGAAGATCTCGCGCAGCGTCTCCGACAGCCCGTCCCGGCCGTCGCGCAGGTCGCGGGCCAACTCCTCGATGACGAACGGGTTGCCGCCGCTGCGCTGCCACACCTGCTCGGCCGCGTCGGCGGACAAGGTCCGGCCGACCACCGCGGCGGCGAGCCGTTCGGTGCCCGCCCGGTCCAGCGGGGCCAGGTCGAGCACCCGCACCGTCCGCAACCGGCGCAGCTCGGTGAGCACCCGGCGTAGCGGGTGTGCGCCCTGCAACGACTCGGCACGCACCGCGGCCAGTACCGAGAGCTGGAGGTCGCCGAGCCCGGCCAGCAGGTACAGCAGCAGCTGCCGGGTGCTCCGGTCGACCCACTGCAGGTCGTCCAGGATCAGCACCAGCGGCCGTCCCTCGGCGATCAGGTGCAGCCCGCGGGAGACCCGCTCCAGCAGCGCACCCGCGCCGTCCGGGCCGGCGGTCTCGTCGGCGAACATCTGCAACAGCCCACGGACCGCCGAGGAGGTGCGGGCCTGCGAGGCGGACAAATCAGCGTCGAAGCGCCGCAACGCCTGCAACAGCGGGTGCAGCGGGGAGGCGTCGCCGATGTCCAGACAACTGCCGGTGAGCACCAGTGCGCCCTGGTCACGCAGTTGGGCGCCGATCTCGCCGAGCAGCCGGGTCTTACCCACGCCACTCTCACCGGTCAGGAAGACGGCGGCGGTCTGCCCGTGCGAGACGTCACCGAGCAGCGCGGTCCGAACCGTCTGCACCAGCTCGGCTCGGCCCACGAGCGGTGCAGTGTCCACATCGCTGGCCATGGCACGCAGCCTAATCACACGCCCCCGAACCGTTCTACGGCCATCTCCCGCTTGTGGTACTCCTCGCGTCGACATTGCGACTAAAGGTTGCGGTGGGCCGACATACGTCGTTCTGCCGATCCCCTGTCGGCCCAGGAGTGCCAATCTCCGAAGGTCGTCAACCATCAGCTGGGGAAAGGCCGGTGCGATACCCATGAGCAGCACCGTCGTCGACATGCAGCGGACCGCCCACCGACACTGGCCGGTGCCGGAGGAGAGACGCACGGTAACCGTGCTCTTCGCCGACATCGTCGGCTCCACCGCGCTGGTCGACCGGCTGGACCCGGAGGACGTCCGGGCGCTGCAACGGGCCTACTTCGACACCGTCGGCGGTGTGCTGCACCGCTGGCACGGGGTGGTCGAGAAGTACGTCGGCGACGCGGTGATGGCGCTCTTCGGCGCGCGGCACTCCGACGGCTTCGACGCGTACCGCGCGGTCCGCGCCGGACTGGAGATCCAGGCCGCGCTGGACCGTCGGCAGATGGTCGGGGACATCAAGCTGCGGGTGCGGGTCGGTGTGGCCACCGGCGAGGTGGTGGTCGACCTGGGCGGCGCCGTCAGCGGCGGCCACGGCGTGGCCAGCGGCGCGGTGATCACCACGGCTGCCCGCCTGCAGGAGTACGCGCCACCCGGCGCCGTCGCGCTCTGCGCGACCACCGCCCGGGCCACCGCCGGCCTGATCGCCCAGCGCCAACTGGCGCCGGTGCCGGTCTCCGGTCGGGTGCCGCCGATGCCGGTCTGGCACGCCGTCGGCCCCGTACGACCCAGCGCCGACCGGCACGACGGCCCCCTGATCGGCCGCCGCCGCGAGCTGGCCACCCTCCGGGACCAGCTGAGCCGGGCAGTCCGCGAGCAGAACCCGCGCTGGGTGTCCCTGGTCGGCCCGACCGGCAGCGGCCGCAGCCGACTGCTGCACGAACTGACCCGTTCGCTGACCACGGTGGACGGAGTGGCGGTGCGCTGGTGCGTGGCGACCTGCCAGCCGTACCCCGACCAGGTGCTGGCGCCGGTCGCGGAGCTGCTCCGCGATTTCGCCGGGATCCGCCACGGTGACGGCCCGGCGATGGTCCGCGACCGGCTGGCCAACGCCCTGACGCCGCTGCTCCCGCCGGCCCGGGTCGCGGCGGCGGTGCCGGCGCTGGAGCGGCTGCTGACCGCACCGGACGGCTCGGCCGCGGCGCTGGCCGGCGCGGCGATCTGCCGGGACGCCCTGCTGCGCCTGGCCGCCCACCGGCCGCTGTTCGTCGCCGTGGACGACCTGGACCGTGCCGCGCCCGCGGTGAGCCGCTTCCTGCACGCACTGTTCACCGCGGCCACCGCGCGACGGGTGCCGCTGGCCGTGGTCACCCTGCACCAGCCCCAGTGGGCCGACACCCGGCCCGGCCCCGCCCGGCGGATGGCGATCCGGCCGCTGGCCGCAGTGCAGTCCGGGCGACTGCTGCGTCAGCTGTTGACCCGCGCCGGGCAGCCGGTGGCCCTGGTCGACCGGCTGCTTCCGCTGGTGGGCGGCCGGCCCGGGCACGCGGCCGCGTACGTGGCATCCATCGGGGATGGTGCGGACCCGGCGGCGCTCCCGCTGCCGGAGGCGGTGCGCCGGGCCGTCGGCGCGGAGCTGGACCGGCTCGACGGCGAGCGCCGGGCGGTGCTGATGGCCGCCGGCACGCTCGACGGCGTGATCTCCGACGCGGCGCTGGACCGGGTGCTCGGCTGGACCCCCGGGCGGTCCGCTCCCGTTCTGCGCGCGCTCGTCGCCGCCGGGCTGCTGTTCCCCCGCCGCGCCAGCGGGTACGCCTTCGCGGCGCCCGCGCTGCGCCGGGTCGCCGCCGAGCGACTGCCCCGCGCGTTGCGCGCCGTCTTCGCCCTCCGGGCCGCCGACGCCGCCCGCCTCGACGCTGTCCAACTCGACGCCAGCCACCTCGACACCAGCCACCTCGACGCCGTCGACCCGGACGTCCTTCGACGGGAGGCGAGCCCCGCCGCCGACCGGCCTGCCGGCGACCCCGTCGTCGGCGCCAGGTCTGCCGCCGTTGGTTCCGAGCGTGTCGGCGCTGCCACCGCACGCGCCGAGGTCGTGCGCCTCGACGCCGTCCGCTCCCAGGCCCGCCGCCTCGACGCCGTCTTCGCTGAGCTGGCCGCGGCGCGACCGAGCGGGTCCATCCAGCCCGCGGCGCGACCGAGCGGGTCCATCCAGCCCGCGGCGCGGCCGCGCGGGTCCGTCCAGCCTGCGCCGCTGCGCCGACACCTCCCCACCTCGACGGCGGCGGCCCCGCCGCCCGTGCCGAGTTCCGGGATCGGCCGTCCGGCGGCCGTCCGCCGGCTCCGCGCCGTCGCGTCGGCGGGCGACATGCCGTCGACGCGTTCCTCTGCGCTCGCCGTCCACCGCGCGGCCTCCCGGCTCGGCGCGCCCGTGGCGACCCTCTCCGGGGGTCATCCGCCCGTAGCCGCACCGGCGTCGCCGACCGGTGCATGCGCCGACGCTTCGCCGGCATCGGTCCGCGCGGCACCCACCGGGCCGGGGTCAGCCGGGCGACGCCCCCTGCCCGGCCACGGCGCGCTGGCCGTCGTCGGTGCTCCGCCCGGCGCGGCGCACGCCGTACCCCGCCCGCCGCTGATCCGCTGGCCGGACGGCCTGGCCGCGTCCGCCTGACGGTCCGTCGGCGGATGTGGGCTGGTGGGCGAGGTACGGAGATCTACCGAACTCCTACGGCAGTTGCAGGGTAGGCGCCGGTCCAGGCGGCGAGGCTATTGCTGCGGGGCCGAGGGTGCAGTGGGGGTCACCGTCGGAGCGTCCGCTTGGCTTCCGCGTGCCTGAGGCAGACGTCTCTGTGGACGTCGGAGCGAGGCGACCGACCAACGGGATGTGCGTCCGGGGACGAGCGGGTGGGTCAGTGGTTCACCGTTGGACTCACGGATCTTCTGTTGCAGGAGGTGGAGCGTCGGCCACCAGTCGGGGTAGCGCTCCACCACCTCGACGAGAACCGGGCTCTGCCGCAACATCTGCGCGGGCCAGTGGTGCCACGAATGAGCGAAGTTGAAGGCGGGCAGGAGCGAGGCCATCTGCAGGTTGCACTCAAGTACGTCGCCGAGCAGTTCCGCGAGGGTCAACACCTTCGGCCGCTCCACGTCGTCCGTCGTGGCGGGCTTCCCGTCGAAGAAGTACGGGCGTGCCGACGGGTCGTGGAGCAGCCGTTCGTGCCAGGCGCGAATGAGGTTGTTGACCTCCACGAGGGCGGCGGCCGACCCGATCCCGTTGTTGATGCGGCTCTGTCTCGCGACCTCCCGGGTCTGCAGTGCGGAGAAGCCGAGCGATACCGCGACCAGCACCAGACCGACGACACTGAGGACTGTCTCATTCACGGCTACGTGCCCTTCGAGGACGGGAGTCTGTCCTCACGCTAGAAAAGTGCCGCAACCATCGACAGTCGTTGGGCCCGGACAGGTGCTCAGGGGGCGGCGAGGAAAGCCAGCACCCGTGGCCAGGTCGCCGCGGCGGCCTCCGGGGCGTACTCGGCGACGTCCGGGTCGGTGAACAGGTGCCCCACGCCCGGATAGCGGAAGACCGTCAGGTCGGTGCCGGCCTCGGTCATCGCCCGCTGCCACTCGTCGACCTCGTCCGGCGTGTCGTACGGGTCCGGGTCGGCGAGGTGCAGTTGCACCGGCAGGCCGGGCCGGACCGACTCCGGCGCCCCACCGGTGCCGTGCAGCAGGAGCAGACCGGCGCTGTCGGGACGCTCGGCCAGCAGCGCCCCGGCCACGCCGGCACCCATCGAGAAGCCGGCGAGCACCGCCTCCGCCGGCAGTTCCCGCAGCGCCGCCCGAGCCCGGTCGAGCACCACGTCCTGGCCGATCTTGTCGAGCAGCGCGAAGCCCTCCTCGACGGTGTCGGTGGCCGGAACGCCGTACAGGTCCGGGGTGACGACCCGGTGTCCGGCGGCGCGCAGCCGGTCCGCGGCGGCGCGCACGGCGGGCCGCAGCCCGTACACGGAGTGGAACAGCACGACGTGTCGCATCCGGCCATCCTGCCCCAGCTGGGCGTCGATCCGGTGCGGCCACGCGGGCCGGCCGTCAGACCAGCGCGGCCAGCCGGGCCACCAGGTCGGACGGCGGCGGCATGGCGGCGATCTCCCGGCTGACCTGCCCGGCGGCGGTCCGCAGGCGGTCGTCGGTGAGCAGCCGGGTCAGCGTCTCCGGGGTGATGTCGCGCGGACGCAGCGCCAGGCCGGCGCCGCGGCGAGCCACCAGCTCGGCGTTGTGCCGGCGGTCTCCCGGGCCGACCGTGGCCATCTGCGGCAGGCCGGCGGCGAGGGCGCCGAAGCAGCTGCCCGCCCCGCCGTGGTGGACCAGCGCCGCGCTCGCCGGCAACGCCTCGTCGAGCGGGATCCAGTCCACCACCCGGACGTTGTCGGGCAGCGTACGGGCCGACCGCTGGTCCGGCCGGACCAGCACGAACTCGGCATCCACTTGGGCGGCGGCCGCCACCACAGCGGGCATCGGCCCCTTGTCGCCGGGGCCGGTCAGGGTGCTGCGGGTGACCAGGATCCGGGGTCGTTCACCAGGTTCCCGCAGCCAGGGCGGCAGCTCGCCGCCGCCCACGTAGGAGGTGTACCGCATCGGCCACCCCTCCTGCGTCGCCACGCTCGGCGGTGCCACGGCGAGGGCGGCGGCCGGTGGCGGCAGCTCGCTCAGGCCGTGCCGGCGCAGCGCGGCGCCGAGCCGGGCTGAGGTGGCCTGGACCAGGTCGCGTCCGTCGAAGAGGGCATTCTCCTGCCGGACCGCCGGCACACCCAGCCGGGCGGCGGCCACCGCGCCGGCCACCGCGAACGGCTCGTACACCACCAGGTCCGGCCGCCACTCGGTGGCCAGCTCGACGACCGGGTCGGTGAGCTGGTCGTTGAGCGCGCCGAAGAGCAGGCCGGCGCCCCGGGTGCCGGCGGTGCCGGCCAGCTCGGCCCGGGCGATCAGCGGATGGCGGGGAAAGACCCGCAGCGCGATCCGGCCGAAGTCGAAGCCCGGCGCGACGTCGTGCACCGACACGCCAGCCCCGGCGGCGGCAAGCCCACCGCCACCGGTGGCCAGCAGCACGTCGTGGCCGGCGTCACGCAACGCCACGGCGAGCGGCACCAGCGGGAAGACGTGGCCGACCAGCGGCGCGGACACCACCAACACGCGCATGGCCGGGATCCTATGTCGACGGAAGCGACGCCGGGGTCCGGCTGCGCCCCCGGAACTCCGCGACCACCGCGCCATCGTCCCGGGTGACGGTGACGTCGTAGATGCCGCTGCGGCCGTACCGGGTGCGCTCGGTGGCACAGGCGGTGAGCAGGTCACCGGCACCGGCCGGCCGGACGAAGGTGATCTCGCCGCCAGCGGCGACGGTGACCGGGCCCCGACTGTTGCAGGCCAGCGCGAAGGCGGTGTCGGCGAGCAGGAAGACGAAGCCACCGTGGGCGATCGCGTGGCCGTTGAGCATCTGCTCGGTCACCCGCATCCGGGCCACCGCCGCACCGTCGCCAGCCTCGACCAGCTCGATGCCGAGGCCACGCGAGGCCGCGTCGGCGTCAAACATGTCGTACGCCGGATTGCGCTGTTCGGTCACCTCAGCTTGCCCGGCGCTGGTCGACGATGCGCCGCATCTTGCCCACCGACCGCTCCACGCCGTCCGGGGCGAGCACGTCGACCGCCACGCTCACCCCGATGGTGTTCTTCACCAGCTCGACCAGGGTCGCGCCGGCCCGCTCGGCGGCGTCCACGCCGACTCCGGCCCGCCGCTCCACCCGCACCGTCAGGGTGTCCAGCCGGCCCTGCCGGTCGAGCACGCACTGGAAGTGCGGCGACAGTTGCGGGGTGCGCAGGATCAGCTCCTCGATCTGGGTGGGGAAGATGTTCACCCCGCGCACGATCATCATGTCGTCCGTCCGGCCGGTGATCTTCTCGATCCGACGCATCGGGCGGGCGGTGCCGGGCAGCAGCCGGGTCAGGTCCCGGGTGCGGTAGCGGACGACCGGCATCGCCTCCTTGGTCAGCGAGGTGAGCACCAGCTCGCCCTGCTCGCCGTCGGGCAGCACCGCGCCGGTCAGCGGGTCGATGATCTCCGGGTAGAAGTGGTCCTCCCAGAGGTGCAGACCGTCCTTGGTCTCGACGCACTCGGTGGCCACGCCCGGCCCCATCACCTCGGAGAGCCCGTAGATGTCGACCGCGTGGATGTCCAGCCGGTCCTCCATCTCGCGGCGCATGTCCTCGGTCCACGGTTCCGCGCCGAAGATGCCCACCCGCAGCGAGGTGGCCCGCGGGTCGACGCCCTGGCGCTGCATCTCGTCCACGATGGCCAGCATGTAGCTGGGCGTGACCATGATGACCTCGGGTTCGAAGTCGCGGATCAGCATGACCTGTCGTTCGGTCATACCGCCGGAGACCGGGATGACCGTGCAGCCCAGTTCCTCGGCACCGTAGTGCGCGCCGAGTCCGCCGGTGAACAGCCCGTAGCCGTACGCCACGTGCACCCGATCGCCGGGACGGCCGCCGGAGGCGCGGATCGACCGGGCCATCAGCCGGGCCCAGGTCCGCAGGTCGTCGCGGGTGTAGCCGACCACCGTCGGCCGGCCGGTGGTGCCGGAGGAGGCGTGCAGCCGGGCGACCCGTTCCCGGGGTACGGCGAACATGCCGAACGGGTAGTTCTCCCGCAGCTCCGCCTTGCCGGTGAACGGGAAGCGGGCCAGGTCCTCGAGGTCCCGGCAGTCGTCGGGGTGCACGCCGGCCTCGTCGAATGCCCGGCGGTAGTGCGGCACGTTGTCGTACGCGTGCCGCAACGACCAGCGCAGCCGCTCGTGTTGCAGGGCGCGCAGCTCGTCGACGCCGGCCCGCTCGATCGGTTCGAGCTCCTCGGGGCGAGGGGTGCGGTCCTGCATTGCGGGTGCCTCCTGTCCGCCGGACGCGGCCGGGTCGTGCCGGCCGACGCGGGTACGGTACGCCCGCGCTTAGGGGTGCTCGGGGTCCAGGTTGCGTGCGGCGCGGTCACCAGCGGGGCGGTGTGGGTGCCGCGTCGGTCGTCGGCGCGGAGGATCCGGGTCGCAGGACGCGCTGCTCCAGGCGGGTGACCAGCACGCGGATCTCGACCGCCGACCGGGGTTCGGCGCGGGGTCGGGCGGTGCCCGACCCCGCGACGGATCATCGCCCCGCCATCCTCTCGCAATTGCACATTGTTGGCAACAAGGTCTGGACAGCGGGCCGGTGCCGTAACTAGCCTCAGCGTCATGACTCCTTACATCACCGAACCGTCGGCCTGGCAGGAGAGCTGGGACCGCCAGCAGGAGGCCTACCTGCCGGACCGGGAGCACCGCTTCGCCGCCATGCTGGACGCGGTGGACGCGGTCACCGACGGCGCGCCCCCGCGTCTGCTCGACCTGGCCGGCGGCACCGGCACCATCTCGCTGCGCACCCTGCACCGCCACCCCGACGCTCGGGTCACCCTGCTCGACCTCGACCCTGCGCTGCTCGCCCTCGCCCGCGCGTCGCTGGCCGAACGCGCCACCGTCGTCACCGCCGACCTCGCCCGCGCCGACTGGGCCGACGCGCTGCCCTACCGCGACTTCGACGCGGTGCTCACCGCCACCGCCCTGCACTGGCTGCCCGCCGAGCGGCTGGCCGGGCTCTACGCGGAGATCCGCGACGTGCTGCGCCCCGGCGGCATCGTCGTCAACGCCGACCACATGCCCGACGACGGGCTGCCCGAGCTGACCAAGCGGCTGACCGCGTGGGCACGGGACCGGCGCGACGGCCGGTACGCCGCCGGCGCGGCCCTCTCCTGGTCCGACTGGTGGGCACGGGCCGGCGCAGACCCCACCCTCGCCCCGCTGGTGGCCCAACGCCAGGAGATCTACCCCACCGGGCACAGTCCCGAATGGAACCCGCCCGTGTCCTGGCACCTGACCGCGCTGACCGCGGCCGGCTACACCGAGGTCGGCACCCTCTGGCGGGGCGGGTCGGACGCGGCAGTGGTGGCGGTGCGCTGACCAGGCCGCACCCCGCCGGGTGACAATCGTGGTGTGGGAGGACCTGGGTCAGAGCCGTCCGAGCGGCGTACCGATCCCGACGTCGATCTGCGGGTACCCGCCGACCGGGCGGAGCTGCCCGCGCACCGGGCGGCGGTGCTCGGGGCCATCGCCGCTGGCGGGGTGCTCGGCACGCTGGCCCGCGCGGGCCTGCAGGCGGCCTTCCCGCACCATCCAGGTGGCTTTGCCTGGGCGACGTTCGGCATCAACGTCGGCGGCTGCCTGCTGATCGGCGTACTGATGGCGGTCCTCGGCCACCTCGGCGGCGGACCGCCGTTGGCCCGCCCGTTCCTCGGCGTCGGCGTGCTCGGCGGGTTCACCACCTTCTCCACCTACGCCATGGACATCCACCAGGCGGTGGCCGCCGGCGCGCCTCAGATCGCGCTGGCCTACCTGGCCGCGACGCTGGTGGGCGCGCTCGCCGCCGTGTGGGTCGGCGACGCGCTCACCGCCGCGACGCTGAAGTGGGGCGCGCGGTGACCGTGCTGCTGATCGCGCTCGGCGCGGCCGTCGGCGCGCCGCTGCGCTACCTCACCGACCGAGCGGTGCAGTCCCGGCACCGCTCGACCTTCCCGTGGGGCACCTTCACCGTGAACGTGGCGGGCTCGCTGCTGCTCGGCGCGGTGCTCGGGCTGCCGGCCGGGCCGGCGGTGACCGCGCTGGTCGGCACCGGGTTCTGCGGGGCGCTGACCACCTACTCCACCTTCGGTTACGAGACAGTGCGGCTGGCCCGTACCGGGCACCGGTGGCAGGCCCTGGCCAACGCACTGGGCAGCGTCGCCGCCGGCCTCGCCGCCGCGACCGCCGGCGTCGCCCTGGTCCGGTGGCTGACCGGCTGAGCATGACGAGTTCCCGCCGTTCCGTCGTGGCCGTGGCCGTGGCCGACACGGTGGCGAAGAGTGCCGGACCGGGCCACCGCCGCAGCCGGCGAGGCTGCGGCGGTGATGCCGTGACGCGTACGCGGGCTATTCGCTGCGGGCGGTCTCCGGTCCCGTGATCCGTTCCAGCAACGGCAGGGCGCAGGCGATGATGCCCAGGCAGGCTGCCAACCCGACGACGACGATCACGTAGAAGCCCGGGCTCGGCGCAGTGAGCCTGTAGTCCATCTGCGCCTCGAGGAACAGTTGTGCGGCGAGGAGGCCCATCCCGACCGCGACCGCTGCGACGGCGAGCATCGGTACGGCGCTCTCGAGCGCGACCACACGTCGGAGGACCCCCACCGGCGCACCGCTGAGTCGCAACAGACTGAATGGGCGCTTGCGCTCGGTGAGACCGCCGACCACGCTGACCGCGAGACTGCAGCCGGCGAGCGCGAGGCTGGTGACGATGATGACGTTCGCCAGTTGTTGCCAGCCGCGCAGGGTGTTGGCAAAGCCCGACTCGAAGTCGCCGGGAACGTTCGGGCCGACCCAGAAGGTCGGGTAGGCCAACTCGAGGACCGTTCGCGAGCGTTCCACCGCGGCGGCCGAACCATCGGTGCCGACGACGATCGACGTCACCGGCAACCGCGGAAGGTCGTCGAGTGGGACCGATGCGGCGGGCCAGACCCTCGTGGACGACGCCGATCCACGGAAGGGGACGAGGCTCGTCGGCACCTCGGCCACCGAGGCGCCGTCCGCGCACCGGCCGTACGCCCTCGGGAGGTCGGTGCACGCGATCACCCCGGGGTCGTCCGGGAGTACGGTCTCCAACGACCGGTCGCGTAGGGCGTTGGTGACGATCGGGTTTTCGCGGACGACGGTCGCGTTCTGCACGCCGGGGATCGCGCGGAGGTCGGCGAGCGCCGGGTCGGTTTCTGCCGGCGGGTCCTCGGCGAAGACGGTGGACAGGGTGCCGGCGTCGGTGGAGCCGATGGCCGCCGGGCCGCGGTTGTCGACGATTGTGGTGATCACGCCGACGGCCACGCTCGTGACGAAGAGCGCGAGCATGATCCCGCTGATCGCGCGGAAGCCGGCTTTCGGGTTGTCGGCGAGGCGTCGGGCGGCGATCAGCGTGGCGGGTCGGTTGGCGCGCCGGGCCAACACCCGGGCGCCCACCATCGTCAGCCAGGGGCCGGCGAGGATCAGGCCCGTCATGATGAGCAGGAACCCGGGCAGGAACACCGCGGTCTGGCCGTCGGACGTCTCGGGCCGGTGGCCGAGGGCGAAGGCCAGCACACCGACCCCGAGCACGAGCGGGATCAGCCGGTACGCGCTCGGCGCGCGTGGGGTTACCCGCCTGGTGACGCCGAGCGGTGAGATCCGCACGCGGCGCAGCGAGATCTGCGCGGCCACCGCCGCACCGGCCGGGACTCCCAGCGCGACGAGCAGGCCGTCCAGCACGCCCAGCGACATGTCGCTGGGGAAGAACGACATGCCGGTGAACGGGATGTCCGCGAGCGAACCGCGGAACGCGAAGAAGAGGAGGAAGCCGAGGGCGGTACCGGCGACGGCGGCGGCGGCCGCCTCGACCGCGGCGACCATCGAGATCTGCTTCGGCGTCGCCCCGACCAGGCGCATCGCGGCGAAGCGTTGCTCCCGACGGGCGGCGCTGAGCCGGGTCGCCGTGCCGATGAAGATCAGCACCGGGAACAGCAGGCCGCCGGCGATCACGCCCAGGATGAGGTTGACCGTCGTCTCGGGGAGCCTGGGAGTGTTGTCGCCGACGCTGGTGAGCTGCTGGGCGCGGGGCAGCTCGGCGACCTTGTCCGGGGTGCCGCCGACGATGACGAGCAGGGTGTCCGGTGAGGCCAGTGCCGCCCGGCCGATCGTGCCGAGGTCGCGTCCCGCATAACGGTCGCCCAGGTGGTCGGCCGGGTGGGCGGCCAGCAGCTTCTGCAACTCGGGCGAGGCGTAGTACTCCCCCGGCCCCGGCGTCGTGGGAATGCCGACCGGGGTGGGCGCGCTCGGTCCGGTCGCCGCGACGTCGATCCGGATGATCTGCTCGCCGTGGAAGTAGTCCTCCCGCGTCGACCACCACAGCGGGTCGGCGTCGCCACCGGTCGAGGCGGTGGGATACATCGACGCCTGCCTGGTGAGCTGCGCGTTGGCGGCGTTGACTCCGGCGAGGGTGACCAGCAGCAGCCCGGTGCCCACCGCGACGGCAGCGGCGATGATGGCGAGGCGGGTGAGCGCCTCCCGGCCGCCGGCGACGGCGAGGCGGAGCCCGAAGCCGATCATGAGGCGATCCTCTCCGGCGCGTTCACGCGCCCGTCGCGGACGATGACCTCGCGGTCGGCGTACGCGGCGATCCTCGGCTCGTGGGTGACCAGGATGACCGTGGTGCCCTGCTCGCGGGCGGCGGTGACCAGCAGGTCCATGACCTGTTCGCCGGTGAGCGAGTCGAGCGCACCGGTCGGCTCGTCGGCAAAGAGCACCTCCGGCTCGGCGACCAGGCCGCGGGCGAGGGCGACGCGTTGTGCCTGCCCTCCCGACAGCTCCCCCGACCGGCGCTGCTCCAGGCCGTCCAGGCCGAGGCGCTCAAACCAGCCGGACGCCTTGCGGAGCGCCTTCGTCCGGCGGATCCCACTGAGCAGCAACGGAAGGGCCACGTTCTCCACGGCGGTGAGCTCGGGGACCAGCTGGCCGAACTGGAACACGAACCCGAAGCGGTCCCGGCGCAGGCCGCTGCGCTCGGTCTCGGTCAAGGAGTCGATCCGTGACCCGTCGAACAGGACCTCGCCGGAGTCGGGCACGAGGATTCCGGCCAGGCAGTGCAGCAGGGTCGACTTGCCCGAGCCGCTGGGACCCATGACAGCGAGGATCTCGCCCTGGTCCACGGCGATGCTCGCGCCGCGCAGCGCGGGCGTCCGGCCGAACGAGAACTCCACCTTGCGGGCTTCGATCATGACGGTCATGGCCGCACCGTTTTCCTCAGGGCGTCCAGCCGGGCGCCGGTCATCTCGATCCAGCGGAGGTCCGCCTCCAGGTGGTACAGCCCATGGTCGGCGAGCAGCGCGTCGACGAGGCTGCCGGTGCGCTTGACCTCGGTGAGCTCACGCATCCGCTCCAGGTGTGCGCCGCGTTGGGTGTCGAGGTACTCGCTGGCGGGACGGTCCAGCATCAGCGCGAGCACGACCTTCGTGAAGAGCACCGACTGCAGGTGGGGCTCCGGCTCGACCGGCTGGGTCAGCCACTGCTCGACCTCGGTCGCGCCCAGGTCCGTGATGATGTACCGCTTGCGGTCGGGGCCGGCGCCGGGGCCGACCTCGCTGATCACCACCTTGCCGTCGCGGGCCAGGCGGCCGAGGGTCGAGTAGACCTGGCCGAAGGGCAGCGGCTTGCCACGCCCGAAGAAGGCGTCGTAGTCCCGCTTCAGGTCGTACCCGTGGCTGGGCTCCCGTTCGAGCAGGCCGAGCAGGGTCAAAGGAACGTTCATGCCGTGAGACTACCCTGAGGGTATACCTCGCGTATATACCTTCAGTATCTTCTCGAAACCCGAGCCACGCCGCCCCGGCCACACTGGGCCGGGGCGGCGGGTGGTCAGGTGGCTGGGAGGCCGGTGGCGGTGAGGGCGACCACCGGGCCCACCACGAAGACCGCCGGTGGGCGGATCTCCTCCCGGCCGGCGACCGCGCCGATCTCGTCCAGTCGGGCCGGAAGGGCGCGCTGCCCGGGGTGCCCGGCGTCCTGCACGGCCAGCACCGGGGTGTCCGGAGCCCGGCCGTGTTCGACCAGCGCGGCGGCGATCTTGGCGATGGTGTCCACCGCCATCAGCAGCACCAGCGTGCCGCGGGCCCGGCCCAGCGCCGCCCAGTCGACCAGCGAATCGGGGTGCCCGGGCGGCAGGTGCCCGGAGACCACGGTGACGTCGTGCGCGACCCCGCGGTGGGTCACCGGCACACCGGCCAGCGCCGCCGCGGCGAACGCGCTGCTCACCCCGGGGACGACGGTCACGGGCACGCCGGCCGCCGCGCAGGCCTGCACCTCCTCGTGGCCGCGACCGAACACGTACGGGTCGCCGCCCTTGAGCCGGACCACCCGCCGGCCGGCGCGGGCGTGCGTCATCAGGGCAGCGTTGATCGCCTCCTGGTCCATCGACGGTCCACGGGGCACCTTGGCGGCGTCGACGATCAGCACGTCGGGGCGCAGCCCGGCGAGCAGCCCGTGCGGGGCCAGGCGGTCGACCACCACCACGTCCGCGGCGTCGAGGAGCGCCTTGCCGCGTACAGTGATCAGGTCGTCGGGTCCCGGCCCGCCGCCGACCACCGCGACCGATCCGTGGTCGTGCTGGTCGTGCCCGTGCCCGTGGTGGTGGTGGCCGCCGACCGGGTCGTCGGGGTGGTCGTGCGGGCGTTGCGGGCGGCCCACCTTGTCGGCGAAGCCGGGCATCAGCACCCGGTACGCGCAGGTGTCGCAGTTCATCCGGATGTCCCCGCCCAGCGCCTCGGCGTACCGCTCCAGCACCAGGTCGGCCAGCGCGTCGCAGTCGCCGATCAGGTCGGCCACCCGCACGTCCAGCTCGGGGTGGGCGGCGGCGAACTCCGCGGACTGGGCGACGATCCGGTCCGGCAGCACCCCGGCGAACAGGAAGTACGGCGCGACCACGATCCGCCGCGCGCCGAGCCGACGCAGCCGGTCCAGTACCCCCGGCACCGACGGCTCGGCCAGGGAGATGAACCCCGGCTCGACGCCGGCGTAGCCGCGCCCCTCCCAGAGCAGCCGGGCCACCTTGGCCACCTCGGCGTTCGCGTCCGGATCGGTGGAACCCCGGCCGATCAGCGCGACCCAGGTGCCGGCCCGATCCGCTCCGGCCAGCGCCGCGTCGATCCGCTGTTCGAGGGCGTCGTGCAGCAGCGGGTGCGGCCCGAGCGGACGCCCGTAGCGATAGCTCAACCCGGGGTGGCGCTCTTGCTCGCGTCCCATCGCGGCGGGGATGTCGCCCTTGCCGTGCCCGGCGGCGGTGAGCACCAGCGGCAGCGCCACCAACGCCTGGTGCCCGCGCGCGACGAGCGCACCGACCGCGTCGGTCAGCGGCGGGCGGGACAGCTCGATGAAGCCGCCCTCCACATCACCGACTACGCCGCGGCGACGGACCCGCTCGACCAACGCGGCGAACTGGTCGATCCCGGCCACGCTGCGGGTGCCGTGCCCGACGATGACCAACCCGGTCATGGCATCTCCTCGACGTAGAGCAGGGCGTTGAGGGCGGCGGCGGCGACCGCCGAACCGCCCTTCTCCCCCACGTTGGACACCCCGGGCAGGCCGCTGGCCCGCAGCGCCACTTTGGACTCGGCAGCGCCCACGAAGCCGACCGGCAGGCCGACGACCAGCGCCGGCGCGGCGTCCAGGGTGAGCAGTTCGACCAGTGCGGTCGGCGCGCAGCCGACCACCCAGACCGCGCCGGGCCCGACCCGGTCGAGTGCGATCCGCACGGCCGCCGCCGAGCGGGTGATCCCGGCCGTCCGGCCCAGCTCGGCGGCGGCCGGTTCGGCGACCGGACAGACCAGTTCCAGGCCGGCTCGGGTGATGCCGGCGGCGACCATCGCCACGTCGGTGACCACCGGCACGCCGGCGCGCAGCGCGGCCAGCCCCGACTCCAGGGCCGGCTCGTCGCAGACCAGCTCGTCGACGTACGCCAGGTCGGCGCTGGCGTGCACCACCCGCTCGGTCACCGCCCGGCTCAGCGGCGGCAGGTGGGACAGGTCGACCCGGTCGCGCAGGATGCGGTACGACTCCGCCTCGATGGGGTGCACCACCCGGCTCACCGCCGCTCCCCCACACCGGCAGCCGACCGGGCAACACCGAACCGGTTCCCCCAGCCAGCCGGCGAAGCGGTGCTGACCACGGTCGAACTCATCGGACTCCTCCACGTTCATCGGGGTCGGCGACGCGGATCGCGTCCACCGGGCAGATCTCCAGGCACTCCAGGCAGCCGGTGCAGCGGTCGGCGCGGACCGTCAGGCCGCCGGCGACCGGCCGGATCGCGTGCGTGGGGCAGGTGAGCAGGCAGGCACCGCAGCCCTGGCAGGCGCCGATGGTCACGATCGCCACCGGTACCCCCGGGGCGTGACCATGCGGCCGGCGACCAGCCGGGTGTCGCTGCTGCCGACGACCACGACGCTGTACATGTCGACCACGGCCGGGTCGAGGGTGGCCAGGGTGGCCAGGTGCACGCGTTCGCCGGGGCGGCTGGCGTTGCGCACCACCCCGACCGGCGTGTCCGGGGGGCGGTGTTTGCCGAGGATCGTGAGCGCCGCGCCGAGCTGCCAGTCCCGGTTGCGGCTGCGCGGGTTGTAGAACAGCGTCACGAAGTCACCCTCGGCCGCCGCGGTCACCCGCCGCTCGATGACCTCCCATGGGGTGTGCAGGTCCGACAGGCTCAGGTAGGCGTGATCGTGGCCGAGCGGGGCACCGAGCAGCGCGCTGGCGGCCAGTGCGGCGGTCACCCCGGGGACGCCGACCACGTCGATCCGCTCGTCGGCGTACTCCAGGGCAGGGCTGGCCATCGCGTACACCCCGGCGTCGCCGGACCCGACCAGGGCGACCGCGTGGCCGGCGTCGGCCTCGGCGACGGCGGCGCGGGCCCGTGCCTCCTCCGCGCCGAGCCCGCTGGACAGCACGCGGGTGCCCGGGCGGAGCAGGTCGCGGACCTGGTCGAGGTACTGGTCGAGGCCGACCACCACGGCGGCCCGGCGCAGCTCGGCCACCGCACGCGGGGTGCGCAGGTCGGCGGCGCCGGGGCCGAGCCCGACGACGGCCAGCCGGCCGCGCGGCGCGTGCCGGGCCACCGCCACGGTGGCCATCGCCGTCGCGGTCTTCGGCACCAGCAGCGCGGCGTCTCCCGGGCGGCCGGACGTGCCGAGCAGCGCGGCGGCCTCCGCCACGCTCGGCGTGCCGACCGCGGCGCGGACCACCTCGCTGGGGTGCGGCACGTCAACCGCCGCCAGCCGCGCCGCCGGCCAGGTCACCAGGGGTACGCCGAGCGCGTCGGCGGTGCTCCGGATGCCCGCCTCGTCGGCCTTGACGTCGGCGCTGGCCAGGCAGCGCAGGCTGGCCGGACTGAGGCCGGCCTCGGCCAGCACCCGGTGCAGCAGCTCCGCCACCTCGGCGGCCGGTACGCCCCGGCTGGCGCCGACCCCGGCGACCAGTGACGGGGGGCGCAGCACCGCGGTCCGCTCGTCCAGCGGCACCACCCGGTCGGTGACCAGCAGCCGGTACCCGTCATCCGCCGCGTCGACGGTGCCGCCCTCGCCGCTCTCGGCGGTGGCGGGCTGTGGTTGGACGTTCGGTGGCAGGGCGGGCAGCGGCCAGGCGGCGTCGGCGATCAGCCGGACCGGCTCGCCGTCCAGGATGGCCCGGGACACGGCGGCGACGGCACCCTGCACCGGCCAGCCGAGGGTGTCCAGCCCCGGCAGCCCGACCGCGTCGGTGGCGGTGGTGACCACCGGCCGGGCGTTTAGCAGCGCGCCGACCTGCTCGGCGAGGTCGTTGCCGCCACTGGCGTGCCCGCCCAGCAGCGCCACCGCGTGCCGGGCCGCCTCGTCGACGACCACCACGGCCGGGTCGGTGCGCTTGTCGCCGAGCAGCGGGGCGAGGATCCGCACCACCGCGCCGGTGGCCAGGAAGGCGACCACGGCGTCGCACCGCCCCCACGCGGTCCGCAGCGCGTCGGCGACGCTCTCCCCCTCGACCAGCCGGGCGTGCGGCCAGGCGGCGGCGACGGTCTGGGCGTGCCGTCGGCCGGCGGCGGTGGCCGCGACCAGCCCGATCCGGGTGTGCGAGGTCAGGTTGTGCACGGGCGCTCCCCGGTGAGGACGACCACCGGGTTGGTGGCCGCGAGGCGGATCGACCCGCCGGGCAGGTCGGCGAGGCGGGCGGCGGAGAGCTGACTGCCCTCGACCGTGTAGCCGGCGGTGCGCAGCAGGCCGACGGCCGGCGCGACCCGGTCCAGGGCGGCCAGGGTGAGCACCACCCGGTCGGGTCGGCGGGCCGCCACGGCGGCGAGGACGTCGGCGCCGCCGCCACCGACGAAGACCGCGTCGGGCTCGGGCAGGCCGGCCAGCACCGTCGGGGCACGCCCGTGGACCAACCGGACGTCGACGGCGTGCGCGGCGGCGTTGGCCCGGATCGTGTCGCCGGCCCGAGGGTCCTGCTCGACGGCGAGCACGGCCGCGCCGAGCAGCGCGCACTCGATGCCCACCGAGCCGCTGCCCGCGCCGATGTCCCAGACCAGCCGACCCAGTCGGGGGCGCAGCCGGGCGATGACGAGGGCGCGTACCTCCGACTTGGTGATCATCGAGTCGCGGTGGGCGTACCGGGTCTCCGGCAGCGCCCAGCCGCCCGCCGGCGTGGCGGCGGGCTGGTTGTCCCACCGCATCCCGCCGAGGTTGGCCGGGTCGGTGGTGGCGAGGCTGAGCAGCACGTGCGGGTCGGACCACGTCTCGGCGGCGGCCTGCTCGGGGGTCACCTCACGGATCCGTTCGGCGTCGGTGCCCAGGTGTTCGGCGACCACCAGGCGGCGCGACCAGCCGGCCAGCCCGGCGCCCAGCTCGGCGGCGCCGGCGCCCGGCGCGGTGAGCACGGCGACCAGCGGCAGCGCCCGGCAGGCGTTCAGCGCCGGTCGCGGGTCACGGCCGTGCGCGGTGACCACGGCGGCGCCGTCCCAGGGCAGTCCGGCGCGGGCGAACGCGGCGGCCACACTGGACACCGCCGGGACCACCCGCAGCGGCAGCCCGGCCGCGCGCAGCCGCCGGACGATGCCGAACAGGCCGGGATCCCCGCTGGCCAGCACCACGGCCGGCACCCCGGCGGCGACGGCGTCGGCCAGCCGCCGCACGGCCGGGGCGAGCGGGCCGAGGGCTACGGTGGCCGCGCCGGGCGGTACGGGCACCGCCGCCAGGTGCCGGGCGGCCCCGACCACCAGAGCGGCGGCGGCCAGCGCCGGCGCGAGCGCGGGGTGCGGCGGGGCGCCGGCGGCGTCCAGACCGATCACGGTCACCGGGGTCACCGGTCCCACCGGCCCGACGAGGCGACCACCCGCGCGCCGGCGAAGTCGACCATCGCCACGTCCACGGTGACCGTCGGCCCGGCGAAGCGCCGCAGCACCTGGCCGACCCGCTGGCAGAGCAGGTCGCCGGCCGGGGCGAGCAGCCCGGCGGCCTCCCACAGCTCGTACGCGTGCCGGCCGGTGTTCGCCTGGGTCACCTCGTCGACCAGTGCCGGGTCGCCGCCGGCCTCGGCGGTCACCGCGCCGAGCAGCGAGAGGTCCACTTTGGAGCGGGTGTAGTGGGTCATCAGGATGCCGGCGGCGAGTTTGGCCAGCTTGCCGGCCATGCCGACGAAGACCACCCCGGTCATCGCGTCGCCCACGGCGGCGGTGACCGCGGCGCCGGTGAAGTCGCCGACCTCGACGAAGCACACCTCGGGCAGTTCGGGCAGCAGCGCGCGGGCGGCCCGTTCGGTACGCCCGCCGGTGCAGAGCACCACGGTCCGCTCGCCCTGGGCGGCCATCACGTGCACGGCCTGCACGACGCTGGCCCGCCAGGAGGCGGTGGAGAAGGGTCGGACGATCCCGGTGGTGCCGAGAATCGAGATGCCGCCGAGGATGCCGAGCCGCCGGTTGGTGGTCTTGCGGGCCATGATCTCGCCGCGCGGCACGCTGATCACCACGCGGACGCCGACCTCGGTGAGGTCGACCACCTCGGCCACCGCCTCGCTGATCATCCGGCGTGGGGTGTCGTTGATCGCCGGGCCGCCGACCGCGAGCCCGAGACCCGGCTTGGTGACCGTGCCGACGCCGGAGCCGCCGGCCAGTAGCAGCCCGGGTGCGTCAGCCCAGTCCACGGTGGCGGTGAGCTCGGCGCCGTGGGTGACGTCCGGGTCGTCGCCGGCGTCCTTGACCACCACCGCCTCGGCCCGGGCCGGCGGGGTGCCGGTCACCTCGCAGCGGGCAACCGGGAAGCGCACCCGCCGCCCGGCGGGCAGGCCGATCTCCACCTCCGGCTGGGCCGCGCCGGTGACCAGCGCGGTGACCGCGGCCTTGGCCGCCGCCGTCGCGCAGGCGCCGGTGGTCCAGCCGGTGCGCAGCGCGGTGGGCCGGACCTTCGCGGTCCGCGGCAGGTCCGGCTCGCGCAGCGGCGGCTCGGCGTACGTCACAGTGGGTGGCCCGGTGTGGCCGGCTCGCCGCCATCCTGGACCGCCCCGCCGGTACGGGCGCCCGCCTGGCGGCGGAGTTCGGCGCGGGCGGCCGGTTCGGCCCGACGGAAGGTGTGGAAGTGCCCGGGGTGGTACAGGTGCGACCGGGTGCCCTCGGCGGCCAACGCCGGGCCGACCAGAAAGAGCGTGTGCTTCCAGAGCCGGTGCTGCTTGACCGTGGCCTCCAGGGTGCCGACCGTGCAGCGCACCACCAGCTCGTCCGGCCAGGTTGCCTGGTACGCCACCACGGCCGGGGTGTCCGCCGGGTAGCCGCCGGCCAGCAGCTCGGTCTGCACCTGCCCGGAGCGGGCGGCGGAGAGGAACAGCGCCATGGTGGTGCCGTGCCGGGCGAAGTCGCGGACCCGCTCGCCGGGCGGCATCGGGGTCTTGCCACCCTCCAGCCGGGTGAGGATCACCGACTGGGCCACCTCGGGGACGGTCAGCTCCCGCCCGACGATCGCCGCGACGGCGGTGAACGAGGAGACCCCGGGCACGATCTCGACGGCCAGGCCGAGCGCCCTGCACACGTCCAGCTGCTCCTGCACCGCGCCCCACAGCGCCGGGTCGCCGGAGTGGATCCGGGCCACGGTCAGCCCGTCCTCGGCGGCCCGCTGGTAGAGCGGGAGCACCCCCTCGATGGGCAGCTGTGAGGAGTCGACGATCTCGGCCCCGGACCGGGCGTAACCGAGCACGTCGGCGTGTACCAGGCTGGCCGCCCAGATCACGATGTCCGCCTCGGCGATCACCCGGGCGGCCCGCAGGGTCAGCAGGTCCGCCGCCCCGGGGCCGGCCCCGACGAACCAGACCTTGCCGTCGGTGGTCACAGCTTTCCTCCTCGTTGCTCGCGGCGGGCCGGGACCAGCAGCGTCGACAGGTACGGCAGGTCGTGCTCGGGGTCGTCGACCGGGCCGATGCGTTCATCGGGCAGCCCCAGGCTGCGCCCGAGCACGGCGTCGGCGAGCCGGCCCTGTCGGCGCAGCTCGGCGAGCAGTTCCGGGTGCCGCCGCCAGCCCTTGTAGGCGACCACGGTGCCCGGCCCGGCCAGCGCGTCGGCGAAGAGCGCCAGCCCGGCGGTTGCCGGCAGCAGGGTCAGCGGCTCGCGTCCCTCGCATAGCGGGGTGCCACTGCGCGCGGCCAGCTCCTGCATGGCGGTGACACCGGGCACGGTCGCCATCCGCACCGCCGGGCGCAGCGCCCGGACGCTCTGCGCCAGGTAGCCGAAGGTGGAGTAGACGTTCGGGTCGCCGATGGTGGCGAAGGCCAGCGACCGCGCGCCCCTGTCGATGGCGTCGACCACGGCGCGCGCGGCGTCGTCCCAGGCCGCCGTCCGGCGGGCGGTCACCCCGCCCCGGTCGTCCAGGGCGAACGGCAGCCGGCGCAGCCGGTCCGCCGCCACGTACTCCCGCACGGTCCGCTCGGCCCGCCCGGCTGCGGCGTCCGGGTCGGGTCGGTCCGCCATCACGGGTACGAAGACCCGGTCGGCCTCGCGCAGCACCCGCACCGCCTTGACGGTGAGCAGTTCCGGGTCGCCGGGTCCGACACCGACCCCGGTCAACGTGGCGTCGGCCGAGCCTCGGTGCGCGGCGGCGGGACGAACGGCGGCGGTCACCGGCACGCCTCGACCAGGCGGCGGGCGGCGCCGGGGTGACCGGCCCAGTGGGTGTGCAGGTAGGAGGCGTGCACCCGGCCGGCGACGAAGCCATGCTGCGCGCCGTCCCAGCGCCACGCCGGCCGGTCGCCGTGCACCGGGTCGGTGGTGGTGCGGTGGAACTCGTGACCGCGTACCGGTTCGCCGGCCCGGGCCACCGGGGAGTCGGTGACGGCCACCGCCTCCCGGTAGCCGAGGGTGAGCCGGCCGGTCATCCGGGCGGTCAGGTCCAGCCGGCCGCACATGGGTACGCCGTCCAGGTACCGCCCGAGGTAGAGCAGCCCGGCGCACTCGGCCACGATCGGCCCGTCGAAGGCGGCCAGCTCGGTGCGAAGCGCGGCGTTGGCGGCCAGCGCCTCCGCGTACGCCTCGGGGAAGCCGCCGCCGACCACCACCGCGCGGGTGCCGGCGGGCAGCGCCGGATCGCGCAGCGGGTCGACGGTGACGACGTCCGCGCCGGACGCGGCGAGCAGTTCGGCGGTCTCCGCGTACGAGAAGGTGAAGGCCGGACCACCGGCGAGCGCGACGCGCGGTCGCTCCGAGCCGGCCGGCCCGCCGACGGCGGCGACCGGGTCCCAGGCCGGGGCGGTCAGTGCCGGGGCGGTCCGGGCCAGGTCGAGCACCGCGTCGAGGTCCACGGTGGACTCGACCAGCTCGGCGAGGGCGGTGACGATCGCGAGGGACTCGGGTGCCCGCTCGGCGACCGGGACCAGCCCCAGGTGCCGGGCCGGGGCGGCCACCTCGGCGGCCCGGGTGACCGCCCCGAGCACCGGTACGCCCACCTCGGCCAGCGCGTCGCGCAGCAGCGTCTCGTGTCGGGGCGAGCCGACCCGGTTGAGGATCACCCCGCCGATCCGTACGGCCGGGTCGAAGGCGGCCATGCCCAGCGTCAACGCGGCGGCGGAGCGGCCCTGCGCGGTGGTGTCCAGCACCAGCAGGACGGGTGCCTCGATCAGCCGGGCCACGTGCGCGGTGGAGGCGTAGTCGCGGCGACCGACAGCGCCGTCGTGCAGACCCATCACGCCTTCCACCACGGCCACGTCGGCGGGCGTCGGGACGGTGGCGCCGTGGCGCAGCAGCGGGGCGATCAGCTCCGGGCCGACCAGGAACGGGTCGAGGTTGCGGCCGGGCCGCCCGGCGGCGAGCGCGTGGTAGCCGGGGTCGATGTAGTCCGGGCCGACCTTGTGCGGGCTGACCGTCAGGCCACGGCGGCGCAGCGCGGCGAGCAGCCCGGTGGCCACGGTGGTCTTGCCGTGACCGCTGGCCGGCGCGGCGACCACCACCCGGGGCAGCGGCCACGGCTCTGCGGCGACTCCGACGCTCACCACTCGATGCCCTTCTGGCCCTTCTGGCCGGCGTCCATCGGGTGCTTGACCTTGGTCAGCTCGGCCACCAGGTCGGCGGCGGCCATCAGCCGCGGGTCGGCGTCCCGGCCGGTGATCACCACATGCTGGAAGCCGGGCCGGTCGGCCAGGGTGGCCACCACCTCGTCGACGTCCACCCAGCCCCACTTCATCGGGTAGGTGAACTCGTCCAGCACGTACAGCCCGTAGCGCTCGGCGGCCAGGTCGCGCTGGATCTGCCGCCAGCCCTCCAGGGCGTCGGCGGCATGGTCGGCGTCGGCGCCGCGCTGGATCCAGGACCAGCCCTCGCCCATCTTGTGCCAGGCCACCGGTGCGCCCTGGCCGGTGCGGTCGTGCACCTCGCCGAGCGCCCGGAAGGCGTTCTCCTCGCCCACCCGCCACTTGGCGCTCTTGACGAACTGGAACACCCCGACCGGCAGGCCGGCGGTCCACGCCCGCAGGGCCAGCCCGAAGGCTGCGGTCGACTTCCCCTTCATCTGTCCGGTGTGGACCATCAGCAGCGGCCGGTGGCGTCGCTGTCGGGTGGTCAACCCGTCGGCGGGCACCGTGCTCGGCTTCCCCTGCGGCATCAGGCGACACTCCTGTCTGGCGTGCTGGCGGTGCGGGCTGAGGCTTGCGGGTGCCGCAGGGGGTTGGCGGCGACGTCGTCGAGCCGGCGGTGGGGGGCGTGCAGTTGGAGTGCCAGGCGGTTGGCCAGGTTCAGGCGGACGGGGCCGGATTCGCAGTCGACGACGACGCAGGCGGCGCCGGTTGCGGCCAGCACCGCCGCCGCTCCCGCCGCGCGGTCCAGCGGGCGGCGGCCGGCGGTGGCTCGGCCGTCGGTGACGACCAGGACCAGGGGACGCCGCTTCGGGTCCCGCAGGCGCTCCACCCGCAGCAGGTCGGCGGCGGCGAGCAGCCCCTCGGCCAGCGGCGTACGCCCGCCGGTGGGCAGCTCGGCCAGCCGGGTCGACGCGGCCAGCACCGACGAGGTGGCCGGCAGCAGCGTCCGCGCGCCCGCGTCCCGGAAGGCGATCACCGCGACCTTGTCCCGCCGCTGGTACGCGTCGGTGAGCAGGGCCAGCACCGCGTCCTTGACGGCGGTCATCCGCTGCCGGGCGCCCATCGAGCCGCTGGCGTCCACCACGAACAGCACCAGGTTGCCCTCGCGTCCCTCCCGGACCGCCTCGCGTACGTCGTCCGGGCGCAGCCGCAGCGGGCCGGTCAGCCGTCCCCGCGCGGCCTGGTGCGGCGCGGCGGCGCGGACCGTGGCCGGCAGGTGCAGCGCCCCGACCCGGCCCGCCGGCACCCGGGCACCGGTGGTGCGGCCCCGCCCGGTGCGGGCGCGCGAACGCCGGCCGGGCACCCCGTCACCCACACCCGGCGCGGTGAGCAGCCGCGCCTTCAACCCACCCCGGGGTACGGCCATCGGCTGACCGCCCGCCGTGGCGTGCGCCCCGCCCCGGCTCGGGTCGCCGTCGGCCGCCCCGCTGGCCACGCCGTCGCCTCCCTCGGTCCGGTCGCCGCGTGGCCCGTTGTCCTGGTCGGGTCCGCTCCAGTCGTCGTCGTCCGACGCGCGCTGCGGCAACCCGCCGTCGGAACCCTGATCGGCCCGTCCATCGAGGCCGGTGTCGCCAGCGGCCGTCTGCCCGGCCCGGCCCGGACCAGGGTCTGCTCCGTCGGGGCCTCGTCCATCGGGTCCACGTCCGTCCGGACCGCCATCGCCGTCCGGACCGCCGCCACCCTGCGGACCACCACCGCCGTCCGGCCCCCGGTCGGGGCCGTCATCGTCCGGTTCGTCGTCGGGGTGCGCGTCCTGGGCTCGCTGCAACGCCTCGTCCAGAAGCTTCTCGTCCAGCCCGGGGGTGTCGAACGGGTCGCGGCGGCGCCGGTGCGGCAGGGCCAGCCGGGCGGCCACCCGGACGTCGTCGATGGTGACCCGGTCCCGGCCGTGCCAGGCGGCGTGCGCCAGCGCGGTACGGGCCGTGACGATGTCGGCACGCATCCCGTCCACATCGAACGCGGCGCACACCTCGGCGATCTGGCGCAGCGCGGCGTCAGGCAGCCGTACCCCGGGAAGCCGACGGCGGGCGGCGGCCACCTGGCTGGCGATCTCGGCGTCGGCGTCCGCCCAGCGGGCGGCGAAGCCGGTCGGGTCGGCGTCGGCGGCGAGCCGACGGCGGACCACCTCGACCCGGATCGCCGGGTCCCGGCTGGCGCCGACCTCGACGGTGAGCCCGAACCGGTCGAGCAGCTGCGGGCGCAGCTCCCCCTCCTCCGGGTTCATGGTGCCGACCAGCAGGAACCGGGCGGCGTGGCTGACCGAGACGCCCTCCCGCTCGACGTGACTGCGGCCCATCGCCGCAGCGTCCAGCAGCAGGTCGACCAGATGGTCGTGCAGCAGGTTGACCTCGTCGACGTAGAGCACGCCCCGGTGCGCGGCGGCGAGCAGGCCCGGTTCGAAGGCGCGTACCCCCTCGCCGAGGGCCTTCTCCAGGTCCAGCGAGCCGACCACCCGGTCCTCGGCGGCGCCGACCGGCAGCTCCACCAGGCGGGCTGGTCGGGTCTCGGCGGGGGCGCCGGCCGGGTGCGGGCCGTCCGGGCAGGCCGGGTCGGGCTCGGCCGGGTCACAGCCGAACCGGCAACCCGCGACGCGGGGTACGGGGGGAAGCAGCGCGGCGAGGGCGCGTACGGCGGTCGACTTGGCGGTGCCCTTCTCGCCGCGGACCAGCACCCCGCCGATCGCCGGGGACACCGCGTTGAGCAGCAGCGCCAGCCGCATGTCGGCCATGCCGAGCACGGCGCTGAACGGGTAGGTGGTCATGCGCGGTCCTCCAGGTCACCCTCGCTGGCCAGGTACGTGTCGCGGAGCCGGTCGAGGGTGGCCGGCTCGGGTTTGGCCCACAGCCCCCGGTCGGCGGCCTCCAGCAGCCGCTCGGTGATGCCGCGCAGCGCCCACGGGTTGGACCGCTCCAGGAACTCCCGGGTGGTCTCGTCGAAGAGGTACGCGGCGGCCAGGTGCTCGTACATCCAGTCGTCGACCACGCCGGCGGTGGCGTCGTAGCCGAACAGGTAGTCCACGGTGGCGGCCAGCTCGAAGGCGCCCTTGTAGCCGTGCCGGCGCATGGCGGTGATCCACTTCGGATTGACCACCCGGGCCCGGAACACCCGTCGGGTCTCCTCGGCCAGGGTGCGGGTGCGCACGTCGTGCGGCATCGCCGAGTCGCCCACGTACGCCTGCGGCGAGGCGCCGGTGAGGTGGCGGACCATCGCCACCATCCCGCCGTGGTACTGGAAGTAGTCGTCGGAGTCGACGATGTCGTGCTCGCGGGTGTCCTGGTTCTTCACCGCCACCGCGATCCGGGCGAACGAGCGTTCCATGTCGGCGCGCGCCTCCCGGCCGTCCAGGCCACGGCCGTAGGCGTAGCCGCCCCAGACCGCGTACACCTCGGCCAGGTCGGCGTCGCTGCGCCAGGTCCGGGCGTCGATCAGCGGCAGCAGCCCGGCGCCGTACGCCCCGGGCTTGGAGCCGAAGATGCGCGCGGTGGCCCGCCGCTCGTCGCCGTGTTCGGCGAGGTCGGCGGCGACGTGCGCCCGGACGTAGTTCTCGGCCTCGGGCTCCTCCAGGGCGGCGACCCGCCGGACGGCGTCGTCGAGCAGCGCCACCACGTGCGGGAACGCGTCGCGGAAGAAGCCGGAGATGCGCACGGTGACGTCGATGCGGGGCCGGCCCAGCTCGGCGGTCGGCACCACCTCGACGCCGGTGACCCGCCGCGACCGGTCGTCCCAGACCGGCCGGCAGCCCAGCAACGCGAGCACCTCGGCGATGTCGTCGCCCTGGGTCCGCATGGCGCTGGTGCCCCACACGGTCAACCCCACCGAGCGGGGGTACGCCCCGGTGTCGGCGAGGTGCCGGGCCAGCAGGGAGTCCGCCAGGGCCACCCCGACATCCCAGGCGTTGCGGCTGGGAATGGCCTTGGGGTCGACGGAGTAGAAGTTGCGGCCGGTGGGCAGCACGTTGACCAGACCCCGGGTCGGTGAACCGGATGGGCCGGGCGGCACGAACCGGCCGTCGAGCGCGCCGAGGGTGTTGGTCAGCTCGTCGGTGGTCCGGTCCAGCCGGGGCACCAACTCGGTGGCGGCGAAGTGCAGCACCGCGGCGACGTCCGGGATCGGTCGGCCGGTCACCTCCTCGACCACCGCGTCGACGGCCCCGGTGGGCCAGTCGAGGGTCTCCATCGCGATGACCAGCCGTCGCGCCAGCGCCTCGATCAGGTCGACGGCGTCGGCGGCAGTGCCGGCCGGTCCGTCCACCACGTCGGTCAGCTCGGTGGGCAGGGCCAGCCGCTGTCCCGGCGTCGCGAGCAGTTCCTGCTCGTCGAGCCCGTACGCGCTGGCGAGGGCCTGCCGCAGGCCGGGCAGGGCACGGGTGCCGCCCCAGATCTGCGGGGCGCGCAGCACCGCGAGGACCAGGTTGACCCGGGGTTCGCCGGTCGGCGCGGCGGCGAGGATGTGCAGCCCGTCGCGGATCTGTACGTCCTTGACCTCGCAGAGGTAGCCGTCGAGGTGCAGCACGAAGTCGTCGAAGTCGTCGGCGGCCGGCATCGCCTCGGCGTGCAGGTCGTGGTGCAACTCGGCGGCGCGCACCAGGTCCCAGATCTGCGCCCGCACGGTGGGCACCTTGGCCGGGTCGAGCGCTTGCACGGTGGCGTACTCGTCGAGCAGTTGCTCTAACTTGGCCAGGTCGCCGTAGGTCTCGGCGCGGGCCATCGGTGGCACCAGGTGGTCGATCACCACGGCGTGCGCCCGCCGCTTGGCCTGGGTGCCCTCGCCGGGGTCGTTGACGATGAACGGGTACACCAGCGGCAGGTCGCCGAGGACCGCGTCGGGCGCGCAGTCGGCGGCGAGGCCGAGGCCCTTGCCGGGCAGCCATTCCAGGGTGCCGTGCTTGCCCAGGTGCACCACGGCGTCCGCGCCGAAGCCGCCGTCGGCGACCGGCGCGGCCAGCCAGCGGTACGCGGCCAGGTAGTGGTGGCTGGGCGGCAGGTCCGGGTCGTGGTAGATGGCGATCGGATTCTCCCCGAAGCCGCGCGGTGGCTGGATCAGCAGCACCACGTTGCCGAAGCGCAGCCCGGCGAGCACGATGTCCCCGCCGTCGGTGTACAGCTCGCCGGGTGGCTCGCCCCAGTGCTCCCGCATCCGCTCGCGCAGCCCGGCCGGAATCCCTTCGAACCAGCGCCGGTACGTCTGCCCGGGCACCCGGGCCTCGGCGGCGGCCAACTGCTCCGGGGTGAGCCACTCCACGTCGTGACCCCCGGCGGCGATCAGCGCGTGGATCAACGCGTCTCCGTCGTCGGGCACCGGGCCGTCGCCGAGGTGGTAGCCGGCGTCGGCGAACGCGGCGAGCAGCCGGACCGCCGAGACCGGGGTGTCCAGCCCGACGGCGTTACCGACCCGGGAGTGCTTGGTGGGGTACGAGCTGAGCACCACGGCGACCCGCTTGTCGGCGTTGGGCACGTACCGCAGCCGGGCGTGCCGCACCGCGATGTCGGCCACTCGCGCGGCCCGTTCCTCGTCGGCGGCGTAGACCGAGATCCCGTCGGCGTCGATCCGCTTGAACGAGAACGGCACGGTGACGATCCGGCCGTCGAACTCGGGGATGGCCACCTGCATCGCGGCGTCCAACGGGGACAGTCCGGCGTCGCTGCCGGACCACTGCTCGCGGGTGCTGGTCAGGCAGAGCGCCTGGATGACCGGCACGTCCAGGGCGGCCAGCGCGCCGACGTCCCAGGCGTCCTCATCACCGCCACCGGAGGCGTCCGCGGCGACCGCGCCGCCGGCCGCGAGCATCGTGACGAGCAGCGCGTCGCAGCGGGCGAAGAGCCCGAGCGGGCCGGCGCCGGCGGTCAGGCCACGCAGTGAGCCGCAGAAGATGGGTAGCGGGTTGCCGCCGGCCGCCCGTACCGCGTCGGCCAGCACGTCGACGAAGCCGGTGTTGCCGGCCAGCGTGTGCGCCCGGTAGAAGACGATCCCCACGGTGGGCCGGTCCGGGTCGACCGGGTACTCGCCGTGCACGCCGTACGCCGGGGTGGGCGCGGGCGGGGCGAAGCCCTCGCCGGTGAGCAGCACCGTGTCGGAGAGGAACCGGGCCAGCTGGCCCAGGTTCTCCGGGCCGCCCTCGACCAGGTACGCCAGCGCCTGGGTGGCCACCCCGGACGGCACGGTGGAGACGACCATCAGCTCCGCGTCGGGCACCGCCTCACCGCCGAGCACGACCGTCGGCAGGCCGCTGGCGAGCACCGCGGCGAGGCCGTCCGGCCACGCCTGCCGGCCCCCGAGCAGGCGTACGACGGCGAGGTCGGCCCCGTCGAGCAGGGCGGGCACCTCGTCGGCGGCGACCCGCGCGGGGTTGGCCAGCCGGTAGTCGGCATCGCTGGAACGGGCGGCCAGCAGGTCGGTGTCGGCGGTGGAGAGCAGCAGGATGCGCACGGAAGGCTCCGGAGAGTGACGTCCCCGTCGCCCATGAGGGCGACCTGGACGAAGCGGGTGGATGCGGCGTCAGCCGGTACGACCGAGCGGACGGGTCACCGACGCGGGCGTCGGGGCCGGTCAGCGCCGGGTGCGCGACTCAGCGGTGCCGGTGGCCGGCGCGGTCGTCCACCCGACCGGCGCGGCGCATGCCGGCGGGGCCGGATCCGGGTGCGGCTGCGGGTACGGCGGAGCGTCCACCGTGCGGGTCATGACGGTGCTCGTCAACGAAAGAGACGCCATGCGCCATCGGGTCCTCCTCGGGTGTCCACGCCCTGGGGTACGTCCCGACGGCCGAAGTATCCTGGCTTCCGGATCGACGCTCTCCCCCGGCCTTCCAACCGCAGACACACGGTCGTGGCGCACGAGGGGGGATCACTCCCCGGTGACAGTGGCGGGACCGCGTCGGAATCGCACCGACTTCCTTCACTGCCGTCAGGCCGCGAATGCTGCCACACCCGTCCGCCGCCGGTCAACGCTGCCCCCACCGCCGAAGGCCGGGCCCAACCGATCGAGATACGCCGATCGGTACGCCTCGATTCGCCGCCCTCACAATGCCCCGCTTGAATGCCGCGCGCCCTTTGCCCTGCCGCACCCGGCGCGATAGCGGCAGCGCGTTCATCGTTGCGTTCCCGGCAACGGAACAATGGCGGGCGGACCATCCGGCCAGCCCGGGTCCCTGACGGGAGCGTTGAATCGGCACCCCCCGCCTCGAAGAGAGCGGACGTGGGTCAACGGCCACGATCAATCCGGCCCGACCCCGGGATCCGAACGCGGACCCCCGGCGCCCCACCAGTGACGCCGGCCCGGAACAACGTCCGGACCGAGGTTGCCAGGACCCCGCCGGAGGCGGAAATGTGATCGTCGACGCGGTCAGCCCAGGTCAGCGAAGCAGCGGACGGCGGCACCACCGTCGGCCATGATCCGCAGGCGGCGGGCCTCAGCGGGCGTGGCGCTCCGGGTGGGCCCGGCTCCACACCCGCATCCGCTCCGGGTAGCCGGTACGGGCCGCCTCGTACAGCGGCACCGCGTGCTTGCGGGCGATGGCGCCCGCCGCGCGTGGCGTGCCCGTCCGGCGGCGGATCCACTCGCCGTCGTGGGCGATCGCCATCACGGTGGTGTCGGTCGCGGTCGTCTCCGGCTCCAGGTAGAACTCCACCCCCTGCCGGCTGGCGATGAACGCCTCCAACGCCGCGAGGTCGTCCCGGGTCGCCTCCCGGTCCAGCTTCGTCGGGGTCGCTTCGGTGCCCCGTGCCCGTCGACTGAACCAGCCCATGACCCACCCCTCTCCTCGATGCCCTCCCAGTGCACCACCGATTCCTGGCAATACGCTGCACGTCGGGTGGGAGTGAGCTGGCCGAACCGCGGGTGGAACCCAGAGCGCGCGGGCGGTGTCATGAGTGTGATCCAACCGGAGGTCCCCCTGGACGACGACGTGCTCGTCACCCGCGCACGGGCAGGTGACCTGGAGGCATACGACCTCCTGGTCGCCCGGCACACCGCGTCCGCGTACCGGACGGCGGTGCTGCTCGGCGCGGGCTCGGATTCCGAGGACGTCATCCAGGAGGCGTTTGTGAAGGGATACCGCAAGCTGTCCCGTTATCGGGGCGAGTCGTCCTTCCGATCATGGCTGCTGGCGATCGTCGCCAACGAGACCCGCAACCTGCATCGGTCGCGCAACCGGCGGGACGGGCTCGTCCTGCGGGCTGCGGCGGCGAACCCGGCGTCCGAGATCGCCGAGGATGGCGCGGTCGACGCGGTCCTGGCCGGGGAGCGCCGCGCCACGCTGGTGCAGGCGCTGCGCCAACTGCCGGTGCGGGACCGCGAGGTGATCGTCTGCCGATTCCTCCTCGATCTCAGCGAGGAGGAGACGGTGGCGACGTTGGGCTGGCCCCGGGGCACGGTGAAGTCGCGGACGTCCCGCGCTCTGGCGAAGCTCCGCGGCCTGCTCGATCGCGAGGAGGTCCGGCATGGGTGACCTCGAAAGGGAACTGCGCGACCTGTCGGCCTGGCTGGAGACACCCGACCCGCCCGAGGTGACCGCGCGCGTACGCGCACAGCTCACCGCGCCCACCCGCCGGCGACGCCGGTGGCGCTCGTATGCCGCTGCGGCGCTCGTCGCCCTGCTGGTGGCGGTGCTGCCGCCGGGACGGAGCGCCCTCGCCGACGCCGTCGCGGGGCTGCTGCGCTTCGCCGGAGTCAGCGTTGCCACCTCGCCCGCGGAGCTGCCCACCGGCACTCCGTCGCCGTTGCCCGCGCAGCGGACCACCACCCTCGACGAGGCACAACGGGCGGTGCGCTTCCCGATTCGCCTGCCGGCGAAGCTGGGCACGCCCGAGCAGGTGCTGGTCGCCGATCCCGACGGCACAGGGCGCTACCGGGTGGCGACGCTGCTCTACGGCGGGGGCACGTTGCGCATCGATGCCTTCGACGGTCGACTCGACCTGGCCTTCCACAAGGAGACCAGCAGGCCGGCGGACTGGGTCCAGGTCAACCGCGACTTCGCCGTCTGGGTCGGCGGCCCACACACACTGGCCTATGTGGACCGGGCGGGAGAGGTCCGGGTGGAGACCGCCCGGCTCGCCGCCTCGACCCTGATCTGGCAGGCCGGTGGCGTGAGCTATCGGCTTGAGGGCGACCTCAGCAAGACCGAGGCGATCGAGATCGCCGGATCGCTGAGGTAGGGACGTTCGGGAACCTGGCAGGCCGGTCCGGTGTCTAGAGGGTGCGACGCGCGATTCGAGTCGCCAACGCTTATCCGGGAGGGGCGAGATGGGTTCGTGGGCCAGGTTCATGCTGGGGTCGGTGGTCCTGCTTGCGGGGTGTACGACCGGCCAGTCAGCCACGCCGGCCGGCGCTCCGGCCACCACGGCCCCGGCGAGCGCGGCGCCAGGCTGCAGCTCGCGGGTCGAGACGGGGTCCCTGCCGGACTGGGCGGACGCCGGGTTCAGCGGGGACGCCCGGGCCCCGCACGTCTTGGGCGCGAGGGGCGACATCGTGGCGGTGCTGTTCGCTCACCCACTGGCTCAGGTCAGGCAGGACGGGTCGAGCAACAAGATCCTGTGGGTCTCCCGCGCTGCCACAACGTCGCCCGACACGACGTCGCCCGACACGCTGGCGATCACCGCGACGCTGGACGGCACCGACACCAGGGTGACCCGGGAGGTCGCCGGCGGCCCTGGCCCATCGATCATCGACATGCCGCGGGCGGGCTGCTGGCACCTCGAACTCCGCTGGGCGGGACACACCGACACGATGGACCTGGTGTACGCCGACCGGCTGCCCTGACCGTCGTGGGCATGTTGCCGCCGGCATCGGTTTCCCGGCGGCAGGCCGTTGGCTGACCGCCTCATGGTGTGCGGGGGGTGTCCGTCTGGCGGACGATCAAGGGAAAGGGAAGTACCTACCCACTCCCTTCCACTCTCAACATATACCGCACCGGGGGCCTTGTGGCAAGACCCGGGTGATGCCACAGAATTGCCGGACCAAGGACATAACCTGCGGAAATGGGAGTCGCGAAATGCGGGTGTTGTTGTCGACGAGCGGGTCGCGCGGGGACGGGGTCTCAGGCAGATGCGCATGGCCTTCCCCCACGGTGTCGTAACGCGCCAGGACAGGGCTACCCGAGCCTGAGCGGGTGGGAGATGGCGGCGTAGAACACCGCCGCCGGTGACGCGCTGTTCGGCGCGGCGCTCAACCTCCAGACCGGCCTGCCACCGGTGGACAACGTACGCGGCCATGCCTCGGGCCGCGCGATACGCGTACGCGCAGGCGGTCCCGCGGGCCTCGACAGTGCTCGCGCGAGTGGCCATCGAGGCGATCCGTGCGCAGAGCCGTCGCGCACTCGTTCGACTGCAGGACCTCAGATCGGAGCTGATGACGTGACCTCGCTGACCACCAGCGTGTTTGATCTTCCCGACCACCTCTCCCCCAAGGCCGAGCCGGCGCTGATCGCGGGCGACGAGCGGCACTTCGCGGCCATCGCGGAACGCCTGGAGCAGTTGCTCGCCGACCTGTCCGACCGCCTCGACGCGGCGCGCAAGGCGCCCGGCGGCAAAGGCCGGCAGGCGGTGGACCGGGACATGGAGGTGCGCCGGCTGACGGCGCGTCTGCGCGCACTGGGTCGCTTCGGTCTGGACCTGTGTATCGGCCGCATGGTCAGCGCGGACAGCACCGAGCCCGTGTACATCGGGCGACGTGGCCTCACGGACGACGAGGGTCGTCGGCTGTTGCTCGACTGGCGCTCCCCCGCGGCTGAGCCGTTCTTCGGAGCCACCCACGCCAACCCGATGGGTCTGGCGAGCCGCCGCAGGTTTCGCTGGACCCTCGGCCGGATCAGCGACTACTGGGATGAGGTGTTCACCCCCGACGGGCTTGAGGGGCACGCCGCGCTCGACGACCAGTCCGCGTTCATCGCCAGCTTGGGCAGCAGCCGGTCGACCCAGATGCGGGATGTGCTGAGCACCATCCAGGCCGACCAGGACGCCATCATCCGCGCGGGATCGAGCGGCGCTCTCGTCGTGGACGGCGGCCCGGGTACCGGGAAGACCGTCGTCGCCCTGCACCGCACCGCCTACCTCCGCTATGCCGACCCTCGCCTCGGTCACGGCCGAGGCGGTGTGCTGTTCGTCGGTCCGCACCAGCCCTACCTGGCCTACGTCGCCGACGTCCTCCCCAGCCTCGGCGAGGAGGAGGTGCAGATCTGCACCCTGCGGGACCTCGTCCCCGAGGGTGCCGCGGCAACCATCGAGACCGACCCGGACGTGGCCCGCCTGAAGTCGTCCGCGGACCTGGTGAAGGCGATCGACGCGGCCGTCAGGTTCTACGAGGAGCCGCCGACCGCACCGATGACGGTCACGACGGACGAGGCCGACATCCGGCTGAGCGCCGACGACTGGGCCGAGGCGTTCGAGGCACCGGGGCCCGGCACCCCGCACAACGAGGCGCGTGACGAGGTCTGGGAGGAACTGCTCACGATCCTGACGGACAGGTACGACGGCGATGAGCCGGATGACGTGGTCCGCAGGTCGCTGCTGCGGAGCAGGGAGCTGCGCACGGCCTTCAACCGCGCCTGGCCGCTGCTCGACGCGGCCGACCTCGTCGGAGACCTGTGGTCGGTGCCCGCCTACCTGCGCAAGTGCGCTCCCCGGCTCAGCCCCGACGAGGTCCGCAAGCTGCAGCGCGGCGACGCCCAGGCCTGGACGGTGTCCGACCTGCCGCTCCTGGACGCGGCACGGCAGCGGCTCGGCGACCCGGAGGCGTCAACGCGTAAGCGTCGGCAGGGGGCCATCGTCGCCGTCGAGCGCGAGCGGATGGCCACGGTCGTCGATGAACTGATCGAGGCCCACGCCTATGACGACGGCGAAGGTGTGCTGTCGAGCCTGCGCCAACTGGATCTCCAGGATGCCCTGGTCGACGAGACCGCGCTGCCCAGCGCCGACCCGGACCTGCTCGCCGGCCCGTTCGCGCACATCGTCGTGGACGAGGCCCAGGAGCTGACCGACGCGGAGTGGCAGATGTTGGTGCTCCGCTGCCCGTCCCGAAGCTTCACCATCGTCGGGGACCGTGCCCAGGCCCGGCACGGGTTCACGGAGTCCTGGCAGGAACGACTCGAACGGGTCGGGCTCGACCGGATAGACCTGGCCTCCCTGAGCATCAACTACCGGACGCCGGAAGAGGTCATGGCGGAAGCCGAGCCGGTCATCCGGGCCGTGCTCCCGGACGCCAACGTGCCGACGTCGATCCGCGGCAGCGGCGTCCCCGTCGTACACGGACCTGCCTCTGATCGGGATTCGGTCCTCGACACCTGGCTCGCCGCGCACGCCGAGGGCATCGCCTGCGTCATCGGCGATCCCACCTTCGTGCCGACGTCCCGGGTCCGGTCGCTGACCCCGGAGCTGTCGAAGGGGCTCGAGTTCGACCTGGTCGTGCTCGTCGACCCGGAGGCGTTCGGCTCGGGCATCGAGGGAGCGGTTGACCGCTATGTCGCGATGACCCGCGCGACCCAGCAACTGGTCATCCTCACGAACTCCTGAGGTCCGGGAGTGGGGGGCGGCGCCCCGGTCAGGAGGTCTTAGGCTGCGGGGCGTGCCCCAGGATGTGCGGGAGGCGGCGGCCCGCGACAACGCCGAATGGTGCGACGTCGTCTGCGGCACTCACGGGTTGACCGGCCGGATCGACGCCGACGCCTGGTCGGTCCCCCGCCGCTCCCCACCCTGGTACCCGGACGCGGTCACCCTGCGCCCGGGCGTCGACGCCGGCGCCCTGCTGGCCCGGATCGACGCCGGGTCCGGTGCGTCGGTGAAGGACAGCTTCGCCGACCTCGACCTCACCGAGCACGGCTTCCGGGTGCTCTTCGACGCCCAGTGGATCCACCGGCCGCCGGCGGACCCACCGGCCGGCCCGCCGCTCACCCGGGTCACGACGCCCGCGGGGCTGGTCGCCTGGGCGGCGGCGCACGGCGGCGGGGACTTGTTCCGCCCGGCACTGCTGGCCGACCCCCGGGTACGGGTGCTGGCCCGGTACGACGACCGGGGTGCGGTCGTCGGCGGCGCGGTGGTCAGCGGCGACGGCGTGTACGGCGTCTCCAACCTGTTCGCCCGTACCGGCGACCCCGGCGAGATCTGGCACGGGGTGCTCACCACCCTGCCCCGGCTGCCGCTGGTCGGCTACGAATCCGGCCCGGACCTCGCCGCCGCCCGCAAGGCCGGCTTTGTCCCGGTAGGGCCCCTCCGAGTCTGGCTCCGCGACTGACCTTCCGCCTCGGTGATCATGAGGTTGGCGGCGCGAAACGCCGGCATCGAGGGCGATAACTTCATGATCGCCGGGGCGGACGCAGCACCGACACCAGCGCCAGCGTCGGCACCAGCAGCAGCGGCACCACCAGCAGCGCGTCCAGGGTGCCGACCCGGTCGCCGAGCAACCCCAGCAACGGCGGCCCGCCCAGGAAGGCGGTGTAACCGATCACCGCGACCACGCTGACCCGGACGGCGGCGTGCGCCTCCTCGTCGGCCGCCGCGCTCATCCCGACCGGGAAGCCCAGCGACGCGCCGAGTCCCCAGAGCGCGACGCCGACGATGGCCACCGGCCCCGAGCCCGCCAGCACGGCCAGGCTCGCGCCCACCACGGCGAGCAGGATGGTGCCGCTGAGCACCGGCACCCGACCCCACCGGTCCAGCGCGATCGTGCCCGCGGTGCGCCCGAGGGTCATGCCGACGACGAAGACGCCGAAGACCGCCGCGCCGGCCGCCTCGCTCAGGTCCCGGCCGTCCACGAAGGCGACCGCCAGCCAGTCGTTGGCGCTGCCCTCGGTGAACGCCATCACCAGCACGAACAGCCCGATCAGCAGGGTGCGGGGCTCGCGCCAGGCGGCGAGCTGTGCGCGGCGGCCGGCGGCCGGGCTGGCGGCCGCCGCCGGGGCGGCCGGGTCGACGACCGGCCGGGGCAGGAACGCCCGCGAGCCGAGCACGGTGCCGGTCAGCACCACCACCGCCACGGCGGCGAGGTGCGCGCCGACCGACACGTCGAAGCGGGCGGCCCCGGCGCCGAGCCCCGCGCCGGCCACCGACCCGAGGCTCCAGGCCGCGTGGAAGCGGGGCATGACGGTACGCCCCAACCGCCGCTCCACCACCGCGCCCTCGACGTTCATCGCGACGTCGCAGGCACCCGAGCCGTAGCCGAAGGCGACCAACCCCACCGCGACGACGACGGCCGAACCGGCCACCGTGGCGCCCAGTCCGGCCACGGTCACGCCCACTGCGACCAGCACCGTGCCCAGTCGCACGGTGCGGGCCGCGCCGAAGCGCTGGGCGAGCAGGCCGGAGGTGGGCATGGCCAGCAGTGCACCGACGCTCATCGCCAGCAGGAGCAACCCGAGCCGGCCGGCGGAGAGGTCCAACGCCTCGCGGACCGCCGGAACCCGGGAGAACCAGCTGCCGACGGCCAGCCCGTTGAGGGTGAAGACGACGGCGACGCCGTTACGGGCGAGCCGCACGGCACGTGACGGTGCCGGGGCGGTGTCGGGCGAAACCGATGAGCTGGTGGGGGCGGTCACGGGCGGCGGGTCCTCTTTCTCGGGGTGATCTCCTGGCACGATCGCACACCTGAGAGCGCTACCACCACAAACCGGCTACCGCCCCTTACCGGCTCTGCCTCCGGTCGGGGGATGATTCGAGGCAGGTGTTCGTCCGCCCGGACGGGTAACCGGAGGAGGGGACGATGACGGCAGCGGCACACCGACCGGCCACCCTGGAGGACGTCGCGCGGATCGCCGGGGTGTCCCGGTCCACAGCCTCGCGGGTGATCGCCGGGACCGGGTTCGCCTCGCCGGCAGCCCGGGACCGGGTGGCGGCGGCCGTCGACCGGCTCGGCTACGTGCCCAACCCGGCCGCCCGGGCGCTGGTCCGGGGCGGCGGCGTACGGCTGGTGGTGGCGGTCGCGGGGACCAGCGCCGCGGTGCTGGACGACCCGTACGTCCACCAGGTGGTCGGCTCGGCGGCCCAGGTCTGCGCGCCGGCCGGTATCGGCGTGGCGCTGCACTGGCTGCCGTTGAGCGATCCGAGCCCTCTCGACCAGCTCGCCGGGGACCGCAGCGTGTGCGGCGTGGTGCTGGTCAACACCACCGCGGAGCTGCTGGCCGCCGTGCCACGGTCGCTGCACGGCCGGGTGGTCTCGATCGGCGTCGGCTCAGCCACCGTCCCGTCGTTCGACGTCGACAACGACGCTGGCGCCAGCGAGGTGCTGCGTCACCTGTACGGCACGGGTCGCCGCCGGATCGCCATGGTGACCGGCCCCCGCTGGCTGCCGTGCTCACAGCGCCCAGTGGTGGCGTACCGCCGGCTGATGCGCGAGGCCGGCCTGCCGGAGCGGGTGCTGCCCGGCGACTTCACCGCGGCACGCGGCCGGGCGGCGGCCGACGAGGCGTTGCGGCGCTGGCCGGAACTCGACGCGATCTACGCGATCAGCGACGAGACCGCGCTCGGGGTGATCGCGGCGCTGCGCGACAGCGGGGTGCGGGTGCCCGGCGACGTCGCCGTGGCCGGCTTCGACGACATCCCGCTGGCCGGCATGACCACCCCCGCGCTGACCACCGCGAGCCACCCGGTGGGCCGGATCGCCGCCGCCGCGGCCACCGCCGTGCTGGACGGCCGCCGGACCGTGCCGGAGACCCTCTTCCCATCCGCCCTGGTGGCCCGCGACAGCGCCTGACCCGGTCAACCTGGCAGCCCGCGGCAGCTGCTGACCGGGCTGCCGGTGATGGCCGGCGGTTAACCCGTGGCGGGTCGGGTAAACGTGGCGCACACCCTGCCGACAGCGAGGAGCGGTGACCCGTGTCCGAACCCGCGCCGCCGGACCGCGTGCCGGCGGACGATCCACGGCACGGCCGGTTGACCGCCCGTGCCCACCCGCCGGTGGCGTCGGCGCCCACCGGGCTGATGCCGATGACCGGCGCCCACGGTGGGCCGCTGGCGATGGCGTACGCCCCGGAGCCGGCCACCGACGGGACCGCGTACCGGTTGGTGGTGCTGCTGCACGGGGCGGGCGGCTCCGCGCGGCAGGGCCTGGACCTGCTGCTGCCGGTCGCGGACGCGCATCACCTGCTGCTGGTGGCCCCGCAGGCGTCGGCGAGCAGTTGGGACCTGATCGCCGGCGGCTTCGGGGTGGACGTGCGGCGCATCGACGGGCTGCTGGCCACCGTCTTCGACGGCTATCCGGTGCGTGAGGTGACGCTCGGCGGCTTCTCCGACGGCGCCTCGTACGCGCTCTCGCTGGGCCTGGCCAACGGCGACCTCGTCGACGCGGTGCTGGCCTTCTCCCCCGGCTTCGCCGCGCCGCCGGTGACGCACGGCCGGCCGCGGATCTTCGTTTCGCACGGGGTGGACGACCGGGTCCTGCCGATCGACCTGTGCAGCCGGCGGCTCGTCCCGCACCTGCACAGCCTCGGCTACGACGTCACCTACGAGGAGTTCCCCGGCGGCCACGAGGTCTCCACCCCCTTGCGCCAGTCCGCCACCGACTGGCTGACCACCCCACCCTGACCGCCCCCGGGACACACGTCACCGCGCGGGCCGAGGGCGTGGTCGGGGTGAGGAGGTGGTGGTCAGATCGCGGGGAGGCCGAGGGCTTCGTCGACACGGGTGAGGACGGTGGCGTCGTCGTCGGGGCCGAGGCCGCGCAGCAGGTCGATGGCCGTGGCCCGGACCTGGCCGATGATCATGGCAAGCGGGAGGGTCTGGGCCGACCCGAAGAGCTGCCCGGCGGTGTGTACGGCGGCCAGCGCCAACTCGTCCGCCCGGATGGCGTGCCGGTCGGCGGCCTCGTCCTGCCCGTCCAGGTCGGCGGCGAGCGCCGAGCCGGCCTCCCCGACCGCCTCGGCCAGCGACCGCAGCGCGGCACCCAGTTCGGGCGGCGCGGGGGACGGCAGCCGGCTGAGCGTCACCCCGGCACGGGCGAGCACCCGTACGTTGCGTACCACGTAGTCGATCTGCCGGATCGACTCGTCCACCGACCGCAGACGGCCGATGTGCCGGTGCCGACGCACGTTGAGCCGCAGCGCCTCGCCGGCCGCCAGCACCCCGTCGCGCAGCCCGTCGACCCGGACGTCCATGCCACGGGCCTGGGCCAACGCGGCGACCGCGCCGGCCTCGTCCCGGCGGTCCAGCGCGTCGGCGATCCCGCCCAGCAGCCCGGCCAACTCGTCGAACGTGCGCCGCACCTCGGCGACCAGCGGGGCCAGCGGACGCCGGGCGTCGACCAGCAGGCTGACCGCGAGCGCGACCACGCCGCCGACCAGCGCGTCGACGAAGCGGAACGGCACCAGCGACCCGTCCGGCGGCGCGACCACCACCAGGTAGAGCGCGGAGACCGCGGCCTGCACCAGGGTCACGCCGCTGGCGCCGAAGGCCACCGCGAGCAGGACCGTGAGCAGGATGACGGTGAACACGGTCCAGGTGCTGCCCGGACCCAGCGCCTGCACCACCAGGTCCGCGACCAGCACCCCGGCAGCCACCCCGAGGACGACCTCGACGGCACGCCGGATTCGCTGCCCCCGGGCCTGACCGAGGACGATCAGCGCCGCGGCCGGGGCGAAGAAGGGCTGCGGGTGCCCGAGCAGCCGAGTGGCCAGCAGCCAGGCCACGGTCGCCGCGAGGGTCGCCTCCAGCACCGGCCGCCACCCGTGCCGCAGCCGTTCGCCGGCCACCCGCAGGCCGCTGAACCGCGCCATCCCCCACCTCCCCCACCGATCGCCGGACCGCACCACTCCACACCCGGAGCGACCCTCGCGATCGTCTACCATCGCGCGATGGACCCGCTCACCGGGCTGCTCGACGGCCGCGTGCCGGACGAGCTGGCGGCCGTCCGGGAGCGCTTCGGCGACTGGCACGCGCCCATCCCGGCGCTGCTGGCGGCGACCCCACCCGAGGTCGTCCTGCGCAACGACATCCACCACCTGGCCGCACCGCTCCCCTCGTACGTGCGAGGACGGGTGGCGCTGCTCGGCGACGCCGCCCACCCGACGACCCCCAACCTCGGGCAGGGCGCCGGCCAGGCGATCGAGGACGCGGTGGTCCTCGGCGCGGTCTGCGCCGCAGGCGCCGAGGGGCTGCCGGCCGCATTGGCGGCGTACGACCGGCAGCGTCGCCCGCGCAGCCAGGCCATCGCCCGGGCCTCCTACCGCGCCGGGCGGTACGGCCAGCAACTGCGCAACCCGCTGGCCGTTACCGTGCGGGACGCCGCGTTACGGCTCGCCCCGGCGCGGGCCGCCCTGCGGGGCATGGCCCGCTACGCCGACTGGCAACCTCCGGCGGAACCGGCCACCTGATCGCCGCCCCGGCCGGTCGCTCAGCGGGCGGTGGTCGTGCCGGCGCCGGCGTACTCGGGTGAGGCGAGGAACCGGGTCAGCACCTCGACGGTGCCGGGTGTGAAGGGGCGACCGTCGAGCACCCGGTCGCCGGGGACGAAGACCATCGCAGCCCCCTCGCCGAGCACCACGTCCTCCTGCCGGGCCCGGGTGCTGCCGGTGAAGTAGTGCTTCACCCGGCCCAGCTCGGGCAGCGACTGCACGGCGAACGGACGCAGCGGACCGTCGGCGCGTAGGCCGGTCTCCTCCCGCAGCTCCCGCTCGGCGGTCTGCTCCGGGGTCTCCCCCGACTCGCCGTGCCCACCGGGCAGCCCCCAGACGTTCGGGTGGAAGGCGGCGTTGCCGTCGCGCAGTTGCAGCAGCAGCTGCCCGTCGGGATCCACCAGCAGCACACACGCGATCACGACCATTCCCGCAGCCTATGCCGGCAGGTGGTGGCCAGCGGTGACCCTGGGCCGCGCCGCAGAGGACCCCGCTCGCGCCGCTCTGGCCAATGGCGGAAACAGCGCCGTGAAACTGCGCTGGGCCCAAAACTCCAGAATAGCCATTTGTGCTGCCGGCGGCCTCATCCGAACGTGACAGCACACCGGTAAGATCGGCGACTGCGTTCTGACTGATCGCTGACTGCTCGTGGTGATAGCGATCACACACACTGAGCCCATGAACAGGAGAGTCAACCGCGGTAAGGCACTCCGCGTCGCGGTGTGTCTCCTCCTTCTCGCCGTTTTGAGCGGCTGCATGCAGCTCAACATGGGGCTCACCGTCAACGCCGACGACACGGTCGACGGGCAGCTCCTGCTGACCGCCCAGAAATCCCTGCTCAGCTCACGGAACAAGAACATCCCGGCGGCGTTCGCGGAGCTGCGACAGAACATTCCCGCGCTGCCGCCCGGCGAGGAGACCGGCTACCAGGACGAGAAACTTTTCGGCACCCAGATCAGTTACCGCAAGGCGCCGCTGGCGGGCTTCGACACCGAGAGCGTCAAACTGGTGCGGGATGGCGATTTCTACCGCTTCACGTTGCCGCTCGACCCGGCCAAATACGGCGGAACAATAGCCCAACAGAATCCGCAGCAGCAGCAGGCATTCCTCAAGTTGATGTCATTCGAGATCTCGGTGACATTTCCCGGCCGGGTGATCGACACCAATGGCATCGTCAACGGCCGGTCGGTCAGCTGGAAGGTGGACTCCAACCAGGACAAGCCGACCGAACTGCGGGCCGTCGCCGAGGCACCGCCGCGACCGTCGGCCTCGCCGGTCGCCGCCGCCGACGGAGGCGGGTTCCCCTGGCTGCTGATCGTCGGCGGGCTGCTCCTGCTGCTGCTGCTCGCCGCGGTGGGCGTACTCCTGCTGCGTCGCCGTCGCCCGACGGCGCCGGCGGCCCCCGGCCCGACCTCGCCGGGCCCGCCCGCCGGCGCGCCCGGGCCCGGCTGATCCATCCGGTGGCCGGCCCCGCCGGCCACGCCCGGCTCCGGCCGCCCCGCGACGACGGCGACCGGCTCCGGTGCTCCCACCCGGGAGCACCGGACCTCACCTCACCACCACCTCATCCCGGTCGCACCATCGCAGAAAAGGGGGATCGCCGTGAACGATCTCTTCACCTGGGCCGCCCTGGGCAGCCTCGCCGGCGCGAGCGCCGCCACCCTACTGGCCACCAACGTCATCGGCGGGCTGATCGGCCCCAGCGGCGACAAGGCCCGCAAGTGGATCGCCATCGGCATCGCACTGCTGCTGTCCTACGTGACCGCGGCGTTCGCCGACAACGCCGGCGGCGAGAAGTGGATCATCGCGTTCTTCAACGCCCTGGTCATCTTCTCCGCCGCGCTCGGCGTCAACCAGATTCCGCCCGGCAACCGGCAGGCGACCCAGGCGTCGCCGACCCAGCTCGCGCAAGGCCGCGAGCCCCGCATCCTCCGCTCCTGGGTCTGAGGAGTGACATCATGATCTTCGGAATCATCAGCGCGGCAGTCCAGGTCGGCTTCGGCGCCCTGTTCGGCCTCCTGGCCGGCGGCCCGATCGGGCTGCTGATCGGCGCCGTCGTGGGCCTGCTGGTCGGCGCGGTCTTCGGCTGGGCGGTGGCCTCCGCCGGGGTGTACGGATCGGACGCCCGCGGCATCCTCCTCTTCGTCGTCGACCACACGTGGAGTCTGCTGAACACGTTCGTCGGGGCCATCTACCTGGCCGTGCACCTGCTCTTCGGGCACTCGCTGGACCGGCCCACCTCGCAGGGCAGCGGCCGGGTCAGCGTGGTGGAGGGGGTCTCGCCCCGCTACGCCACCACCATCGGCACCGTCTGCGCCGGCTCCAGCTCCGGCATCCAGCGGCACGAGGACGTGCACATCTTCCAGGGCCGCCTGCTCGGCCCGCTCTACATCCCACTGGTGCTGGCGAACTACGTGCTGTTCACCATCGCGCCGGTGTGGCTGCTCTACCACGACCACACCAACGCGCCGATCAACCGGTTCACCCGCTACTTCGAGATCGGCGTCTACCCCCACGTCTGGAACGAGGCCATCGCCTACCGGATCCAGGGGACGCCGCCGCGATGACCAACCACGGGCGCGGACCGATCGAGACGGCCACCGCCGAGCTGACCGCCTGGCTGGCCAGCGCGGCGGGGGGACCCGTCCCGATCGGCCCGCCCCGCACCGACGGCGATGCCGCCGGGCTCACCCTCTGGCCGATGGAGCTGCGCCCGGCCCGGCAAACCCGCTCCAGCGGCGCGGTCCGCGAGCCGTACCGGTTCACGATCCGCTACCTGCTCTGCGCGGCCGGGCCGGCCGGGCTGCCCGGCCTGGACCGGGTGCTCACCGCCGCCACCAGCGACGGCAGCTATCCGGTGGTGCTGGAGGCCGGCGACGCCACGCTGTGGACGGCGTTCGGCAGCGCACCCCGCCCGGCGCTGCTGATCGACGTGCCGGCGCAGGTGGACCACCCGACCCCGGCCGCGCCGCCGGTCCTGCAACCGCTGCGGCTGCGGCAGTTGGAGCTGCGCACGCTCGCCGGCCGGGTGGTCGGCCCCGAGGACCAACCACTGGCCGCCATGCGGGTCGAACTGCCCGGCACGGCGTCCGCCACCCGCACCGACCCCGACGGCCGGTTCCTGATCGTCGGAGTCCCGCACGACCCCGAGCAACCGGGCCCGGTCCGACTCCGGCTGACCGGACGAGGGCTCGTGCTCACCGCCGAGGTCGACCCCGCCGAACCCGAGATCGTCATCGTCTGCGCGCCACCGACCCACTGACGCCCACCCGCACAGGAGGACCGATGCCCAGCTACTTCTCCCCCGGCATCTACGTCGAGGAGGTCCCCGATGGCGCCCGACCGATCGGGCCGCAGAGCACCAGCATCGCCGCGTTCGTCGGCGTCGCCCCGGACCGCTCCGCCCAACTGGGCAAGGCGGTGCCGGTCAACAACTGGACCGAATTCCTCCGGCTCTTCGCCGGCGGCGAGCAGGCGGAGAGCACCGCGCTGGCGCGGGCGGTCTTCGGCTTCCTGGACAACGGCGGCGCGCGCTGCTGGGTGGTCAACGTCGGCGAAGGCGGCGCGATCACCGGCACCGGGCAGCGGCGCGGTGGCCTGCAACTACTGGAAGCGGTCGATGAGATCTCCATCATCGCCGCGCCCGGCTTCCACGACGTGGTGGCCCACGAGGCGCTGCTGAGCATGGCCGAGCGGACCCGCACCATGGTGGCGATCTGCGACCCAGCGCCGGACATCGATGACATCTCGGCGTTGACCCGGGTCGCCACGCCGTCCTCCGGCAAGCCCCCCAAGCCCGCCGAGGGCGCGGCCAGCGGTTCCGGCGGCTCGGGCGGTCCCGGTGGCTCGGGCGGTCACGACGGGGCGGCGTACCGGCCCCGGCAGTCCGAGTTCGGCGCCTTCTACTACCCATGGCTACGCGTGCGCGACCCGATCAGCGGGGAGCTGGAACTCACCCCGCCGAGCGGGCACCTGGCCGGCATCTGGGCCCGCACCGACGCCCTGCGCGGCGTGCACAAGGCACCGGCCAACGAGCCGGTACGCGGCGCCGTCGACCTGGGCTACCTGGTCACCCGACCGGAACACGACGTGCTCAACCCCAAGGGCGTCAACGTGATCCGCTACTTCGCCGGCGAGGGCATCCGCGTCTGGGGCGCCCGTACGCTCGCCGCCGAGGCCAGCGAGTGGCGCTACCTCAACGTGCGCCGGCTCAGCATCGCCATCGAGCAGGCCATCGCCAACGGCACCCGGTGGATGGTCTTCGAGCCCAACGACTTCACCCTCTGGCGCTCGATCCGGCGTGACATCGGGGCGTTCCTCACCCGGGTGTGGCGCGACGGCGCGCTGCTCGGGCGAAGCCCGGAGGAGGCCTTCTTCGTCAAGTGCGACGAGGAGACCAACCCGTCGGAGGTCCGTGACGCCGGCATGGTGATCGCCCACATCGGCATCGCCGTCGTCAAGCCCGCCGAGTTCGTGGTGTTCAAGCTGAGCCAGTGGGCCGGCGGCACCGAGACCGAGACGATCGGAGGCTGACATGCCCACCACAGCCACCCCGCAACCGGGTGCCCCGGTCGACCCGTACCGGGCGTACAACTTCAGGCTGCTCATCAACGGCGTCACCAACGGCCACTTCACCGAGATGAGTGGGCTGGAGGTGAACATCCCCGGGCAGCCGTACCGGGAGCACGGCCTGGGCCGGATGCGGATGGTGCCCGGCCAGGCGGAGTACGAGCCGGTGACCCTGCACTTCGGGCTCACCGCGTCCCGGGAGCTGTGGGACTGGGTGAACGCCACCGCCCAGGGCACGCTCAACCGCCGCAACGTCTCCGTGGTGCTGCTGGACTCCGTGGGCACCGCCGAGGTGCTGCGCTGGAACCTGATCGGCGCCTGGCCCACCCGCTGGCGCGGGGCACACCTCAACACGCTCAGTCACGAGATCGCCATCGCGTCGCTGACGCTGCGCTACGAGGGCCTGGAGTTGGAGACCGGCGGTGCCACCGCGCCGACTCCCGCGTAGCTGGCTGGCCGGCCGGCTGCGCTCGGCCGCCGGGGCCGTGCAACGCCTCGCCGGACGGGTCGAGCCCAGCGTCGCGACCGGGCAGCACTCGGTGCGCAGGCCGTCGGACCTGCGCACGGCAGCGCCGCGCCGCTTCGGGGAGCCACCGCAGCACTGGCTGGACCTGGTCGCCGCGCACGCCCCCGGTCTGCTGCAGGACCTGGACCTCGACGTACCTCCGGACGGTCGGGCCTCGACCGACGCTGCCGACACGGACACCGGCGACGGGCGCTACGGCCGGCCCGGCCGCGAGGACGGTGCCGGACCAATGGACCGGGGCCCCGGTGGTCGGACGACCACAGTCGGCCAGGGACCGGGCGAGCCTGGTCACCGGTCCCGGTCCACTGCCGACCCGCAGGGTGGGTTCGGAGGGCCGACCGGGATCCCAGGTACGGGTGGGTTCGAGGGGTACGACGCTGCCGGCGGGCTCGGTGTCCCTGGCGGCGCGTTCGGCGAGCCTGCCGGTACCGACGGCCCTGCCGCCGCTGGTGAATTCGGCTGGCGTGACGCTGGCGGCTTCGGAGAGCCCGGCTCGGCGGACGGGTCCGGAAGGCACGGCCCGGCAGGCGGACCCAGTCTGGCTGGGCGGTTCGGAGTGCCCGGTGCTGCCAACCGGTTCGGAGGATCGGGCGGGTGGCGGGCGGGTGGCGGGTCCGGGCACTCCGACGACCCGTCCGGCAGAGGTGGTGGACTCGGCGGATCTGGGCATGGCACCGCCGGTTCGTTCGGTGCCGCCGACACGTTCGGCAGGGGCAGCTCGTTCGGCGCCTCCGATGCGGCGGGTACTTCTGGCACCGCCAGAGTGTTTGGCACGGGGATGGCGTTCGGCGTGGCGGGTGGAGCGGCGCTCGATGGGACACTGCCGGCCCGACTGCGCGTCCGTCGCGGGTTCGACTCGGCGGCTGGGTCGGGTGCACCGGCGGGGTCGACTACGTCGGCGGGATCGGGTGCGTCGGCCGGATCGGGCGCGTCGTCGGGACGGGGTGGATCGGCGCAGCTTGGCGCGTCCGGCGCGGTTGGCGGGATGGCCGGCGACAGGTCAGCGGCGTCTGGACGGGAGAGGGAGGCCGTTGGGCCATCCCGGCCGATGATCCGCCCGGCGGTCCCCGGCCCACTCGGCTCGCCTCCAGGCACCGGCCCCGCCGACCGCCGGACCGAGCACCCCAGAACGGCCTTGACCACTCCCCAACCCACCCCCGCGCGCGGTTCGCGGGAGTCGCGCCAGTTCTTGGAAGATTCCGGGCCCCCTGGGGGCACGTTCCCTCCAAGATCTACAGCTGCGTTTGAGAGCGCCTCGGATGAGTGGGACGGAGGACACTCCTCGGCGGGCGGACGCGGGTTCTCGGCGAGACCGGGTGGGCTCGAAGCGAACGAGGACGGGTTCGGGATCGGCCGCAGCGGGTTCGGGGCTGGCGGTGACCCGACAGGATTCGGGGTTGGCGGCGGGCGGCTGGGCGGGGTTTCGGCGGCGGGTGGTGTGCCAGGCGGGCGGGACCTGGGCGAGGGCGACGGGCCAGCCGGGTGGACGGGTCCGTCGGGTACGGGGCCAGAGACGGGCGCCGGCCCGATCGGCGTGGCCCGCGCCGCTGGCCGCGGTCCCTGGCCGGCCCTGCCGGACGAGCCGGCGTCGCCCGGACACCGGGCCGGCGAGGCGGAGCCGGGTGGATCGGGGCCGGACCTGATCGGCGGTGGATGGTCGGCGGTGGCCAGCGGCCTGTGGCCGGCGCTGCCGGACGACCGGCCGCTGTGGACAGTGCCCGGTGAGGCGCTGGACGCGGCACAGCTGAGCCGCCTGGATCGGGAACAGGCGGGCGACTGATGGAACGCGTCGCCTTCCTCATCGACTCCTCCGGCGAGCGGGTGGACTGCCTGCTCAACCCGGAGACCGTGCAGGTGACCCGACTCGCCGGGGTACGCCATCGGGGTGCCGCCGGTGGGCAGCTCACCGGGGCCGGGCTGGCGGACGACCCGCTGGTCTTCACCGGTGGCGGCCGGACCGAGCTGGTGCTCGACCTGCTCTTCGACGTCGACTTCGTAGAGGCGCAGGTCCGCCCGAGCGACGTACGGGTGCTCACCCGGCCGCTGTGGATGTTGGCGGAGAACTCCACCGCCGAGCACGGGTGGCTGCGGCCGCCGCTGGTCCGGTTGGTCTGGGGCAAGACCTGGAACGTGCCCGGCGTGATCATCGCGGTGGCGGAGCGGTTCGACGCGTTCACCGGCACCGGCTCGCCACGGCGCTCCTGGCTGCGACTGAAGCTGGTCCGGGCGGCCGAGACGGCCGACCAGGCGGAGGCCGGCTTCGCCGAGGAGCTGGCTGCGGCGAACACCCCGACCGCCGCCCCGGGCAGTGCAGTGGTCGCCGCCGGTGACGGCGCCGCCGAGCCGGGGCGCTCCGGGGTGCGCTTCGATCTGCTGGCCAACGACGCGCTCGGCTCGCCGCTGCGCTGGCGGTTGCTGGCCGAGCACAACCGGATCACCGATCCGCTGGCGGTGCCGGCCGGCACCACACTGGCCGTTCCGCCGGCCGGTGCCACCCCGGCCGGCGGGATGGCGGGCAGCGGGTCGACGCTGGCTGGTGCGGTGGCCGGGGTCGCCCGGGCGGTGGCCGGCGCGGTCGGTGCTGGCGCGTCGTTCGTGGGCGCCTCGATCGCCACCGCCCCGGCGGCCTGGGGTGCGGCGACCGGAACGAGGACCACCCCAACACCGACCGGCGGCAACCCAGGCAGCACCAACCCCGGCGGCACCACCCCGGGCGGTGCGCCGTGACCAGCGTCGCGCCCCGGGCGCTGACCGTCCTCCTCGACGGCGTCGAACTGGCCGGCGCGGCCCGCCAGCGGGTCCGCTCACTGCGGGTGGCCGCCCGGCTCGACCAACCCACCCAGGCAGAGCTGGTGCTCGCCACGACCGCCGGGGGCGGCGCGTTCGACCCCCCGGTGCGCCCCGGCACGGCGCTCGACCTGCGGCTCGCCGATCATCCCGACGCGCTGTTCACCGGTGAGGTGACCTGCGTGGAGGTCGAGTACGCCGCGGACGGCGCCGCGGTGCTGCGGCTGCGGGCGTACGACGCGTTGCACCGGCTGCGCAAGCGACAGGGGCTGCGGGTCTTCACCTCGGTGACCGCCGCCGAGCTGGCCCGGGAGCTGTGTGGCGAGGTCGGGCTGACGGTGACGGCGGAGACCGACGGGCCGCGGCTGGAGCGGCTGCTCCAGCACCGGCACAGTGATCTGGAGCTGCTGCGCGAAGTGACCGGCCGGGCCGGGCTGCACCTGGCCGCCGACGGCGACGGGGTACGTCTGATCACCCTCGCCGGGTACGGCGAACCGGTGAAGCTGGCCCTCGGCGCGAACGTGCACACCCTGCGGCTCGCCACCAACCTGGACCAGGCCAGCGGCGCAAGCGCCGCGTTGGGCTGGCACCCGCAGCGGGCCGAACCGATCAGCCAGCAGGCCGACGAGGCGCGCTGCGGTCGGCCGGCGGGCGACCGGCCGGACCCGGCCGACGTGGGCGCCGACGGGGTACGCACAGCGGTCGACCAGCCCGGCCGCAGCGACGACGAGCTGGCGGCGCTGGCCCAGGCCCGGCTGGACACCCGGGCCGCCGCGCTGGTGACCGCCGAGGGGGTGGCCGAGGGCGATCCGGCGCTGCGACCCGGCCGGCGGATCGACCTGAGCGGCGTACCGGACCAGGTCGCCGGGGCGTACGTGCTGACCGAGGTGGTGCACACCGTGGACGGCAGCGGCCACCTGACCCGGTTCTCCACCGTGCCACCGGCAGCCCCGCCAACAGGAGCCGGCGCAACGGGTGGAGCGGCCGGCGCGGTGGTCACCCTCGGCACCGTCACCGACGTCACCGACCCGGACGGGCTGGGCCGGGTCCGGTTGACCCTGCCGGCATACGGGGACCTGGACGTCGGTTGGCTCGCCGTGCTCTGCCCGGGCGCGGGGCGCGGCAAGGGGCTGGTGGCTCTCCCCGATCCGGACGACACCGTGCTGGTGGTGCTGCCCGGCGGCGAACCGGCCTCGGGCATCGTGCTCGGCTCGCTCTTCGGCGCCGTCGAGCCGTACGACGCGGGCATCGACGACGGCCGGGCCCGCCGCTGGACACTGCGCACGGCCGGCGGGCAGTCGATCGTGGTCGACGACGTCCAGCGCAGCCTGCGACTGGCCACCGAGGGTGGTAGTTGGCTGGAACTCACCCCCGATCTGGCCACCCTGCACGCGGCGACCGACCTGGTGATCTCCGCGCCCGGCCGGGCCATGGTGGTCCGTGCCCGCAGCGTGGACTTCCTGCACGCCGAGTCGACCGAGGACCCGATCACCGCGGCCGAGCAAGCGCGTGCGCTCGCCCGCGCACACCACGAAGGAGGCGGCTGATGCGCTGGATCCACCGCGACTCGATGATCACCTGCGACCACGACGGCCGGGTCGAGAACCGGCCGTCGCAGCGGTGGGTGACCGTCACCGGCGTGCCGGTGCTGGTGGACGACGACCCGGAGGGACGGAAGATCATCGCCTGCCCGAACTACGGACCGACCATCAAGCCGTGCACCACGACGGAGACGTTGCGCGTCGGCTACAGCGAATGGCTGCGGGTCGACGGGCACCGGGTGGTGCTGGACAACCTGGAGGGGTTCACCAACGGCACGCCGCCCAACGCGGTCCACCACACGGTGCGCGACCCACGCCAGCGATTCCTGGGGGCGGACCGGTGAGGGCTTTCCGCTTCGTCGGCGCCGGCTTCGACGCCGGCCGGTCCGGTGGGTTGGCGCTCACCGCGGCCGGCGGCCTGGCCATGACCGAGGACGACGAGAGCGTACGCCAGGCGCTGTTCCTGCTGTTGTCGACCACGCCGGGCGAGCGGCTGATGCGGCCCGGGTACGGCTCCCGGCTGCACCGGCTGATCTTCGCGCCCAACGACGACACCACCGCCGGGCTGGCCATCCACTACGTCCGGCAGGCCATCGCCCGCTGGGAGCCCCGGGTCGAGGTGATCGACGTGGACGCCGGGCCGGATCCGGACGACGCGTGGCGGCTGGTGATCCGGCTGGACTACCGGGTCCGGGCCAGCCTGACGCCCGGGCAGTTGGTCTTCTCTGTGGACCTGCTCCCGATCGACGAACCGGCGCAGGAGGGACCGTCATGACGCTGCCCGTGCCGCACCTGGACGACCGCGCGTTCCTCGACCTGGTCACCGAGGCCCGGGAACGGATCCGGCAGTCCTGCCCGGCCTGGACCGACCTGTCGGCGCACGACCCGGGCATGGCACTGGTGGAGGCGTTCGCGCACCTCACCGAGGTGATGATCTACCGGCTGAACCAGCTGCCGGAAAAGGCGTACGTCTCGTTCCTGAACCTGCTCGGGGTGGCCCGGCACGCGCCCACCGCGGCGTGGGCGGACGTCCGGTTCACCCGCAGCGGCACCGACCGGGGCGCCGTGCGGATCCCGGCCGGCCTGCGGGTCGCGGCGGCCCGCGGCGCCGATCCCCGGCCGGTCGTGTTCGTCACCACCGAGCCGGCGCTGCTGCCCGCCGGCGAGGCGTCGGTGACCGTGCGGATGCACCACTGCGAGCCGGTCGAGGCGGAGCTGCTCGGCACCGGCACCGGCCAGCCGGGCCAGGTGCTACGGGCGGCCCACGCCCCGCTGGCGCACACCGCCGAGGCGCTGGACCTGCTGCTCGGCGTGGAGGTGCCGGCCGGCACGGTGGAGCTGGGCGCGGCGGCCCGCGAGCACGACGGCCGCACCTTCGAGATCTGGCGGCCGGTGGACAGCTTCGCCGGGCTCGGCCCGCAGGCCAAGGTGTACCTGGTGGACCGCTGCTCCGGCACGGTCACCTTCGCTCCCGCCCTCGACCTGCGGCCGCCCGCCGGGCCGTCCCACCCCGACACCCCCGGCGAGCCCACGCCGACCGATCCGGCCCCGCCCGCGGATCTCGCGGCGGGTGATCCGGCGCGGTCGCCGGTGACCGTGGCGGCGGTGCCGCCAGCCGGGCGGCAGGTGCGGCTCTGGTACCGGGCCGGCGGCGGGCCGACCGGCAACGTGGCCGCAGGCACCCTGACCAGCCTGCGCGACCCGCTACCCGGCGTACGGGTGGACAACCCCGCGCCAGCGGCCGGCGGGCGCGAGATGGAGGCGCTGGAGTCGGTGCTGCTGCGCGGCCCGTACGAGTTCTTCGCCCAGCAGCGCGCGGTCACCGCCCGGGACTTCGAGGTGCTGGCCACCAGCTCCGGCGCGGTGGCGCGGGCCCGCGCGTTCACCCGCGCCGCGGTGTACAGCTTCGCCCGGCCGGGCGAGGTCGAGGTGGTGCTGGTGCCGTACGTGCCGTCGACGGCCCGCCCGGGTGGCCGGTTGCCGGTGGCGGTGCTGCGCGAGCACGAGGTGCCCGAGGCGCGGCGCCGGGTGGAGGCGGACCTGGAACAGCGCCGGATGGTCGGCATCCGGTCCCGGGCGACCTGGGCCCGGTTCAAGGCGGTCTCGGTGCAGGCCCGGGTGGTGGTCCGGCGGGAGGAGGACGTGGACGCGGTCCGCCGGCGGATCCACGACCGGCTGCACCAGACGCTGAGCCCGCTGCCCACCGCGCTCAACCCGACCGGCTGGCCGTTCGGCGAGCCGCTGCGTGCGTCCAACGTGTACCGGCTGCTGGAGCACGCCGAGCCGGGTGTGCGCTACGTCGAGTCGGTCCGGTTCGTGGTCGACGAGGCGCCCGACGCCGAGGTGCGCGCCCTCGCCGTCGACCAGTACCAACCTCGCACCTGGTACGCCGGGCGGGGCGCGGTGCTGTTCCGCTCCAGCAACGCCGGCGCGGGCTGGGAGCCGGCGGGCCGGTTCGACGGCGAGACGGTGCTGCGGGTGGCGCCCGCGCCGGCGCCGGTACGGCCGGGCATCGTGCCACGTCCCGGCTCGGTGGCCGTGGTGACGCTGCGCGCCTCCGGCGGGTCCCGGGTGCACCTGAGCACCGACCTGGGCGAGACCTGGTCGCTGCTGACCGACCTGGATTCGCGGATCTCCGACGTGGCCTGGCTGGACCGGGACGGCGCGGGCGCGCTGCTGGTGGCCACCGACACCGGCCTGTACGAGGTGTCGCTGCTGCCCGGCGCGGTGCCCTTGCAGATCCTGGTCGATCCGTCCGACGCCGACAGGGGGTTCTACGCGGTGCGCGCGTTCGTCTCCGAACGGGGTGCGCCCGGCGTCGCGGTGGCCGCGCAGGCGGGCTTCGGGGTGTACCTGTCGACCGCCGGCGGCCGGCCGGGCAGCTTCGCCCACGTCGGTCTCTCCAACGTGGACAACCGGGTGCTGGCGGTGCAGTACGACGGCCCGGCCACGCTGCTGTGGAGCGGTGCCGGTGAGCCGGATCCGAAGAAGCCCGGCCAGGGCTGCCACCGCACCCGGTTGTTCGAGTCCGACGTGCAGTGGCAGACGGTGCAGGGCGGCTGGATCGGCGGCACCTGCCGGGACCTCGCGTTCGCCGGCCCCCTCGCTGTGGCGGCCACGCAGAGCGGCGGGGTGCTGCGGCTGGACACCCTGGCCGCGCAGCCGCAGTGGCAACCGGTGATGGTCAACTGCGGGCTGCCGCTGCGCGACCGGACCCGGTTCGTACCAGTGGACGCGATCGCCGTGAGCGGCAGCGCCACCACCGGCGCCGGTGGCCAGGCGGTGGAGCGGCTGATCCTGGCCGGCGGCGAGCGCGGGGTGTACCGCAGCGCCAGCGCGGTGGACTGGACCGCCAGCGCCAACCAGGCCACCGCCGACGTGGTGACCGTCCCGGACACCTGGCTGCTCTGCTCCGGCGAGCACAACATCGAGGTGGTGCGGCAGGATGCGACGCTCGGCGATTGAACGGCTGCTGCCCGCCGCCTACCAGCGGGCCTGCGTGCCGGGCAGCGTGCTCTGGGCACTGCTGGAGGTCATGGAGGAGCTGCACGCCCCGGACGAGGCCATCCTCGCCGAGGTGGACGCCCTGTTCGACCCGTACCGGGCGCCGGACGGGCTGGTCGCCCAGCTGACCCGCTGGGTGGCGATGGACCACGTCGTGGCCTCGCCCCGCCCGGACGCGCCGCTGCCGTTGCCGGTGGGCCGGCTGCGCGACCTGGTGGCCAACGGGGCGCTGCTGGCTCGTTGGCGCGGCACCCCGTACGGGATGCGAAGAGCTCTCGAGGTGGCTACCGGGTTGAGTGGTTTCGCCTTGGACGAACCGGCCGAGCAGCCGTTTCACGTCGTGGTGCGGGTACCGGCGGCCGCCGCCGGCCAGCTCGCCGTGATCACCCGAATCGTCGAGGCGGAGAAGCCCGCCTCGACCACCGTCGAGATCGTCGTCGCAGAGGAGTCGTCATGACCACCGAGTGGGCGGTCGTCGCCGCCGCCGAACAGTTCACCCTCGACCCGCGCAACAGCGGCGAGTTGACCTTCACCGTCTCCAACCCGGGCAACGCGCCGGACACGGTGGTGTTCGACGTGGCGCCCGGCGACGGCTCCCAGCGGGCCTGGTTCACCGTCACCGAGCCGCAGCGGGTCGTGCCCGGGCAGGGCTCGGTCTCGTTCCTGGTCAAGCTCGCCGTGCCGGCCGGCACCCCGCCGCGGCGCTACGACATGACCGGGTTCGCGTACTCGGCGAACACCGCGCCGGAGGAGAGTTCCCGCTCCAGCGGCCGGGTCACCTACGAGGTACGGGCGGTCGCCCCGCCACGGCGTACCCCGTGGCCGTGGATCGCCGCCGCGGCGGCGCTGGTGCTGGTGGTGGTGACCGTGGGGGTGGTGCTGCTGACCCGCGGCGGCGACCCGGACCCCGGCGAGCCACGGGTGGTCACCCTTGAGGCGGAGAGCCTGGTGGACGCCGCCGTGGTGGAGTCACCGCGGACCAGCGGGGCGGTCGTGGTGGCGCAACCCAACTGCTGCGGAGTGACCTGGTCCGGGGACAAGCAGCTGTTCTTCCAGGGGCTGGCCATCGGCGACCAGGTCACAGTCACGGTGCAGATCCCGGCCGACGGCACGTGGCGCTTCGCCGCCGTGCGCACCACCTCGCTCGACTACGCCAACACCGTGTTCGCCATCGACGGCAACCAGGTCGGCGGGGCGTTCCTCGGCTTCACCCCGACGGTGCAGAAGACGGAGTTCCTGGACGTCGGCACGGTTCGGCTGACCAAGGGTCCGCACCGGGTCACCCTGCTGGTGGTGGGCAAGACGCAGGGCACCAACCGCTACTTCGCGGGCGTCGACGAGATCCGGTTCACCGAGCTCGTGGCGCAGGCCGTCGCGCGATGAGTGGCCGGCAGAAAGCGCTGCTGGGGCTGCTCGCCGTCCTGCTGGTGGCGCTGTTCGTGGTCGCGGTCGGCGCGGGCCGCGACGACCAGGGTGATCCGGGGGCTCGGCACGGGCTGGTCGAGCGGTTGGGCGCGCTGGGCGCCGAGCGCTCGGCCGTCGACCCGGCCACGGTCAGCGCCGACTGCGCCGACGAGACCGGCGTGCTGGTCTTCTCCGGTAGCTGCGTGCTGCGGGTCGCCGACCCGGGCGGGCTGCGCACCCTGGTGCTGCGCAGCGGGGCACGGTTCACGGTCGTCGCGCCGGCGCCCGGCGACGCCGAGCTCACCATCCGCGACGAGGTCGAGCCGGCGGCGGACGGCACGGGCGCGGTGGCGAAGGTCGCCGTCGACCAGGCGACCGAGGTGGCGGTGACCTGTCCCGGTCTCGGTGGCTGCACGGTCACCGTGGCCACGTCCTGACCGAGAAGGCGGTGCCGCCGTGGGCGACCTGCGCAAGCCGTTCCTGCTGCTGGCGATGCTCGCCGTCGTCCTGGCGATCGGGGTGGAGTTGGGCGCCGGGCTGCTGCTCGGCGGCGCTGACGCCGGCACGGCACTGGTCGACAGTGCCGGCGACCTCGACGTGGAGCTCGACGACGTGTCCGGGGTCAGCGAGCCGTCCGGCCGGGGCACCGGCTACCTGGCGTTGATCGACGCGGTGGCGGTCTGGAGCACCGGGCTGTTCTGCCTGGGCCTGCTGCTGCCCGAACGGATCCAGGGCCGGGTGCAGGGCGTCGCCAGCCTGATCTTCTCGGTCATCCTGATCATCGTCGGGCTGATCGCGCTGATCGTGGCGTTCGTGGAACTGATGATCATGGTGTCGTTGTTCCTGGCCGTTCCGTTCGGCACGCTGGCCTATCTGGCCCTGTGGGGGTTCTTCCCAGTCGGCGAGGCGGCGGTGCTGCTCGGGCTGGTGCTGCTGCTCAAGCTGGTCTGGGCCGGGTTGCTGGTGCTGGCCCAACCGCGTTTCCTGCAGAACAAGGGCCTCGTGCTGCTGATCCTCACCACCCTGCTGTGCACGGTCGTGCTGGAGTTCCTGCACAACCTGGTGCCGGTGATCCTGGTCAGCATCGTCGACGACGTGGCGGCGCTGGTCTTCGCGGTGATCGCCATCATCTGGGGGCTGGTGCTGCTGATCGGTTCGATCCCGGCGATCGTCAAGGCCGTCCGGGTGACCGCCACGCTGCCCACCCGTTGACGTTTCGGCGATCGGCACCGCCCCGGTGGATCGTCTGTGATCCTGGCGGCGTGGACGGGACGCCGGCGTGCGACGCAGTGGAGCTGCGCGTGCACGGCGTCTCCGGGGTGACCGCGGAACGGATCCTCGATCACCCGATCGTGGTCCGGGTCGCCGGGGACACCCACGCGGGCTTCTTCCGACCCCGTCCGGGGAGCGGCGTAGCCGGTGGGGCCACCCCCGGAGTCACCGTTGAGGCGTACCACTGGGGATCCCTGACCGCCGGCGCCGCGGTCCGGTCGGCCTCGATGCTGTTGCTGCTGCCCTTCATGCTGGGCAACCTGGCCATCTGGCTGCGGCCGCCGGGGCAGGACCGGTGGGGGTTGCTCGGCGTGCTCTGCCGGCTGCTCGCCGGCACCCTCACCGCCACCTTCGTGCTGGCGATCGTGGGCGTCACGCTGGATCTGATCGGCTGGCAGTGCGTGCCCTACCCCGGGTGCCGGGCCAGCCGCCCCTACCTGGCCTGGCTCTACACGCTGCCGTCCGGCCCCCGGCTGGCTCTGCTCGCGCTCGTCCCACTGCTCGCGCTGCGGGTCGTCTGGGCGATCGGCGTCCGGTCCGCGCGGGCGTTCGAGGGCTTCGGCCCGTCGTCCGCGCAGCCGCCCGCCCCCGGTCAGACCGAGGGCCTCGAAGACGCCGGTTTCTGGTACGACGAGCGGACGATCGGTTGGCTGCGCCAGGTCCACGTGGCGCTCGGCGTCGGCACACTGAACGTCAGCCTGCTGGCGGGCATCTCGCCCGGCGGCGTCGGCGTATCCGGGCACATCGTGCAGTTCGTGGCGGCCGTCGGGCTGCTCGTGTTCTGCGTGGTCCTGCTCTGCCTGCCCGTGCCCGCCACCACCGCGTGGACCCGGCGGTTACTGCGATCGCTGTGGACGGCCACCGCGGGGGTGAGTGTGCTGTGCCTCGGCTCCGCCGCCCTCGCGGGCGCGGCACCGTCCGGGTCCGGCAAGCTGCCCGGGTACGAGGGCGCGGCAGCTGGCGTGGTCGCGGCCCAGGGCGTCCTGCTCGTCGTGCTCACCGTCGTGACGTACGCCCGCCAGCGCACTGCCGGCGCCCACGCCCGCCACTTCCTGCGCGGGCTCGGCACCCCGATCATGGCGGCGTCGGCGGTGAGCGTCGGTGCCGCCTTCACCGCCACCCTGGTCTACCGGACCGCCGACGCCCTCGACCACGGCGACATTCCCGATCCGATCCGGCCCAACGCGTCGAGCCTCGGCCCGCTGGAGCCGCCGGTCGCCTACTGGTGGGCCGCACTCGCCGGGCTCACCGCGCTGCTGGTGGGCGCGGCGGCTGCCTCGGCCACGCTCCTGCTGAGCCGGCAGCGGCGACGTCGGCTGGCGGCACGCGTCGTGGAGCGGGACTACCCGAACGTGCCGGCGCAGGAGCAGAAGCGGCTACGCCTGGTCCGGGAGACCATCGCCCGGTCCCGGTTCACCGAGGAGCTGGGACCGGTGCTCATCGCGTTCCTGGTGATCGCGTCGCTCGGGCTGGTCACCGTCGCCCTGGACCTGATCGGGATCGGTCCCACCCAGCTCGCGGCCCGGCTTGGCGGACACGGTGGCGCGCTGGCGGTGGTCGCCGCCTACGTCACCGACGCGGGTGTGTGGGTGATCAGCCTGCTGGTGATCTGCCTCATGGTCCTCGGTTTCCGCGCCTACCGGTCTTCCCAGACCCGCCGGGTGGTGGCGGTGCTGTGGGACCTCGGCACCTTCTGGCCCCGCACGGTCCACCCGTTCGCGCCGCCCAGCTACGCCGCCCGCACCGTTCCGGAGTTGGCGAAACGGGTCACCGGGCTCGCCGCACACGGGCCGGTGATCCTCTCCGGGCACAGTCACGGCTCGGTCCTCGCCGCCGCCACCATCCTGCAACTACCGCCGTCCGTGCTGTCCCGGGTCTCGCTGCTGACCTACGGCTCGCCGCTGCACCGCACCTACGCCCGGCTCTATCCGGCGTACCTGGGGCCGCAGACGCTCTGCGACCTGGGCGAGCGGATCGGGTGGCGGTGGCGGAACCTGTGGCGGGACACCGATCCGATCGGCGGGCCGATCTTCCCCGGGGCCTCGGACACACCGCCGTCCTGCGCCGACCCGGCAGCGGACGACGTCGACATCCGGCTCCGCGATCCCCGCAGCCTGACCATCGACCCGGCGGATACCGTGCCGCCCCCGGTCGAGCGGCACTGGCCGTACCACACCCAGGCCGCGTATCAGGCGGCGGTCCGCGAGCTGACCGATCGCTCCCGCTGACCACGCCCACGGTCGGTCGGCGTCGGCGCCCCGGGCGTGCACATCGGCCTCAGGGCACCGCCCCGACCAGGGTCGCAGCCCGGTTCCGGTCGAGCGTCCCGTCGGCCACCCACACCCGGTACCGGCCGTGCCGGGTCTCGCCGGCCGCGACCACGGCCGGCCGGTCGAACGCGAACGCCACGCAGACCCCCGGGTACATCGCGGTCCGCACGAACCACCGGTCGCCGCGCCCGAGACCGGCGAAGACCAGGGTGTACGCCCCGCCGCCCGGCCCGACGCCGGTCAGCGCGAGCCACGGCGCCGCACTGCCGTTGACCGCCTCCTCCCCTTCGGCGTCGGCGGTGAACACCGCCGGTTCGCCGTCGGCGGCGGCCCGCCAGAAGAACCCGCCATAGCCGGCCCCACCGGGGCGACCGTTGGTGGCCGGGCTGCCCAGGCGCACCTCCCGGTCGCCCGGGGCGGTGAGGGCGGAGTCCAGGTCGAGCCGCCAGGCGTCCGGCGCCAGCGCCGACGCGGCGAGCCGACGCCGCTCGGTCAGCAGCGTCCGGCCGGCACGGTCACGCCACTGGAGGTCGTGCGCGTACCGGTCCGGGGCCCGCTCGACGTGACCGGCGTGCGCGATGACCCCGTGGTCGTCGCGCCAGGTGTAGCCGACGTCGCGGACGTAGGTGCGTCCACCCCAGAGGTTGGTGCCGTTCACGTCCTGCACGGCGAGGGAGGCGCCGAGGTGCCACACGTGGTCGGCGGGCAGGGCGTCGGTGACGACCGTGCCGCGCAGGGTGCGTACCGGGTGCAGGTACGGCCGGGGACCGTGCCGCACGTCCAGCTCCGGGTCGAGCACGTACCGGGCCACCTCCGTCCCGTCGACCAGCAGCCGTGCCGGTTCCTCGGTCGTGGTGGCCGGGTCGGTGGCGCTGTGGCCGGACGGGCGCTCGGTGGTCATGGCAGCTCCGGGTGGGCGGGGAGCGACCGGCGACCGGCGACGGCGTACAGGGCTGCCACCGTGTAGCCGGCGAGGATCGGCACCGCCACCGGCGTGACCAGGACGCCGAGCAGCCCGGCCAGCGCGGTCACCCCGCTGAGGGCGGCCCAGCGGGCGGGCTGGTCGAGGCAGGCGCGGGCGGCGGACCGGGCCGCCGCCCACCACCGCCCGCCCCCGTTCCCGCCCACCTCGACGACGACCAGCCCGGCCCACCCGGCCAGGCCGGCCGTGACCAGCGCGGTCAGCAGCAGCGCGGGCGGGCCGCCCGGCACCCGGCCGGTGGCCAGGGCGGCCAGGTCGGCGGCGAGCAGCCCGGCCACGGCGACCGCCAGCAGGCTGACCGGCACGCCGGGCAGCACCGAGCGACCGAACCGGCCCAGGGTGGCCCGCGCCGGCGGCCAACTGCCGGTACGGGTCCAGTCGTGCACCGCCGCGCTGGCGGTGCCGACCGCCGCGGCGGCGGTGACCAGCGGTGCCGCTGCCAGCACCAGCAGGATGCCGAGCAGCGCCAGGTCGGCCGCGTCCCGGGCGACGTCGCGCCAGTCCCGCCGAACGCCGGTGTCCTCCGGCTCAGCCCTTGATGCCACTGGTGTTGATCCCCTCGACGAGCATCCGCTGGAACGCGACGAAGAACAGGAAGACCGGCAGAAGCGACAGCACCGACATGGCGAACATCGGCCCGACCGCGCTCTGGCTGGTCGAGTCGATGAACAGGGTGAGCGCGACCGGCACGGTGTAGTCCTCCAGTTGGGAGAGGAAGACCAACTGCCGGAAGAAGTCGTTCCAGGTCCAGATGAACGAGAAGATCGCCGTGGTGACCAGCGCGGGACGGCTCAGCGGCAGGATGATGTGCCGGAAGATGCCGAACGGGCCGGCGCCGTCGATCCGGGCCGCCTCGTCCAGCTCGCGTGGGACGCCCCGCATGAACTGCACCATGAGGAAGACGAAGAACGCCTCGGTGGCCAGGAACTGCGGGATGAGCAGCGGCAGGTAGGGCCACTCGCCGCCGACCAGCCCGAGCGTCCGGAACAGGATGTACTGCGGCACGATCAGCACGTGTTGGGGCAGCAGCAGCGTGCCGATCATGACGGCGAACCACATGCCCCGCAGGCGGAACCGCAGCCGGGCGAAGGCGTACGCGGCCAGCAGGCAGGAGAGCCCGTTGCCGACGACGGTGAGGAGGCTGACCATCGCGCTGTTGAGGAAGAACCGGCCGAAGCTGACGTCGAAGTTGGACCACCCGGCGGTGTAGTTGCCCGGGGTGAACCGCTCGGGCAGCAGCCCGACGTTGTTGACGATTTCCTCCTGGGACTTCACCGAGGTGCCCAGCATCCAGATCAGCGGGTAGAGCACCACGGCGACGATCGCCACCAGGATCAGCAGTCGCAGTGCCGATCGTCCGCCGGTGCGCCGACGCGCTGCCGGCGCCGGCCCGGTCGGTACGCCGGCCGTCGGGGTCACCGCCACCATCACCGGTCCTCCCCGTCGGAGTAGTGCACCCAGAACCGCCCGGTGCTGAAGAAGATCGCGGTGATCACCGCGATGGCGAGCAGGAACACCCAGGCCATGGCCGACGCGTAGCCCATCTCGAGGTCGGTGAAGCCGGTGATGTAGAGGTTCAGCGTGTACATCAGGGTGGAGTCGACCGGGCCGCCGGTGCCGTTGCTCAGCACGAACGCGGCGGTGAACCCCTGGAAGCCGTTGATCGTCTCCAGCACCAGGTTGAAGAAGATCACCGGGGAGAGCATCGGCAGGGTGACGTTGCGGAACTGGCGGAAGCGCCCGGCACCGTCGACCGACGCGGCCTCGTACAGCTCGGTGGGCACCTGCTTCAGGCCGGCCAGGAAGATCACCATCGGCGCGCCGAACTGCCAGATGGCCAGCACCATCAGCGTCTCCAGGGCCCAGTCGGGGTCGTTGACCCACGGCTTGCCCTGGATGCCGAAGAGGCTCAGCAGCGAGTTGAACGCGCCGTCGCGGTTGAACATGTTGACCCAGACGATGGCCAGCGCGACGCTGCCGCCGAGCAGCGACGGCAGGTAGAACAGCCCGCGGAACAACCCGACCCCGCGCCAGGCACGGTTGAGCAGCAGCGCCACGCCGAGCGCCGCGGCGAGCTTCAGCGGCACGGCGACCAGCGCGAAGGTCAGGGTCACCCGCACCGCGTGCCAGTACGACGGGTCGGCGGTGAACATCCGTTCGTAGTTGGCCAACCCCACCCACTCCACCTCGGAGAATGGGGTGAGGATGTCGTAGTTGGTGAAGCTCAGGTAGAGCGACAACAGCATGGGGACCGCCGTGACACCCATCAGGCCGATGAGCCACGGCGACAGGAAGACGTACCCCGCCAGACCTTCGCTGTGCCGGATCCGTCCGGGCCCGCGCCTCTCGGCGTGGGCCCGGACGGATCCGGGGCCAGGTCGGGTCGGGTCGGGTGCCGTGGTCAACGCCACGAACAGCTCCTCTCCTCGCCTGGTGGGGCGGTCAGGCGATGGCGGACTTGCACGCCTCGATGAACTGGGCGGCTGCCGCGGCGGGGGTGGCTCGGCCGTACTGCGCGTTCTCGGCGGCCTTGATCAGCTCGGACTTGACCTTGCTGTGCCCCTTGATCGGCACCTGCGGGGACTTGCCGAACTTCTGGGTCAGCTCCGCCTCGACGGCGATGGACTGCTTCATCGCCGGGTCGGTGGTGTCGTCGCTGACCACACGACGCAGGTCCAGATTGGACGGCAGACCGCGGTCGGTGCCGAGCAGCTTGACCGCCTCCTGGTCGTTGTTCAGGAAGTTGATCACGTCGACCGCGACGTCCTTGTTCTTGCTGCCCTTGAACACCGACCAGTACATCGAGGCCCGGGCCCACTGCGCGCTCGGGTCACCGGGGTAGGCGATCACGCCCAGCTCGTCCTTGGTGTTCTTCTTCAGGTCGGGCATCTGGTTGGCCCAGACCCAGGAGGTCGCCGACTTGCCGGTGACCACCAACTGCTTGGTGACGTCACTGGAGTTGCCCTCGTGGATGACGTCGGCGGTCGGGGTGGCCTTACGGTCGCGGGCGCCCTTCCACAGGTCGAACCACCCGGTCACGTCCTCGGCGGTGAAGCCCAGCTCCTTGCCCTTGTAGAGGTCCTTGCCCTGCTGGCGCAGCCACACCCAGAACGCCTTGTAGTCGGCGCTCGGGTCCTGCGTGCCGGGCACCCCGGTCTTCTTCGACACCTCCTCGGCCCAGGCGATGTGCGCCTCCCAGCTCATCCCGGTGGTGGGCTCGGGCAGGCCGTTCTTGGTCAGCAGCGTCTTGTTGTAGACCAGACCCTGGGTGTTCTCCCCGGCGGCCAGACCGGCGAGCTTGCCGTCGACCACGCCGTACTGCCAGAGGCTCTCGGGGAACTTGGAGGTGTCCAGCTTGCCGGACTCCTGGTAGGAGGTCAGGTCGAGCGTGGTGTTGCGGGCCGCGTACTCGGCCAGGTAGTTGTCGTCGATCTGGAACAGGTCCGGCGGGTTGCCGCCGGCGGTGAGCGTGGCCAGCTTGTCGAAGTAGCCCTGGTTGGCCTGCCAGGTCTTCTCGAAGGTCACGTTCGGGTGCTTCTTGGTGTAGAGGGCCAGGGCGTCCTCGGTCAGCTTGGCCCGGGCGTCGCCGCCCCACCAGAAGATGGACAGCTTGACCGGGGCGTTGGGATCGGCCGATTCGTCGTCTCCGCCGCAGGCGGCGGCGCCGAACAGCAGCGGTGCGGCGACCGTCGCGGCGAGCAGGCCGCGCAGCAGCCGCCGCCGGGGCAGCGGGGTACGGTGGGTGCGCCCGACGGACGCGCTGGCGGTGGGGGGCGTTGCGGGGTGCATGTGCGCTCACTCCTCGGCATTAGGAGGCGACGGCGTCACCGGTGGCCGCGGTCGGGGTGCCCGGGCCCGCAGGGCAATGCGGGTCCGGGCTCTGCGGCGCGGCCAGGGGACGTACCGGTCGGGCCTGCGGGCCCGGGCCGGTCGAGTCGCGGATGACCAGGTCGGTCTGGAGCATTACCTGTGCGGTGGTACGACGGACGCCGAGCGCCGTGCCGGCACCGAGCCCTCGCGCGCCGCGCGGTGACTCGGTGTCCTGTTGCAGCAGCATGTCGACGGCCGTCCGGCCGGCGGCCGCGGTGGGTGTGGCCACCGTCGTCAGTTTGGGGCGGGTGAGCCGGCTCAGGGCGATGTCGTCGACCCCGACGACACTCACCTCCTGCGGCACCCGGACCCCGAGCGCGTCCAGCCCCTCGATGAGGCCGATCGCCATCAGGTCGTTGTAGGCGAGCACGGCCGACACCCCGCTGCGGCGCACCTGCTCGGCGACGGCGGACCCACCGGTCTCGGTGGGCGCGTTCGGGCCGAGCAGGGTCAACTCCGCGCCGCCGGCCCGGGCGGCCGTGGCGGCGGCCCGGCGCATCTCCCGGTTGGTCCACGAGCTGCGTGGCCCGCCGAGGAGCGCGATGCGGGTGTGGCCCAGGCCGATCAGGTGCTCGATCGCCGCCCGGGCGCCCTGCCCGACGTCCATCAGCACGCAGGGCAGGCCGGTCACCTGGCGGTTCACCACCACCAGGGGGACCTCGCGGCTGAGCTGCTCGATCAGGCTGTTGCTCATCCGCGGGCTGCACAGCAGCACCCCGTCCACCTGCTTGGCCAGCGCGTGGACCAACTCCTCCTCGGTGGTCGGGTCCTCGTTGGTGTCGGCCACGAAGACGTGGTAGTCGCGGTGCCGGGCCTGGCTCTCCGCCGCCTTGATCAGCGGCGGGAAGAACGGGTTCGCGATGTCCGCGATGATCAGCCCGATGTTGTGCGTCCGCCCGGTGATCAGGGCGCGGGCGGCCCGGTTCGGCCGGTAGCCCAGGTCCTCCGCGCAGGCCAGCACCCGGACCCGGGTCTCCGGGTTGACCAGGTGCGGAGCGGAGAAGGTGCGGGACACGGTCGAGATGTGCACCCCGGAGGCACGGGCGACGTCCCGGATGGTGACTGGCACGGCGGCCCCTTCGTCCGATGTGGCGGCGGTCACGTGGGTGGGGCCAATTAATGCAAACGGTTGCGCCAGTGTCAACGGTGGACGATTACGGTTCTGTTGCGTCAGCGCTCCCACTGGCGACTCGCAGCCCCGCAAACACTGACATTTACCGCCGATTGTGCCGCCCTCGTTGACGCGATCGGATCGAGCATGATTACTTCACTGCAAACCTTTGCAGGATCATCCGGGGAGGCGACCGAATGTCACCGAGTGCCGACGGCCGGGTCCGGTACGCCGTCGTGGGCGCCGGCGCGCGGGCGGAGATGTTCGTCCGGGCACTGGTGCTCGACCACGCCGACTCCACCGAGCTGGTCGCCTTCGCCGACGTCAACCAGGCCAGGATGGACGCGCACAACCGCTGGCTGACCGAGCTGGGGCACCGGCCGGTGGCCACCTACCCGGCCGGCGACTTCCTGGCGATGCTGGACAAGGAGCGCGTCGACGTCGTCCTGGTGACCAGCGTCGACGTCACCCACGACGAGTACGTGGTGGCCGCGCTGCGCGCCGGCCGGGAGGTCGTCACCGAGAAGCCGATGACCGTGGACGCGCCGCGCTGCCGGCGGATCCTGGATGCCGTGACGGAGACCGGCGGCCGGGTGACGGTCGCCTTCAACTACCGCTACAACCCCCTGCACGAGCAGGTCCGCCGGCTGCTCGCCGACGGCGCGGTCGGCGAGATCGGCTCGGTGCACTTCGAGTGGCTGCTCGACGTGCGGCACGGCGCCGACTACTTCCGCCGCTGGCACCGGGACAAGGCCACCTCCGGCGGGCTGATGGTGCACAAGGCCAGCCACCACTTCGACCTGGTCAACTGGTGGCTGGCCGCCACCCCGATCGAGGTGTACGCGGCCGGACGGCTGTTCTTCTACGGCGACACCGGCCGCCGGCACGGCTACGCCCGCGACTACGAACGGGCGCACGGCTCCCCCGCCGCCGTCGACGACCCGTTCGCGCTGCGACTCGACGCGCACCCCCGGCTGCGCGAGTTGTACCTCGACGGCGAGGCCGAGGACGGCTACCAGCGCGACCGCAACGTCTTCGCCCCGGGAGTGAGCATCGAGGACGACATGGCGGTGCTCGCCCGCTACTCCACCGGCGCCACGATGACCTACCACCTCACCGCGTACGCCCCCTGGGAGGGCTACCGGGTGATGGTCAACGGCAGCCGGGGCCGGCTGGAGCTGGAGGTCACCGAGAACGACTTCGTCGACCGAGTCACCGCCGGCGCGGTCAAGGGCGCCGCGCTGCACGGCACCGAGGCACCCGCCGAGGGCGGCAACGCGACGCTCACCGTGCGCCCGTTCTGGGCCCCGCCCCGGCAGATCCCGGTCGAGGGTCGCACCCGGCACGGGCACGGCGGCGCGGACGCCCGGATGACCGGCGTGCTCTTCGGTGGCCACCCCGACCCGCTGGACCGGGCCGCGACCGCCGACGACGGCGCCCTGGCCCTGCTCACCGGCCTGGCCGCCAACCGGTCCTTCGAGACCGGCCAGCCGGTCCGGGTCGCCGACCTGCTCACCCCCCGCTGACCCACCCGACGAGGAGCCCAGCCCCGTGTCGACGTTCGACCACACCGACCTGCTCCTACCACCCGAGCCCGGCCAGCGCGCGCTGGCCCGGGAGCTGTACGCGCTGGCCGCCGAGCAACCCATCATCTCGCCGCACGGGCACGTCGACCCGGCCCTGCTCGCCGAGGACCAGCCCTTTCCGGACCCGGCGCAAATGCTCATCGTTCCCGACCACTACCTGACCCGGATGCTGCTCAGCCAGGGCGTACCCCCGGCGGACCTGGGCGTTCCCACCCGCGACGGCAGCCCGGTGGAGACCGACGGCCGGGTCATCTGGCGGCGCTTCGCCGCGCACTGGCACCTGTTCCGGGGCACCCCGTCGCGGCTCTGGCTGGAGCAGACGTTCCGCACCGTGTTCGGGGTGCACACCCCGCTGAGCCCGGCCACCGCCGACACCCTCTACGACGAACTGTCTGCCCGGCTCGCCGAGCCGGACTTCCGGCCCCGGGCGCTGTTCGAACGGTTCGGCATCGAGGTGCTGGCCACCACCGAGTCGCCGCTGGACGACCTCGGTCAGCACGCCAAGCTCGCCGCCGACGGCTGGGGCGGGCCGGGCGGCCGGGTGGTCACCACCTTCCGCCCGGACGACGTGGTGGACATGGAGTTCGAGGGCTGGTCGACCAACGTGGAGCGACTGGGCGAGCTGGCCGGCGAGGACACCGGCACGTACACCGGCTACCTGGCCGCGCTGCGGGCCCGCCGGGCCGCGTTCATCGCCGCCGGGGCGACCTCCTCCGACCACGGTCACCCGACCGCGCGCACCCTGGACCTGGCCCCGGAGGAGGCCGAGCGGCTGTACGACCGGGGCCGGCGCGGCGAGGCAGGCCCGGCCGACGCGGAGGCGTTCCGGGCGCACATGCTGGTGGAGTTCGCCCGGATGTCACTCGACGACGGCCTGGTCATGCAGTTGCACCCCGGCGCGGTGCGCAACCACAACCGCTGGCTGCACGCCCGGCACGGCCGCGACGTCGGCGGCGACATCCCGCAGGCCACCGAGTACGTGCACGCGCTCGCCCCGCTGCTCGACCGTTACGGCAACGACCCCCGGCTGCGGGTGGTGCTCTACACACTCGACGAGTACACCTTCACCCGCGAGCTGGCGCCGCTCGCCGGCGGTTACGCCGCTCTGCTGCTCGGCGCGCCCTGGTGGTTCCTGGACTCCCCCGAGGTGCTGCGCCGGTTCCGGGAGACGGTCACCGAGAGCGCGGGCTTCTACAACACCACCGGGTTCGTCGACGACACCCGGGCGTTCTGCTCCATCCCGGTCCGCCACGACGTGGCCCGTCGGGTGGACGCCGGCTTCCTGGCCCGGCTGGTCGCCGAGCACCGGCTGCCGATGGACGAGGCGGCCGAGACCATCGTCGACCTGGCGTACCGGCTGCCGAAGCGGGTCTTCAACTTTGGGAAGGAACAACAGCGGTGACGGTCACCATCACCTCCGTCGAGGTGCACGACGTACGGTTCCCGACCGCCGCCCGGGGCGACGGCTCCGACGCGATCAACCGGGGCGACTACTCGGCGACATACGTGGAGCTGGGCACCGATGCCGGGCCGACCGGCGCCGGGTTCACCTTCACCAACGGCCGGGGCAACGAGATCACCTGCGCGGCGGTCCGTGCACTGGCCCATCACGTGCAGGGCCGCACGGTCGAGGAGATCGCCGCCGAGCCGGTGGCGTTCTGGCGATCGCTCAGCGCCGACGTGCAGCTGCGCTGGTTGGGCCCCGAGAAGGGCGTCATCCACATGGCGACCGGCGCGCTGGTCAACGCGGTCTGGGACCTGCGGGCCACCCTGGCCGGCAAGCCGATGTGGCGGTTCCTCGCCGAACTGCCCACCGACGAGCTGGTCGCCAGCATCGACTTTCGGCACATCACCGACGCGCTCACCCCGGACGAGGCCGCCGCCATCCTGGACAAGGGATTGATCGGAGGGGATGGCAGGCTCGCGGAGCTCAAGGAAAGTGGTTTCCCTTCGTACACCACCTCGGTCGGATGGCTCGGCTACCCCGACGACAAGGTGCGGGCGTTGACCCGGCAGGCGTACGACGACGGCTGGCGGGCGATGAAGATGAAGGTCGGCGGCCCGCTCGCCGACGACCTGCGCCGGGCCCGGATCATCCGGGCCGAGATCGGCCCGGACGCGCTGCTCATGATGGACGCCAACCAGGTCTGGGACGTCGACGAGGCGATCACCGCGATGACCGTGCTGGCCGAGGTGGACCCGTACTGGATCGAGGAGCCGACGCACGCCGACGACATCCTCGGGCACGCCCGGATCGCCCGCGCGGTCACCGAGCTGACCGACGGGCGGTGCCGGGTGGCCACCGGTGAGGTGGCCGCCAACCGAGTGATCTTCAAGCAACTGCTCCAAGCCGAGGCGATCGGCGTGATGCAGATCGACGCGTGCCGGGTCGGCGGCGTCAACGAGGTCCTCGCGGAGCTGCTGCTGGCGGCCAAGTTCGGGGTGCCGGTCTGCCCGCACGCCGGCGGCGTCGGCCTCTGCGAGTACGTCCAGCATCTGGCGATCTTCGACTACCTGCGGGTCGGCACCGGCCTGGACGGGCGGATGGTCGAGTACGTCGACCACCTGCACGAGCACTTCGTCGACCCGGTACGTACCCGGGGCGGCCGTTACCTGCTGCCCGAGCGGCCCGGCTACAGCGCCACCATGAAGCCCGCGTCGATCGCCGAGTTCCGCTTCCCGGACGGCCCGGCATGGCGGTGACCGTCGGCGCCTCCCGACTCGGCCTGGGCATGCTGCGTCAACTGCCCGCCGAGGCTCGACCGCTGGTCCGGCCGGGCACCGTGCAGACCGGCATCGTCCACCTCGGGCTCGGTGCGTTCCACCGGGCGCACCAGGCCGTCTACACCGAGGCCGCGGTCGGTGCGGCCGGCGGCGACTGGGGCATCGTGGCGGTCGCCCCGCGCAGCACCGCCCTCGTCGAGGCGCTCGCCGCGCAGGACAACCTGTTCAGCGTCAGCACCCTCTCCGCCGCCGGTAGCGCCACCCGGGTGGTGGGCGCGCTGAGCGGGGTACGGCACGCGGCCAGCGACCCGGCCGCCGTGGTGGCGCTGCTCGCCGATCCGGCGGTGCGGGTGGTGACGCTGACCGTCACCGAGAAGGCGTACCAGCTCGACCCGGTGACCGGCCAGTTGTGCCCCGATTCGGCGCTCGCCGCGGACCTGGCCGGCGGCCGGCCCCCGACCACCGTGCCGGGGCTGCTGCTGCGCGGGCTGGCCGCCCGGGCCGCGGCGGACGCCGGGCCGGTGGCGCTGGTCAGCTGCGACAACCTGCCGGCCAACGGCCGGCGGTTACGCGGCCTCGTCGACCAGGCCGTCGGCCGGGCCGCCGGGGTACCCGCCGGGCTGCTCGACTGGGTGACCGGCAACGTCACCTGCCCCGGCACCATGGTGGACCGGATCGTGCCGGCCAGCACCCCGGAGACGATCGAGGCGGCCCGCCGGGCGCTCGGCGTGACCGACCTGGCCGCGGTGGCTGCCGAGCCGTACGCGCAGTGGGTGATCGAGGACGACTTCCCCGGCGGCCGGCCGGGCTGGGAGCACGCCGGGGCGGTGCTCACCGACGACGCCGGTCCCTGGGAGCGGTTGAAGCTGCGCACCCTCAACGGCGTGCACTCGGCCGCGGCGTACCTGGGCGCGCTGGCCGGGCGGGAGACGATCGCCGACGCGCTGGAGATCCCGCACCTGACCGATGTGCTGCGCCGGCTGATCGCCGAGGACGTGGCGGCAAGCTTCACCCCGCCGGACGGGGTACGGGTGGTCGACTACGGCGAGCAGGTCCTCGCTCGGTTCGGCAACCCGGCGATCCGGCACCGCACCCTGCAGGTGGCGATGGACGGCTCACAGAAGCTGCCGCAACGGATCCTGCACACCATCGCCGACCTGCGTGCGTCCGGAAGGTCCGCCCGCTGGGGCGCGCTGGTGGTGGCCGCCTGGTTGCGCTTCGTGCTGGGCCAGGCCGACGACGGCCGTCCGCTGCCGTTGCAGGATCCCCTCGCCGGGGCGATCCGGGCCGCGCTGGACGCCGGCACGCAGAGCCCGGCCGGCGTGGTCGACGCGGTCTTCGCGCTGCGCGAGGTCATCCCTGCCGAGGTGGCCGGGGACGACGAGGTTCGGGCCGAGGTGACCGCCTGGCTGACCGCGCTGGAGCGACACGGCGTCGAGGCGACGCTGGCCGGTGCCCGGTGAACGGGCCGACGCTGGCTTGCGGCCCGGCCAACGGGGCGACGCTGGTTGGTGCCTGGTGAACGGGCACACGCCGCCGACCCGGGTGGCGGTGATCGGGGCGAACGGGCACGGCCGGTGGCACCGGCGGGTGATCGCGCCACTGCACGCCGCCGGACGGCTGAAGCTGGTCGCCCTGGTCGACGTCCGGCCGGTGGAGGACGAGCCCGCGGCGCCGGTGCCGCCCGGAGTGGGAGTGTTTACCGACCACCGGGCGATGCTCGCCGCCGCGCGGCCGGAGGTGGTGGTGATCTGCACCCCGCCGCACACCCACCTGCCGATCGCCCGAGACGCCCTGGCCGCTGGCGCGGACCTGCTGCTGGAGAAGCCGCCGGTGCTGTCGCTGGCCGAGCACGAGGAGCTGACCCGGGCGTTGGCGGCCACCGGCCGGGTGGCCCAGGTCGGCTTCCAGGCGCTCGGCTCGGCGGCGCTGACCGCGCTGACCGACGCGCTGGCCGCCGGCCGGGTGGGCACGGTCACCGGCATCGCGACGGTCGCCGCCTGGCAACGGCCGGACGCCTACTACGTCCGGTCCCCGTGGGCCGGTAAACGGACCCTGGACGGCCGACCGGTACTGGACGGCGCGCTGGCCAACCCGCTCGCGCACGCGGTGATGCAGTGCCTGGCGGTCGCCGAGGTGCTCGGCGGTGCGCCGCCGTGGCCGACGGCGATCGAGGTGGAGCGCTACCGGGTCCGGCCGATCGAGGTGGAGGACACCGCGGTGCTGCGGGTCCGGTTCCGCGCCGGTCCGCCGGTGCTGGCGGCGGTCACCCTGGCCGCCGAGGAGTTCGTGGCGGGCGAGGTGGTGGTGACCGGCACAACGGGGCGGGCGGTGCTGGAGTATCCGACGGACCGGCTACGGCTGCCCGGGGACGTGGTGACCCGCCGGGTCCCGGGGCGGCGGGGCCTGCTGGAGAACCTGCTCGCGCACCGGGCCGACCCGGACGGGGTGCCGCTGATCGCCCCGCTGGCCCGTACCGCGCCGTTCACCGCGCTGCTGGACGCGTTGCGGGCCGCGCCGGAGCCCCGGCTGCTCGACGGCGACCTGGTCGCCGACGTGGGCGAGGGCGGAGATCGGGTACGCCACCTGCGGGGCATCGTCGATGTACTGCGCCGGACGGCCGAACGGGGGGCGCTGCCGAGCGAGCTGGCGGTGCCGTGGGCGACCCCGGCGTACCGCGCGGAGCTGGCGGGTTAGGGGGCGACGGCAACCGGAGTGCAAACACCGCCCGGACTCCTACGGGCCACATCGGACAGATCCCCCGATTCCTCGACCGGCGAGGTCGGGGCAATGCCGATCGAGCCGGACAACTGCAACATTCCTGCACACACGCCATATTGACTCTCACAAAACACCGAACCTACCGTTCCTGGTGACTGCCGAATCACCACCAGCGAACGGGAAGAATCGATGCGCAGAATCCTCACCGGCGCTACGGTGATCGCCCTCCTGCTTGTTGCCGCACCGGCCGGCGCCGCGCCCCGCCCGGACTCACCGGCCGCCGCTGTCACCGGCCCGGACTCGCCGGCCGCCGCCGACCGGCTCTCCTGGTCGGCCCGCCACCTCGGTCGGCAGGCGCTGCCCGAGCGGGACGGCTGGGCGGCCGAGGGCGCCGGGACCAGCGGCGGATCGGCGGCGACCCCCGAGCGGACCCGGGTGGTCCGCAGCCGGGCCGAACTGGTCGCCGCGCTGGGCGGCGACAACGCCAGCAACGCGACCGACGCCACCCCGAAGCTGATCTACGTGGACGGTGCCGTCGACGGCTTCGAGGGACCGGACGGCACGCCGCTGAGCTGCGGCGACCTGGCCGACCCGGCGTACCGGCTGGACGCCTACCTGGCCGCGTACGACCCGGCGGGGTGGGGTCGGGTGCCGCCGGCCGGGCCGCTGGAGGAGGCCCGGGTGCGCTCGGTGGCCAACCAGACCCGGCAGACCCAGATCAACGTCGGCCCCAACACCACCATCGTCGGGCTACCCGGCGCCCGGCTGACCGGGCTCACCCTCATGATCGACCGAGCGCCGAACGTCATCGTCCGCAACGTGACCTTCGTCGATGCCCGGGACTGCTTCCCCGCCTGGTCCCCGACGGACGGCGAGGCCGGCAACTGGAACAGCCAGTACGACCAGATCTCGGTACGCCGCAGCGAGCACGTCTGGGTCGACCACAACACCTTCACCGACGGCGACAACCCGGACAGCGCCCAACCGACCTACTTCGGACGGCCGTACCAGGTGCACGACGGGTCGCTGGACGTCACGCACACCGCCAGCCTGGTCACCGCGTCCTGGAACCGCTTCACCGGACGCGACAAGCTGATGCTGATCGGCTCGTCCAACACCGTCGGCCCGGACGTGGGACGGCTGAAGGTCACCCTGCACCACAACCTCTTCGACGGTGTCCTGCAACGGCTGCCCCGGGTGCGCTTCGGCCAGGTCGACGTCTACAACAACCACTACCGGCTCGGCGGCGCCGACTTCCAGTACGCGCTCGGCGTCGGCGTGCAGTCCGCGCTGTACGCGCAGAACAACTTCTTCACCCTGGACGCGGCGGTCGACCCGGCCGACCTGCTCTACGACTGGGGCGGCACCGCGCTCACCGAGCGGGGCACCTGGGTCCGCCGGGGCGGCGCTCCGGCGCGACCGGTCGACCTGCTGGCGGCGTACAACGCGGTGCACGACCCCGACCTGGGGGCCGACGCGGGCTGGACGCCGACCCTGCGCCGCGACCCGGTCCTGCCGGCGCCGCTGGTCCCGCTCCTGGTCGGGCCGCTCGCCGGCGCCGATCGGCTGCCGATCTGAGCAACCGGCCCACCATCGTTCCCACGACCGGGCCGAACGCCGTGACGGCGTTCGGCCCGGTCCCGTGCGGTCGGGTCGGCGACGCACGGGGCCATCGACATGGTGAAGATCGGCTATAAGTGACGCATGGACTTCCCGCCGCACCTGGGCAGCATGCCGATGCACGCGATCACCGAGATCCACGGCGAACCAGGCCTGCTGGAGCGCTTCCGGTTGGAGGTCCTGCAGTTCGACGACCACGCCCGGGCCCGGCTGACCGCCGCGCTCGACCTGGCCGCCGACCTGCACCGTGACGACCGGCGGGTCCGCGAGCCGTACCTCAACCACCTGCTGCGGGTGGCCATCCGGTTGATGCACCACTACCAGGTACGCGATGTGGACGTGATCGTCGCCGGCCTGCTGCACGACGCCGTCGAGGACCACCCGGCCGACCTGGCCGGCGGTGACGTGGGCACCGACCCGACCAGCGCCGCGCTGGCCGCTTTGGCCAGCCGGTTCGGGCCGCGGGTGGCCACCCTGGTCGCCGCCGTCACCAACCCGGCGTACGACCCGCAGCGCGACCGGAACGCGCAGTACCGCGAGCACCTGGCGGTCAGCCTGGACCGGGAGCCGTGGGCTCGGGTGATCAAGGTTTCCGACTTCACCGACAACGGCGTCGGGGTGATCCACACGGTCGGGCCGAAGGTCGTCTCATCGGCCCGCAAGTACCGGCCGCTGGTGCCGCTCTTCCGGGAGCTGATCGCCCGACCGGACACGCCGCTGTCGCCGGCGGTGAAGCGGCACATCTTCGGCCAGCTCGACCTGGCCGAGGAACGGTTCAGCGCGATCCTGGACCAGCCCGTCCATCCGAACTGACCAGGCCGGGGGCATCACCCGACCGGGTTCCGCGACAAGATCTCAGATCTTCGTAGAAGCCTCTCGTATTACGGTGGGTTTCCGCCAAGTGGGAGGACAGAGCCCGCTACCCGCCGGCCATGCCGGCCCGCACCAGGTGCTCCAGCCACGGCGTCGGCACCACCCCCAGCTCCCGGCTCAGGTCGGCGCGGAACAGCTCGAACCGGCGCATCGCCTCGTTGATGTTGCGCTCCGCCAGGTGCACGGCGATCAGCGTCCGAGTGGCGCTCTCCCGTAGCGGCTCCAACTGCACGGCGGTCAACGCGACCTGCACGGCCTCGCTGAACCGGCCCTGGGCGGTGAGCCGCTCGGCGAGGGCCTCCAGCGCGTACAACTGCGTCTGGCGCAGCCGCTCCCGTTCGGTCAGCACCCAGTCGTCGTACCAGCCGGGCAGCAGCTCGCCGGTCGCCAACGCTGGCACGCCGGGACCGGTACCCACCGGTGACCCGCCGGCCAGCAGGGTGGCGGCCGCCGCGCCCAGGGTGGCCACGTCGCTGGTCACCCCTGCGGCCAGGGCCAGCCGGTCCTGTTCCTCCACGAGCGGCTCGGTGGTGATTCGGTGCAGCCGCCAGAGCATGGTGCGCAGGTTTGCCCGGGCACGTTCCTCGTGCGAGCCGGGCCAGAGCGTACCGGCGGCCTCGGATCGGGCGCACCGCTGGCGTACCCCGAGGTAGGCCAGCAGCCGGCGGGCGCCCTGCGGCACGGCCACCGCGCGCCCGTCGCGTTCCAGCCCGAACCCGCCCAGCAGCCGCAGCGCATACCGGGGCCGCTGCCCCGCTCCGGCGTCGTGCGCTCCGGAGCGGAAATCGTGCGTCACCTCGTTGACAGCCATCCATGCGCCTTTCACACCCGATCGCCCCGTGCGAGTTTCACGGTCGGGTGTGGACGGTCGACGCGCCAGCGCTGTGTCGTCACACCGACCCGCCGAGCGGCGCGGATCAGCCGTTCGCCGGAGTTGGTGCCGCCCGTTCAGCGCAGCTTGTTCAGCGTCCGGGCGTACCCGGTCCACTCGGCGGCGTCGCCGACGTCGGCCCGGATCTGGGCCTCCTTCATGATGGCGAGCACCTGCTCGGCCGGCGCGTCGGCCAACTTGCCGAGCGTGCTGATCCCGGCGCGGGCCAGCGCCGCCCGGGCCTTGGTCGGCACCCCGGTGAGCATCGCGATGTCGGCGTCACCGACGTTCTCCAGCTCGGTCTCGATGCCGAGCGCCGCGGCCACCGCCGACTGGGCGCCGACCGTGGTCCGGACGATCACCGCCTCCCGCTCGCTCACCTCGGCGAACATCGCGTCGACGCTCGGGTAGCTGGTGTCGGCCGGAAGCACCTTGAGCACGTCGCGGATCAGCCGGCCGTCGGCCACCTCGTCCTCGCCGAAGATGCGAATGAACTCCGTGAGCTTCACCTCGCGCGGGAAGCGCTGCCGAACGTCGGAATGCTCGGCGGCGTACCGCTCGAGATGGGCGGCGCCCCGGAGCTTTGGTCCGGCGACCACGTCCACGCCGAGGGTCTCCACGGCGGGCAGCACGATGGTGCCGGCCTTGGTCTGCCAGATGCTGACCTTCTTGTCCATGAACATCGTGGTGCCCATGTACTTGCCGAAGTCCAGCGTGCTGATGTAGTTGGGGATCTGTTCGATCGCGTGCGGGCCGAGGGTGACCTTGTTCTCGTGCACCGTCGAGTGCAGCCGGTTGATCTCGGCGCGGATCTCGTCGAGCAGCCGGCGCAGGCTCACCCGCATCGCCGCCATGCAGGAGAACGCCTTGGCCAGATCGGTGCCGAGGTGGTCCAGGTCGTGCTCGATGCGGTGGAACCGCTCGTTGAAGCCCTGCTCGCCGGGGGTCTGCCCGGCCTGCACGACGTCCTCGCCGTCGACCCAGTCGCTGTGCGCGAAGGTGCGGGCGAACGGCGGCGGCGCGCAGCCCGGCTCCACCGCCGGGAACGACTCGGCGTAGCTAAACACCCGCTTCGCGGTGCCCACGTTCTCGTAGATCCAGGAGGAGACCAGCACGCTGGCGTCCGAGGCCGGGATGCCGTGCTTGGTGAACGCCTCGTACAGCTCGGTGACGGTCACCCCGTCGTAGTTGATCTCGCTCGCCATGGTGGTGTCCCTCTCAGAGCTGGTCGTACACGCCGCGGTGCCGGCGCTGCTGGAAGGTGCGGAAGGTCCGGGCCACCGCCGGGCGCAGCGGCTCGGCGGCGCCGTCGGCGTCGAGGTCGACGTGGTCGCGCCGGATGCCGAAAGTGTTGATCTCCACGCCGAGTGGGCAGACCCGGGTCAGTGCGTTCATCAGCCGCTCGTACTGCGCCAGGGTCAACGCCACCCCGTCGGGCAGCTCCACCCGGAACTCGTACGGGTCGGTCAGCCCGGTGCGCACATAGGAGAGCGCCACCACCGCGACCAGCCCGGCGTGGGTGGGCCGCAGCGTGGTCCGCGCGCCGACCGCCTTGATCTCCGCCGTACCGCCGCCGAGCCCCACGGTGTACCAGCGGAAGCCGGTGGCCCGCCTCTCGGCCAGGTTCAGCCCGGCCTGCGGCAGCCCGATCACGCTGCACACCAGCAGCACCCGGTTGCCGGTCTCGACCAGCGGCAGCGCGGCGGCGAGGTGCCGATCACGCAGCAGCCCGACCAGCCGGGCAAGCCGGTCGGCGGCGGCTGGCTGGCCGGCGATCAACGCGGTGGCCAGCGCCGCCGGCAGCTCGATGGTCTCCACCAGCTCGTCGGGGAGCCGGTTCAGCGCGGCCACCACGGGCGCCGGGTCCCGCACCGCCGGCAGACCGGCGGCGGCCAGCACCTGGTCGATCGGCTGCCCCGCCGGCCGGGTCGGCACGGCCGCCCACCGGGTCCGGGCCACCGCGTCGGTCAACGGCGTCCAGGCCGGCTCCCCCGCGCCGGTCCAGGCCGACGCGGCGCTCGCGAGCCCAGCCAGCAGCAACGCGTTTCCGCCCGGGTCACCGGGCGCGTGGAACTGCGCCTCGACCGCCGCGTCGACACCGACCGCCGCACTCAGCGGCGCGGTCACCGCCAGCCCCCGGGTCGGCAGGTGCGACAGGTACATCCGGGTGGTGCTGATCCGGTGCGTGGTCGGCAACCCGCACACCCGCCACAGCCACGCCAGCTCGCCGTCGGCCGCCACGGTGGGCACGCCGTACGCGCGGGCGGCCGCGATCAGCGCCTCGGCGGTCCGGTCGGCAGTGGGCGTCCGGCCGGTGTCCAGCACCCGGTTGCGCAGATCGGTGGCCTGCGCGGGGGTCGGCCAACTCACGTCCACACCGAGACCCAGCTCGTAGCGGCTGCCACCGGCGTCATCCTGGGCCCGGGTCACCTGCCACACGATCGCCGAGCCGAGCGCCCGACAGACCCGCCCCGCCCGGTCCAGGGCAGCGGCCAGCGGCGGCGCGATGCCGTGCGCGCTGTCGAAGGCGTACGACTGGCGCAGGCTGGCCCGCAGCGCGGTGACCTCGGTCAGCCGGCTGGCCGGTAGCGCCCGGCCGGCGTGCGTGGTGTTGTTCGGCGGGGTGTTCGCGGGCAGCACCAGCCGGTCCCGGCGCAACTGGGCGAGGAAGTTCGTCCGGTGCTGCGGATCGCCGGCGGCGACCAGCCGGATCGCCACCGCGAACCGGTCGTCGTCCTCGCGCAGGGTGAACCGGGCGCCGCCGGGCAGATCGGCGAAGAGCCCGGCGTTCGGGTCGGTGTCCGCGCCGGGGCCGTTGAGCAGTCGACGCACCGCACCCGGGGTGGGCAGCAGGAACCGCCGGTAGAGCCCGAGCCGGTGGGCGTACGCGGGGTCCGGCTCGCGGGCCGGCGGGGCCAGTCGGCGCGCGTACACCTCGCCGCTGGTCGGCTCGTGCACCAGCTCGTCGACGAAGCGGGCCACCCCGACGTCCGCGCCGATCCGGTCCAGCGCGTCACGTCGGGCGTGCGCCAGGGTCCGGTACGCGTGCACCTCCCGGGCGGCGCGGCGCAGTCGGTGCTTCTCGTACGACATCAGGTAGAGCAGCCGACCCAGGTTGCCCTCCAGCACGGCCAGCTCGACCAGCGCGGCCCGCGCCGCCCCGGTGACCGCGGTGGCGGCGGCGCCCTCGACGGCCCGCTCGACCGCCACGGCGACGGTGAACGACGCGACCAGCGGCTCGTCTGCGGTGTCCGGCGCGTACGCCGGCACCGAGGCGCCGGCGGCCGACCAGGGCGCGAAGACCACCGGCGGGAGCACCCGCTCGCCGGTGCCTCCCGGGTTCACGGTGACCGTCACCCGGACGGTCTCCTCGACCAGGTCCCGGCGCAGCACCACGGTGAGCAACGGGTGGCGGCTGGTCCAGTCCACCGCGGCGGTGCCGGCGGTGGCGATCGGCACCACCACCCGCCGCACGGTGCCCGGGTACGGGCCCTCCAACTGGTCGACGAGGTTACGTTCGACGGACGGGTCGGCCCCGTCCACCGGCACCCGGATGTCGGTCATCGCGCCCCCGCTCAGACGATCCGGAACGGCCGGGGGTCGTCCCGGTCGACGTAGACGGGCACCTGGTTGGCGGCGAGCACCGCGTTGTCGCCGACCGGCAGCCGCTGCACGCCGTCGCCGGTGGGCGCGCTGCCGGTCACCACCACCGCCGAGTCGGCCGGGAAGCGGACCAGCCGCAGCTCGCGGACGTCCGCGACGCCCGGCTCGTTCATCAGCGTCCAGATCACCTCGGCCGCCCGGACCGGCTCGCCGAAGGGCAGCTCGTCGACGTAGCGACGCAGCCGGGCGTGCAGCCGGGCGCGCAGCTCGGTGGCGGCGGTGGAGGCGTTCACCGTCTCCCGGGAGCCGGTGGGCAACGGCAGGCCGCGGATCACCAGGTCGGCCTCGACGCCGAGGCCCACCTCGTCGGCCCGATCCACCGAGGCGAAGATGCCCACCGGGCGCAGGTCCTCGATCACCGACTCGACGGCGGCCTGCAGCCCGTCCGGACCGTCCCAAATGGCCGCGGCGGTCGGCGCGACCAGCACCGTCACGTAGTACGGGTTGCCGAGGTCGCGTTCGGTGCTGAAGACCCGCTCGATGAAGTTGAAGTTGCCGAAGATGGACTGGTTGAGGTCCAGGCCGCCCCGACCGTCGAAGACCTGCACCTGGCGTACCCCGGGCACGGTGCCCACGGCCAGGCCGATCGCCTCGGCCGTCCAGATGGACCGGGGTGCGGCCAGCAGCAGCTGCCGGTAGCGGGCGTCGGAGACCTGCTGTTCGCCGCCGGTCAGCGCGACGGTGTGCGTGATCTCCACCAGCTCCTTGCCGGCGGCCTGCTCGGCGTCGTCCAGGTCGGCGAGCAGCGTGTCGGCCCGGTTCCACCGGTCGACCTTCTGGCTGGCCTGGGTGGGGTCGAGGTTGTGCGCGGGACCGGGGTAGAAGGCCGCGACGGCCGGTTCCCGCTCACCGACGGCGGCGGAGAGCACCACCGTCTCGTCCAGCGCGACGTGGTGCCCACCGGGGGTGGACAGTCGCGCGCCACGGGGCAGCGTCAGCTGGGTGCGGCCGGTCGGCAGCGCGTCCTTCAGCTTCACCTTCACCGTGCCCCGGGCCTGCAGGTACGGCCGGGGGATGCCGAGCTCCTCGCCGAGGCGGGTCAGCGCGTCAGCGGTCGCCGACACCACGTACGAGTTGTCGTAGACCGCGCCGAGCGCCGACCACAACCGGGCGTCCTCCAGCGCGGCCAGTTCGAGGACCTTGCGCAGCACCGCACCGCTGGTCAGGTCGACGTCCTCGCCGAAGAGCAGTCGGGCGGTGGCCAGCTTCTCGGCTAGCAGCCGGGCGAAGGACTTCGGTACGAAGCCGGTCTCGACGATGCCGAAGCCGGCCGAGCCGGTGGCTCGTAGCGCGGCGGCGTCGACGGCCAGCACGTCGGCCAGCTCGGCCGGGATGGTGGGATCAGACACTGGGCAGCTCCCCGAGGTGCACCGAGAGCCGGTCGTCGGTGATGGTTTCGAACTGGACCTGCACCTGCAGGGTGCGGGAGGCGCGCAGCGCGGCCCGGGCGGCGTCGTCCTGGCCATCGCCGGTGCCGCCGGCACCGAGCCGGCCGTCGTCGAGGTTGACGTCGACGATCCGGCGGACCCGGGGATCGCGGTCGAGCAGGGTGATGATGCCGATCCGCACCTGCTCGCGGATCAGGGTCGGCTCGACCGGTTCGGCCAGGGCGTTGAGCCCGTCGAAGCCGAAGGTGGCGTCGAAGACGTTCGAGCCGCGCAGCGTGGTCAACGCCACCGCGAGGCTCTGCGCCACGTTCTCGGTACCGGCGACGAGGGCCAGCACCCGGCCGTTCGGGCCGTCGTCGAAGACGACGTCGCGGGCCAGGTCCAGCCCGGGCATGGTGGGTTCGAAGGCGAGGCCCCAGCCGAGGTAGCGGCGCTGCGCGGCCTCCCGTTCCCGCTCGGTCCGGTCCATCTCAGACCGCCCGCAGCTTGCTGTGGCCGGCGGTCGCGGCCAGGCCGGAGGTGCTGCCGTTGGTAGCGCCGCTGAGGCTGTCCAGGGCGACCCCGGCACCGCCGACGTGCAGCTTCTGAGCGGCGCCGGACGCCGACACGACGTTCTTGCACTGCACGGTGGAGCTGCTGTCGGTGATCAGGCAGCCGGTCACCGACTTGCCGGTGATGCCGTCAGGGCGGACCACCGGGCTGCCGGCCACCGTCAGCTTCGCCTGCCCGGCCGGGGTGACCGTGCCCTGGCTGGGACAGTGCACGTCACTTGACGTGGTGAGCACGAATGCCATCTCGCTCTCCTCAGTGGACGTTCATCGCGTTGCTGACCTGGACGTCGACGTCGTCGGCGGCGATGCTGACCGAGCCGCCGCTGATGTTCACCGCGCCGTTGCCGGCGTCCAGGTCGATCTGGGTGGCGGTGATGGTGATCGAGCCGTCCTGTTTCATCACGATCGACGACCCGCCGGCGGCGTGCTCGATGGTGATGCTGTCCGCCTCGTCGGCGCGTTCCGGGCGCTGACCCCGGCCCCGCAACTGGGCCCGGCCCACCCGCACGGTCAGCTCACCCAACTCGATGACCCGGTTGCCGTCGCCGTCGGTCAGGTCGTGCGCCACCTTGCCGTCGTGGTCGGCGGGCACCACCGTGTCGCCGATGGATGACCGGCTGTTCGTGGCCACCCCGACCGGCAGCGACAGCCACCAGTCCCCCGGCTCGGAGACGGGAGCGTGCCCGGTGGGCCAGAGCGCGCCCACCTCCACCGGGTCGTCCGGCGCGCCGTTGCGGTAGGCCAGCGCCACCCGGGTGCCCGGGTAGCGGGGCAGGATGAGCCCGCAGCCACCCCACGCGAACGGGGTCAGGTAGGTCACGCCGGGCAGCGGCGCGGGCTGCTCCCGGCGTACCGGCAGCCGGCGGGCGCCGTTGGGTCGGCCGTCGGGGCGGGCGAGCCCCTCCCAGACCGTCTCGGTCTGCGCCGGCGGCTCGACCGCGCCGCTGGCGTTGGTGGCTGCCGCCCGCACCTCGCCGATCTCCAGCCCGCGCGACTCGCCCCGGGCCGCCCTGGCCGCGCGGCGCACCGCCTCGGCGGCGGCCACCCCGGGCGACGAGGCTGGCGCGGCCGGGTCGGCGGTGCCCACGCCGGAAGCGTCGCTCCAGGTGTCCCAGGCCAGGGTGGCCGAGGACACCTCGACGCCCTGCACCACCGTCACGAAGCCGGCGGTACGCGACAGGGTGTGCCGGGCGGCGCTGAGGTAGAGCAGCTTCGCCCCGGCACCCAACTCGCCGGTCGACGGGGCGAACGGAGCCGCGAACGAGCCGAGCAGCGCCGCCCCGACGCTGCCCAGCGTGGTCGCCTCGTCCACCGCGGGCGGGTCGAAGCGGACCAGGTCACCGGGCTTCAGGTCGGGCCGGCCCTTGCACGTCAGCGTCCACGCCCGCCGGCGCGGTGGCGCGGTGCCGCCGGCCTCGGTCGCCGCGTACGGGTCGGTGTCCTGGCTGCCGTTCTCGGTGCACTCCAGCAGGCCCGTGGCGAGGGTGAGCGGCTTCGGCTCCCCCTCCGGGTACGGGATCGGGCGCTTGCCGACGTGCACCGTGCCGTCGCGGATCAGCAGCATTCCCCGCCCGTACGCGTTGAGCGACTGCTGCAGCGCCCCGCCGATCCGGTCCAGGGCGGCACGGTAGAGCAGCCCGGCGCCGAAGGTGACCCGCTCGTCTCCGGCCGCCTCGGTGGCGCCCCGGGTCATCGTGCCGTCCGGGTTGGCGGCCCAGCCGGTCACGTCGACCCGGGTGCGCTCGGCGATGGCCCGGATCGCGGCGGTGAAGTTCGCCGCCTCGAACCGCTCGGCGACCCGCTGGCCGAGCCGGGCGTACGCCTGCTCGACGAGGGTCAGCTCGGTGTCGTACGTCCGCTCGCCGGTGAGCCGGCGCACCTTGGTCACCCGCAGCACGGCGACCAGCGCCTGGGTCAGCTCGGCCGGTGACGGGCCGGCGTTGACGCCGACCAGATTGGTGAAGAACGCGCCCACGGACGTGTTCGCGTCACGCCAGTACAGGTGCAGCTTCGCCACCAGCGGCGGTTGCCCTTCGGCGGTGCGCAGCGCGGCGAAGTGCTCGTCGATCAGCCCCTGCACGGTGATCGTGTACGCGCCGGGGCCCAGCCCGTCGGGCAGCGCGGCGTCGATGGCCGCGTAGTAGTCGGCGCTGGACAGGGTGAGCGCCGCGTCCTGGCTCAGCCCGGTCGGGGTCTCCCGGTGGAAGGTCAGGGTCCAACCGGCGTCGTTGCCGACCGCGCCCTGGCGCACCTGGCCGGTCTGGAACGGCGTGAGCGTCATCGCAGCACCCTCCGCAGCTTCTTGTCGAGCAGGTAGCGGTAGCGCAGCTTGCCGGGGCCCAGCTCGGATTCGACCCGCTGCGCTGGTGGGCGGCGGCGCCAGACGAACTCGTTGATCGGCGGCGGCCCGAACCGGTCCACCGCGCGGTCCGCGGGCCGCCAGGCCAGCGTCATCGACGAGCCGTAGTCGCCGGAGCCGCGTACCGTCCCGGCGTGCAGCAGCCAGGACAGCACCACCAGTTCCACGGCGACCGGGGCGGACCCGGTGGCGGCCGACGGGCCGGCGTCGGGGCAGACCCGGCGCAGGCCGGCGGCGAGCGGCACCGAGCCGAGGATCCGAGTGCCCTGGCGGACGACCAGTCGCAGCGGCACCCGTCCGACCAGCACCGGCGGCCGGGGCGTGGCCGGCGGCGCGGGCCGGGGTGCCAGGTCGTCGGCGGAGCTGGTGACCACCGCGAGGGGGTCGGTGTCCAGCCACTGTCGGGCCAGCCCGGTGGGCAGGATCAGCACCGCGTGTACGCCGGCGCCGAGCTCGATGCGGTGCGGCAGGCCGGCGGTGAGGTTCTGCCGGACCTCGGTGAACCCGTCCGGCACCTCGATCGGCGTCTCCGGCAGCAGGTAGCGGTCGATCGGGAACGGTGGCATCAGTTGCCCAACCCGTCGGCGAGCGCGCCGACTCCGATGCTGGCCACGTCGAGCAGCTTGCCGAGCAGGCTGGGACGGGGCACGTGGACGAGGGTGATGGTGGCGTCCAGGACGTCGCGGCGGGCGGCCGAGGCGTTGAAGGTCAGCGACTGCACCTGCATGTCGGTGCGGATGGTCATCGAGGTGACCAGGATCAACCCCCCGAACTTCCCGCCCGAGTACGCGGCCAGCGCCGTGCCGCGCTTGCTCGCCTCGGCCATCGTCTCCAGGGCGAACTTCCAGGCGTAGCGTTCCGCGCCGACCAGCACCCCGGTCAGCGTGATGGTGTCGTCGTGGGTGGCCACGATGGCCTTGTGCGCGGTGGAGCCGATCGGCGGCAGGTGGTAGGTCTGGGCCAGGGAGATGGCGGTGACCGCCCAGAGCGGGATCGGCAGCACCCCGTCGCTGATGATCGCCGACGGCACCGTGTCGTACCGCATGAAGCTGCTGGTGAATGCCATGCTCAACGACCTCCGGTGGGTGGCAGTGGCACCGGTGCGCCGGTGGGTTCGACGGCCAGGCCCAGGTCGCGCAGCGCCTGGGTGATCTCGCGGACCTCGCCGGCGGCGCTGGTCACCCGCAGCCGCAGCCGGCGCTCCTCCAGTGCCCGGCTGATCCGCGCCGGCCGGGTGGCCGCCGAGCCGCGTCGGTTGATCCGCTCGATCTCGGCGGCGGCGTCCTCCATCCGGGATATCGCGTCGAGGATCCGCGGGTCGGGGGTGAAGCCCGGGTCGTCGCGTTGCAGCCGGGTGATGGCGTCGCGGAAGTCGGCAGCGTCGCGGCGCAGGTTGGCGACCAGGTTGTCGGTGAGCGCGCTGACCCCGCCGACGCTGGTGGCCCGGTGTGACTTGTCGTCGACCAGCCACACCCAGCCGTCGTGGCCGATGCCGACGAGGTCGGTACCGGCGACCTTGACGTTGGCGTCCGGCCCCTTGAGGAACAGCTCGATGCTGCTCAGCGAGAACGCGGCGGTGTACTCGCCGAGCACGCCCCGGCCGTAGGTGACCATGTCGTGTCGCAGGTAGGCGCGGAAGCCGGGGCCGTCGTCGGCGCGTCCACCCCGGTCGCGGAAACGCCGCCACAGGGTGGCCAGAGCCTCCGGGTTGTGCAGGGCGAGCTGCTGGGTGAGCCAGACGTCGCCGCCGGCCACCACGGCCCGCAACTCCGGGTCGGCGATCCGGGCCAGGGCCTCCGCGAGCCGGGCCTGGCTGACCTGCAAGCCACGGTTGCGCGCCCGACCGAGGTCGTCCACGGCGGTGCGTAGCCGGCCCAGCTCGTCGGGGGTGAGCCGGCCGCCGAGCCGGGTCTCCAGGTCGGCGACGGCGGCGCGCTTGCCACCCTCGGTCTCGCTGGCCACCGCCCGCCACAATGCCTGCGGCTCCAGTGCGGCGGCGCGGCGCACGGCGGCCTGCCGGTCGGCGGGCATGGCCCGGAACGCGTCATTGACCGCCGCGGCCGGCTCGGAGTGCAGGCCGGCTGCGCCGCCGCCGGCCTCGAACTCCCGCAGCATCGAGTCGGCGTACGCGGCCGCGTCCTCGGCCAGCCGCAGCGGCGCGTCGCCGACGATGCCGTCGCGGGGTCGGCTCAGCTCGCGCATCTCGGTACGGAGCTGGTCGAAGGATTCGCCGAGCGCTTCCACCCGCACCCCTTCGGGCAGAGTCCCGCCCTCGAGCACGTGGTCGAGGATGCCAGCGATCCGCTCCCGCAGCACGGCGATCCGCTCCAGCCGGGCCACCGCGTTGCCCAGATGCAGGTCACCCACGTCGTCGACGACGCGTCGGATGATGTGCTCCAGCAGCCGCCGGGCGCGTACCTCGCCGGCGTCGCCGTGCCCGGCCACGGTCCGCATGAAGCGGCGCAGCCGTGGGTTGGCGTCGGCGGCGGCGTGCACCGCGGCGGCGTCCAGGAAGCGGCCGGCGCGGAACCGGCGGGGCGGGGTCACGGCCGCACCGCCGGGACGCGTGGCCCGGCGGCGGCGCCACCGGGTTGGGAGTCGAGCACCATGAGGAGGAACCGGGCGCCCTCCGGGCCGCCGACCGCGCTGCGCAGCATCGCCTCCCGCTCCACGTACGCCAGCACCGGCTCCATCAGCTTCTGCACGACGCGTTCCAACACCTCGTTGAGGAGGATCTCGGTGATGAACGCCTGCAGCAGGTCCCGGGAGGCCGCCTCGATGACCTGCCGGGCGACCCGGCGCGCCACGTACCGGCCGCCGGACCGTAGCCCGGCGCGCAGCCCGTACCGCAGGGCAACCCGGCCGCCGCGCATGGCCGCGCCGCCGATGGTGCCGATCTCCGGGATCAGTGACAGCGCCAGCCCGAGGTACGCGGCGAAGAGTTCCACCTCCACCTCGGCACGGGTGAGCACCAGCTCCGGGTCGATCAGCGCCCCGTAGAGCCGTTCCCGCCGGTGGGCGTGGACCACGTCACCCACGGCGACAGCCACGCCGATGGCGAAGCCCAGCGGTGGGCAGAGCACCGACAGGGCGATGATGCCGACGGTCAGCGCGAACGCCGACAGCGCCTGCCGGCCCAGTTCGCTGCTGAACAGGTCGTCGACGCCGAGCGCGTAGAACCCGTTGCCGCCGAAGAACTCGCCGAGCTGCTGGTGGGTGACGAGGTGGATGCCCTGCAGGGCGTACCGGCCACCGGGGATGGTGGCGGACGGGATGTGTTCACTGATCCGGCTGGAGCGGAACGCGAAACCGGCGTCCTCGCGGGCACGGCCGAGCATCTCGGCGTTGTTGCGCCGCATGTCCTGCAGTACCCGCCACAGCTCGTCGCGGATCGCCGACCGGTCACCGGCGAAGCGGGCAAGCACGTCGGGCAGATCGGCGATCTGCTTGACCAGCGGGTCGATGCCCTCGGCCTCGCCGCGCTGGATGACCAGCGCCTGCTCGATGTCGGCGACGGTCCAGAGCACTCCGTGCGAGTCTCGGATCCGGGCCACCCCGTCCCGCTCGACGATCTCGCCGGCCGCGCCGGGGCTGGTGAGGGCGGCCTCGGCGGCGAGGAACGCGCCGGAGAGCGAGTGCGCCGCGCCGTACCAGGCGGTGGAGGGGTTGACCAGGCTGGCGGTGGCGAGCGCCTCTCCACCGGTGCTCGTATAGGTCAGGAGCGTCCGGGCCGTCTCGTGTCGACGCAGCCGGTCGCGGAGGCCCTGCAACTCGACGTAGTCGGTGAGTTGGGAGACGATCAGCCGCTCGAAGATCGGCGCGTACCGGGCGAAGTTGGTGATCCGGGCCTGGATGCCCTGTCGGGAGGTGAGCAGCAACTGCACCAGCATGGCCTTGTTGCCGATCACGAAGATCGTCCCGACAGCGTCCTTCACCGCCGGTGTGAACTCGTGCAGGAAGTGCAGGTTCCAGGCGGCCGGGTGCTCCTGCAGGCCGCTGCGGATCCGGGCCCAGTGCTCCGGCTTCCGATAGACGGCCATGATCCGCTGGGCCAGGTGGTCCAGCCGGGGAACCACCCCGGCGAGGTGGCGCAGGAACTGGATGGCGGGCGAGGCGACCGGCCGGAAGTCCAGCGGCCCGAGCCGGCCGGTGCCCTCCGGAACCGGGCGGCTGAACCCCTCCCGTTCCGCCGCGCCGACCATGACGCCGATCGCGGCGGCCCGCGCGCGCAGCACCGCGGCGGCCTGCAGGCAGAAGGTCGCCGGATAGCGGCAGGGTTGGTTCATCTGCAGCCGGAACGCGATGTCGTCCATCAGCCGGCGCAGCTCGTCGGCGTCCGCGCCGAGCGCGTCAAGTTCGGGTTCGCCGTTGAGCGATCCGCACGCCGGGATCTCCGCACGTCCGCCGGTGACCAGCGGGAACCGGCTCGCACCGGCGCCGGGCGGCGCGCTCGGGGCGCTCGGGTCGAAGACGAACCCACCTCGAGGCGTACCGCCGGCTCCGTCGCCGGTGCCGCCACCGGCGCCCGTGCCGGTCCCTGTGCCGTCGCCACCCCCGGTGCCCGTGCCACCGCCGGCGCCCGTGCCGCCGCCAGCGCCGGAGCCGGTGCCGCCGCCCGGGCCGGTACCGCCGCCGACGCCGCCGCCGGGCGGCGCGTTCGGGTCGACCGGCGTTGTCGGGTGCTGCTCGACGCTGATCGGCAGCAGGTTGGCCCGCCCGGTCCAGTGCAGCGTCGTGTCGGTGGCCTCGGTGCCGACCAGCAGCAGGGACGTGCCGCCCACCTGGACGACGATCAGGCAGGTCGGTGTCGCGCCGCCCAGCGAGCCGAGGATCCCGTCGACCCGCCGGTTCACCTCCACCTCGACGGCCCGCTCGACCTGCGTCCGGTACTCCTCGACGGTGGTGGTCTCGCCGCGCGGCTGCGCGGTCTGCAGCCGGGACCGGATGTCGGCGCCGATCTCCTCGTCCACCATGGCCACCAGCGCGGCCCGGTCGGCGACCGGTCGGCGGTCGACCGTGCCTGGTTGCGGGCTGGGCGTCCGCGCCTCGATCTCGAAGTGCGGCTGCGGGGTGGCCCGGAATACCGTCTCACCGAACCGGTCGAAGGTGAAGTACGACAGCGGGGTGGTGGTCACCATGACCAGCCACACCTGCCGCCCTTCCGGGTCGGTGACCCGGGCGATGACGCCCTGTGCGGCCCCGGAGGGCAGGCCACCGTGCTGCCGGACCGCCTCCCTGGCCAGCTCGGCGAAGTGGCCGACGAGGTAGGTGACCGGGCGCAGGTGCCAGTCGTAGCGCACCGGCGGCGCCGCGTCGCCGTCCACCGGCACCTCGGCGGCATCGCCACCATCGTCGTAGGACGGCACCCGGTAGACGGCCAGCAGGTGGCGCATCCGCTGCGGATCGAACAGCTCGGTCGGCGGCCGGCTCAGCGGCGCGGCCACGCCGACCGGCAACCCCGGGTCGAGCCGCGCGGCGGTCACCACCTCGTCGATGCGCCGGCGCAGCCGGGACTCGAAGGCCCGCCGGTCGTCCGGGGACACCCGCTCACCGGCCACGCCGGTCCAGCGGAACTCCGGCGCGCCGGGGCGTACCTCCAGGTAGCCGCCACGCGGCGCGACCACCTCGCGCCGGGAGCGTTCCAGTGCGCGGGCCAGGGCCGTGGCGAGCGCCGCGGTCACCTCCTCCGGCCGCTCGGTCACCGACCGGGCGTCCAGCCGGATCCGCACCGGCACGTGCACCGAGATGGCCACCGTCAGAACCGCCCGTCCAGGTGCTCGGCGAGCCGGGCCAGCGCGAGGTCGGCGAGCGCGTCGGCGTCGACCGCGCCGCCGCCGGCGACGACCTCGATCTCCACCGGGAAGTGGTACGCGATGACGGCGCGATCGTCCTCGGCAACCTGCTCGGCCTCCGCCTCGCTGCCGGCCGCCGGCAGCACCAGCTCACCCGCGTGCACCAGGGCCAGCCCGGTACGGGTGACCCGGGCGGCACGGCCAGCTCCGGTCGCCATCTGCTACCTCCGGTTCGTCGTCGGCGGGCTGTCGTTGGCGGGTTAGGGCAGCACGGACGGGTCGCCGACCTTCGGGTCGACCGTGGCGGCCAGGCTGAACCCGCTGAAGGTCGCCGCCGGGGCGCCGGAGATGGTGGCGGTGGTCGGCGTCGCGCTGGTGATCAGGCAGTCCTGCAGCACGAACGAGGAGAACGCCCAGTCGTCGCCGGTGTGCTCCAGCAACGCGATGTCGAACAGCTCACCGTCGAGCGCCAGCTTGGTGAGCCGGCCGGCAACGTCCCCGATGGCCTTGACGGTCATCGTGAAGTTCATTGACACCGGCGCGTGGATCGCCCCCATGTGGGTCACCTCGCACGAGTGCAGCGGCTCGACGTTGAGCGAGAACGACGGGCTGAACGAGTCGATCGGGCTGATCAGCACCGTCTCGGTGCCCTTGGTGTACTGCACCGCGAGGCGGGTCTTCCACTCCATGGTCTGGTTCCTCCGGGTCAGAACTTGGCCACGAGCGTGACCAGCAGGCGGCTCACGGCCGGGCCGTACGTGACGGTGACGACCAGGTCGACGGTGCGGTCGGCCCGGGCGGCGGTGACGATCGAGGTGTCGGTGGCGGTGCGGGCGACCTCCGGGATGGTGAGGATGTCCAGCACCGGGATCTCGATCCGGTAGTCGTCGATCACCGCCTGCCGCTTGAGCGGGCCGAGGATGCCGTCCACCTGGGTCTTCAGCAGGGTCATCCCCGGCTTGGTGATCCGCGCGTCGCCGACCAGGCCGATCAGGCCGGCGCGGAGCATGAACTCGATCTGGTCGAGCGTGCGCACCAGGTCGACGTGCAGCAGGCTCGCGTCCGAGGTGAACAGCCGCCCGTCGGCGAAGTGCAGGCTCTCCCCGGTGATCAGTGTCGGGTCGATGATCGGCGTGAGGTTGGCCTCGGACAGGCCCTTGATCTCGGCCGGGCTGTACTGCTTGGCCACCGGCATGGCCACCCCACGGATCTTCTTCAGCACGATGCTGTGGTGTACCGGCAGCCCGGCCACGGCCGCCATCGCGGCGGTGGCGGCGTCGCCGTCCGCACCCCGGGCAGCGATCATCACCATCCGGCTGGTGCTGCTCTTGAGCGGGTTCGCCGCGGTGGTGATGTCGGCGACGTAGGTGGGGCCCTTCTCGGTGGCCGGGTTGACCATGGCGAAACCGAGCCGCCGCTGGCCGGCCGCCGACATCGTCTCCACGTGCGCCTTGAGCGCGTGCAGCCCCGTCGGCGCGCCCGCCCCGGCGGGGTTGCCGACGGTCGACTCGTTGGCCAGCGACACCATGGTCACGTCGTCGGCGGCCTCCAGACCGCTGAGCGCGGCGGCGTAGTCGTCGCCGGCGACCTTGACCCCGTACACCTTGGCCGGGCGCGGGTCCTGCAGAAAGGCCAGCTCCAGCGAGTTGTAGAGGGCGTTGCGGACCACGCTGCCGGTCTGCCGGCGGGCGAAGTTGGTGACCGCGTCGTCGAGGGTCTCGATCCGGACCGGGGTGTTCGCCGGGGCCGAGCCACCGTCGGCGGTGGTCGGGGCCTTGCCGACCACGGCGATGACGCCGGGCGAGCGCTGGGCCAGGGGCGCCGGTGGCGGCACGATCCGGACCTCGATGAACGGGAATGCTGCTGTCGGTGCCACGGGTCCTCCCGGACGGAGTTGCTGCTGCGGTCGATGGGCGGGAGTCTCAGGTCGTCAGGGCGGCCAGTCCGATGCCACTGCGGGCGAGCCACTGGCCGGCCCGGGCGAACCGGGCGGCCCGTCGTTGCACGTCGGTGCCGGTGTCGCCACCGGGCCAGCCGTCGTCGTCGAACGTCTCGATGGGCACCACCCAGACGGCGACGACCCGATGCCGCCGCCGAACGTCGTCCGGTGCGGGTACGTCCAGCCCCAACTCCTCGGCGCGAGCCCGCACCAGGCGGGTCTCGACGAGCAGGTCGGCCAGGGAGAAGCCCTGGTCGCGGATCAGCACGGCGGCGGCGAACGGCAGCGGACGCGGAGTGGGTGGGGCGGCCGACGGGGCGGCGTAGCGCAGTTGCACGGTGGCCCCAGCGGCCTGCCCGCGCATCCGCGCCACCAGGTCACCGGCATTGGCGGCCCCCACGCCGGCGAGCAGCCGGTCCAGGTGCGCGTCGGTGAACGCGGCAGGCTGGTGCAGCCCGGCCCGCAGCCGGGTCACCAGCCGGGTACGGCGCTCGGTCTCCAACTGCGCCGGGTCGGTCGGCAGCGCACCCAGGTCCGCGATGATCTGCGGGTCGACGTCGAAGGCGGGCACCGCCACGTCGAGGTCCTCGACCCGGTCCCGGGCCGCGCTGGTGCGCACCACCAGGCTGCCCCGCCAGAGCGCGTCGATGCGCAGCGCCGAGCCCCCGAGACCATGCAGCCGTACGTGCAGTTCGGTGCGGCTGGTGCCGCCCGAGCCGAGCCACTCCCCCTCGGCCAGGGTGACCGGAGCGGCGGCGAAGCCGAGGGTCAGCTCGTCGAACACCGCGGAGTACGGGGGCGCGACCGGCATCGCCTCGGTGTCGTACGCAGCCTCCACCAGGTGGGCCAGCGACGCGTCGTCGAAGACGGCGGCGCGGGTGCCCGGATCGGCCAACCGCACCAGCACTCCGTCGACGAAGTCCACCGCACCGACCTCCCCGCTACTCGCGCCGGTGCACCCTGCCCAGCTCGGCACGAGGATCGCGAAGGGCCCGTCACCCGACCGTCACCGCAACCGTCACCGCGACCGGACACGGCCCCGACTGTCGGGAACTGAGCACCCGCACAGCGATCCGACGCCTTCAGCCGCCGACCCCCGGCCTCCTGCCCTCAGGCGTGGCCACCCGTCAGCGGCCCCCGGCTTCCGCCACCCGGGCTCCGTCATAAGACGCGCGGCGCGGCACGGCACGGCGCGGACAGGCACGGCGCGGACAGGCACGGGACGGCGCGGCACGGAGCGACGCGGCACGGACCGACCACGGCACGGCGCGGCCCGGCACGGCACGGCACGGCGCGGACAGGCACGGCATGGGCCAGCGCAGCGTGGACCGGCACCGCATCGGCTAGCACCGCATGGGCTAGCGGGGCGGCGCGGGCCGGCGGCAATGTCGCTAAAGAGCGCGATACCTCAGAGTCATTTTGATACCTCAGAGTCATCACGCTCGTCGGGACATGTGCCCCCAGGTGCCGTCACCCTCCGTGAGACACCGTCGACACCCGGGTGACGAACGGCCTGCAGGGTTCCAGGGGCGTCTCCGGTCGAGCCGAACACCGCCGTCACCGCAGGCGTCGAACACCGCCGCCGTCACCTTGGCGCCGGACACCGCCGTCACCGCGCCGAACACCGCCGCCGTCACCGCTGGCGCCGGACACCGGCGGCGCCGGGCACGCCTTCCGGTCGTTCGGGGCTGGGCGGGGAAATCCCGCTACGCGGCGACCATTCGCGGGTCCGGGTAACTGTCAGGCGGGCGAGGCTTCGTGCAGGACGACGCGTAGGGGGTGCGGGGCGGTGGTGGCGAGGTTGCCGAGCACTGCGAGCAGCAGGGCGTACTGACCGGCCGGCTCGTCGGCGAGCAGCTGGTTGGCGTCGTTGATCAGCAGTGTGAGCGGGCCGGCGTCCAACCGGTCCCGAAGCACGTCGGCGAGGGCGTCCCAGGTGCTCCCCAGGTAGGTCGGCAGGGCCAGCGCGTCGGCCAACGCGGCGAAGAGCGCGGGCCGGGTCCGAGTCGCCGCGCCGGCCAGCACCGACGCGCCAGGCACCTGCGGGGCGCCGTCCCGGCACACGGTCAGCCAATCGGGCAACCGACCACGGTCCTGATCGAACATCACGTGCCTCCTGGTGTGGCCGGGCGACGGTGCTGCGGGGCCGGCCGGGTCGACCGGCCGGCCCCGGGTCGGTCAGAGCCGGTAGAAGTCGGTGTAGTGGTTGGGCGAGAACCAGGTGACCCCGGTGCTGCGGTTCACCACGATCCGGTACGCGTCCCGGGCGGCGCCCTGGGTGCGCGGGTACACGTCGTACTCGTGGTAGGTGCCGTTGGTGGGCAGTTGACCCTCGTAGTTGTAGAACCGGCCGCCGGCGAAGTTGGATTTGCCGCCGCTCCAGGAATACCAGCCGCGGCTGGTCGGGAAGCCCTTGGCGGACCAGCCCGAGCGGGCGGTACGGGCGTCCGCGCAGCGGCTGATGGTGCAGGAGTTGTAGACCGCCGCCGACGCGGAGTCGGTCAGTTGGGGGGCCACCACGGACGGGCCGACCAGCGCGGCGGCGACCAGGGCGAGGAGCAGGGCGAGGGCGGTGGTACGCCGGCGGATCGCGCCGAGCGTGGCCAACGGGGACACGAGGGTGGACACAGGCTGCCTCCAGACCATCCGATCCATCGATCCGCATCACTGTCGGATCGGAACCAGTCTCACCGTTGCCCCCTGCTCGCAACAGCCCTCTCCGCGCCAACTACTCCACAATGTTCGGTGAACCTCGGACGATCCAGTCCTCCGCTCGCGCGTCGGCGTGCGCTCTCAACGGCGTGGCGGCCGGCATATCGGTCACGGGTTGTTAGCGTGAAACGCGGATCCGTGACCATGGAGGGGTGCCATGACAGACACCCCCGATGGGCGGCCGAGGCCGGCGGATCGGTGGAGGCATCGGGGCATCCGCGGGCTGACCATCACCCGGGACGTGAGTGTCCGCAGTTGGCGTTGGTGGGCACGGACCTGGGATCGACTGGTCGCGGCGCTCCAGGATGAGGCGCCCGTGGGGCTGGGCGCCGACCCGTCTCCGTCCGGTCCGCTCGTCGAACAGCGCGACGTGCCCCGACTGATCGTGGTCCCTGCCCGTGGCTACGTGTACTCGTTCTACATCCGCGCCACGTTCGCCTGGTCGTCGCCGTCGAGCCTCCGGTCCGAGGTGTTGAGCTGGTACGTGCAGTACTTCCAGCCGAACGCGGTCCAGCGGCTGACCCGGCTCGCCGCAGACGCCGCCCGAGACCTACCTCCGCACCGGGCAGCGGACCTGGAGTTGGCCTTGCAGCGGGCGCTCGCCGACGACCCCACGTGGGACTATCAGCGGGGCGACATCGTCATCACCTGCCAACCCGATGCCACCATACGGCTCGACGAGCGGATCATGCCGACGTTCCAGCCGCACGTCGACCGGCTGATGAAGCTGGAGTACCAGTTCGACGAGCAGCTGCGAAAAGCCACCTACGCCCAGGAGCTGAGCCGGCGCTGGGCCGCGATCCTCGGCGAACACGTCGACGCCGAAGACGAGGACGTCGCCGACGCCCGCCAACACATGCTCACCGCACAGAGGGAGGCAGCCCGCTGGATCAGCGAACTCCTCCACCACCACTCTCAACACCCCACCGACCCGCCGGCCCCGCCCCCAATCCCACCCCAGCAAAGCCGCCCCAGCCCCGCCCCGCCGCCCTCCCATCCCAGTCCATGATCACTCGCGTTCGGCAGTTCGGCACCCTGACGACCACTCGCCAGAAAATGACCATGGGCGGGGGTGACGGACGGCGAGGATGGTCAGGATTTGCGAACAGGGGCACTGCGATCAAGCCGCTTTGTACACAGTGTCGAGGTGCCATTCCAGGAATTCGGCACGCGGCCGATCGCTGCGCCGCTCCGGAAGGGCGATCTGCTCGCCCGCCTTCGCATAGAACTGCTCGCCATTGCCGAACTCGCTCCGAAGCCGAGGACTGACCATGAGCCGATGTTTCGGATCGACGCCCAGATAGCCCCGGTCGAAAAGGATGTGCACGTCCGACTTGAGTAGCAGGCCGTTGTCAAGCCGATGCTCGCCACCCATCGGAAGCGGACGGATGTGCGCGGCCTGTAACACAGGCTGAACTTTGTTGCCGGTGATGGCGCAGCGCCGGCCGTAGGCCCCCAGAACCACCGCCTTGAATGACTGCTGCCCGAGCCGCTGGGGCACCAATCGGGGATCCCCATAGACGGGACCAGGACGATGCCAGGGCCCGTTCAGATCCACCTCGGCCGACGTCCCGATCAACCGGTGCATCAGCAGATCGAAGTATCCCGCTACCTCGGCATCAGCCAGGTTGTAAGTCTTGCCCTGCACGACGTTCGACGCGAATGCTGGCGGTGGGTCGACGGTCGACGCATCGTGAAAGAAGGTGACGTCACGAACGAATATGCAGCCGATGGTCGGATCCTCTCCGGAACCAATCGCCTGCTTGCGGTAACGCCCGACGCTGTAACGCATCTCATCGATGCTCGCAGCACCATTGGCCTCGCCGAAGAGCTCCCAGGCCTCCGATATTCGAAGCTGGGTGAAGCCGCTGAAGAAGCCTCCACCAACCACCCGGTTCAGTGGAAAGTGCGCCTTGAAGAGGAAGGGCTCGCCTGGGGTGAGCGCGCGGAAGGCACCGCCAGAGGGCCGCCAGAAGTTGACCTCATTCAGCTCGGGACGCTCCGCGAGGAAGCGGTACCACCTCTCGTCGGTCACACCTACGAAGGCCTTCACATCGAACAGGGTGCGTGAAAGTTGATCTGAACGCCACCATCTGAACGGTCACGTGCGCTTGCGTCGAGACGCCACAGGCGCTGGAGCAAGATCGTGCTCGATCCTGGAACGAGTGGCCTTCGCAGCGACCCGATACCACTACATCGAGGATCGAGCAGGATCATCCGGACCAGCACCACTCCACATTCGCTGGTCGGCGACGATCAGGGGCGAGCGGAGGACGTCAGCCTGCTGTCACGTCGGATGTCACGGTTGATCGGTCGAGAAGCGCTGCTGCAAGGCGGACGACTGTTCCACCGACCCACCCCGGACGCCAAGGCTGCGCCGGGCCATCCGGTAGTAGGCGTCACGGGCTTCGTTGACCCGGTTGAGCATGACGGCGATGTCCGGCGGCGGGTCGACGATCCCGCGAGCGAGCCGTTCGACCTGCCAGACCGCGTCCCGCCAAACAGCGGCGGCGGCGACCGTCGGCTCGTCGCCGAGCAGCAGCAGGTTCTCCCAGACGATGGTGCGCCTGGCGTCCGCCTCGGCCAACCGGGCCAGCCCGTCCTCCCGGTCGATGGGGTGGCTGTGCGATCCCGGCCGGTGATCGGCCGTCATCCGCAGCGCCACCGCGTGACTCTCCTTGATGGCATGCGCGTACTCGACGTACGCGTCGAGCCGCCGCTCGTCCCACCGGATGCTCTGGCTGCGCCGCCACCTTGCCCGGTCGGCCAGCGAGGTGGCGAGGATCGTGCCCAGGGTGCCGACCAGGACGCCGAGGAGTGCCGGAAGCTGCGTCAGAAGGGTGCCCACGACGCAGAGGCTGCCAGCAGCGGGCAAGCCCCGCCAGCCGCGGCGTGCCATGCCGGTGCACACCAGCGCTACGCGCCGCCGATCAGTGCCCTCAACGCCGCGCAGTGCTGCTCGTACGCTCGCTGCCCAGCCGGAGCTATCCGATAGGTGGTACTACCCCCACGGCCACGACCGGTTTTCGTCGAGCTGACGTAGCCAGCCGCTTCCAACGTGGACATCTGCTTTGACAGGTCCGACTCGCTGATCTGCAGGTGGTCCTTCAGAAACCGAAACGAGACCGAGGAGGCGTTGGCCAGGACGGCCATGGCCGCCAGACGCTTGGGCACGTGGATGATCGGGTCCAGTCCATCGATCACCGAAGGCGTGCCCGGGTCGTGGCGGCAGCTACGGCGTAACGCCGCTCGTAGACCGCCAGGCCAACCGTCACGAGGACGAACGCCGCCCCGGCGGCAGCCGGGACGCCGACCAGCCACCAGACGAGCCCGACGAGGAGAATGACCGCGGCCAGGCCAGCCAGGTATCCGCGCCACACTCCGGCGATCTCGACGGGCGGCGTTCCCTTGCCCGGCATCGGGAGCGCGCCGTGCCGACGCTGCATCCAGACAACGAACAGGGCCTCGACGGCGATCAGGACGGCGAGCGACGCCATGAACAGTGCCACGTTCTCGCGCCACCAGGTGAACGTGCCGATCATGGCAGCGGCCCAGGCACCGACGGAAGGCGCGTACCACCACGGGGTGGGCGGATAGGTGACGTAGGGCGCGGCGGCACCGCGCTCGGCCGCTTTGAGCTGTTCCTCCAGATCAGTACTTTCCACGTCGGAAAGTTTAATGAACACTTTCCACATGTGCAAGTGATAGGTCCAAACGCTGGCCGGTGCGGACGCCCGAGCCATCAGCCCCAGAAGATGCCGGTGGGGTCACGGCCGATCTCGTCGAGCAGGATGCTGACGTCGACGGACGGCCGGGCAGGGTCGTAGCGGTGAAACCGCACATCCCGGTCCCGGTAGTACAGGGCCTAGGTGCCGGCGGTCTTCGTATATCGCAGCCGTGCGCTGGGGAAACTCGTCCACTCCGGGCCAGTGTTCGCACCCCACGGCCGCCGCCGCTCGACGATCGTGAGATGCCGGGGACCGCCCTCGCATTCCACCCGCACCTGGTCTCGTGCCGCTTACGGCACGCGCTCGTCGCACCAGCTCCGCACCTGCGCTACGTCCTGCTCGGGAAGCCCCATGGTCTTCACTCTCCCCGTCAGCCATCGCACCAGCTCAGGCGATCGCGCCCGCCCGACGGGTCGCGAGGATGGCCAGGGTTTCGCGGCGTACCGCGTCGGCCTCGTGAACCAGGCGGCGGTGGGCGAAGCGGACCACCAGGATCCCGATGGTCGCCAACAGCGCGTCTCGCCGCAGGTCAACCTCTCGCTGGCGTGGGTCGCCGTGCGTGGCGGCGCCGTCGAGGTCGATGTTGACCTGCTCACACTCGGCGAACATGTCGAGGTACATGGTGCGCCGCCCAACGCGTATCGGGACCTGCCGGCGGAACGCCGGCATCCCCGGGCCGGTGAAGACGTGCTCGTGCCCCCAGATCTCCAGCGGGCTGCGGCAGCCGTCGGCGAGCCTCGTCAGCAGCGCTCGGAGCGCCGCCCGGCCGATCAACTTCGGCACATTTCCCAGGGCGATGGCTAGCCGCTCGGGCGTGGTCAGCCGATCGTTGACCGCTCGAATCACCGGCGCCCGCCGCTCGGTTGGCGGCAACGTCGGCCACGAGTCGACGAGGGCCTGCTCAACACGGGTCACCGTCAGCCCTCGCCGGACCACCACTTGTGGCGGTTCGAGGATGAGGCCCTGGCGTCGGTGCACCACCACACCGGGTCGGGTGCGCAGGCCGGAGCCCGCCGGTGCACTCAGATGGACCAGCTCGCCGACCGCCTGCTGGCGCAGCCCCCATGCGCTGAGCGCGCTGAGGTGACTGAGTGCGCCGCAACCCTCGGCCCAGGCGAGAGCCGCGCGCTGACCCAGAGCAGGGTCGAGTCGACTCAGGGCAGGGGTGCCGGGCCGAGCAGCAACCAGGTGCGCCGCTACGAACACCTCGGGCAGCACCCGCACCAGATCGCCGCTACGGCAAGCCTGCTGCAACGCCCACCGCGGCACCACCTGCCTGGCAGTCTCACGGGTCACCAGCCCCGCGCCAAGCGCTACCAACTCCCGCAGCACCGGATTCACGCCACTGACCGTGTCGCCCCACCCCAATCCCCCGCAACCCCTCCACCTCGCCCCTGTGCACACCCACCAACCTGTGGACAGCGCCCGCCGCCGCTCGATTTCTGCTAGCCGGACCGATCGGTGGCAGGTCAGCAGGGCAGGCGTCGGCGTGTCGAGTTGCTCAGCTGCCAACGATCACGAGAAGCCAACGACCACGGGGAGCAACTCAGCTTGGGACGTCGCGGTGGCGGAAGGCCGCGACGCCGACGGCTAGCAGCGCCGCCGCCACCCCGGCCAGCACCACCAGCGGCAGCACCGCCAGGTCGACCGCGGGCACGGAGGGCACATGGGTGTACGGAGAGAGGTTGAGCGCGGCCTGCGGCAGCTCCAGCACCGCGCCGAGTTGCCCGAGGAGCAGGAAGACCAGCAGCGCCGTCCAGGAGAGCACCACCGACCGGCGGGGCAGCAGTCCGAAGAGCGCGGTCACCACTCCGGCCACCACGAGCAGAGCCGGCAGCCGCAGCAGTGCAGCCCCTCCCAACTCGATGGCCGCGCCGAGCGGGTCGCCAGTGACCAAGCCGTAGCCGAGCCCGGTGGTCAGGCCGGCGAGCAGCAGCAGGGCGACCGCACCGAGCGCCGCGGCGAGCACCTGGGTGCCGAGCCATCGGGTACGGCTCACTGCGGTGGCGAGGGCGGCCTCCAGCACCCCGTCGGCTTCGTCGCCGCGTACCCGCAGCATGGCCTGCACCACGTACGCCCCGATCGTCAACGCGAACAGCCCGAGCATCGCGGCCAGATACGCGTCGACCAGGTCGGTGCCACCGCCCATCGCGTTGATCGCCTCGGCGGCGGCCGGGTTCTGGTCGATCATCGCGTTGAACTCGTCGGCGGCGACGCCCATCGAGAGGCCGAGCACGGCCACCCCGACCGCCCAACCGAGCAGCGTGCCGCGCTGCATCCGCCAGGCCAGCCCGGCAGGGCTGAGCAGCCGCGCCGCAGCGGTCGCCGGCCCGCGCCGAGGGGCGACCAGCCCGGCGCCCTGGTCCCGTCGCTCCGCGAGGGCGTACGCCAGCGCCACCCCGGCGAGCAGCAGTACGACGGGCAGGGCGAGCACCCACCAGCGTTCTCCGGCGAAGGCCCGCACCTGGTTGCCCCAGCCGAGCGGCGAGAGCCAGGACGGCCAGGCACTCTCCACCTGGGTGCCGTCGGCGCTGGAGTCGCCGAGCACATCGCCGGCGGCACGCAGCACGAAGGAGAGCCCGACGACGGCAGCGGCGAGGGCGTTGGCGCCCCGGGAGGTGACCGAGAGTTGCGCGGTGACCGCGGCGATGCCGGTGAAGCCCACCCCGACACCTCCGACCGCGCCGGCTGCCGCGACCGAGCCGGCCAGCGGCAGGCCGGCGCCGGCCAGAGCGAGCGTGAGCAGGGCCGCGGCCAGCACGTTCGCCGCGACCACGACCAGCAGCGCGGCGGTGAGCGGCGCGTACCGGCCGACCACGGAAGCGCCGAGCAACTCCGCCCGGCCGGTCTCCTCGTTCTGCCGGGTGTGCCGGGCCACCGTGAAGGTGCTCAGCAGGGCGACGATCAGGGCCAACGTCACGTACGTCTCCGCGACCACCACGGCGCCGAGGTCGGCGCTGGCGATGGGGCCGTTGAAGGCTCGGGCGACCAGGCTGGACGCCGAGGTGGCGGCGTAGCCGTGGCGGGCCGCCTCGTCCGGGTAGACGCCGGCGACGCTGCCGGCGAGGGCATAGCCGAGCAGGGGCGTGCCGAGGACCCAGATCGCGAGGCGGATCCGGTCGCGGCGCAGCACGAGACGGGCCAGCCGGCGGGTGCCGGTGAGGGCGGTCATCGGGCACCGGCCTGCGGGGCCTCGGCCGGTTGGTGATCGTCGGCGGCGGGTTGCTCCTCGCCGTAGTGGCGCAGGAACAGCTGCTCCAGGGTGGGTGGGGTGCTGGTCAGCGCGCGGACGCCGAAGCGGATGAGCTGGCCGAGCAACTCGTCGAAGTGCGCCGGGTCGACCTCCAGGTGGGTACGCCCGTCGACCTCGTGCACGCCGTGCACGCCGGGCAGCGCGTCCAGGCCGGTCACCGGCCGGGCCGTCTCGACGATCACCGTGGTGCGGGTGAGGTGGCGCAGCTCGGCAAGGGTGCCGGACTCGACGGTACGACCCTCGCGGATGATGCTGACCCGGTCGCAGAGCGCCTCGACCTCGGCAAGCACGTGGCTGGAGAGCAGCACGGTGGCGCCGGCCTGCTTGATCCGCCGGATCTCGTCCTGGAACACCGCCTCCATCAGGGGGTCGAGGCCGGAGGTCGGCTCGTCGAGCACGTACAGCTCCACGTTGGAGGAGAAGGCGGCGACGATGGCGACCTTCTGCCGGTTGCCCTTGGAGTACGTGCGGCACGCGCGGGTCGGGTCCAGGTCGAAGCGCTGCAGCAACTCATCGCGGCGACGCCGGTCGAGGCCTCCACGCAGGTCACCCAGGAGATCGATCGCCTCCCCGCCGGAGAGGTTCGGCCAGAGGCTGACGTCGCCCGGCACGTACGCCAGGCGGCGATGCAGACGCACCGCGTCGCGCCACGGGTCGGCGCCGAGTACCCGCGCGTCGCCGGAGTCGCGGCGGAGCAGCCCGAGCAGGATCCGGATGGTGGTGGACTTCCCGGCTCCGTTGGGCCCGAGGAAGCCGTGCACCTCCCCCGGCTCGACCCGCAGGTCGAGCCCGTCGAGTGCCCGGATGCCGCCGAACGTCTTGACCAGGTTGCCGATCGAAATGACGGGCATCGCCCCTCCTGCCATCGGATGCGTCGACCGTCCTCACTGTACTGACCGTCGGTCAGTCGAATCAACGGTGAGGTCTGCCACCGGTCAGGGCCGGCTAGGCTGGCCGGCATGACCGCCGATCCCGCGGACGACACCCGCACCCGGATCCTGCGCGCCGCGCTCGACCTCTTCGCGGAGCACGGCTACCAGCGCACCTCGCTGCGCCAGATCGGCGAGCGGCTGCGGCTGACCAAGGCTGCGATCCTGTACCACTTCCCGGCCAAGGAGCACCTGCTCGCCGCACTGGTCGAGCCGCTGGTGGCCGACCTGGAGGCGCTGCTCGACGCCGCGCAGGGGCAGCCGACCGAGCAGGCCCGGTGGACGGTGCTGGAGGGCTGGGTGGACACCATGCTCGCCCACCGCCGGCCGCTCGGCATGCTCTTCCACGACATCGCGCTGGTCGGCCGGGGAGACACGTACCACCGCCTGATGGGGATCGCGATGCGGGCCAACGACCTCATCGCCGGGCCGGACGCTGGACGCCGCGAACGGGTCCGGGCGGTCCAGGCGGTCGCCGCGTGCAGCGACCCGATCGTCTTCTTCACCGACGTGCCGGACGAGGTGCTGCGTGCCGACATGCTCGACGGCGTACGCCGCCTGCTGGCCATGCCGCCCGCACGCCCGGACGCCGCACCCCTGGTAGCGGCAGCACCGGGCGCCGGGGCGACTCCCCGCCGACGGCAACCGGGGCGGCCGCGGGCACTGGGCCGGGAGCAGGTCGAGGCGGCCCGGCGGATGCACGCGGCGGGCACCCACTCGGTGAACGCCATCGCCACCACTCTGGGTGTCTCGCGGGCCACCGTCTACCGACACCTGGACGACAGTAATGAGACGGTTTAGCGACTGTTTCGAGACGGTTGTGAACCGGCTGCCGATCGGTCAGGCCGCCAGGGTGGCGTAGCGGCCGTTGTGGTGCAGCAGGCTGTCGTGGGTGCCGGCCTCGACGATCCGGCCGTGGTCGAGCACCGCGATCTGGTCGGCGTCGCGGACGGTGGAGAGCCGGTGCGCGATGGTGATCGTGGTACGCCCCTCGGCGAGCACGTCGAACGCCCGCTGCACCGCCCGTTCGGTCTCGGTGTCCAGCGCGCTGGTGGCCTCGTCGAGGACCAGGATGCGCGGGTCGCGCAGCAGCGTGCGGGCGATGGCCAGCCGCTGCTTCTCGCCACCGGAGAACCGGTGGCCGCGCGAGCCGACCACGGTGTCGTACCCGTCGGGGAGGCCGGCGATCAGGTCGTGGATCTGTGCGGCGCGGGCGGCGTCCTCGATCTCCGCGTCGGTGGCGTCCGGCCGGGCGTAGCGCAGGTTCTCCCGAACGGTGGTGTGCAGCAGGTAGGTCTCCTGGCTGACCACGCCGACGATCGCGGCCAGGTCGGCCAGTCGCAGATCCCGCAGGTCGACGCCGTCGACGGTGACCCGGCCGGCGGTCGGGTCGTGCAGGCGGCTGACCAGCCCGGCGAGGGTGCTCTTGCCGGAGCCGGTCTCGCCGACCAGGGCGAGGCTGGTGCCGGCGGGCACGTCCAGGGTGATCCCGGCGAGCGCGGCGGTGTCGCTGCCCGGGTAGCCGAAGGTGACGTCCTCCAGGCGCAGGTGCCCGCGTACCCGGGTGGGGTCGAGGCGGACCGGCTCGGTGGGGTCGGCCACGTCGACCGGCAGGTCCAGGTATTCGAAGATCCGGGCGAACAGCGCCAGCGAGGCGGTCAGTGAGACGCCCACGTTGAGCAGCCCCATCAGCGGCCGGAACAGGCCGCCCTGCAGGGCGGTGAAAGCGACCAGGGTGCCGATGCTCAGCGTGCCGGCGGTGCCGGGCAGGCCGGCCGCGAGGTAGATGACCGCCGGTACGGCAGCGAAGATGATGCTCATCGAAGCCATCCGCCAGCGGCCGGCCAGCTCGCTGCGCAGCTCCAGGTCGACCAGCCGGGCCGACGAGGCGGTGAAGCGGTCGATCAGCGCGGGCCCGGTGCCGAGGGTCTTGGCCAGTTGCACGCCGCTGATCGACAGCCCCTCCTCGACGGTGACGTTGAGGTCGGCGAGTTCGCGCTGGCGCTGGGCGGTGATCTCCCGGCGCATCCGGGCGACCCGGCGGGTCAGCCAGATCGCCGGCGGCAGCACCACCAGCGAGACCAGGGAGAGCTGCCAGGAGAGTGCGACCATCGCGACTGCGGTGGCGATCACGGTGGTGAGGTTGGACGCGACGGCGGTGGCGGTGGAGGTGACCACCGACTGCATGCCACCGATGTCGTTGGTGATCCTGGACTGCACCTCGCCGGTGCGGGTCCGGGTGAAGAAGCCCAGCGACTGCCGCTGGAGGTGGCTGAAGACGTCGGTGCGCAGCCGGTGCATGACCTGTTGCCCGACCTGGGTGGAGATCCAGGTCTGGACGACGCCGAGGGCGGCGGTCACGGCGGCCACCGCGACCATGCCGAGCACCAGCCAGACCAGCAGGGTCACGTCGCCCTGCGGCAGTGCCCGGTCGATGACGGCACGCAGCAGGAACGGGGTGGCCATCGCGATGATCGAGGAGGCCACGATGATCGCGGTGACGGTGGCCAGCGCGGGCCGGTGGGCGGTGAACAGCCGGCCGATGCGGCGCAACGACACCTGGCGGGCCTGCGCCTTCTCGTCGGCGCTGACGGTGCGGTGGCCGCGGTCGCGGCCGGCGGGGGTGGGTTCCAAGGGGGAACTGCCTCTCGTCGGGGACATTGCTGAGGTTACCTCATCATGAGGGAACAACGGCATCCCCTGCTACCGTATTCCCCGTGACGGAGCGCACGGCGGACGGCGACGACGAGAGCCTGGCGGAGACCTTCTGGGCGGTGGCCGGGCGGCTGCGCCGACAGGCGCGGGAGTCGTTGGCGCCGTGGGACGTCACACCCAGCCAGTCCCGGGCGCTCGGGGTGCTGGCCCGGCACGGTGAGCTGCGCCCCGGCGGCATCGCCGAGCACCTGCGCATCGCGCCCCGCTCGGCCACCGAGGTCATCGACGACCTCCAGGCCCGTGGGCTCGTCGAACGCCGACCCGACCCGGCCGACCGGCGGGCGACCCTGGTCGCGCTCACCGACGAGGGCAACCGGGTCAGCGCCGCCATCCGGGCCGCGCGCCGGGCCGAGGCGGATCGCTTCTTCGGCCACTTGGACGACGCCGACCGCGCCCAGTTCGCCCGCATCCTGCGTACCCTGCTCGGCTGAGCACGGCAGGCGCCTCGGCGGTGACGGGGTTTGCCCACCCGGCGCCCGGGTAGCCAGCGGCCCCGTCCGGTCGACGGGACCGGCCCCGACCGGCCGGGCGACGCGACAGGAGGATGGCCGTGCCGCTGGTGTCCCACCTGACCCATCGCCCCGGCTGATGTGCGGGATCAGCGGGGAGGCACGGTTCGACGGTCGGCAGCCCGACGCCGCGGCGGTCACCCGGATGACCGAGGCGATGCGTTCGCGCGGCCCGGACGGCGAGGGGCTGTTCACCGACGGCTGGGTGACCCTGGGGCATCGCCGGCTGACCATCATCGACCTGTCCGACGCGGGCGGACAGCCGATGGTCCGCGACGACCTGGGCTTGGCGCTGGTCTTCAACGGCTGCATCTACAACTACCCGGAGCTGCGCGAGGAGCTGCGGAACGCCGGGTACGCGTTCCACTCCACCAGCGACACCGAGGTGATCCTGGTGGCGTACGCGCACTGGGGTGAACGCTTCGTCGACCACCTGGTGGGCATGTTCGCGATCGGCCTGGTCGACCGTGCCCGGCGGCGGCTGGTGCTGGCCCGCGACCGGCTCGGCATCAAACCGCTGTACCTCGCCGAGACCCCCGGCCGGCTCCGGTTCGCCTCCACCCTGCCCGCGCTGCTGCGCGCCGGTGACGTGGACACCGACGTCGACCCGGTGGCGCTGCACCACTACCTGTCGTGGCACTCCATCGTGCCCGGGCCGCGGACCGTGCTGCGCGGCGTCCGCAAGATGCCACCGGCCACCCTGCGGGTCATCGAGGCGGACGGGCGCAGCCGGGAGGAGGTGTACTGGCGTCCGGACTACGTCCGGGAACCGGCCGACGCCGGGATGGACGCCGCCGACTGGCGGGCCGCCATCGGCGACGCGCTGCGCACGGCGGTACGCCGGCGGCTGGTCGCCGACGTGCCGGTCGGGGTGCTGCTCTCCGGAGGGCTGGACTCCAGCCTCATCGTGGCGCTGCTCGCCGAGGCCGGCCAGCAGCACCTGCGGACGTTCAGCATCGGCTTCGACAGCCGCGGCGACGAGTCCGGCGACGAGTTCCACTACTCCGACCTGGTGGCCCGCGCGTACGACACCGACCACCACCGGATCCGGCTGGCCGACGACGACCTGGTGCCCGCCCTGCGACGCGCCGTCCTGGCGATGGCCGAGCCGATGGGCAGCCACGACGTGGTCGCGTTCCACCTGCTGTCCGAGCAGGTGGCCCGGCACGTGAAGGTGGCACAGTCCGGGCAGGGCGCCGACGAGGTGTTCGCCGGCTACGGCTACCACCAGCCGCTCGTCGAGGCGCCCCGGCACGGCGCGGCCGAGACGTTCGCCGCCGCGTTCTTCGACCGCGACCACGACGAGCTGCGCCAGATCGTCGGCCCGGCGTACGCGCTGGACCACGACGCCAGCCGCGACCTGCTCGCCGGGCACCTCGCCGCGCCCGGGGCACAGAGCGCGCTGGACGCGGTGCTGCGCCTGGACACCCACCTGATGCTGCCCGACGACCCGGTCAAGCGGGTGGACAACATGAGCATGGCGTGGGGCCTTGAGGTGCGGACGCCGTTCCTCGACCAGGACCTGGTCACCCTGGCCGCGCACTGCCCGCCCGAGCACAAGGTGGCCCAGGGCGGCAAGGGCGTGCTGAAGGAGGTCGCCCGGGAGGTCCTGCCGGCCGAGGTGATCGACCGGCCCAAGGGCTACTTTCCGGTGCCGGCGCTGCGCAACGTGGACGGGCCGGTGCGCGAGCTGGTGGCGGAGGCGTTGCAGGCGCCGGCCGCGCGCGAGCGGGGCCTGTTCCGGTCGGAGTACGTGGCGCGTCTGCTCGCCGAGCCGGACCGGGCCGAGGCGGCGGCCGGCAGCAACAAGCTGTGGCAGCTCGGCCTCCTGGAACTATGGCTCCAGTCGCACGACATCCGCTGAGCCGGGGGTCGGGTCAGCCGGCGGAGGTGCGGGCGGCCAGGTCGTCGATGACCGCCCGCAGGTCTCCGGTGCGCTCCAGCACCCGCCGCTGCCGGGTCGCGCCGGTGCCCTCGCGGCGCAGCCGGGCCAGCTGCCCCAGCACATAGCCCAGATCCCCGTGCCGCAGCAGGGCCGGGGCGATCATCGTCATCAACTCGTCGACCAACACCCAGGCCGGCCTGGTCCCACCGGCGCGCAGGTCGATCAGCTCGCCGTCGAGGCCGTCGTGGGCGGCCCGCCAGTGCGCCGCGGCGACCAGGCAGTCTCGGGTACGGGGGGCGGGCACCCCGGCGCGTACGTCGTCGGCGAGGGCGGCGACCAGTGCTCGGACCAGCGCGGCGACCAGCACGGCGTCGTCCACTTCCGGGCAGACGTCGCCCACCCGCACCTCCACTGTCGGGTACGCCGACGACGGCCGGGCGTACCAGTAGACCATCGCGGCGTCGAGCATGATGCCGGCGGCGATCAGCTCGTCGACGGTCCGGTCGTAGTCGGCGAGGGAGTCGAAGTACGGCGTCGGGCCGATGCTGGGCCAGCGCTCCAGTTGCATCGACCGCCAGCTGGCGTGGCCGGTGTCGTGCCCGTCGTGCAGCGGCGAGTTGGTGGTGATCGCCTGCACCACCGGCAGCCACACCCGCAGGTGGTTGCAGACCTGCACGGCCAGTTCGCGATCGGACAGCCCCACGTGCACGTGGCAGCCGCAGACGGCCGGGTCGTGCGCCACCGGCCCGTACCGGCGCGACATCGCGTGGTAGCGCGGTTTGTCGGGCACCGTCCGGTGCGGCTCGGCCACCGGGGTGGCCCCGACCGCCACCAGCCGGGCACCCGCCGCCGCGGCGGCCTCGACGGCCGATCGGCGCAGTGCCACCAGGTGAGCGCGCAGATCGGTGAGGTCGGCACAGACCGGGGTGACCATCTCGACCATGCTGTGCCGGAACTCCTGCCGGCTCTGCTCCCGGGCCGAGCCGCGCAGCGCGGCCAGCACCTGGTCGGCCACCGGTAGGTTCCGCCCGCTGTCCGGGTCGAGCAGCAGGAACTCCTCCTCCACGCCGAGCGTGAGGGCGCTCAGGTCGGGCACGGTTGCGGCGGCCGCCGGACGGTACGTCATGGCGCCCTCCATCTGCTCCTGCGGCCGGGGCTCGACGCCCCGGCCGGCGGGTGCCTCGGTTTCCCGGCCCGCCCCGCCGGCAAACGCACGGTCAGCCCGGTGACACGGCCGCCGCACGCCCGGCGAGGAAGGCCCGCTCGGCCGCGTTGTCCGTCAGCGCGGCGGCCGTCCGGTACTCGGCGGCGGCCTCCCCGCCCCGGTCGAGCCGGGCGAGCAGGTCCGCACGGACCGCGTACCGCACGTGGTAGCCGTCCAGGTCGAGGCGGTCCACCTCGGCCAGCGCGACCGCCGGTCCGGCCACCTCGGCGAGCGCAACCGCCCGGTTCAGCGCCACCACCGGGCCGGGAGCGACCGCCGACAACTGGTCGTACAACTGGAGGATCTGGCCCCAGTCGGTGTCGGCGGCGCGCGAAGCGGCACTGTGCACGGCGGCGATCGCGGCCTGGATCTGGTACGGCCCCGGCCGGTCGCGGCGCAGACAGCGGCGGACCAGCGCCTGCCCCTCGGCGACCAGCGCGGCGTCCCAGCGGCCCCGATCCTGTCGGGGCAGTGGCACCAGCTCGCCGGCGGCGGTGGTCCTCGCGTCCCGGCGGGATTCGGTGAGCAGCATCAGCGCGAGCAGGCCGAGTGCCTCCGGCTCGTCCGGCATCAGCTCGGCCAGCAGCCGGGCCAACCGGATCGCTTCGGTGCACAGCTCCGCGCGGACCAGTCGCCGCCCGGCGCTGGCCGTGTACCCCTCGTTGAAGATCAGGTACAGCACCGCGAGCACGGCGTGCAGCCGGTCGGGCAGGTCAGCGTCGCGTGGCACCCGGTACGGGATCCGGGCGTTGCGGATCTTCGACTTGGCCCGGACCAGCCGCTGCGCCATCGTCGGCTCGGGCACCAGGAATGCGCGGGCGATCTCGGCGGTGCTCAGGCCGCCGAGCAGGCGCAGGGTGAGCGCGACCCGGGCGGCCGGTGCGAGCGCCGGGTGGCAGCAGGTGAAGATCAGACGTAGCCGGTCATCGCGCACCGGTCCCTCCTCGGCGGGTACGTCGGCCGCGTACAACAGGGCCGCCTGGGCGTGCCGGTCGGCCCGGGACGCCTCCCGGCGCAGCCGGTCGATGGCCTGGTTCCGAGCGGTGGTGATGATCCAGCCGGCGGGGCTGGGCGGTGGACCGGTCTGCGACCACCGCCGTACCGCGATGGTGAAGGCCTCCTGGACGGCCTCCTCGGCGAGGTCGATGTCGCCGAGGAGGCGGACCAGGACGGCGACCGCGCGGCCGTACTCCGCGCGGAACACCGCCTCCAGGTTCTGCACGGTCAGTCCCCGGCTCCACCCTGGAACGGGCGTACCTCGATCGGCAGCGTGGTGGCCAGCGCGTAGCGGCGGCCCCAGTCCAGGGCGGCGTCCAGGTCGGGCACGTCGATGATGGTGATACCGCCCAGGTGCTCCTTGCCCTCGACGAACGGCCCGTCGGTGACCAGCACCTCGCCGTCGCGGGGGCGCAGCACGGTGGCGGTCTCCGGGCCGTGCAGGCCCTGCCCGAAGACCCACGACCCGGCCCCCACCAACTCGTCGTGCAGCTCGCCGAGCTGACGCATCACCCCGGCCAGGAACTCCGGGTCCGGCGGCAGCTCACCCTGGGGCTGGTGGATGCTGAGCAGGTACAGCGTCATCGTTCCTCCTTGCGGGGGCGGCCGGCCCGTCGCCGACCCCTCATCCTCCACACGAACGGCCCTCGCCCGGATCGACATACCGCTAGAAAAGATTCGGCCGGATTCCCGCCGGCGCGACGGCGCGGTGTCGGCGGGGGTGCGGCGCGACCGGGCCGGCCCGGTCTCGGCGGGACCGGGCCGGCTCGGCCCACGGTGCGACCCGCACGGCCCGGTCGACGGCGCGACCGGGCCGGTCGGGTGCCCCGGTCAGGGGTAGGTGGTCAGGTACACCTGCTGGTTGGCCGCGTTGGCGGTGCCGCCGGTGTTGTTGATCACCCGGTTGATGGTGCCGACGCCACCGAGCGAGACGGTGACCATGTTGGTGAACCGCACGTTCGGGTTGGTCGGCGCCTCGATGGCCCGGTCGGCGATGACCGCCGGGTTCACGTTGAAGTAGCAGTAGCTGCCCATCCCCCACGCCTGGTGGCTGGTGACGGAGTCGGCCACCTTGTACGCGGCGTACCCCCGGGTCGCGCCGTTCATCCAGGCGCCCTGGTTGGGCGGGTCGTACGGCATCTCGTTCTGGTAGAAGTACGTCCGCCCGCCGTTGCCGTTCCAGACCGTCTGGTACTTCTGGTAGTGCTCGACGAAGAGGCCGTACATGGTGACGTTGTCGCCGTTGACGGTGAGCCCGGTGTCGGCGGTGTTCAACGTCCACCCGGTGGGTACGCCGCTGGCCGCGTGGTCGGCCCGCCACAGCCACATGTGGTCACCGATCACGTTGTCACTGTTGACGGTCAGCGTGTTGGTGGCCCTGCCGACGTGCGGTCCACCGATCCGGAAGAACACGTCGTGCAACGAGGTCGGGTTCGCGGCGTGGCTCGCCGCCGAGCCCGTCGGCCCGACCTCCATCAGCACCGGCGAGTTCGTCGTGCCGGCCTCGAACATGATGCCGGCCACCTTCACACCGTCCACGTCGGCCACCCGCATCCCGACGCTGCCGTTGTCGGCCTGGATGGTGGCCAGGCCGAGGCCGAGGATCACCGTGTCGGCCCGGTTGACCTGGATCGGCTCGGTGACGTGGTGCACACCCGGGGTGAAGAGCAGGTGCTTGCCCTGGGCCAGGGCCGCGTTGATGGTGGCCGCGCTGGTGCCGGGCTGGACGATGAAGAACTGCGACAGCGAGATGGACGAGCCGGCCGGGGTCTTGCCGTACCAGCTGGTGCCGGTGGAGTTGTTCCGCAGTGCCGGCACGAAGACCCGGTACTCGCCGGTGCCGTCGACGTACAGGAACGGCTTCTCCCGTACCTGCGGGGTCTGCGGGATGACGGTGTGCGACGGGTTGGGGAAGCTCGGCGGCGGTGCGCCGGTGACGCCCTGGAAGACCATGTTCCACACCGAGCCGGTCCAGCCGTTGCCGAACTCGCTGTTGCGCGAGTACCACTGCTGCTGCGAGCCGGAGACGACCAGGCCGTCGACGCGGGTGTCGGCCATCAGGCCGCCACTGGACCAGCCGTCGCCGCCGTTCCAGAGCTGGATCTGGTTCTGCGCGCCGCGCAGGTGCATCCGCCGGTACGGCGCGGCCTGGGACACCGCCCAGCGCTCGACGCTCACCCCTGCCGGCAGGGTGACCGAGAGGTTCTCCGCCGCGCGCCAGAAGTTCTGGGTGGCGTTGCCGCCGAACCAGGCCGCCTCCACCCGGACGTGCCCGTTGAGGTTGACGTCGTCGGGGCTCATGCCGAGCCCGGCGACCTGGGTGAAGAAGCCGAGGTTGACGTCGGCGGTGTAGGTGCCGGACTTGAAGAGCACCGCGTATCGCTGCGGGCCGAACTGGTTGGTCTCCTGCTGGGTGAAGAGCGTGTTCAGTCGACTCTGGATGGTGGCGGTCGGGGTGCTCGGGTCGAAGACGAAGGTGTTCGGACCGAGGTTCGGGTTGCGCGGGTCGGTCGGGTCGACCGGCGGCTCGCTGGTCCCACCGGTCGTGTTCACGGCCAACTCCCACAGCGAGTAGCCGTAGGTGGTGCCCCGCGCGGTGCCGTACATCCGCAGGTAGCGACCGCTGCCGGTGACGGCGAGGGTCTGCGTGCCGCCGGCGCCGGTGGTGGTCGAGTAGATGGTGGTCCAGGTGTTGCCGTCAGCCGAGGTCTGGAGCTGGAAGGCCCGGGCGTACGCGGCCTCCCAGGTGAGCACCACCCGGCAGATCGACTGCGTGCTGCCGAGGTCGACGCGCAGCCACTGGGGATCGCTGGCGGCGCTGGCCCAGCGGGTGCCGGCGTTGCCGTCGACCGCGGCGGACGCGGGGGTGCCGGCGTTCTCGGTGGACGAGGCGGTAACCGGGCGACCCTGTGCGGCATTGGTGCTGCCGCAGGTGGGCGTGCTGCCGCCGGTCTCGCCATAGACCTGGAACTCCCAGAGCGAGTAGCCGTAGCCGGTGCCCCGGGCGGTGCCGTACATCCGCACGTACCGGCCGGCGCCGGTGACGGCGAGGGTCTGCGTGCCGCCGGCGCCGGTGGTGGTCGAGTAGATGGTGGTCCAGGTGGCCCCGTCGTCGGAGGTCTGGAGCTGGAAGGCGCGGGCGTAGGCACCCTCCCACTGCAGGGTCACCTGGCTGAGGGTGGCCCGGGCACCCAGGTCGACCTGGAGCCACTGGGGGTCGCTGAACGCGCTGGCCCAGCGGGTGCCGGTGTTGCCGTCGACGGCGGCGGCGGCCGGGGTGCCGGCGTTCTCGGTGGACGAGGCGGTGGCCGGGCGGCCCTGCGACAGCAGGGTGGGGGCGGCCTGCGCCGGTGTCGGGACGCCGGCCGGGGTGAGCGCCGCGACCAGGGCCACGGTGAGCCCGAGGAGCAGGTGTCGGACGGCACGCCGGGGACGCGGGCGTGCGGATGTAGCGCGAGATGTCATGACATCGCCTGTCGATAGGGGGTTACGGACGACGCGCGGGTGGGATCGGGCTCGCCCGTGGTGCCGTGGGTGGTGCCGCCGATGCGACGCCGCGGGGCGGAGAGCGCTCTCGTAGGAGTGTTGCGGCGCGATTGCGACGGCGTCAAGACATCGATCTATAACACTGTTATTTATCCCGAAGGTTTGTTGTGGGCGAATTGCCCCTCAGCGGCGTACGCCACCCTCGGTGAGGAACCGGGCAATCGGCAGCGTGGCGGCACCCAACGCCACGGCGTCCACCCCGAGCCGGCACAGCTCGATCGACGCCTGCTCGTACGGCTGGCGCAGCGCCTGCCGGCCGGCGGCCTCCCGGACGGCCGGCAGCAGGTCGCCCAGCGCCATCGCCGCCCAACCGCCGAGCACCACCCGCTCCGGGTTGAACAGGTTGATCAGGTTGGCCACCCCGGCGCCGAGGTAGCCGGCGGTGTCGTCCAGCACCCGTCGGGCGGTGGCCGAGGTCGCGGCGGCATCGACCAGGGCGGCGAGCTGGGACTCCTCGTCCTCGCCCGGCACCGGCCGGCCCCGGCGTGCCTCCCGGTAGCGGTCGATGATCGCCTCCGCGCCCACGTACGCCTCCAGGCAGCCGCGCGCGCCGCAGCGGCAGGCCCGGCCGCCGTACACCAGGGTGGTGTGCCCCCACTCCCCCGCGCTGCTGGACGCGCCCCGGTAGGTGGCGCCGTTGGTCACCACCGCCGCGCCGACACCGGAGCCGACCAGCGCGAAGACCGCGTGTCGCGCGCCCCGGCCGGCGCCGAACCACATCTCCGCCTGACCGAGGGTCTTCGCGCCGTTGTCGATGTGCAGCGGCAGGTCGGTGCCGGCGCCGATCAGGCGCTCCAGCGGCACCCGGTCCCAGCCCAGGGCCTGGGCGTGCACCACGGCCTGGGTGCCCTGCTCGACCACCCCGGAGACGCCGATCCCGACGCCGAGCACGTCGCTGGTGGCCACCTGGGCCTGGCCGGTCACCGCCTCGATGCCGGCCAGCACGTGCCCGGCCACCACGTCGGGCTCGGTGCGCGCCGGGTCGAGTGGGTACTCGACGCTGGCCAGCAGGGTCATCGCGAAGTCGAACAGCTCGACCCGGACCCGGGTCTCGCCCACGTCCACCCCGACGACGAAGGCGAACCGGGGTGCGACCCGCAGCAGCATGCTGGGTCGGCCCCCGTCGGACTCGGCGGCGCCGGCCTCGGCGACCAGCCCCTCGTCGATCAGGTCGGCCACCACGTTGCTCACCGCCGGCTGGCTCAGCCCGGTGCTGCGCACCAGGTCCTGCCGGGTGAGCGGGGCGTCGAGGAAGAGCTTCGTCAGCAGGGCAGACCTGTTGCGCAGCCGGACGCTCCGGTTGGTGGCTCGCGCCAGCTCCACTCGGCACCTCGATCCCGTCGGTCGTTCGAGCGACTGTAACCGGCCCGTGCTTGACGACCCACTGGACAGCAACTTTAATGACGACATTCATTAAGCCGTGATGTAACTCCCGGGAAACGCCACCGGACCCCGGCGGCGCACCCCGAAATCCCGTCCGCAGCCGGCCGTCCGTCGCCCACCCCTATCGACGACGGAGGCCGGCGGACCCCCACCACGTACCGGAAGGGCTGACCGTGTCGAGACGACACCTCGGGATATTCACCGCCGCCGTACTGGCCGCGGCCTCGCTGACCGCCTGCGGCGGCTCCGGCGACGACTCCGCCGGATCGGGCAAGACCCTCACCTACTGGGCCAGCAACCAGGGCGCCAGCCTGGAGGCCGACAAGACGATCCTCCAGCCGGAGCTGGACAAGTTCGAGAAGCAGAGCGGCATCAAGGTCAACGTCGAGGTGGTCCCCTGGTCGGACCTGCTCAACCGGCTGCTCGCCGCCGCCGCCTCCGGCAAGGGCCCGGACGTGGTGAACATCGGCAACACCTGGTCGGCCTCGTTGCAGGCCACCGGCGCCCTGGTCGAGTTCGACGACGCCACCCTGCAGGCCGTTGGCGGCAAGGACCGCATCGTGCCCGCCGCGCTCGCCGCCGCCGGCGCCCCCGGCAAGCCGCCGGCCGCCGTGCCGCTCTACAGCATGGCCTACAGCCTGTACTACAACAAGAAGTCGTTCGCCGACGCCGGCATCACCGCACCGCCGACCACCTGGGAGCAGCTTGCCGAGTACGGCAAGAAGCTCAGCACCGGTGGCAAGTGGGGCCTGGCGATCGAGGGGGCCAACCCGTCGGAGAACGCCCACCACGCCTTCACCTTCAGCCAGCAGTACGGCGGCGAGTGGTTCGACTCGGCCGGCAAGCCGACCTTCGACACCCCGCAGAACGTCTCGGCGATCAAGCGCTACATCGACTTCATGGCCGCCGACAAGATCACCAACCCGAGCAACGCCGAGTACGCGCAGAACCAGTCGGTCTCCGACTTCGCCAACGGCAAGGCCGCCATGCTGCTCTGGCAGTCCGCCGGCTCGAACCTGAAGACGCAGAACATGCCCGCCGACGCGTACGGGGTGGCCCCGGTGCCGTTCCTGGCCAGCCCGCCGGCCGGCGGCAAGAAGGTCAACAGCATGGTCGCCGGCATCAACATGGCGGTCTTCAAGCACACCAAGAACCGTGACGGCGCGCTGAGCTTCGTGAAGTTCATGACCAGCGACGAGGAGCAGACGATCCTCAACCGCACGTACGGGTCGCTGCCGGCGGTGAAGACCGCGGGCTCCGACCCGGCGTTCACCGCCGTGGAGCAGAAGACGATCCAGGAGACCCTGGTCACCACCGCGGCCCCGCTGCCGCAGGTGCCCGAGGAGAGCACCTTCGAGACCCTGGTCGGCACCGCGATGAAGGAGCTGTTCGCCGACGCGGCCAGCGGCAAGCCGGTCACCGAGGAATCGGTGAAGGCCAAGCTGACCGACGCGCAGCAGAAGATGCGCTGACCCAGGCGTCGCCGGTGGCCGTGGTCGGGTGCTGAGCCCGGCCACGGCCACCGCCTCCGAGAGGACCCCGATGGCAACCAGCACCACCGCGCCGGACGCCGACCAGCGCGAACCCCGGGCCGGGTCGCCGGCCCGGAGGCCGGCCCGCCGGCCCCGCGGCCCCCGCCGCTCGCTCCTGCCGTACCTGCTGCTCGCACCGGCCATCGTGCTGGAACTCGCCATCCACGTGATCCCGATGGTGGTCGGGGTCTGGATGAGCCTGCTGGAGCTGACCCAGTTCCACATCCGCAACTGGTCCACCGCGCCCTTCATCGGGCTGGAGAACTACCGGGCGACGCTCGATGTGAACAGCGCCGCCGGCAAGGAACTGCTGCACTCGTTCTGGGTCACGCTGGTCTACAGCCTGCTCTCGGTCGGGTTCGCCTGGCTGCTCGGCATCTCGGCGGCGGTGGTGCTGCAACGGCCGTTCCGGGGCCGGGCCATCCTGCGGGCGCTGTTCCTCACCCCGTACGCGCTGCCGGTCTACACCGCCGTGATCACCTGGAGCTTCCTGCTGCAGCGCGACACCGGCCTGGTCAACCACGTACTGGTCGACCAGCTCGGGCTCCTCGACGACCGGCCGTTCTGGTTGATCGGCGACAACAGCTTCTGGTCGCTGCTCGTGGTGTCGGTCTGGCGCAACTGGCCGTTCGCGTTCCTCTGCCTGATGGCCGGCCTGCAGAACGTCCCCGGCGAGCTGTACGAGGCCGCCGCCATCGACGGCGCCGGGTTCTGGCGCCGGCTGCGCTCGGTCACCCTGCCCATGCTGCGGCCGGTGAACCTGGTGCTGCTGCTGGTGCTGTTCCTCTGGACCTTCAACGACTTCAACACCCCGTACGTGCTCTTCGGCGGCTCCGCGCCGGAACAGGCCGACCTGATCTCCATCCACATCTACCGCAGCTCCTTCAAGACCTGGGACTTCGGGTCCGGCTCGGCGATGTCGGTGGCGCTGCTGCTGTTCCTGCTGGTCGTCTCGGCCGCGTACCTGCTGATCACCAACCGCCGGAGGGACGACCATGCGTGAGACCGCCGGTGAGCGCTGGGGTCGGCGCATCGTGCTGACCCTGCTCACCCTCTTCGTCGTCATCCCGCTCTACGTGATGGTCACCTCCGCGGCGAAGCCGCTGCAGGACGTGCAGAACGGCTTCACCTGGTGGCCCAGCCGGCCCACCCTGCAACCGTTCATCGACATGTGGAGCACCGTGCCGCTGGCCCGCTACCTGGTGAACAGCCTGGTGGTGTCGAGCATCGCGGCGATCTGCTCGGTGGCGGTGGCGATCTTCGCCGCGTTCGCGGTCAGCCGGTACCGGTTCCGCGGCCGGGGAGTCTTCTCGGTGACGGTGCTGTCCACCCAGATGTTCCCCGGCATCCTGTTCCTGCTGCCGCTCTTCCTCATCTACGTCAACCTGGGCAACGCCACCGGCATCGAGCTGTACGCAAGCCGCACCGGCCTGATCATCACCTACCTGACCTTCTCGCTGCCGTTCTCGATCTGGATGCTGGTCGGCTACTTCGACTCGATCCCCCGCGGGCTGGACGAGGCGGCGCAGGTCGACGGGGCCGGGCCGCTGCGCATCCTGTTCCAGGTCATCCTCCCGGCCGCCGTGCCCGGCGTGGTCGCGGTCACCGTGTACGCGTTCATGACCGCCTGGGGTGAGGTGCTCTTCGCCTCGGTGATGACCGATGAGGGCAGCCGCACCCTGGCCGTCGGCCTGCAGGGCTACTCCACCCAGTTCAACGTCTACTGGAACCAGGTGATGGCCGCCTCGCTGGTGGTCAGCATTCCGGTCGTCGCCGGCTTCCTCGCCCTCCAGCGCTACTTCGTCGCCGGCCTCACCGCCGGCGCGGTCAAGTGAGTCATCCAACCCCAGAGGAGAACGTACCCGTGCCGGATTTGTCCAAGCTGCCGCCCGACTTTCTCTGGGGTGTCGCCACGGCGGCATACCAGATCGAGGGGGCCGTCGACGTCGACGGCCGGGCGCCGTCCATCTGGGACACCTTCTCGGCGACCCCCGGCAACGTCGACAACGGCGACACCGGCGCGGTGGCCTGCGACCACTACCACCGGTGGCCGGAGGACCTGGCGCTGCTGCGCCGGCTCGGCGTCGACGCGTACCGGTTCTCGGTGGCCTGGCCCCGGGTGATGCCCGACGGCGTCGGTGCGGTCAACCCCGCCGGGTTGGACTTCTACGACCGGCTGGTCGACACGCTGCTCGCCGACGGGATCCGGCCGTTCGTCACGCTCTACCACTGGGACCTGCCGCAGGCGCTGCAGGACCGGGGCGGCTGGCCGCAGCGCTCCACCGCCGAGGCGTTCGCCGACTACTCGGCGGTGGTCGCCGCCCGCCTCGGCGACCGGGTGACCGACTGGAACACCGTCAACGAGCCGCTCTGCGTGTCCTGGATCGGGCACCTGGAGGGGCGGATGGCCCCGGGCGAGCGGGACCTGACCCGCGCGGTGCACGCGTCACACCACGTGCTGCTCGGGCACGGCCTGGCCACCCAGGCGGTACGCGCCAACGCCGCCCGGCCGGCCTCGGTCGGGCTGGTGCTCAACCTCAGCCCGATCGAGCCGGCGACCGACCGGCCCGAGGACGTCGCGGCGGCCCGGCGCGCCGACGGGCACGTCAACCGCTGGTGGCTGGACCCGATCCACGGGCGCGGCTACCCCTCCGACATGATCGCCACTTACGGAGTCGAGCCGCCGGTGCGCGGCGACGATCTGGCGGTGATCGCCACACCCACCGACTTCCTCGGGGTGAACTACTACTTCCGCCAGGTGGTGGCCGACGACCCGACCGGACCGCCGCCGTACGCCCGGCAACTGCCGGTGCCCGGCTCGGTGGAGACCGCGATGGGCTGGGAGATGTACCCGACGGGGCTGGAGCGACTGCTGGTCGAGGTGAACGAGGAGTACCGGCCGGGCCGGATCATCGTCACCGAGAGCGGCTCGGCATGGCCGGACGAGGTCACGGCGGAAGGCGCGGTAGAGGACAAGGAGCGCACCGACCACCTGGAGCAGCACCTGGCGGCGTGCGCGTCGGCGGTGGCCCAGGGCGTGCCGCTGGACGGCTACTTCGTCTGGTCGCTGCTGGACAACTTCGAGTGGGCGTACGGCTATGACAAGCGCTTCGGGCTGGTGCACGTGGACTACGCCACCCAGCGCCGGACGGTGAAGGCGAGCGGCCTGCGCTACGCCGAGCTGATCCGCGCCCACCAGCGCGTCGCCGGTGCGACCGGGACCGCCACACCGGCGGCCTGAACGGGGGTCGGCGAGGCTGGGCACCCTGGGCGCCGCGTCGAGCGGCGCCCAGGGCGTTCCGCGCTCAGTCCAGGAGCCGGCGGGACAGCGACGGCGGCAGCCGGCCGGCGAGCAGCCAGCCGGCGACCGCGGCGAGCAACGGCAGCCCACCGGCGGTCGCGACGAGGTGAACGACCGGCACGGCGCCGAGCGGGTCGAGGTCCCGGTGCAGGGCACCGGCCAGGGCCAGGTAGGCACCGGCCACGCCCAGTACGGCACCGAGCAGGGCGAGCGCTCCGGCGGTGGTGGCGGTGAGCGTCCGCCGGACCCGCCTCGGTGCGCCGGTCGCGGTCAGCGTCCGCAGGTCCGCTGCGGCCTCACCCCGGATGAGCCCGACGGTCGTCGCCAGCACGCCGAGCGCGAGCAGCACGCCAGCGCCGGTCGCGCCGGTCCGCAGCGCGGTCAGCGAGCTCTGCTCCCGACGGGACTCGATGGTGAGCCCGGCAGCGGCGGCCAGGTCCTGGGCCGTCGCCAACTGCGCGTCGGTGAGGGCCCGGTCGGCCGCGAGGAACCAGCCGACGCGGGCCGGTTGCCAGCCGTGCCGGCCGAGCGCGGCGGCGGTGATCAACGAGTCGGGCAGCCCCGTGTAGCCGGACCGGGGAAGGGTGCGCACGATCGGACGCACGCCGCGGGCAGGGATGTTCATCAGCTCCAGCGCGCCGGTGCGAGTGCTGAGCACATCGGTGTCGGGCTCGACCGTCATCCCGGCCACGCCGTTCAGCCGGAGCAGCCCGGGGTTGACGACGTAGAGCGGCTGGGAGGTCGTGGACTCGCCGGCCGCCGCCGGGGGGCCGATCTCGACGGCCGGGTGGCCGGTCGGTCCGCCCTCCCGACCCGGGTCGAGGTATGCGGCCACCACCGCCATGTCCAGCGGAATGACGGTGGCCGCACCCACGGTGGTCGCGATGGTGTCGGTCCGGGCCTGGAGAGCGGCGATCTCGGCCGCCGTGCGCTCCGGGATGACCGGATCCGGTTGGCCGATCCGGATCAGCAGTTGGCTGGCCGCGAGGTTGCCCAGCCCGGCTGCCTCCTGGCTGCGGTACTCCGCCGCGGCGGAGCCCACGACGATCGCCGCCGACAGCCCCACCGCGAGGCTGATCGCGGCGAGTGCGGCCCCGGCCCGGACGCGGTACCGGGCCAGATCCGCCAGGGCCAGCCGGACCGCCACCGGCAGGCCTCCCCGGGCCGCCGCCAGAGCCGGGATGGCCAGCGGACCGACGAACAGCACGCCGAGCGCGACGCCGACGGCGCCCACCCCGATGAGCAGCGGGTTCGACCCGTCGGAGAGCACCAGCGCCGTGAGACCGGCAGCGAGCAGCACGGCCGCGGCCACGGCGGTCCGCCGCGCTGGCGGTGGGACCGGCGGCCGGGCCGACAGCGCGCTCATGATCGGGGTACGGGCGACCGCGCGGGCCGGCCACCAGGCGGCGGCGGTCGCCGTCGCGACGGCCAGCAGCATGCCCGCGCCGATGGTGAGCCAGGGCAGGTCGAACCGGCCGATGCGGTGCCCGGCGGCGGTCTCGACGAACCCCGCGGTGACCAGCCAGGCGGCCACCCCGAGGGCGGTGCCGCAGACCGCCGCGACTGACCCGACCGCCGCGCCGTTGACCAGCAGCACCAGCCTCAGGTGTCGGCGGGTGGCGCCCATCGCCGCCAGCATGCCGAGCTGACGCAGCCGGCGTTGTGCCAGCACCACGAACCCGGCGGCGGCCACGAGAGACACCAGCAGCAGGCCGACGGTGGCCAGCACCAGCGCGGCGATGGTGAGCGCGGTGCGCTCGGCCACCGGCCGGGACTCGCGCACCAGCGGACCGTCGATGGTCTGCCGGAACTCCTCCATGCGGTCGTGGTCGCCGGCCACCAGGACGGTCACCGACTGCGGTCGGTCGGCGTGCGCCGGGTCGGTGAGGGCGAACTCGTCGTGCAGGTCCGCCGGGTTCTCCACCACTCCGACGATCAGGCGGTCGGAGTCACCGAGCTGGACCCGGGTGCCGAGCTCGGCGCGCAGGGCTCGCGCCACCTCGTCGGTCACCGCCACCTCGGCGGGCCCGGTCGGGTAGCGGCCCTGCCGCAGGGCGAGCATCGGCTCGCCGTACGCGCCGGCGGGGTCCTGGGCCCGGACGTCGACCGGGTCGAACAGCCCCGGCACCGGCACGTGCCGGTGCCCGATGACGTCGATCGTGCCGAACCACGCCCGAGCGGCGGTGACCCGGGCATCCAGCGCGGCCGGATCGTCGCCGGGGATCCGGATGAGCTGGTCGGCGCGACCGAACGTGGCGTCGCTCGACGCGGCCAGGTTCCAGGTCGCCGCCAGGCCGAAGGTGGTGCCGGTGACCGCGACGGTGAGCAGCGCGATGGCCAGCAGTTGCTGCCGCCACTCGCGGCGGAAGAGCCGTACCGCCCAGCGGATCACCGCGCGGCGAGCCGGAAGTCCGCCGCCAGCGGGCCGGGCGGTCCGCCGGCTGCGGCCCGGGTCGGCGGTCACGACGTCGGGTCCGGGGCGAGCAGGGCATCCGGGCCGGCCGACGGTGCGGTCTGGTCGACCACCCGGCCGTCCCGAATGAAGATCACTCGATCGGCCCAGGACGCGAGCTGGGCATCGTGGGTGACCATCACTCCGGCGATGCCGCGCTTGCAGGCCGAGCGGAGCATCCGCAGGACGGCTTCGCCGTTGGCGGCGTCGAGGGCGCCGGTCGGCTCGTCGGCCAGCAGCAGCCGCCGGTCCCCCACCACGGCCCGGGCGATGGCGACCCGTTGGCGCTCACCGCCGGAGAGGTCGTCGGGAAAGTGGCCGGCGCGGTCGGTCAGCCCCAGCTCGTCGAGCACGTGCAGGGCGGCGGCGCGCGCCGGACGTACGGCCATGCCGTCCAGCTCCAGGGGCAGGGCCACGTTCTCGACGGCGGAGAGGCCGGCGAGCAGGTTCAGGTCCTGGAAGACGAAGCCGAGCGACCGGCGACGCAGCCGGGCGGTGGCGTCGGCGGACAGCGCGGAGAGGTCGGACCCGCACACCGTCACCTGACCGGCCGTCGGCTCCTCCAGGGTGCCCGCGATGGTCAGCAGGGTGCTCTTACCCGAGCCACTGGGACCCATGACCGCGACCAGTTCACCGGCGACCACGTCCAGGTCGACCGCACGCAGGGCGTGTACGGCGGCGGCGCCGGCCCCGTACACCTTGGACACCTGTCGCAGGCTCAGCACGACGCTCATCGCCGGGCTCCTGCCGCGTCGTCCCGGGCTGGCCGCGTCGGGCGACTCTCCTGGTCGTCCGCGGCCAGCGACGGGTCCGTGGGCGGTGCGCTGGCGGCGGGCTGCGTCGGGTGGCTGCGCAGGCGGGCGTCCGCCGCGTCCAGCCAGCGGACGACCGCTTCCAGTCGGAACAGCTCGGCGTCGACGACGAGGCCGAGGCCGATGTCCTCCGGTGCCGCGTCGGCCTTGAGGTGGGTGTAGCGCTGCATCTCCTCGACGATCCGCCGCCGGTGGGTCTGCAGGATCTCGGTGACGTCCACCTGGGTCAGGCGCATCGCCACCTGCACCTTCATCACGAGCTCGTCGCGGGGCGGCGGCCCGGCCTGGGGTGGCGTACGCAGCCAGCTGTGCAGCTCCCGTTCGCCGTCGGCGGTGAGCCGGTAGCGCTTCTGTGCGCCGTCGCGGCCGGCGTCGTCGGTCTCGACGTGGCCCTCGCGCTCCAGGCGTTGCAGCGTGGTGTAGACCTGCCCGACGTTGAGTGGCCAGACCTCGCCGGTGCGCGCCTCGAACTCCTGCCGGAGCTGGAGACCGTACTTCGGCGCCTCGGTGAGCAGCGCCAGCATGGCATGACGGATGCTCACGAACCATCACCTACAGTTAGCATACTCGGTATAATACACAGTATTATCGAGTCGGCACTCCCCCGTCCGACCTCCGTCCACAGTCGTCCTCCCGTTCGGACAAACCGCCGTCGGCGGATCGCGCCGACGGTTAGCCTTCCCGAATGGCCGCAGCAGCCGACGAGGTCGGGCAACCCGACGCCGGGCTACGGATGTCCGAGACGGACCGGCTGACCGCGTTCAGCGACGGCGTCTTCGCCATCGTCATCACGCTGCTGGTCATCGAGCTGCGGGTGCCGGAATACCACGAGGGTGAATTGCTGACGGGGCTGCTCGACGAAGGAGCGTCCTACCTGGCCTTCGTGGTGTCCTTCATCTATATCGGGGTGCTCTGGCTCAACCACCACGCGCTGGTCCGGCTGATCCGCGGCACCACCCTCGCGCTGAGCTGGATCAACCTCGGCATTCTCTTCGGCGCGGTGATCATCCCGTTCCCCACCGCCGTGCTGGCGTCCGCGTTCACCCACGGTGACACCGCCGACCGCCGCGCCGCCGTCGCCCTGTACGCGCTGGCCGCTGCCCTGATGTCGGCCCCCTGGCTGGTGTTCTTCGGCTACCTGCGCCGCCACCCGGCGCTGCTCCAGCGCGAGGTCAGTCCGGAGTACGTGCGGACGCAGCGGCTGCGACCGGTCACCGGCCTGGTCCTCTACGGGCTCAGCGGCCTGCTCGGCTGGTTCGTCAACCCCCTGCTGGGCCTGATCGGCGTCATCGTCATGGTCATGTACCACGCGTTCACCAGCGAGGGGCTGCATCGGCGCCCGGCAACAGCACGGCGGTGATCGGCGGGTCCGGCACTCGGAGCACCTCCCGCACGCAGCTACATGGGTTATTCGCCCGCATATGTACCAGTAAAGCTAGTCTGGGCCGGTGCAGGGCAGACCGGACAGCGAGACAACCACCGACGAGCGGCACTCGTCCCGGGTCACGTTCGAGGTCAACGACGCGCCACGGAAGCTGACCCTGGACAACCGCACCACGCTGCTGGACACCCTGCGCGAGCGGCTCGGCCTGACCGGGGCGAAGAAGGGCTGCGACCACGGCCAGTGCGGCTCCTGCACCGTGCTGCTGGACGGCCGCCGGGTGAAGAGCTGCCTGGTCCTCGCGGTCACCCTGGACGGCCGGTCCGTGGTCACCGTGGAGGGACTGGCCGGGCCGGACGAGCTGTCCCCACTCCAGGCTGCCTTCGTCGCGCACGACGCGTTCCAGTGCGGCTACTGCACCCCCGGCCAACTCTGCTCCGCCCGCGGCATGGTCGACGAAGTCGCCAAGGGCTGGCCCAGTGCGGTCACCGACGACCTCACCGCACCGGCCGAGCTGACCGACCCGGAGATCCGCGAGCGGATGGCCGGCAACCTGTGCCGCTGCGCCGCGTACCCGCACATCGTCGCGGCCATCCGTGAGACGGCGGTGACGACGTGAGGCCGTTCCGCTACCACCGGCCGGCCGACGTGGCCGAGGCGGTCGCCGTGCTGACCGCCGAGCCGCAGGCGGCGTACCTGGCCGGCGGGACCAACCTGGTGGACCTGATGAAGCTCGGTGTGCAGCGGCCCGACCTGCTGGTGGACGTGAACCGGCTGCCGCTGGACGCGGTCGAGGAGCTGCCCGACGGCGGGCTCCGGATCGGCGCGACGGTACGCAACAGCGACCTCGCCGCCCACCCGGTGGTCCGCCGGGACTACCCGGTGCTGGCCCGCGCCCTGCTCGCCGCAGCCTCCGGGCAGTTGCGCAACCTCGCCACCACCGGCGGCAACCTGTTGCAGCACACCCGCTGCGTCTACTTCCAGGACACCGGCAAGGCGTGCAACAAGCGCGAACCGGGAAGCGGTTGCGCCGCCCGGCACGGCCAGAACCGCGACCTGGCCGTGCTGGGCTGGTCCGATGAGTGCGTGGCCACCCACCCGTCGGACCTGGCGGTCGCGCTGGCCGCGCTGGACGCGGTGGTGGAGGTGCACGACGCCGGCGGCGCCCGCGACATTCCGCTCGCCGCGCTGCACCGCCTGCCCGGGGAGCATCCGGAGCGGGAGACCACGCTGGCCCGGGGTGCGTTGATCACCGCCGTCCGACTGCCGGCGCTGCCGATGGCCCGCCGCTCGACGTACCTCAAGGTGCGGGACCGGGCCTCGTTCGCCTTCGCCGCTGGCTCGGTGGCCGCGGCGCTGGACCTCGACGGCGACGTGGTCCGCGACGTCCGACTGGCGTACGGGGCGGTGGCGCACCGGCCGTGGCGGGCCTACCGGGCCGAGGAGGAGCTGCGGGGTCAGCCGTTCAGCCCGGAGCTGGCGGCGCGGGCCGCCGACGCCGAGCTGGCCGAGGCACGCCCGTTGCGGCACAACGGCTTCAAGCTGCCGCTGACCCGGGCGATCACGATACGGGCGCTCACCGAACTGGCCGGCGGGACGCCGCCGTGAGCGCCGGCGCGGTCGGTCGGGCGTACCCCCGGATGGAGGGTCCGGAGAAGGTCACCGGCACGGCGCGGTACGCGGTGGAGTACCCGGTGGACGGAGTCACCTACGGCTGGGCGGTACCGGCGGCGGTGGTCCGGGGTCGGATCACCCGGGTCGACGCCGAGCCGGCGCTCGCGCTGCCCGGCGTGCTGGCCGTGCTGCATCACGGCAACGCGCCACGGCTCGCGCCCGGGCCCGAGCCGGACCTCTGGCTGTTGCAGGAGCCGGTGGTGAGCTACCGGGGGCAACTGATCGCGGTGGTGGTGGCCACCAGCCTGGAGGCGGCCCGGGAGGGCGCCCGGCTGGTCCGGATCGACTACGACGCCGGGCCACACAGCACCGTGCTCACCGCCGATCATCCTGGCCTGTACCGGCCGGACCACGTCAACCCCAGCTACCCGACGGACACCGCCGAGGGTGACTTCGACGCCGGGTACGCGGCCGCTCCGGTCCGGGTGGACGCCACGTACCGGACGCCGGCCTACCACAACAACCCGATGGAGCCGCACGCCACCACCGCGCAGTGGCATGGGGAACGGTTGCTCGTACACGACTCCAACCAGGGCGCCGCGCCGGTACAGGCCGCCCTGGCCGAGCTGTTCGAGATGCCCCGGGAGGCGGTCCGGGTGATCACCGAGCACGTCGGCGGCGGCTTCGGCAGCAAGGGGTACGCCAAGGCGGCGGTGGTGCTGGCCGCGCTGGCGGCCCGGCACGTGGACCGGCCGGTCCGGCTGGCGCTGACCCGGCAGCAACTGTTCGGCCCGATCGGCTACCGCACCCCCACCATCCAGCGGGTCCGGCTCGCCGCCGACACCGACGGACGGCTCACCGCGATCTGCCACGACGCGATCAGCCAGACGTCGACCCTCCGCGAGTTCGCCGAACAGACCGCCGTCTACACCCGCAGCATGTACGCCGCACCGCACCGACGCACCACGCACCGGCTGGTGCGCCTCGACGTGCCCACGCCGTTCTGGATGCGCGCCCCGGGAGAGTGCCCCGGCGCGTACGCGCTGGAATCGGCGATGGACGAGCTGGCCATTGCCGTCGGCATCGACCCGGTGGAGCTGCGGATCCGCAACGACCCGGCGGTCGACCCCGAGCTGGGACGGCCGTTCACCAGCCGCAACCTGGTCGCCTGCCTGCGCGAGGGCGCCCAGCGGTTCGGCTGGGCCGACCGGGATCCGACACCGCGAGCCCGGCGCGACGGGCGCTGGCTGATCGGCACCGGGGTGGCCGGCGCAAGCTATCCGGCCCGGTCGCACGCCGCCGCCGCGGCGGCCACCGCGCGCTCCGACGGCGGATTCCTGGTGCGGATCGACGCCACCGACATCGGCACCGGCGCCCGGACCGCGCTCTGGCAGGTGGCGGCGGACGCGCTGGGGGTGCCGCCGGAGCGGGTGGAGATCCGGATCGGCGACAGCGACCTGCCGGCGGCCGGGGTGGCCGGCGGGTCGATGGGCACCGCCTCGTGGAGCTGGGCGGTGATCCGGGCGTGTGACGCGCTACGCGAGAAGCTGCGGGACGCCCCCGAGGGGGTGCAGGCCGACGGCGAGGTGACCGCCGAGGTGAACACCGCCGACGAGGTGGGCGCGCAGCCCGCGCTGCCCCGGTACGCGTACGGGGCGCACTTCGTCGAGGTCCGGGTGGACGCGGACACCGGCGAGGTGCGGGTGAACCGGCTGCTCGGGGTGTTCGCCCCCGGGCGGGTGGTCAACCCGACGACCGCGCGCAGCCAGCTCATCGGCGGCATGACGATGGGGATCTCGATGGCCCTGCACGAGGAGGGCCTGCTCGACGAGCGGTACGGCGACTGGGTCAACCACGACCTGGCCACCTACCACATCACCGGCTGCGCGGACGTGGAGCGGATCGAGGCGCACTGGATCGACGAGCAGGATGCCGAGCTGAACCCGGCCGGGGTGAAGGGCATCGGCGAGATCGGCATCGTCGGCGCCGCGGCGGCGATCGCCAACGCCGTGCACCACGCCACCGGGGTGCGGATACGCGACCTGCCGATCCGGCTGGACAAGCTGATCGGTCTATCACCCTTGGCTTAAATAAGCCGGGGATGATATAAAGGTCGTCGTGCACGCTTTCGACGTGCTGGGCGATCCGGTCCGGCGCCGCATCCTGGAGCTGCTCGCCGCCGGCGAGCAGACCGCCGGCGCGGTCAACGCGGTGATCCGTGACGAGTTCGGCATCTCACAGCCCGCCGTGTCCCAGCACCTCAAGGTGTTGCGGGACAACGGCTTCGCCACCGTGCGGCCGGAGGGCACCCGGCGGCTGTACGCGGTCGACCCGCGCCCGCTGCGCGAGGTCGACGGCTGGCTGGAGCACTTCCGCCGGTTCTGGACCCCGCCCCTGGCGGCACTCGCCACCGAGCTGGCCCGGGGCCGACGCGAGCGTCGGCTGCGCGGGCCAGGAGACCCCGAAGAGAGGTAGACACGATGATCGACGCGACGGAGCAGATCAACGCCGTCCAGCGCACGGTCGGCAGCCGCACCCTGGAGGCCGGCGAGGCCCGGGTGAGCACGGTCAGCCAGACGTACCACGCGACACTCGAAGATCTCTGGGATGCCTGCACCAACGCCGAACGTATTCCGCGTTGGTTCCTGCCGATCTCCGGCGACCTGCGGCTGCACGGGCGCTACCAGCTCGAGGGCAACGCGGGCGGCACCATCGAGACCTGCGACCCGCCGCACCGCTTCACCGCCACCTGGGAGTACGGCAACGAGGTGAGCTGGATCGAGGTGCGGCTCACCCCGGTGGACGCCGAGCGGACCCGCTTCGAGCTGGACCACATCGCGCATGTCGACCAGGACCGGTGGGCCCAGTTCGGCCCGGGTGCGGTCGGCGTCGGGTGGGACCTGGGCCTGCTCGGCCTCGCCTCCTATTTGGCCGGCGACGGCAGCGGGGTCTCGCCGGAGCAGAGCGTCGAGTGGAGCGCCTCCGACGAGGGGCGCCGGTTCATGGAGCTGAGCAGCCAACTGTGGGGGGAGGCGAGCACCGCCGCCGGCACCGACGCCGACGAGGCAAAGGCCGCCGCCGAGCGCACCACCGCCTTCTACACCGGCGCCCCGACCGCCTGAGCACATCCCCCGCGCCGCCGCCGTCCTCCGATCGACTGCGGCGGTGCGGGTAACGTGCAGCCGCATGATCGGTTCGCCGTACTCGCACTGCTCCTACTGCGGCGCCGCCTACCCGGCGACGGCCGGGTGGCCGCGGGTCTGCGCGGGCTGCGGCGAGACCGTCTGGCGCAACCCGCTGCCCGTCGCGGTGGCGGTGCTGCCGGTCCGCACCGCCGAGGGCCTGGGCGTGGTGGTGGTCCGCCGGGACATCGCGCCGGCCCGCGGGCTGCTCGCGCTGCCCGGCGGCTTCATCGAGTACGGCGAGGAGTGGTCCGACGCGCTGGTCCGTGAGCTGCGGGAGGAGACCGGGCTGGTCGCGGCGGCCGAGGACGCCCGCCTCTTCGCGGTGCACGGGGCACCGGCCGGCGGCACCATGATGATCTTCGGAGTGCTGCCCGAGCGGCCGATCGAGGAACTGCCGCCGTCGGCGCCGACCGAGGAGGCCACCGAGTGGCTGGTGCTCACCGACCCGGTCGAGCTGGCATTCTCCACCCACACCCGGGTGCTCGCCGACTTTCTCACCCCCAACCGCCGCGCCTGACCTCCCACTCCCCCGGCCTCTCCCGGGTCAAGATCGCGCTGCATCCTGGTTGTAGTGGTATCGGGGCGGTTGGAGGCCACTACGACCAGGATGTAGCGCGATCTTGAGTCGGTTCGGTCGGCGCGACAGCCGCGCGATCGGCGCGGGTGTCAGCGGGGTAGTGCGTCGTCAGTGCCGGCGAGGTAGCCGGCGGCCTGGAGCTCGAACAGCTCCCGGTAGAGACCGCCGGCCGCCATCAGCTCGTCGTGGTTGCCGTGCTGGACGAGTCGACCCCGGTCCATGACGAAGATCCGGTCGGCGTGCCGAACGTTGGCCAGCCGGTGGGTGATCAGGACGACCGCTCGGTCGGGTCGGCGGCGCAGGTGCTGGAACAGGGCGTGTTCGGCGCGGGCGTCCAGCGCAGCCGATGGTTCGTCGCAGATCAGCAGCGCGGCGTCGCGGTAGAGGCCGCGAGCGGCGACCAGCCGCTGCCACTGCCCGCCGGACAGCTCGTGCCCATCCTTGAACTCCCGGTCGAGCAGGGTGTCGTAGCCGTGTGGCAGGCCGACGATCATGTCGTGCGCGGCGGCCGCTCCGGCTGCCTCCTGCACGCTGGGGCCGGGTCGCTCCGGCGGGCGGTCGTGCCGGCCTACGCGGATGTTCTGCCCGGCGGTGAACGGGAACTTCCACCATTCCTGGGTCATCACGGCCACCTGCGCGCCGAGGGCGCGTGGGTCCAGCTCGGCGGCGTCGACGCCGTCCCAGCGGATCACCCCGCCGGTCGGCCGGTAGAGCCCCGCGATCAGTTTGGCCAGGGTGGTCTTGCCGGAGCCGTTCTCGCCGACCAGCGCGATCACCTCGCCCCGCCGGACGGTCAGGCTGACCCGGTCCACCGCCGGCGCGTCGGTGTCCGGATAGCGCAGGCTCACCTCGTCCACCTCGATCGCGTCGACACCCTCGGCCACCTGGTCGCCGCCGATCGGCACGCGGGTCTGGGCGCGGTCGAGGAAGTCGCGGTAGTCCTGGTAGTAGAGGGCGTCCTCGTACAGCGAGTTGGTGGCGATGACCGCGACGCCCAGGCTGGTCCGCGCGGACTGCAGGGCGAGCAGTGCGGTGGCCGCGGCCGCGAGGGCGACCATCCCGTTCAGCAACAGGCCGCCGAGGACCGCGTACACCCCGAAGGTGGCCAGGCCCGCCACCGTGGCGCCGACCACCCGGGTGCCGGTCTGCGAGCGGACCAGGCGCAGTTGGGCCCGGGTCTCGACGGCCATCACCCCGCGATACTCGGCCAGCAGGAAGTCGCGCATCTGGTAGGCGCGCACCTCGGCGGCGGTGTGCCGGTTGGCCATCAGGTGGGCCAGCATCCACATCCGACGCCGTCGGGTGATCCGGGCCAGCATCGCCAGGTACTCCCGGCGGGCCATCCGCACCGCAGTGATCGCCTGGGGTATCGCCGCGAGCAGCAGGCAGGGCAGCAGCAGCGGCTGGATGACGGTCACCGCCACCGCGGTGGCGAGCATGCCGACCACACCGGTGACCAGGTTGACGGTGTGGTCGACGATGTACGCCGCCTCCGCCATCCCCCGGTCCCGCGCCCGATCCATCTCCTCGGCGAAGCCGGCGTCGTCGAACGCGGCCAGGTCCACCGCCGTGGTGGCCTCGAACAGCCGAAGCTCGACCTGATAGTTGATCTGCGGGGTCAGTCGGGCCTGGGCCCAGCCGGCCGCGATCGTGAGACCGCCGCGCGCCGACACCGCCGCAGCGGCCACGATCAGCGCCGGCAGGGCCGAGCGGACCCGGTCCGGGGTGGGACCCGCGGCGAACAACTCGCGCAGCACACTGGTCGTGGCGAGCAGGCCGAACGTGGTCATCACCCCGGCGGCGACGTTGAGCCCGATGGACGCGACGGTGTCCCTGCGGTTGGTGGCCCAGGCCAGCCCGACCGCCTCCCGGACCAGCCGGGGCAGCCGGCGGGCCACCGCCCAGAAACTGGTGTGCGCGAACTCCTGCGCGTGGTGCATCCAGTCGCGATCCTCCAGCTCCGGCAGCATGGTGTCGGGCGGATCGCCCGGCGGATCGTCGTCCTGGGGAGCGGTGCGCTGCCGGGCCATCGACTCCACGGACCCTCCTCGGGGCGGGATCACGGATGCCGCCCGACACTACTGCCCGCAACCGTTCGATGTCTTCAGGTAATCGGCGCGTCGCACGGGTGTGCCAATGGCGTGTCGTCACAAACCGGAAGATCCCGAGTCACCCAGGTCAGCCGGCCGGCGTCTCCGAGCGGAAGCTGTGACCCAGCTCGGCGCCGAGCCCGAAGTAGTGGCGGAAGTTGTAGATCAACGGATGCCAGGCCGCCGGGTCGACATGGTCGGTGCCCGGCACGACGATGCGGGCGTCGGCGTGCACCGCCAGGACGTGGGCCTCGACGATGAGGAACGTGTCAGTGACGTCGGCGTGGATCCGGGTGGCACGGGCCTCCAGGTGCAGCGGGCACTCGGCCACCCGGGGCGGTCGGACGCAGCGCGACGGCTGCGGCCGCAGGCCGGCGGCCTCGAACTTCGCCGGCTCGTGTCGGAACCGGTCCCGCTTGGCCACCGGCACCGGGTGCCGTCCGGTCAACGGCGCCAGCCGCTCGACAGCCTCCCACTGGTCAGCAGCGGGAAGATTGATCACCAGGTCGGGGCGAGCGGCAAGATTGTGCGCGGTCTGCCCCTCGCGGCCGAGGCCCAGCACGACGACCTGGCCGAGGGCCCACGCCGACGAGATCGGTGCCAGGTTGGCGCTGCCGTCGTCGTTCTCGGTGCTGAGCAGCGCCACCGGGGTGCCGAAGTACAGGATGCTCGGGTTGATCGTCAGGTGCTCGGTGGCGGTTGGGGTGTGGCTGATCGTCATGGTCGCCGACCGTACGGCCGTCATCGTTCGGCCCGCGCCGAAGCGACCACTCCAGGTCGGCCGCGCCGGGTGAAGGCGATGAACGCCCGCCAACTCCGCGGGTCAGGGGGTCGGCGGCGTGGCCTCGGTGACCCGCAGCAGGACCCGGAAGGTGGTCCGCCCCGGCTCGGTCTCCACCCGGATGTCGCCGTGGTGCTTGTGCACCACGATCCGGTACGAGATGTCCAGCCCCAGGCCGGTGCCCGCGCCCACCGGCTTGGTGGTGAAGAAGGGCTCGAAGATGCGCGGGCGTACCTCGGGCGGGATGCCGGGGCCGGTGTCGGTGATCTCCACGGCCAGCAGGTCGCCGACGCGTCCGGTGCGGACGGTCAGCACGCCCTTCTCCCCCATCGCGCCCAGCGCGTTGTCGATCAGGTTGGTCCACACCTGGTTCAGCTCGGCGGCGTACGCGGGGACCGGCGGGAGGCCGTGGTCGTACTCGCGGACCAGCTTGACCTGGGCGGGGATCTTCGCCTTGAACATCACCAGCGTGGCGTCGAGCAGGTCGTGCACGTCCACCACCTGGTACGGCGCGCGGTCCAGCTGGGAGTACTGCTTGGCGGCGCCGACCAGGCCGGAGATCCGGGTCACCGCGTCGCCAATCTCGCGCATCAGCAGCTCGGTGTCGACGGTGTAGGTGAGCCAGCGCACCGCCGCCTCCAGGTCCGCCGGGCCGACCGCCTCCTTCACCCGACCCAGCCAGGCCGCGTCGAGCCCGCCGCCGACCAGGATCGGCGCCAGGTCCCAGGCGCCGCTCACCCCGCGCTCCTCCAGCCAGTCGGTGAGGGTGTCCTCCGCGTCGGCGGTGGCCATCGGGGTCAGCTTCGGCGCGGTGGCCACCCGGGCCACCGCCTCCTCCTGCAACGCGACCAGCCCGTGCAGGGCCCGGCCGTCCAGCCGGCCGTCGGCGATCATCGCGAGCTTGTGCCGCATCCCGGCGACCCGGTCGCGCAGCACCGAGGTGGCCCGCACCGCCGCCGCAGCCGGATTGTTCAGCTCATGGGTCAGCCCCGCCGAGAGTGAGCCGAGCGCCAGCAGCCGCTCCCGTTCGCCGACGATCGTCTGGCTGTTCCGCATCCCGAAGAACAGCCCCTCCAGCAGGTGCATGGGCATCGGGAACCAGGACCGCAGGGCGTGCGCGAAGTCCTCCGCCGGCAGCACGAAGAACTCCGCGTCGGTCACCGCCCGCAGACTGTTGCGGTAGATCTGCTCGACCTGGTCGCCCAGGTACGCCTGGGTGGCCCCGCCGTACACCCCGCGCTGGTCGGTCCGGCTGGTCTCGACGTCGTCGCCGCGCACCTGCCGGCTCAACGCCACCGCGCCGCGCAGCAGCACGAAGAAGCAGGTGGCCGCCTCGCCTTCGCCGTACACCAGGGTGCCGCCGGCACGCTGCTCGACCCGGCCGTGTTCGGCCAGCCAGTCGAGCTGCGCATCGTCGAGTGCCTCGAACAGGAACAGGGTGCGCAGCTGCGCCGGCGTCAGGCGATCGGTCTCGGTGCTCACTGGGCCTCCCTCGTTCGCGATTGCGGGGCTCGCAGGCCCAGCTCGCTCCTCGCGCTCACTGGGCCTCCTTGGTTCGCGACTGCGGGGCTCGCAGGCCCGGCTCACTCCTCGCGCTCACTGGGCCTCCTTGGTTCGCGACTGCGGGGCTCGCAGGCCCGGCTCACTCCTCGCGCTCACTGGGCCTCCAGGTAGCGGTGCACGAGCGACACGGCCATGGCGCCCTCGCCGACGGCCGAGGCGACCCGCTTGACCGACTCGGCCCGCACGTCCCCGGCGGCGAACACCCCCGGCAGGCTGGTCTCCAGGTGGTACGGGTCGCGCGACAGCGACCAGCCTGCCGGCCGCCGACCACCGGTCACCAGGTCGGGACCGGTGACGATGAAGCCACGCCCGTCGCGGACCAGCACCCCGTCCAGCCAGTCGGTCCGGGGCTCGGCGCCGATGAATATGAACAGCCATGACGTGTCGACCGAGCGGGCCTCCCCGGTGCGGGTGTCGCAGAGGGTGAGCCGTTGCAGGTGGTCCTGCCCGGCGCCGCCGACCACGGCGGTGTGCGGGTGCACCGTGATCCGGTCGATCCGCTCCAACTGGTCGATCAGGTACCGCGACATCGAGGTGGTCAGGTCAGCGCCCCGGATCAGCAGGTGCACCCTGGCCGCGTACCGGGAGAAGTGCACTGCGGCCTGGCCGGCCGAGTTGGCCCCGCCGACGATGTAGACGTCCTGCTCGACGCAGTTCGGCGCCTCGGTGGCGGTGGAGCCGTAGAAGACCCCCCGGCCGGTGAAGTCGGCCAGCCCGGGGGCGTCGAGCACCCGGTAGGAGACCCCGGTGGCCAGCACCACGGTGTGCGCGGCGATCTCGGTGCCGTCGCCGAAGCGCAGCAGCCGGGCGGAGCCGGCCTCGGTCAGGCCGACCACCTCCCGGGCGCTGAGCAGCTCGGCGCCGAACTTCACCGCCTGTCGCCGGGCCCGGTCGGTCAGCTGCGCGCCGGAGACGCCGTCCGGGAAGCCCAGGTAGTTCTCGATCCGGCTGCTCTGGCCAGCCTGCCCGCCGGTCGCCCGCCGCTCGACCAGCACGGTGCGCAGGCCCTCCGACGCGCCGTACACGGCCGAGCCCAGACCGGCCGGGCCGGCGCCGATCACCACGAGGTCGTAGAAGTCGGACGCCGGCACCACGGTCAGCCCGGCCAGCCCGGCCAACTCGGCCTCGCTCGGCGCGATCAGCGCCTTACCCTCGGCGGTCACCACCAGCGGCACGTCCGCCTCGGTGGCCCCCGCCGCGTCGAGCAGTCGGACGCCCTCCGGATCGTCGGCCAGCAGCCAGCGGTACGGCACCAGATTGCGGGCCAGGAAGTCGCGGACCTTGAACGACGGCGCCGACCAGCGGTGACCGACCACCCGGATCTCGGTGGTCGCCGCGTCCGGGGTGACCGCCCACGCCTCCAGCAGGCCGTCCACCACCGGGTACAGCTTCTCCTCCGGCGGGTGCCAGGGCTTGAGCAGGTAATGGTCCAGGTCGACCACGTTGATCGCCTCGATGGCGGCGTCGGTGTCCGCGTACGCGGTGAGCAGCACCCGGCGGGCGGCCGGGAAGATGTCCATCGCGGCCTCCAGGAACTCGACGCCGGTCATCTCCGGCATCCGGTGGTCGGCCAGCAGCAGCGCCACCTGCTCGCCGCGCAGTTTGACCTCCCGCAACGCGTCCAGCGCCTCCGGGCCGGAGGCGGCCCGCAGCACCCGGTAGCGGTCGCCGTAGTGGCGGCGGATGTCCCGGGCCACCGCCCGGGAGACCACCGGGTCGTCGTCGACGGTCAGGATCACCGGGTTCGCCATGGCGCCCATGAAACCACCTGACCGGGGTACGCCGCACCGGCCGGGGTCGGTCCGGCCGCCGAAGCACGCTTGGCCGGGGCCGGGACGGGTAAGCCGGGTCGCCGCGCGGGTGGCCGCACACCGACCACCCGCCCAGCTGCCGCGCACACCTCGGGGGGCCCATGGCGGACGCGTCGCCGACCGGACCGACGACGTCGGGCCGCATCGTGGAGCTGCGGGTGCACGGCGTCTCCGGTGCGGGGGCGGACCAGGTGCTGGACCGGCCGCACGTCCATCAGGTCGCCGGCGACCGCAGCGGCGGGTTCTACCGCCCACGCGCGGGCTACCCGGACGAAACCGGGACGGGCGGGATGACGCTGGAGGCGTACCGGTGGAGTGACCTGCCGTCCGGCACGGCCGTGCGGACGCTGTCGCTGGTGTTCCTGCTGCCATTCATGCTCTGCAACGTGGCGCTCTGGATGCGCCCGGCAAGCCGCGCCTCGAAGCACGGCATCGTCGCGCTGTGCCGGGTGCTCGCACTCACCCTCACCATGCTCTACGTGCTGTCCATCGTCGGGGTGGCGCTGGACCTCGTCGCCTGGCGCTGCACGGGCACCCCGTCCTGCCTGGCCGAGCGGAGCTGGCTGTCCTGGCTCGGCGGGCGCTCGCCCGGAGTGCGCCTGGGCTTGCTGGCGCTGGTGCCGGTCGCCGCCATCGGGCTCGTCTGGTGGCTGGGCGCGCGCCCCGGCCACTCGTTCGACGCGTTTCGGACCCGGGAGCCCGCAGCCTCCGAGACCCAGTTGAGTGCGGTCGGCCAGTGGGACGGCGCACCGCTGGTGGGCCGGCTGCGCTCGGTGCACGTCGCCGCCGCGTTCGCCACCCTGGACGGCAGCCTGCTGGCCGCCCGGGCCAGCCGGGGCGCCTCGTGGGATCTGCTGCTGCTGCTGGTGGCCACCGGGGCGGTGCTGCTCGCCTGCCTGGTCCTGCTCACCGTGGTGCAGAGCATCGACCGACCCCGCCCGGCCGCCCGGGTCGACGCGCTCACCCGCGGGCTGCGCACGATCACCTGCGGGCTGACCATCCTGGTGATCGTGCACACCATCAGTAGTCCGCAGCCGTGGCCGCAGAGCCGCGAGCTGCCCGGGTACGGCGCCAGCGTGGCCTGGCTGTTCGCCAGCCAGACCGCGCTACTGGTCGTACTCACCGCGCTGGTGATCTGGCGACGGGGCGGGCGGCCGGGCAGCTCACCGCTGCGGGCGCTGGGCGCGCCGGTCTTCGTCACGGTGGCCGCAGGCCTCGCCGTGGCGTTCTCCGCCGAACTGGTCTACCGGGTGTCGGATCTGCTGGACCGGGACGGGGACACCGCTGACGGGCTGGCCACCAGCCCGCCACTGGCGTACAAGTGGGCGATCTTCGGGTTCTTCATCGCGGTGCTGACCGCGCTGCTGGTCGGCGGCGTGGTCACGGTGCTGACCCGGCATGGTCGGTGGGGGGCCGCGAGGGCGATCGTGGCCGCCGACTTCCCGCACGCGCCGCCGGAGGCGGCGGACCGGCTGCGCCAGGTCGAGCGGACGGTGGCCCGGGCCCGGTTCACCGAACGGCTGGAACCGCTCACCACGGTCTACGCGGGACTGGCCGCGCTCGGCCTGGCCACCAGCGTGCTCGGCCTGTTCCAGCTCTATCCCGGGGACGTGATCCAGCGCTACGTCGGTGTACCCGCCGACCTGGTCAACTTCCTGATCGGGATGGGCAGCTACGCGATCGCCGCGATCGTGCTCGGGTTGGTGATCGGCGGCATCTTCGCGTACCGGACGGCGCAGTTCCGCCGGTACGTGGGCGTGCTGTGGGATCTCGGCACCTTCTGGCCCCGGGCCGCGCACCCCTTCGCTCCGCCCTGCTACGCCGAGCGGGCCGTGCCGGAGCTGACCCGGCGGATCACCTACCTGGTCGAGCAGGGCGAGAGGGTGTTGCTGGCCGGGCACAGCCACGGGTCGGTGCTGCTCGCCGCCACGGTGCTGCAACTGCCACCCCGGGTCACCGACCGGGTCGCCCTGCTGACCTACGGGTCGCCGCTGCAACGGGTGTACGCGCGGCTGTTCCCCGCGTACGTCAACGACGAGGTGCTGCGGGAGATCGGCGAGCGCGTCGGCTGGCGATGGCGGAACCTGTGGCGGGACACCGACCCCCTCGGTGGCTGGATCTTCGCCCGGCACCGACCCGGAGACCACGAGACGCTGACCGGGCCGATGGCGGCGGTGGACACCCGGCTGGCCGACCCACACGGCGTGGTGCCACCGCCGTACGACAGCGTGCCACCGCCGATCCTGGGCCACTGGCCGTGCGAGTCGGAGGAGTCGTTCGTGGCTGCGGAGCGGGACCTGATTGAGCGGCTGCGCGCGGACCGGCGGCTGAGCCCCTGAGCCGCCGGCCGGATATCGTCGCCGGGTGACTCCGTCCCAGCAGCCCGAACGCCGGCTGATCGCCTCGAACAAGAAGGCCCGACACGACTACACCGTGCTCCGGACGTACGAGGCGGGCATCGTGCTGGTCGGCACCGAGGTGAAGTCGCTGCGCGAGGGGCGGGCGTCACTGGTGGACGCGTTCGCCCACGAGCGCGACGGCGAGCTCATGCTGTACGGCCTGCACATCGCCGAGTACGCCTACGGCACGTGGACCAACCACGCCCCCCGGCGCAACCGCAAGCTGCTGCTGCGCCGGTCCGAGATCGACCGGATCCTGGAAAAGGTCCGCGAGGGCGGGGTGACCCTGGTCCCGCTGTCGATGTACTTCGACAACGGCTGGGCCAAGGTCGAGCTGGCCCTGGCCAAGGGCAAGCGCACCTACGACAAGCGGCAGACGCTGGCCGAGCGGGACGCCAACCGGGAGATCGCCCGCGAGCTGGGCCGGCACCTCAAGGGCCACCCCCGCCGGGCCTGACCGCCGGGAGACCGCAAAACGGCGGTACGGCGCGCGCGGACATCGTTGACGTCGTCCGGAGGACGTGGTGTGCTCAGTTCGCGCCGTTAACGACAACGGCTTTCGTTATCGACTTGGAGGAGAACCATGTCGCTGACCGTCCCGCCCGCCCTGCTCGACGCCGCCGAACGTGGCCCGGTCGATGACGACGCCTTCATCGCCTGCGTCCGCGACTCGCTGCCGTACGCCTGGGCCACCGTCAGCCGGGTGGTCGCCGAACTGGAGTCCAGCGGGTCCGACCGCGCCGACAACGCCATCCCGCCCCCGACCGAGGCCGACCGGGGGCAACTGCTCCGGGCGTTGGCGAGCGACGCGATCCGGGCTGGCCTGGAGCGGCACTTCGGGGTTCGCCTCGCCTTCCAGAACTGCCACCGCGTGGCGGCCTTCCGCCCCGACACGGTGGACGGGCCGGCCTACCGCCGCTTCGTCTCACCGCGCGGTCAACTGCTCAACCAGTCGCCTGAGCTGCGCAACTGCTGAACCTCCCCGGGATGAGCCGGCCCCACCCTCGGTCGTGCGGGTGGGGCCGTGCCCGAGATCCGCAACGCCAGGGAAAGTGCCGCGTCGAGGCGGCCGCAGGGAGCACCTTCCCTGCAACTGGGCTGATCCGGACACCAGGAAGAACGACTTCCGGGGCGGTCACCGACGGCCGCACCTGCGGCCTGAAAGAGCCCTCGGGGTACGTGAAAGCTGGCTCCCAGGCCCTTTCGTACTCGCAGATGCGGGCGCTAGGGTGTGGCCGTGACGATGTTTCGGATCGGCGAGGCGGCCGACCTGCTCGGCGTCAGCGCCGACACGATCCGCCGCTGGGTGGACGCCGGGCGACTGCCCGCCGGGCGGGACGCGCACGGCCACCGGGTCATCGACGGCGTCGACCTGGCCGGTTTCGCCCGCGCCCAGGCGGCCGACCCGGACGCGGGCGCGGAGCTGTCCTCGGCCCGCAACCGACTGCGCGGCATCGTCGTCGACGTCCGCAAGGACACCGTGATGGCCCAGGTCGACATCCAGGCCGGCCCGTTCCGGATCGTGTCGCTGATGAGCCGGGAAGCGGTCGACGAGCTCGACCTGCGGGTCGGGTCGGTGGCCGTCGCAGTGATCAAGTCGACCACGGTGGTGGTGGAACGGGCCGCACCCGCCGCCCCAACCAGGGGAAGGACCGGCGGATGAGCAGGCAGGGAGTGCGCGCCGCGCTGGTGGCCATGGTGGCGGTGGCCGGGCTGGTGGTTTCCGGCTGCGCCGGGGACGAGGCACCGGGTAGCGCCGCGGACGGCCAGGTCACCGGCACGGTGACGGTGTTCGCCGCCGCCTCGCTGACCGAGTCGTTCACCCGCATCGGCAGTGACTTCGAGGCCGCCAACCCGGGCAGCTCGGTCACCTTCAACTTCGCGGGCAGCTCGGCCCTGGCCAACCAGATCAACCAGGGGGCGCCGGCGGACGTGTTCGCCTCGGCCGCGCCGACGAACATGACCACGGTGACCAAGGCCGGCAACGCCGACGGCACACCGAGCACCTTCGCCCGCAATCAACTGGTGATCGCGGTGCCCCGGGGCAACCCGAAGGGGGTGACCGGGCTCGCCGACCTGATCCGGCCAGGGGTGAAGGTGGCACTCTGCGCCGAACAGGTGCCCTGCGGCGCGGCGGCCCGGACCGCGCTGGACGCGGCCGGCGTCGCGCTGACGCCGGTCACCCTGGAGCAGGACGTCAAGGGCGCGCTGGCCAAGGTGAAGCTCGGCGAGGTCGACGCGGCCCTGGTCTACCGCAGCGACGCGCGGGCGGCGGCCGCCGACGTGGCCGGCGTGGAGTTTCCCGAGTCGGCGCGGGCGGTCAACGACTACCCGATCGTGGCGCTGAAGGAGGCGCCGAACCCGGCCGGCGCGCAGGCCTTCGTCGCGTACGTCCGCTCGGCACCAGCGCAGGCGGTTCTCGCCGAGGCCGGGTTCCAGGCTCCGTGAGCCGGGTCCTCGACGCCGCCGCGCCCCGTCGGCGGGGTCGGGTGCCGGCGGCACTGCTGATCCCCGCCGGGTTGGGGCTGCTCTTCCTCGTCCTGCCGCTGGCCGGGCTGGTCGTCCGGGCGCCGTGGACGACGCTGCCGCAGCGGCTCACCGAGCCGGGAGCGCTGACCGCGCTGCGACTGTCGGTGCAGACCGCCACCCTCGCCACCGTGCTCTGCCTGCTGCTCGGCGTGCCGCTGGCCTGGCTGCTGGCCCGGGTCGAGTTCCCCGGCCGCCGGCTGGTCCGCGCCCTGGTCACCGTGCCGCTGGTGCTGCCACCGGTGGTCGGCGGGGTGGCACTGCTGCTGGTCTTCGGCCGTCGAGGGCTGCTCGGCGGCTGGCTCGACGCCACGTTCGGCATCACCCTGCCCTTCACCACCGCGGGCGTGGTGCTGGCCGAGGCGTTCGTCGCCATGCCGTTCCTGGTGATCGCCGTGGAGGGTGCGCTGCGGGCCACCGACAACCGGTACGAGGAGGCCGCCGCGACGCTGGGCGCCGGCCGGTGGACCACCTTCACCCACGTCACGCTGCCCCTGGTGGCACCGGGGCTGGCCGCCGGCGCGGTGCTCTGCTGGGCCCGGGCGCTCGGCGAGTTCGGCGCCACCATCACCTTCGCCGGCAACTATCCGGGCCGGACGCAGACCATGCCGCTCGCCGTCTACCTGGCCCTGGAGACCGACCTGGAATCCGCGATGGTGCTCAGCCTGGTGCTGCTCATCGTCTCGGTGGGCATCCTGGCCGCGCTACGGGACCGCTGGATCACCGGCCCATGACCGCACCGCTGCTCGACGCCCGGCTCGTCGTCGACCGGGACGCCTTCCGACTCGAGGTGCCGTTGCGGGTCGCACCCGGCGAGGTAGTCGCGTTGCTCGGGCCGAACGGCGCCGGCAAGACCACCGCGCTGCGCGCGCTGGCCGGGCTGCAGCCGCTCACCGCCGGGCACGTCACCCTCGACGGCGTCGACCTGGACCGGCCGGCAAGCCGGGGTTGGGTGCCCACCGAACGTCGGCCGATCGGCGTGGTCTTCCAGGACTACCTGCTCTTTCCGCACCTGAGTGCCCTGGACAACGTGGCATTCGGCCCGCGCCGGCACGGCGTCGACCGGCGGGCGGCGCGGACCACGGCCCGGGACTGGCTCGGCCGGGTGGGGCTGGCCGGCCAGGCGCACCGCCGGCCCCGACAGCTCTCCGGCGGGCAGGCGCAGCGGGTGGCGCTGGCCCGGGCACTGGCCGTCGAGCCGTCACTGCTGCTCCTGGACGAGCCACTCGCCGCGCTGGACGCCCGCACCCGATTGGACACCCGCGCGGAGCTGCACCGCCACCTGTCCGCGCACCCCGGGGCGACGGTGCTGGTCACCCACGACCCGCTGGACGCGTTGGCGCTGGCCGACCGACTCGTCATCGTGGAGGGTGGGCGGGTGGTGCAGGAGGGTGACGGCCCGAGCGTGACCGCCCGCCCCCGCACGGACTACGTGGCCCGGCTGGTCGGGCTGAACCTCTACCGGGGCCGAGCCGAGGGGCACGGGGTACGGGTCGCGCCGGACCTGTCCCTCACCGTCGCCGACCGGCTGGACGGCGAGGCGTTCGTCGCGTTCCGCCCGACGGCGGTGGCCCTGCACCCGTCCCGGCCGGAGGGCAGCCCGCGCAACACCTGGGCGGGCACCGTCGCCGGCGTCCAACGGCACGGCGACAACGTGCGGGTGCAGCTGGACGGACCGATCGGCGTGGCCGCGGACGTCACCCCGGCCGCCGCCGCCCAGCTGCGGCTGATCCCCGGGCAGCGCGTCTGGGTGGCGGTCAAGGCGACCGAGACGCACGCCTACCCGGCCAACGGCTGACCCCGGCCCCCGGCGAGCAGGGTCGGCGTGCGGGCGGCCGGCCTACAGCGGCTCAGCCGGCAAGCAGGTCGGCGTGCGCGGCGCGCAGCCGGGCCAGCGCCGGGTCGCTGCCGGGGATGACGCGCCGGTCCAGCTCAGCCCACGCCTCGGCCAGCGCCGCGCGGACGGCACCCAGCTCGGCTGCGTGCCGCTGACTGCTGCGCCGGTGCTGCTCGTCGAGCCGACGGGCCCAGCCGGCGGTGACCGTGGCGAGCCGGTCAGCGTCGGCGCGAGCCTGCGCACCGCTGCGGGCGGCGGCGGCCGGGACGATGGCGGCGATCGGACGGGGATCGCCGTCGCGGGTGACGACGGTGACCGCGTCGGTCAGCTCGGCCAGCGCGACAAGCTGACTGAACCGGGTGCGCGCCTCGCGCAGCGGCACGGAGCGCGGCGGGTCGGGGTGCGGGGTGAGCGCGGGGACGGCCATGGATGCATGGTGCCGCCCGGGTACGACAGAACCCTGCCGTCGTCAGTGGACGGTAGGCTGCCGGGCGGCCGGCCCGGCCAGCCACTCGTCGGCCAGCACCGACCAGACCTCAAGGTCGATCCGCCCGTTCGGGCGCGGGTACACCTGGCGGAGAGTGCCGTCGTGGCGCAGGCCGAGCCGGCGGGCGAGCGCGATGCTGCGGGCGTTCTCGGCGTTGGTGCGCCACTCCACCCGCTGGATGCCGCGCTCGCGTACGGCCCAGTCGACGATTCGGCGGATCGCCGGTGCGACCATGCCGCGCCCCTGCGCCGCCGGCTCCACCCAACAGCCCACCTCGCAGACGCCCAGCGCCACGTCGAACGACACGAACATCACCCCGCCGACCAGCGTGCCGCGCCACCACAGCCCCCAGATGCCACCGGCGTCGGTAGCCCAGCGGTCGGCGTACCGCTGGAGCACCGCCCGGGCCGAGGGCAGGTCGGTGGCGACGAACGACGGCGACACCCACGGCTGGATGTGTTCCCGGGCCCGGTCCAGGTGGGCGAGGAACTCCTCGGCCCGCCACGGGTCCAGCGGGCGCAGCTCAACCTCCTCGGTCAGCGGCAGGGCGAACACGAAACCTCCACGGGGTACGGGCCGACGTCGGGTAGCAGGCTCCCACAGGCCCGGTGGGCCCGGCAGGCCGGAGGCCCGCTCATATGATCATGTGTGTCCAGTAGCTGAGCCAGAGTACGAACAGCGCGCCCTGCACCAGGGCGAGGGCCGCGGTCAGCCACACGTCGACGGTGGCGCGGCGCGCCCAGCGGGTCAGCACCAGGGCCACCGGGAACGCGGCGAGCAGGTAGCGCAGCAGGCTCTTGTAGACCGGCGGGCCCATCGACAGCGGCACCAGCACCATGAGTACGCCGTAGACCAGGTAGGCCAGCTCCCGGCGGCGGAACCCCGCGACCAGCACGGCCAGCACGGCCACGGCGAACCAGACCCGGGCGGCGTCGCGCGTCTCCCCGGCCAACCCACCCAACAGCACCGGCACCGGGTTCTGCACCTCGATCCCCCACCCTTCCTGCTGGGCGTGCTGGTAGGCGAACCAGTCCCCACCACGCCACCGACAGAACGCCATGAAGGTGAACCAGCCGGCGGGCAGCAGCAACAGCGGCCAGCCGATCCGCAGGTATCCGAGCAGGGCGCGCGGGCCGAGCCGCCAGTCGTGCTGGCGGAGCAGCACCAGGGCCAGCGGCAGCGCGACGAGCAGGCCGACCGACCGGCTCATCGCCAGGAAGTAGCCGAGCACGCCGACCAGCAGCCAGCGGCGCCGCTCCGCGTAGTAGAACGAGGCCAGCGCGAGGCAGACGAAGAGCGACTCGGTCAGCGCGGCCTGGAACAGGAACGCGGTCGGCAGCAGCACCAGGTACCGGGTGAACCGGCGAGCCGCGTCCGGATCGCCGAGCAGCAGCTCGGCCAGCCGGTAGCCGTACCAGAGGGCCAGCAGGAACGCGACGTTGCTGATCAGCAGCAGGGCCAGCGCGTTGTCGCCGCCGAGCAGCGCGCCGACCGGCCGGGCCAGGAACGGGTAGAGCAACGGGAAGCCGAAGTCCGCCCACGGCCCGGTCAGCGGCAGCTGGCTCAGCCGCAGGTAGAGCAGCGCGTCCCAGGCGAACCAGAAGGAGATCCACCGGTGCCCGGAGACGTCCCGCTGCTCCGCCCACATCAACGCCTCGTCCGGCGGCGGCGCGCCGGGGATGCCGTCCCAGGCGTGCAGGACCAGCAACCCGACCAGGGTGAGCAGCAGCTTCGCGCCGAGGAAGAGGCCGAGCAGGTAGGGCCAGGGCGACGGCACCCGGCGGGCCAGCCGCGTCCCGGCCCGGGCCGCCCCGGCCAGTCCGGCGGCCAGCGCCGTCGCGCGCCCCCGGCCGCTCCGCCACCGGCGCATCCGCCCCGCTCCCCCGGTCCGCCCCAGACTCACCCGCCGCGGGGGTGTCGCCCCTCCCGTTGTACGCCGCCGCGCGCCCCGCCGGAGCGGAAACCGCCGTGACCCGCGCCGCCGCGAGAGTGAAGTCCGGCGCAGAACGGGTACGCGCCGCGCCTCAACCACAGCGGGTGAGCAGGGAGCGCGGGGGCATGGGCGAGCAGCACGGCACGGTGGTCATCGGTGCGGGGCCGGCTGGACTCACGGCTGCGTACGAGTTGCTCCGGCACGGGCTGCCGGTACAGGTGTTCGAGGCGGACGAGGTGGTCGGCGGGATCAGCCGGACCGTGGAGCGCGACGGGTGGCGCTTCGACATCGGCGGGCACCGGTTCTTCACCAAGGTGCCCCGGGTGGAGGCGTTCTGGCACGAGATCCTGCCGGACGAGGACTTCCTCACCCGGCCCCGGATGAGCCGGATCTACTACCGGGGCGCGCTGTTCAACTACCCGCTGAGCGCGGCGAACGCGCTGCGCAACCTCGGGCTGCCGGAGGCCGCCCGCTGCCTGGGCTCGTACGCCCGTGCCCGGCTGCGCCCGCCGCGGGACCAGTCGCACTTCGAGGGCTGGGTGTCGGCCCGGTTCGGCTGGCGGCTGTACTCGATCTTCTTCAAGACGTACACCGAGAAGGTCTGGGGGATGCCGGCGGACCGGCTGCAGGCGGACTGGGCCGCGCAGCGGATCAAGAACTTGTCGCTGGCCAAGGCGATCCGCAACGCGGTGCTGCCCCGGCGGTACCGCACGGACGTGACCAGTCTGATCGAGCAGTTCCAGTACCCGAAGTACGGACCGGGGATGATGTGGGAACGCTGCGCCGAGCAGGTGCGCGACCGTGGCGGGGAGGTGTCGACCGGCACCTGGGTCACCGCGGTGCACCGCGACCCGCGGCGACGGCGGGCGATCAGCGTGACGGTCAACGGCCCGGGCGGGCAACGCACCACGCCGGCCGACCACGTGGTCTCGTCGATGCCGATCTCGGAGTTGGTGGCGGCGCTGCGCCCGGAGCCGCCGCCGGAGGTGCTGGCCTGCGCCGCCGACCTGCGCTACCGCGACTTCCTGACGGTCGCGCTGGTGGTGCCGGCCGAGTTCTCGTTCCCGGACAACTGGATCTACGTGCACGACCAGGGCGTGCGGGTGGGCCGGATCCAGAACTTCGGCTCCTGGTCGCCGTACCTGGTCAAGGACGGCCGCACCTGCCTGGGCCTGGAGTACTTCGTCTTCGAGGACGACGAGATGTGGCGTACCCCGGACGCCGACCTGGTGGCGCTGGCCACCGCGGAGCTGGAGCGGCTGGGGTTGGCCCGGCCCGGCGTGGTGGAGGCCGGCTACGTGGTGCGGATGCCGAAGGCGTACCCGGTGTACGACGAGCGCTACCAGCACAACGTGGACGTGATCCGGGCCTGGCTGGCCGAGGCGGTGCCGAACGTTCACCCGGTGGGGCGCAATGGCATGCACCGCTACAACAACCAGGACCACTCGATGCTCACCGCCATGCTCACCGCGGAGAACATCGCCACCGGCAGCGCGCATGACGTCTGGTCGGTGAACGTGGAGCAGGACTACCACGAGCAGTCCACCGGCGGCGACCGGCGGCGGGGCACGGGCCGGGACGCGCCGGTGCTGCCGAGCCGGATCGTCACTGCCCCGGTCACGGTTCCCGGGGGCATCGGCGCCACCGGGGATGGCGAGCGGCCGGCGCAGGTGCCGCTGGGCTGACAGCGGTGGCGGGGCCAGCCCGGGGCGATCAGATCAGGAAGACGCTTACCTTAAGGACTATTGACGGTTATCACTGGCTGTCAGTACCGTGATTCGGGCAGCAAGAAAGAGCCCGGCGGGACGCTCGCCCTCGCGGCCAGCCCGGGCAGCGGCACGGCGCCGCTGACCACCACCCTGACCGCGACCGCGACGGCGCCGTCCGGGCAGAGCATCACCGACTACGCGTGGGACTTCGGCGACAACAGCGCCGTCACGCACGGTGCGACCCTGCGGTCGACCGGCCACGGCTACCCACGCAAGGGGACCTTCACCGCCCGGGTGACGGTCACCTACACCAGTGGGGAGACCCGCTCGGCCAACCTGACCATCACGGTCAACTGACCATGGTCACCGGCGGGCGGGGGAACCATCCCGCCCGCCGGTCACCGTCGGTACGCGCAGACCGGCTTGTCTCGGTCAGCCACCCGGGGGGCGCCCGTCAGACGGATTCGAGTTCGTGGTGTTCCGGGTCGCCGCCCGCGGCCTCGTCGCGCTCGCGGGCCGCGACGGCCTCGCGCTGGGCACGGATGTTCTTGTTGCGGAAGGTGAGCAGGATGGCCTGGGCGTACAGGAAGATGCCGATCAGGATGCTGGCGGCGGCGATCGTAAGCCCCCAGCCGCGTGGCAGGTACATCGCCAGGAACCAGGACTGCACGTCGGTGCCGGTGAGGATGAACACGAGCGGCACCAGGCCCTGAGGGAACAGCAGGATCGATCCGCCGACCCAGTAGAGGGCGCCGATCGTCGCGTCCCGCTTGGATATCTCGATCTTGGTGCCGTCCGACGCCGCTGCCCGGCCCGCTGCCGTGTTCCGGCCGGTACGCATGATGTGCAGCATGTCCGCGCCCTTGGCGGTGAGCTGCCGGGCCGCCACCGAGCCCAGCCACCAGGCGAGCGCGATGCCGGTGGCCAGGCTGATCGGTCCGCCGGCCCACAGCAGCACGGGCAGGTCGAACCGATCGCCGAGGATCACGGCGGTGATCGCCGGGGCGACCGGGATCAGGCCGATCCAGAACAGCACATTGGACTGACCGGTGGTGTCGGCGTGTTCGAGCGGGTTGTCCGGGCGCTTGTGGGCGTCGGGACCGGGCACCATCGCGGCCACCGAGGCGTAGACGATCAGGCCGGCACCGCCGCCGAGCAGCGCCGGCACGGTGGCGGCGATCCACGGCCAGGCCCAGGTGTAGCCGCTCCAGATGGTGAAGCCGATGCTGAGGGCGATCGAGATCGGGCCGAACAGAGCCAGGTAGGCCCACTGCCGGCCACGTACGTCCGCACGTTGGGTGCCGGTCGTGATGGTCTGCCAGAGTGCCGTGCCGTCCTGGCTGTACAGGTTGCAGGCCGACGTGATGGCGAACAGCGCGACGGCCGGGCCGGCCCACGGCAGCAGCGCCTTCGCATCGAAGGTGAGGGGCAGCAGCGCGGTGAGCAGCGCCCAGACGATCGGCACGGTGGCCGTGGTGGTCCGCTGTGGGTCACGCCACCAGGTGCGCAGCTCCTTGCGGAAGGCCGCGCCGGTCGGGCCGGCGAACGGGCCGCCGGTCGGCACGGGAGCGTGGCTGGTGCCGCGGATGGTGACCCGGGAGCGGCGTGGTGTGCCGAGGGTGGCCGCCCAGATCAGCAGGAGCAGCCCGATGAGTACGGCCAGGCCGGCGAGCGCGCCGAGGACCAGCGCCCAGTCACCGTGGTCGGCGGCGTCGACGGCGACCACGCCCCAGCTCGACGGAATCCAGCGCAGCGTGGTGGAGAACGTGGACGAGAAGCCGGTGGAGAGCACGTCCGAGTAGATGACCGCGACGATGACCATCCAGCCGGACTGAGACAGGACGATCATGGCGGCGAACAGCACGCCGGTGATCGCGGCGCCGACCCGGGAGGTGGCGACAAAACCGAAGAGGGCGTACGCGACGCGCGACAGCAGCACCACGAACACGAGTTCCCCGGCAGCGGCCGGCACGGCGATCAGGGCCGGCACCACTCCCCGGTGTGCCGCGTACGTGATCAGGCTGAGGAAGGCCAGAGCCGTGACCGCCGTGGTGATACCGACGAAGGCGGCGCCGAGCAGGCCGACGGCGAGTTTGCGGCGCGGCACCGGAAGCAGCGCGAAGTGGTCGGCGCGCAGCACGGCCGAACCGCCCCACAACGGGCCGACCACCCAGCCCAGCATCCACGTCACCCAGACGCAGGCGAGCAGATCGCCCAGCACGCCCGGCTCGGCGATGTCGACGAACGTCAGCCAGATCGTGGCCGCGGCGAACAGCAGCCCGAAGATGCCGCCGGTGACCATCCAGGCGGCCTTGCCGCCGCTCATGGAGTTCCGGATGATCGCCAGCTTCATCCGGATCAGGACGCCAGCCAAGACAGGCCCCTCCCGGCGTGCTCGTCGCCACCGACCAGCCGGACGAAGGTCTGCTCCAGCGTCTGCTCGCCGCGGACCTCGGCCAGCGGCCCGTCCGCGACGACCCGACCCTTGGCCATGACGGCGACCGTGTCGCACAGCTGCTCGACCAGCGCCATGACGTGGCTGGACAGCACCACCGAGCCGCCCGACTCGACGAACCGTATGAGGATTGCCTTGAGCGCGGCCGCGGACACCGGGTCGACCGCCTCGAACGGCTCGTCCAGCACCAGCAGTCGCGGCCCGTGCAGCAGCGCGGTGGCCAGGCCGATCTTCTTACGCATGCCGGTCGAGTAGTCCACCACGAGGGTGGTCTCGGCCTCGTTGAGCTCCATCACGTCGAGCAGCTCATCAATGCGCTCGGCGAGCACGGCCGGTTCGATCCCGCGTAGCTGCCCGATGAACGTGAGCAGCTCCCGGCCGGTGAGCCGTTCGGGCATCGCCAGCCCGTCGGGCAGGACGCCCATCATCGTCCGCGCCTGCACCGGGTCTTTCCAGACTTCTACGCCGAACACCTCGGAGCTGCCCGCATCGGGGCGCAGCAGGCCGACCGCCATGGACAGCGCGGTGGTCTTGCCGGCGCCGTTCGGGCCGACGAGGCCGAAGAACGATCCCTGCGGCACGGTCAGATCGACGTGGTTGACCGCGATGTTCGCGCCGAACGCCTTGTGCAGACCGGTCAGGCGCAACGCCGGTGGCCTGCCATCCACGTCGGATCGATCCGTTACAGGGTCCTGCGTGGCCTCTGCTGCCATGGAAGCCCCCGTGGATGTCTGTTTGATACGACCGGCATCAGTTTGCCCGAGACGGCGTACCAGCGGAATGGACGCACCCTGACGGTGGGCGGTGGGCGGTGGTCGGCCGCCGCGGCCGAATCTGATCATCTAATATCAGCGGCCGGTACGGCGTACGACATGGGGGTTGGGTTGCATGTGGCCGTTCACGAAGCGGTCAAAGGATCCGGTCCTGGACCCGACCTTTGGTGACCCGCACCGGAAGGCCCTGATCCGGACGCTGGAGAAGCGCAACTGGAAGTTCGCCCGGGAACTGCTCACCATGGCGGCCGATCCGGACGAGATGGCCTTCCTCATGGAAGCCGTCGGCAGGGTCGATGGGATCCAGGACTGGATCGGCGACTGGATCGACGCCGAGCCTGAGTCAACGCTGCCCGTGCTGGTGGCCGGCTGTCACGCCGTGTACTGGGCGTGGGACGCACGCGGCGGCAAGCGGGCGAAATACACCACTGCTGACCAGTTCAAGGGTTTCCATGAGCGGTTGCACTACGCCGAGACGTTGTTGCAGAGGGTCCTCACCCGCGAACCCGACAACGTGACCGCGCGGGCATGGCTGGTCACCAGTGCCCGAGGCCTGGGCATCGGGGCGGCGGAGGCCCGGCAGCGCTTCGAGGCGGTGACTCGACTGCACCCGGGGCACGTGGTCGCGCACGAGCAGCGGTTGCAGTACCTGTGTGCGAAATGGTCCGGCAGTCACGAGGAGATGTTCGACTTCGCGCGGGGCGCCGCAACGGCGGCCGGACCGAACAGCCTCCTGCACGAACTGGTGGCCGTCGCCCACGTCGAGAAGTGGGACGCCTCTGAACGAGAGGAGGGCAACGAGTACATCGTCTCCGACGAGGTCCGTGCCGAACTTCTCGCCGCGGCGGACAATTCGATCTTCCACCCGGATTACATCCCCGCCGGCCCCGGCTGGGCACCCCGGGTGGCGGTGTTCGCGATGGCCTTCGAACTGGCCGACGAGTTCGACGCGGCGTGGCATGCATTCGCGCTGCTGGACGGGTTGGTCACCGACTGGCCGTGGCAGATCCTCGGCGACCCGGTCGAGAGGTTCACCGCCTCCCGCGACTATGTGACCGCGAACCGTAGCTGACGTTCCAGGCGGCGGCCGAGGCCTACCGCAACCGTCCGTTGGTTGATCAGTCCCGAGTCAGCGGCGTCGCCGCCACGCCAGGGTGAGCAACGCGGCGACAGCCAGCCCGAGCAGCGGGGCGACGCCCACCCCGACGAGCGTGCAGGCGACCGCCAGCAGCGCCGGCGGCACCCAGCACCAGGCGGGCACGGTCCGTGGGGTGCACCCCCGCCGACGGGCCGCCGCCTCCACGGCCATCGGCACCACCAGCACCGGCAGCGCGGCGGCCAGCAGGGTCAGCCAGGGCAGCACCAGGCGGTCGAAGCGCGCCACCGCCAGCAGCCCGCCGAGCACCGCGATGGCGAGCATCGCCGTGCGGGCCGGCACCCGCGGCGCCAGGCCGCGCACCGCCAGCGCCCCGGAGTACGTCGTGGTCAGCGCCGCCGCGAAGACCGCCACCGCGACGAACAGATTCGCGTACGCGGCCAGCCCCGACCCGGCGGCGAGCAGCGCCACCACGTCCGCCGAGCCGGTCCGCAGCCACAGGCCGGCGCCGGCGAGCACCCCGAGCAGCGCCGGCCCGACCAGTAGCCCCACGCACCAGGCCAGGTCCCGCCGCCGGGCCAGGCCGACGCTGAAGTCCGGCGCGCGCAGCGCGAAGACCGCCGCATAGCCGATCAGCGCGGCGGCGTCGGCGAGCCCGCCGGCGGCGAGGCGGACCGGTGCGCCCGGTGGTGGCAGCACGGTCAGGCACCAGACGACCAGCACCACCGCGCTGAGGGTGGTGAGCACCGCGATCCGATTGCCGAGCCGGGCCGGCGCCCAGGAGACGGCGAGGACCGCCACCTCCAGCAGCACCGGTCCGGCCCAGCCGGGCAGATGCGTCAACGCGGCCAGCGAGGCGCCTCCGAGCCCGACGTTGAACCCGTTCCAACCGACCATCGACACGGCCAGCACCGCCGCCAACAGCAGCCGCGAGGTGTTCCCCAGGTACGCCGGCAGCACCGCGGTCAGCGTCCCGCCGTCGCCCAACGGTCGGCGCAGACCGATCCGGCCCTGTCCCCAGAGCAGGGCCGCCATCAGCAGCCCGCCGACCAGCAGCCCGGCCACCGGCACGGCGCCGCCGTGCCGGGCGGCCATCGCCGCGCCGAGCACCAGGGTGGCCGGCGCGGTGCCGATGCCCAGCCAGGCACCGACCGTCGCCGGCCACCGCCGTTCAGGAGCCTCAGACAACGTGGTGCAGGTAGCCGGCAATGGCCGCGTCCAGCACCTCCGCGCCCGGCCGCGCCCACACCTGCGCGGAGAAGACCTCCACCTCGATCGGGCCGAGGTAGCCGGCCGCGTCCACCGCCTCGCGCAGTCGGCGCAACTCGATGCACCCCTCGCCGGGCAGCGCCCGACCGAGCAGCACCCCCTCCGGCAGCGGCGTCACCCAGTCACAGACCTGGAACGCGGCGATCCGCGCGCCGGCCCGGTCGATCTGGGCGTACACCGTGTCGTCCCACCAGACGTGGTACGCGTCCACGACCACACCGACCACCGCCGGGTCGAACCGCTCGGCGATGTCCAGCGCCTGGCCGAGGGTGGCGATCACACACCGGTCGGCAGCGAACATCGGGTGCAGCGGCTCGATCGCCAGCCGGACGCCGGCTGCCGCCGCGTGCGGGGCCAACTCCCCGATCGCGTCGGCGACCCGGCGGCGGGCGCCGTCGATGTCCCGGCTGCCCGCCGGCAGACCGCCGGAGACCAGGACCAGCTCCGGGGCGCCCAGGGTGGCCGCCTCCTCGATGGCCCGCAGGTTCTCCGCCCGCCAGTCGTCGGCCTGGAAGAAACCACCCCGGCACAGCGAGGTCACGGTGAGGTCGGCGTCGCGGACCAGCTTCGCCGAGCGGGCCAGCCCGTGCTCGGCCACCGGCTCGCGCCACAGCCCGACGCCCGGCACACCGGCCGCCACGCAGCCGGCCACCACCTCGGGCAGCGGCCAGTGCTGCGCGGTGGCCTGATTGAACGAGAACCGCGCAAGGCTCATTGCGCCACTCCCGCGACGGTGAACAGCGCCCGGGCGCGGGCGGCGGCCAGCTCGGCGTCGGGCAGCAACCCGGCGGCGTCGGCCAGGGTGAGCAGGGTGGCCAGGTGCGCCGGGGACCGGCCGGACTGCGCGCCGCCGACCATGGTGAAGTGCTCCTGGTGCCCGGCCAGCCAGGCCAGGAACACGATCCCCGTCTTGTAGTGCCAGGTCGGTGCCGCGAACAGGTGCCGGGCCAGCGGCACGGTCGGCCTGAAGATCTCGTCGTACGCCGCCAGGTCCCCCCGGTCCAGCGCGCCCAGCGCGGCGGCGGCGGCCGGCGCGATGGCCGCGAACACCCCGAGCAGCGCGTCGGAGTGGCCCACCTCGTCGCCCCGGATCAGCTCCGGGTAGTGGAAGTCGTCGCCGGTGTAGAGCCGCACCCCGGCCGGCAGACGGCGACGCAGCGCCACCTCCCGCCCGGCGTCCAGCAGCGACACCTTGATGCCATCCACTTTGGACTGATGCGCCTTGATCAGCTCAACGACCGTGTCGGCGGCCAGGTCCAGATCGACCGCACCCCAGTAGCCGGTCAGCGCCGGGTCGAACATCGGACCCAGCCAGTGCAGCACCACCGGCTCCTCGGCGGCGGACAACAGCTCGTCGTACACCTGGAGGTAGTCCTCCGGGCCGCGCGCCGCGGCGGCCAGGTGCCGGCTGCACATCAGCACCGGCCGGACGCCGGCCGCGCGTACGTCGTCGAGCTGCTCCCGGTACGCCGCGGTGACCTCGGCCAGGGTGGCCGGGCCGACCGGCAGTTGGTCGGTGCCGACTCCTGCGACGATCCGCCCGCCCACCGCGCGGGCCTCGGCGGCGCTGCGGCGGATCAGCTCCCGGGTGGCCGGGTAGTCCAATCCCATCCCCCGCTGGGCGGTGTCCATCGCCTCGGCGACCCCCAGCCCGTACGACCAGAGATGCCGCCGGAACGCGAGAGTGGTGTCCCAGTCCACCGCCGCCGGCGCGCCTGGCACGTTCTCCGCGCCGGGATCGGCCACCACGTGCGCGGCGGCGTACGCGATCCGGCTGGTCGCCGCTGCCGCCGGGCGGGCGAAGCCGCTCCCCCCGGCCAGCCGGTACCGCCGCCCCCCGGGCAGCACCACCTGGGCCGTCACGGGTTGAGCTCCGGCACCTCGACGCGGACACCGTCGCGGGCCGAGCGCAACCCCAGCTCGGCGAGCTGCACGCCGCGCGCCCCGGCCAGGAAGTCCCAGCGGAACGGCTCACCGGCCACGACGTGCCGCAGGAACCCCTCCCACTGCACCTTGAAGCCGTTGTCGAACTCCTCGTTGTCGGGCACCTCGGTCCACTGGGCCCGGAAGTCCTCGGTGACCGGCAGATCCGGGTTCCACACCGGCTTCGGGGTGACCACCCGGTGCTGCACCCGGCAGCGGCGCAGCCCGGCCACCGCGCTGCCCTCGGTGCCGTCGACCTGGAACTCCACCAGCTCGTCGCGGAACACCCGCACGCACCAGGACGAGTTGAGCTGCGCGATGATCCCGCCGTCCAGCTCGAAGATGCCGTACGCGGCGTCGTCGGCGGTGGCCGGGTAACTGCGGCCGTCCTCGTCGACGCGCTCGGGCACGTGGGTGGCGGTCACGCAGGAGACGGCATTGACCCGGCCGAACAGCTCCTCCAGCACGTAGTGCCAGTGCGGGAACATGTCCACCGTGATGCCGCCGCCGTCCTCGGCCCGGTAGTTCCAGGACGGACGCTGGGCCGGCTGCCAGTCGCCCTCGAAGACCCAGTAGCCGAACTCGCCGCGCACCGAGAGGATCCGGCCGAAGAAGCCGCCGTCGATGAGCCGCTTGAGCTTGCGCAGCCCGGGCAGGAAGAGCTTGTCCTGCACCACCCCGGTCCGTACCCCGGCAGCGTCCGCGGCCCGGGCCAGGTCGAGCGCGACGGCGGTGTCCTCGGCCAGTGGCTTCTCCGTGTAGATGTGCTTGCCGGCCTCGATCGCCTGCCGGATCGCCTTCTCCCGCTGCTGGGTGACCTGGGCGTCGAAGTAGATCTCGACGTCGTCGCGGGCCAGCGCCGAGGTCAGGTCGGTGGTCCAGTCGGTCAGCCCGTGCCGCTCGGCGAGCTCCCGGAGCTTCGTCTCGTTACGCCCGACCAGGACCGGTTCCGGCCAGATGGTCGTGCCGTCGGCCAACGTCAGGCCGCCGGACTCGCGGATGGCCAGCAGCGAGCGGACGAGGTGCTGCCGGTAGCCCATCCTTCCGGTCACGCCGTTGACGATGATGCCGATCGACCTGCGGGTCATGGTGTTCCTTCCGTCGTACTGGTCGTGCCGATCCACGTTCAGTGGTTGGCGGCCGCGCTGCCGAGCAACCCGCGCAGGTCGGTGGCGAGCCGGTCGAAGCGCGGATCCGACATCACCTGCGCGTAGTCGCGGTGCGCCGGCAGCTCGACCGGGAAGGTGCGGATGATTCGGCCGGGGCGGGCGCTCATCACCACGACCCGGGTGCCGAGGAACACCGCCTCGGCGATGGAGTGGGTGACCAGGACCACGGTCGTGCCGGTCTCCCGCCAGATCCGGTGCAGCTCGGCGTTCATCTGTTCCCGGGTCAGGGCGTCCAGGGCACCGAACGGCTCGTCCATGAGCAGCACCGGCGGCGAGTGCAGCAGCGCTCGGCAGAGCGCCACCCGCTGCTGCATGCCGCCGGACAGCTCGTGCGGCAGCGCCTTCTCGAAGCCGGTCAGGCCGGTCATCTCGATCAACTCGTCCGCCCGGCGAGCCGCCTGCGCCCGGTCCATGCCGCGCATCTCGGCCTGGAGCAGGATGTTGGCCCGCGCGCCGCGCCACTCCAGCAGCGCGGCCTTCTGGAAGACGAAGCCGATCTCCTTCTGCGGGCCGCGTACCGGGCGGTCCAGCAGCGACACCTCGCCGCTGGTCGGCCGGACCAGCCCGGCGACGATCTTCAGCAGGGTGGACTTGCCGCAGCCGGACGGACCGACGATGGTGACGAACTCTCCCGGTTCGATGTCCAACGACACGTCGTCCAGCGCGGTGGTCTGCGACCGCCGGGAGCTGAACCGGACGGTCAACCCGGCCATCCCGATGGCGGTGCCGGTGCGTGCCGGCGCGGCGGTCACCGGGTCACCCCTGGGCCGCGTACGAGGCGTCCCAGTACGCGTTGGGCGCGCCCGGGTCCTTCAGCTCCGCGTAGCGGGCCATCAGGTCGATGGTCTCGGTCCACTGGGCCTCGGTGTTCACCCCGGGCGGGCCGTCGGCGCCGATCAGCGGCAGGTTGAGGGCGAGTTGCTTGGTGAGCACCTCGGCCGGGGGCTCGTTCTCGGCCAGGGCGGTCATCGCGCTCACCGCGCCGGCGGGATCCCGAGCAGCGTCAGCCCAGGACTTCTGGGTGGCCCGGACGAACTTGCGGGCCAACTCCGGGTCCTTCTGCAGGGTCTGGGTGTTGGCGATCAGGCCGGTGCCGAGCAGGTTCATCCCGTAGTCGGCGAAGAGCAGCACGTCGACCTTCTTGCTCGTCCGGTTCTCGATGGTGGGGGCCTGGTCGTGGAAGAAGCCCATGATGGCGTCGACCTTGCCCTCGGCCAGCGCGGCGATCTTGCCGGCGGCGTCCACGTTGACCACCTTGACGTCGCTCTGCTTGAGGCCGTTCTTCTCCAGCCAGGCCGGGAAGGTCGCGTAGAGGGCGTCGCCGGGGGTGCCGCCGACGGTCTTGCCCTTGAGGTCGGCCGGGGACTTGATGTTCTCCTCCGCGAAGAACTCCACCGAGGAGGGGCCCTTCTCCAGGTACGCGCCGAGGCTACGGACCGGCATGCCGGTGGCCACCGACTTGAGCAGCACCGGGCTGTCCGCCCAGCCGAAGTCGGTCTGCTTCTGGGCGACCTGCTTGATGGTGTTGCCCGAGCCGTTGCCCGGGAGGATCTTCAGCTCGATGCCCTCGGCGGCGTAGTAGCCCTTCTGGAGCCCGTAGTAGAACGGGGCGTGCTCGCCGTAGGGCACCCAGTTGAGAGTGAGCGTGACCTCCTTGTTGCCGCCGGCGCCGGTGGTGCCGGAGGAGTCGTCCCCGCCGCAGCCGGTGGCGGCGAGCAGCAGGGCGGCGGTGGCCAGGATGGTGGTGGCGGTGCGCTTCATCGGTTTTCCTCCGTGATGGGGTCGGTCAGGAGGTGGTGAGCGGCACGCCGGCCCGACGGCTGGCATGCCAGGGAATGAGCAGCGCCTCGGCGATCTCGACCAGGACGAACAGAACGATGCCGATGGCGGACATCAGGATCAGGTCGGCGAACAGCAGCGGGGCGTCGAGGTTGCCGTTGGCCAGCAACAGGACGTAGCCGAGCCCTTCGCTGGCGCCGACGAACTCGCCGACCACGGCGCCGACCACCGCGAGGGTGACCGCCACCTTGAGGCCGGCCATCAGATGTGGCAGCGCGTTCGGGAAACGGATCTTGCGGAAGGTGCGCCACGGCCCGGCACCCATCGTGGCGGCGAGGTCGAGCAGCTCCGGGTCGGTGGAGCGCAGCCCGGCCACCCCGGAGATGACCACCGGGAAGAACGCGATGAGCACGGCCAGGATGACCTTCGGGGTGAAGCCGAGGCCGAACCAGACCACCAGCAGCGGCGCGATGGCGATCTTCGGAATGACCTGTGCGAACAGGACGATCGGGTAGAGCGCCTTGTCCAGGGTGCGCGAGTAGGCGATGGCGACCGCGGTGGCCAGCCCCAGCGCCGCGGCCAGCACGAACCCGACCACCGTCTCGTAGAGCGTGACCATGGTGTGCCGGGCCAGCTCGGACGACTGCTCCGTCATCGTGGTCCAGACCTGGACGGGAGTGGGCACCAGGTAGTTGGGCACGTACTCCCGGGCGGCGACGAACCACCAGACGGCGAAGAACGCCGCCAGCACCAGCGCCGGACGCCAGAGCGAGTCGGCGAGGACCAGCGCCCGCCGGCCGATCGTCGGTCGTGGCGGTCGGCCACCGACACCGGGTGGTGGACCGGCCACCATGGACGATCCAGAACGGCCGGCCGGCTGGGCGGCCGCCGGTGTGGCGGATTCACCGGCCGCCGTCGCGGCGGCGGCGGCCTTCCGGCCCGCCGTGTCCAGAGCGTTCTCGGTCACGCGGAACCTCCTCGGGGCCCGGCACAACAGCCGCGGAACGGGCCGGTCGGCAGATCAGGCAAACGCTTTCCTGGAGCGTAGGCGGCCCCTCGACGGCAGGCAAGGCCTTTCCTCGATCTGTTTCCACCGCACCTGCGCCGAGGCCTCGCACCCGGCCCACCAACCATCCCTAGTGGACGGTCAAGCCGTGGTTGGATAGGTGTCGAGCAATCCGCACATGCCCAGCCGGCCCTGCTCGATCGGTTCGTTCACCGCGTACACCCCGGCCTGGCCCAGGTGCCCGGGATCTCCCCGTTCGAGGGCGTCGAGCTGCTCGCCGGTGCCGGCGGCGGCCCGGCCCGCGCCGGCGGCCCACCGCTCTCGCCACCGCGCCAGCAGCGGCCGGCGCAGCGCCAGAGCAGCGGAGTGGAACGCCGTCAGCGCCGCTGGCCCGCCGCTCCGCAGTGCCTGGAAGCCGGTCACCGCCAGATCCCGCCGGCGATACGCCGCGCTCACGTCGGCACCCGGCGCTCCCCCGCCCGGCAGCTCCGCTGCGGCGGCGTACGCGGCCGGGTCGGCCAGCACCTCGGGCGGGAACGTGAGCACCGCGTCGCCGTCCTCGGGCAGGCCGCTGTTCTGCATCAGCACCACAATGGTCAGCCCACCGCCGTTGACCAGGCGGTGCACGGTGCCCGGCTCGAACCAGACCACCGCCCCCGGCCGCAGCGGGGTCTCCTGGTAGCCGGTGGTGGTGAGGGTCTGCACCGCGCCCTCGCCGCCGGTCACCACGTACCCCTCGGTGCAGCAGAGGTGCACGTGCGGGGTGCCGCCGACCACGCCGTCCGGCGCGACGGTGTCGTAGACGCGCAGCCGGGACACCCCGATCCCGCCGGGCAGCGGAGCCGCCCGGTCAGACACCGGCGCACCCGCCGGTGTCATGCGCCCCCGGCAGCACGGTGAGGTCGTCGATTGGAAGCACCGCGAAGCGATCGGACACGGCCGGACCTCCCTGCGGGAAAGGGCTTTCTCTGCGGTACCGTGACGCTAGCCGGCACGACGAAACGCCGTCAACAGATCGAGGGGACGGGCCATGGCGACCCTGTCTGACGTGGCGCGTCGCGCGGGCGTCTCGCCCGCCACCGCCTCTCGCGTGATCAACGGCAGCAGCAAGCCGGTCACCGACGAACTGCGCGAGCGGGTGCTGGCCGCCGTCGCCGAGTTGCAGTACGTCCCGAACGCACACGCCCAACTGCTGGCCCGTTCGCACCGCAGCGCGGTCGGCGTGATCGTGCACGACGTCTCCGACCCGTACTTCGCCGAGATCACCCGCGGGCTGCAACGGGTGGCCACAGACCGGGGCCGGCTGCTGATGATCTGCAACAGCTACCGGGACCCGGACCGCGAGTTGGAGTACGTGGAGCTGCTGCGGGGCCACCAGGTGGCGGCGCTGATCCTGGCCGGCTCCGGCTACCACGACGACGCGTTCACGCGGCAGCTCAACGAGAAGCTCGCCGCATACGAGGCGACCGGCGGACGGGTCGCGGTGATCGGCCGGCACGAGCACTCCGGCGACGCGGTGATGCCCGACAACCGGGCCGGTGGCTACCTGGCCGGGCGGGAGCTGTGCGACCTTGGGCACCGGGCCATCGGCGTGGTGGCCGGCCCGCGCATCCTCACCACCACCACCGACCGACTGGCCGGGTTCCGGCAGGCCCTGGCCGAGCAGGGCCGCGAGCTGCCCGAGCGGCGGATCCGGTACGCCGAGTTCGACCGCGACGGTGGCGCCGAGGCCACCGCCCGGCTGCTCGACGCCGATCCGGAGCTGACCGCGATCGTGGCGCTCAACGACTCGATGGCCATCGGCGCGCTCGCCACGCTGCGGGCCCGCTCGATGGCGGTGCCGCAGCGGGTCTCGGTGGTGGGCTTCGACGACATGCCGATCGCCCGGGACGTGACCCCGGCGTTGACCACCGTACGGCTGCCGCTGGTCGACATGGGAGTCCGCGCGATGTCCCTGGTGCTCGGCGCCGAGGCGCCGGAGCCCCGCGTCGAGGTGCTCCCCGCCGAGCTGGTCCGGCGGGACACCGCGGGCCCGGCCCCACAGCCCAAGCGGGACGCCGCAGGCTTGGCGCCACGCACTCGGCGGGGTGGTCGGACGCCCGGACGCACCTCGGAATAACGAATTGTCCAGGGCTCGTCCGGGGCTTAACCTCCCCCGGTGCTGATTCGGGAGTTCGTCGACCAGGACTGGTCGCAGGTGTGGCCGATCATCGAGGAGGTGATCCGGGCACAGGAGACCTTTCCCTACGATCCCGCGATGACCGCCGAGCAGTCGTACGGCATGTGGGCCGAGGCGGCGCCGGGGCGGACCGTCGTGGCGGTGGACGGCGAGCGGGTGCTCGGCACCGCGAAGATGGGCACCAACCGGCCCGGGCCGGGCGCGCACGTGTCCACCGCGAGCTTCATGGTCGCCGCCGACGCCCGGGGCCGGGGCGTGGGCACCGCACTGTGCCGCGACGCGCTGGCCTGGGCCCGCCAGCAGGGGTACGCCGGCATGCAGTTCAACGCCGTGGTGGAGAGCAACCGGTCGGCGGTGGAGCTGTACCGGCGGGAGGGCTTCGACGTGGTCGGCACGGTGCCGGGCGCGTTCCGCCACCCCGCCCTCGGCCGGGTCGGCCTGCACGTCATGTACCAGGAGTTCTGACCGGACCGGCGGGTGCGGCGGAACCCGCTGGCGGGTACGTCGCACTGCTGCGTGCCTGTCGAGCTGCCCCAGATGTGGGGCAGGCGGTTCCCGGCCAACGGTGCCGGCGGTGCGGACTGGTCCACCCCCGGCCTGCGGTCACTTCCACCCCGGCCTGCGGTCGCTTCCACCCCGACCCGCGGTCACCTCCACCCCGACCCGCGGTCGCTTCCACCCCGGCCTGCGGTCACTCGAACTCGCCGGTTCCGGTCGGAGGCAGTGCGCGACGGCATTGCTGCCCCATTTCTGGGGCAGCTCGACAGGCAGCCAGGGCGGAGTGGACGACCTGGGGCAGCTGAAAGCGCAACGGGTACGTGCTCGGCCGGCGGTTGGCGCGGGGCGGACGGGGGCAGCGGGACGGGATCTGGCTCGTGCCGCAGCGCGGGGCGGATGGGGCAGCGGGACGGGATCTGGCTCGTGCCGCAGCGTGGGACCGGCCGGCTCGAAGGACGACCGGGGTGGAGCTGCGGCTAACCGGCCTCCCCCACCGGGATGGCGACGGGCGACCGACGTGGCTCCGCGCCGGCCCGGCGGATCGGGCTGAACAGGCCGCCGACCGCGACCAGTAGGCAGCCCGTCCCCGCGACGAGGGCGACCGTCGGGACGCCGTACCGGGCGGCGGCCCAGGTCAGCGCGACTGCCCCGGCCGGCCCGAGGGCGTAGTGCGTGCTCCAGAAGGCCGAGGTGACCCGGCCGAGTAGGTGGTCGGGGGTGATCTCCTGACGAAGCGACATCGAACAGATCCCGCCCACGCTGAGGCAGCACAGGTAGACCGCGGTCAGCACGGTGACCGTCGGCACGGTGGTCGCGAGGCCGACGCCCGCGAGGGCCAGACCGCAGACGCAGTGCGCGCTGATCCAGGTCACGCCGAAGCCGCGTCGGCGGCGTAACGGCGCCACCAGTAGCGCCCCGACGACCGTGCCGAGCGCCGCCAGGCCGAGCACCGTGCCGACGGTCCGGTCGGAACCGCCGAGGTCGTGCTTGACGTGGTAGACGAGCACGTCGGTGAAGCCGTAGGTGAGGAAGATGAACACCGACAGCAACACGGTCAGCGACCGCAGCACCGGCTGGCGCCACAGGAACCGCGCCCCGGCCAGAAACTCGGCCAGCGGCCGCTCCCGGCGTACCGGAGCGGTGCCGTCGGGCTGGGCGGGCCGCAGCCGGATCATCCGGAGGCCGGCGGCGGAGAGAGCGAAGCTCGCCGCGTTGACGGCGATCGCCGTCGCCGGGCCGAACCGGGCCGACACCACGCCGGCGAGCAGCGGCCCGAGCACGGCCGCCGCCGCGTAGGTCGCCTGCAACCGCCCGTTGGCCTCGGTGATCCGGTCCCGGTCGACCAGGTTGCGGACCGCGGTCACCGCGGCGACCTGGAACACCATCCCGGCGGCCTCGCAGATCGGCAGTACCACGAAGAGCAACCAGACCTGCGGACCGGCGAGCCAGGCCAGCGGCACCAGGCCATAGAGCACCAGCCGGGCCACATCCGCCACGATCATCAGGGTGCGCCGGTCGTACCGGTCGACCAGCACCCCACCGAAGATCCCGGCGGCGACGGACGCTGCGCCGGCCACGGCCGTCAGCAGGCCCATCTGGGTGATCGACCCGGTCGCCTGGAGCACCAGCAACGGCACCGCGAGGTAGGCGAACGAGTCGCCGGCCGCGGAGAGCGACTGCGCGACCCAGTACGTGCCAAAGGTGCGATCCCGCCACAGTGGGGTCCGGCCACCGCCGGCAGGTCGACTCATCTCGCCGAGGGTAGTGCGCGCGGTCGCCCCGTTCGGACCGCCAGGCGATCGCGCGCCATCGATAGGCTCGCACCGTGACGCTCAAGGGAGCACTGACCTGGATCTCCACGGGCGGCGGCGGTCTTCTCATCGGGGCCGCGCTGGGCCTCCTGATGACAGTGGCCTTCGAGGACCCGCTCAAGAAACTCCTGCAACGGGTGCGCCGAAGGAGCAGAGTTCTACGGTCGAGACGGCGCACGCCGGACGCGTCGGGCTTCGAGTTTGGCGGCGCCACGTCGCCGTGCGTCATCGTGGCGGGCGATGGCACCGAGGCCATCAAAGAGGAGCTGGTGCATCTCGTCGTCAGTGACGAGCCCGTCGAACTACCTGCGGAGTTGGCAGCGTGGCGGTCGGAGATCGCCGCTGAGGAGCAGGCCAGGAAGGCATCCGGGTCAGCGCACCACTGGAACGGTGATTGTTTCGCGGTCGAGAAACTGGTCGAGGAGCGGACGGCTCGCGACGAGGAGGTGGAGATCTTCCTCCACCTGCGACGGACGGATTACTACAGCTTTCTGGCCAGTCAGCACCTCGACAGGCGATTCAGGGACGGCACGACGCCGCGGAGCAGGTACATCGACCCGGTCGGCCACCGCAGGGCGCCCGTGTTCATGTCGCTGAGCCTCGGCACCAGCGTTCTGGTCATCACGACCGACAACCATGTTCTGATCTGCCAGCGGGGCCCGGATGTCGGGTCCCGCCCTCTGCACTGGGGGGTCTCGGCCGACGAGGGGCTCAGCGCGAGGCTCGACTCGCCGAGCGGTCTTCCGCCTCGGATACATGCTGCCGCCCGGCGCGGGCTGTGTGAGGAACTGTCCCTCGAAGATCATGAGTATCGCCTGGCTCTGCTCGGCTTCACCATCGACACCGAGCGTCACCAATGGGATTCGGTGTTCGTGGCGTACGCGCACGACCTCAGCTCAGAGCAACTCGATCGCCGGCTGAAGCGAAGCGCCAAGGACCGTGGGCTGGAGATCGAGTCCTGGGAGTTCGTCCCCTTCACTGTCCGGTCCGTCCTGCAGCGGCTGCATGGCGGGCGGGCGACGCGGGCCTGGACTCCGGTCGCCCCCGTTGCCCTCTATCTCGCTCTGGTCCACGAATATGGACGATGGCGAGTTGAGCGGCTGGCAAGGAACCATTCGAAGCGCCTCCGCAGGTGACGATCGACATGTGTCGGGCGTCACACCGCTCCCATGTCACGGACGGACGGGCGCTCCGCATCTCGTGGTCGTCAAAACGAGCGGCGGAGGGGCACGACGATGAACACACCACACGGAGCCGACACGGCGAGCACGCACTGCGTCCTGATCCTGGGCGCGGGCTACGCGGGCATGGCCGCGGCGATCCAGCTCGCGGCCCGCACCAAGCGGCGCGCCGATGTGCAGGTGACCCTGGTGAACGCGCAGGAGCGATTCACCGAGCGGTTGCGGCTGCACATGACGGCGACCGGGCAGCAGCTCGGCGAGATGGACATCCCGGCGCTCCTGGCGGGCACGGGCGCGCGGTTCGTACGCGGCTGGGTGACGGCGGTGGACGTGCACACGAAGACCGTGCGGATCGACGACAGCCGGGTGCTGCACTACGACACCCTGGTGTACGGGTTGGGCAGCGTGGCCGACACGGCGCTGGTGCCGGGTGTCGACGACCACGCGTACACCCTCAACAGCGCCCAGGACGCCGCGTTGCTGGCCGACCGGCTGGCGCGGCTCGCCAGCGGCACGGTGGTGGTCGCCGGCAGCGGGCTGACCGGCGTCGAGTCGGCCGCGGAGATCGCCGAACGGTACCCGAAGGTGAACGTGGTACTGGCAGGCCGGCAGGAACCCGGCGCCAGCATGACCGTGAAGGCCCAGGCGTACCTGCGGACCGCGCTCGATCGCCTCGGTGTCCAGGTGCGCAGCGGAACGGCGGTGACGAAGGTGCTGCCCGACTCGGTCGAGCTGGCGGGCGGGGAGTCCATCGCCGCCGACGTCGTGCTGTGGACGGGCGGTACGCGGGTGTCGCCGGTGGCGGCCGCCGCGGGTCTGACCGTCGACGGTCGCGGCCGCGTCGTGACCGACGCCGCGCTGCGGTCGGTGTCGCACCCCGACGTGTACGCGGTCGGCGATGCGGCCGCGATCCGGCAGGGCTACGGCGTCATGCACGGCACCTGCCAGAGCGGGATGCCGACCGGTGTGCACGCCGCGGTGTCGATCGTCCGTGCGCTCAACGGCAGGCAGCCGAAGCCGTTCCGCTTCGGCTACTACCACACGCCGGTGAGCCTCGGACGGCACGACGCGGTGGTGCAGTTCACCCACCCCGACGACAGCCCTCGTCGGGGCTTCCTGACCGGCCGTACGGCGACCTGGTACAAGGAGACCGTGAGCGCCTCCCCCTGGCCGACCTATCGGCGAATGAAGAAGATGCCCTCCTCGGGCGCGTTCTGGCCGCACGGTGGCCGCTTCACCCGGTTGCGGGGCGCGCGGTGACCCCTCCGCACCCGGATCCCGACCAGCAGGTCTTCCACAACCACCGCAACCTGCTGTTCTCGGTGGCGTACCGCATCCTCGGCAGCGCGGCGGACGCCGAGGATGCGGTCCAGGACGCCTGGATCAAGTGGTCGGCGGCCGATCGCTCCCAGGTGGCCGACCCCAAGGCGTACCTGGCGCGGATCGTGTCGAACCTCGCGCTACAACGGTTGCGCTCCAGCCGGCACCAGCGCGAGACCTACGTGGGGCCGTGGCTGCCCGAGCCGATCCTGACCGAGGGCGACACCGCCGACACCGTCACGGATGCCGAGTCGGTGTCGATGGCGATGCTGGTGGTGTTGGAGACGCTCAGCCCGCTGGAGCGGGCCGTGTTCGTGCTGAAGGAGGTCTTCGACTTCAGCCATGCCGAGATCGCGGTGGCGGTGGAACGCTCGGAGGCCGCAGTGCGCCAGGCCGCGCATCGTGCTCGCGAGCACGTGCGCGCCCGGCGGCCACGCTTCACGGCGGACCGGTCGCAGCAGCGTGGGGTCACCGAGCGGTTCATCGCCGCCGCGACCGGTGGCGACATCAACACCCTGATGGAGTTGCTGTCCCCGGACGTCACGCTGTGGACCGATGGCGGTGGCAAGGTCCGCCAGGCCCTGCGTCCCATCGTGGGTGCGCGGACGGTCGCCGCCTGGTTCGCGGCCATCGGCACCGTCACCTACCAGGGCATCGAGCCTGCCGACATGACGGCCGAGGTGGTCGAGATCAACGGCGGCCCGGGCATGGTGTTCCGGGGTGCGGGCCGAGTGATCGCCACCGTCACCTTCGACATCGACGCCGACGGCCGCATCGCCGCCATCCACAACGTCGCCAACCCCGACAAGCTCCACGCCGTCGCCGGGGGCACCGCTCACGACATCACGACCTGACCGTCAGTCGCTCTCGGTGAAAAGGGCGGCGTACCGGGTCAGGTACAGCGGCCATCCTTCGTCGTGGGCGACGCCGTCGCTGACGGACTGCCAGCCGGGTCCGTGCCGGTCGAGGTGACGGTGCTCCAGCTCCACCCGGGTGCGCTGCGGCGACTCGGCGACGAACGTGACCTCGACCTCGCTGGTGTTGTCCGGCTCGGTCTCGACCTGCCACTGCGGGCTGATGTCCCAACTGAACACGACCCGGTCCGGTGGGTCGTAGGCGAGGACACGGGCCCAGCGGCACTCGGTGCCGTCGACGCCCCGGTCGTAGATGTGACCGCCGACCTTCGGTTCGAACACGGTCTCGGCGATGGCCACGCCGAGGAGGTTGTGCTCCGGCGGTTTGACGTCGCCGAACCGCTCGGTGAACACGGTGAAGGCTCGCTCGATCGGCGCCTCGACAATGATCTGCCGGCGGACCACGGCGTCTGTTGCTGGGGTCATGACTGCTCCTCGGTGGGTTGTTCGACCACTTCCTGGTAGCTGGACAGGGCACGGTTCCAGAACGTGTCGAGCTGGTCGCGCAGGGCGGCGACGCCCGCCGGGTTGAGTCGATAGACCCGGCGGGTGCCGGCTGCGCGGTCGGTGACCAGCCCGGCGTCCTTGAGCACCTTCAGGTGCTGGGATACCGCGGGCCGGCTGATCGGCAGCGCTTCGGCGAGTTCGCCGACGGCCTGCGGCCGCTCAGCCAAGCACGCGACGATGGCGCGCCTGGTGGGGTCGCCCAGGGCGTCCCAACCATCGCCAGCTTGGTAAGTATCCACGAACGGTAAGCTACGGCTTACGGATCACCGAGTCAAGCAGCACCGGCCGAAAGACCTGCCCCACCGCGGGATGGACGCACGGAGCCGGCCGCGGGAAGGATCCCCGCGGCCGGCTCCGGGTTGGTGCGAAACGTGGTCAGCGCTGGCGCAGCGGTGCGAGCGCGGTGCTCCAGGCCACGACCTGGTCGAGGGTCACGCCGAGCGCGTCCCGCTGGTGCTCGTTGGGCTTGAAGACGCTGAAGTTCTCGAAGTCGGTGAAGAGCGACAGCGCGACCTGCGAGCGCACGTCGGCCATCTGGAGCTCACCGGCGATCAGACGCAGGTGCTCGACGGCCCGCGCGCCGCCGACCGAGCCGTAGCTGACGAAGCCGACGGCCTTGTTGTTCCACTCGGCGTAGAGGAAGTCGATGGCGTTCTTCAGGGCGCCCGAGGTGGAGTGGTTGTACTCGGGGGTGACCATCACGAACCCGTCGAACGACGCGATGGTCTCGGCCCACCGCAGCGTGTGCGGCTGGGTGTACTGACCCATCGACGGCGGGTACGCCTCGTCAAGGTGCGGCAGCTTGTAGTCGAGCAGGTCGATCAGCTCGAACTCCGCGTCGGAGCGCTGCTTGGCGACCTCGAGCACCCAGCGGGCGACGGCTTCGCCGTTACGCCCCGGGCGGGTGCTCCCGAGGATGATCCCGATCCTGGTCATGGTTGCGCCTTTCCAGAAGGTCCTTGCCTGGCGGATGAAAGCTAGCTAATTCTTGCTTGGTCAAGCAAATACTTGTCCTATGCTTACCGTCACAGCGAGGGTGAGCAATTGCTCGGTCAAGCAACTAGGATTGGGGCATGTCCGGCAGCTCGGCAGAACCCCTGCTCCCCCTCAACCCCGACGAGGAGGCGCTGGTCCGTTCCCTGGGCCAGCTGATGTTCGTCCTGCCCCGGGCGATCGACGCGGACATGACCGGCGACCGTCAGCTGCCGCTGACCGAGTACACCGCCCTGCGGGTCCTCTCAGAGGCGCCGGGTCGGCAGATGCGGATGAACGAACTCGCCGCGGAGTGCCAGCTCTCGCTCAGCGGGATGACCCGCACCATCATTCGGCTGGAGACGCACGGCCTGGTCGAGCGGGTCCGCAGCGAGCAGGATGCCCGCGGCTGGAACGCCGTCCTCACCGACGCCGGCTTCGCCCGGCTGGAAGAGTCCTGGCCGAGCCACCTGGCCGCCGTGCGGCGGCGGTTCCTGGACCACTTCGAGGGCCTCGACCTCGCCCAGTTGGCCCGCGCCTTCCGGCGGGTCGGGACGGCCGACTGAGCCAGGCGCTTACCCGCCGCCGAGCAACCGCTCGAACGGCGCCGGGTCGGCGTACGGGTCGACGGGAGCTGGTGGGTCGCGCCGGTCCACCTCGCGGGCCAGTTCGCCGGCCGCCCGGTCGATCCGCTGGACCAGCGAGCCCTGGGCCGCGTCGCCGGCCCCCCAGTCCTCCGGTGCCGCGAACACCGCGGTGGGCACCACGACCGCGTGCAGGTAGCTGAAGAGCGGCCGCAACGCGTGCTCCAGCACCAGCGAATGACGCCCCGTCCCGCCGGTGGCGGCGACCAGCACCGGCTTGTCGACCAGGGCGGCGTCGTCGAGGACCTCGACGAACATCTTGAAGATCCCGTTGTACGAGGCGGAGAACGTCGGCGTCACCGCGACCAGCGCGTCGGCACGCCGGACGGTGTCCTGCACCCGTTCAAGGTCCTCCGACGGGTACCCCGCCAGCAGGTTGTTGACCAGGTCATGCGCGTGGTCGCGTACCTCGATCAGCTCGACGTCGACCTCGGCGCCGAGCCGTTCCAGCTCACGGCGGACCGCGTCGGCCAACCGGTCGGCGAGCATCCGGGTCGACGACGGCTGTCGCAGGCCGGCCGACACGACGGCGATGGTGCGCTTCATCGGGCCTCCTCCACGGCGCCGGCCAGCGCCGCGGCCTTCAGGGAGGCGTGGGTGGGCGCGTCCGGGACGTGGGCGGGACGGCCCACCGCGAACTCCTTACGCAGCACCTGGACGACCTCGCCCAGCATCTCGATCTGCTCCAGCACGGTCCTGCGGGGGACCCCGATCCCGTCGACGTTGAAGACCTGCCGCTGGTAGTCGCCGCCGGCGTACTCGCGGAAGGCCAGGGTCCGGTCGATCACCTCCTGCGGGCTGCCGACCAGGAGCGCCGTCTGCTTCATCGTCTCCTCCAGGGACGGCCCGTGCCCGTACGCCGCGGAGTTGTCGAAGTACGGGCGGAACTCCCGCTTCGCGTCCTGCGAGTTCTTCCGCATGAACACCTGGGCGCCCAGGCCGACGATCGCCTGGTCCGCGGGGCCATGCCCGTAGTGCTCGAACCGCCGGCGGTAGAGCCCGACCATCCGCTGGACGTGGGCCTTGGGCCAGAGCAGGTTGTTGTGCAGGAACCCGTCGCCGTAGTAGGCGGCCTGCTCGGCGATCTCCGGGCTGCGGATCGAACCGTGCCAGACGAACGGCGGCACGCCGTCCAGCGGGCGCGGGGTCGAGGTGAACGACTGCAGGGGCGTGCGGAACCTCCCCTCCCAGTCGACCACCTCCTCGCGCCAGAGCCTGCGCAGCAGGTCGTAGTTCTCGACCGCGAGCGGGATGCCGTTACGGATGTCCTGCCCGAACCAGGGGTAGACCGGGCCGGTGTTGCCGCGCCCCATCATCAGGTCGACCCGGCCGTCGGCCAGGTGCTGGAGCATCGCGTAGTCCTCGGCGATCTTCACCGGGTCGTTGGTGGTGATCAGCGTGGTCGAGGTGGACAGAATGATCTTCTCGGTCCGGGCCGCGACGTGACCGAGCAGGGTGGTGGGCGAGGACGGGAAGAATGGCGGGTTGTGGTGCTCGCCGATGGCGAAGACGTCCAGCCCGACCTCTTCGGCCAGCTTCGCGTACTCCACCACGGCCTTGATCCGTTCGTGCTCGGACGGCATCCGCCCGTTCACGGGGTCGCGTGCCACGTCTCCCACGCCGAAGATTCCGAACTGCATCCGAACTCGCCTGCCTCGCTCGCACCGGTCGTGCCTGACGTTCATCAGCAACCTCGGGCGCGCGGTACCGATTCCTTGACTGGTCAAGGAGTTTCGTGGCGGCGGTCACGTACCTGCCTGCCGGCAGGAAGCCCATCTCACACCGCCCAGACGCCGGTGGCGGCGGCCGACCGCGGGGTCACCTCGGTATCAGTCATGCGTCCATTGCACCCGTTGGCGAGCGCCCTGGCCATGTGCGGCAGCGTCGCGGGGATACGCGTCCGTCTCGCTCCGGCCCGGTCGGCGTCGCCGACCAGGCCGGAGCGCGTGGTCAGCGGGACGGGCCGTAGGGGGCCAGCGGGTTGGTCAGGGTGCCGACGAACTGGAGGGCGGCCGACGGGTCGGTCAGGTCGATCATCTGCTGGTTGTCGCGAAGTTGGAGCCGGTTGAGGCAGGACAACGTGAACTCCGGAGCGAACAGGTCGTAGCGGCGGGCGCGCTCGGCCAGGTGCGGCACCCGGTCCAGATAGTCGGTGGCGCAGGCGGCGACGGTCCGCCAGAAGTCCTCCTCGGCCAGCACGCCGGCCTCGGCCAGCACCGCGTTGAGGTGGCGCAGGAAGCAGTCCACCACGTCGGTGAAGATGGTCAGCAGCTTGGTGTCGTCGGGCACCTCGACCCTGATCCGCTCCACCGCCGCCGGCAGCTCGACCTCGGTGCTCATCACCGCGATCTCCTCGGCGATGTCCTTGAAGATCACCCGCTCGACGGTGTCCTGCTCGTCGAGGACCAGGATGACGTTCTCGCCGTGCGGCATGAAGGCCAGGTCGTGGGCGTAGAAGCTGTGCAGCAGCGGGGTCAGGTAGGCGTCCAGGTAGCGGCGTAGCCACACCTCGGGCGCCAGGCCGGACCGGGCGATCAGCGCCGCCGCCAGCGAGCCGCCGTCGGCGTCCACGTGCAGCAGCGCGGCCATCGTGGACAGTCGCCGCCCCGGTGCCAGGCCGGGCACCGGGCTCTCCCGCCACAGGGCGGCCAACATCTTGCGGTACGGGGAGGTGCGGTCGGTGGCCGACTCGTACTGGCGGTGCCGGTAGCCCACCGCCGCCCGCTCCCGGATGACGGTCAGCCCGGTGCCGGCCAGCACCTCGTCACCGGCGATCAGCTCGGCCAGCCAGTCGTTGATCGCCGGGGTGGCCGCCATGTACGCGGCCGACAGCCCGCGCATGAAGCCCATGTTCAGCACCGACAGCGCGGTCTTGACATAGTGCCGGCTCGGCTCGGTGACGTTGAAGAAGGTGCGGATGGACTGCTGGGCCAGGTAGCTGTCCGGCCCGGGGCCGAGGTGCACCAGCCGGCGCTCGGCCAGCTCACCGGCGAAGGTCACCGCCAGCTTGTTCCACCACTGCCAGGGGTGCGCCGGGATCAGGTGGTAGTCGACGAGATCCAGGCCGAGGTCGGCCATCGTGGCCGCGAACCGTGCCCGGGTCTCCGGGTCCAGCTCACCGTCGATCAGCGCGTCATAGTCGAGATCGGCGGCGCTGCTGAACGTCGAGTGGTCCCGGTGCGCGGCCAGCCATTCGAGCCGGACCGGCGCGGCGGCCTCCGGGGCGTACCGGTGGTACTCGTCGACGCCGAAGCCGAGCCGGCCGTTGTTGGCCACGAAGCAGGGGTGGCCCTCGGTCATCGACGTCTCGATGGTCTGGAAGTCCGCCCCGGCCAGCTCGGCGGCGCTCGGTGCGGGCTGGGCCAGTTTGTACGCGGTGCCGGCCAGCGTGGAGGTGATCTCCTCCAGGTAGACCGGGAGCACCCGTGCGGAGAGCCCGAGGGTGTCACGCAGCTCGACGATCAGGTCCACCGCGTCGGGCGGCAGAGACGTGCCGTCGCGGTGCCGGGTGATGCTGTCCGGGTCGATCTGCCAGTGCGCCAGGGCGAGCACGCGGGCGGCGAACCGGTAGGTGACCGCGCCGTCGTCGCTGTGGATCTCGTACCACTGCCGGTCGTCGTCGGCGGCCGACACGGGTTCCGGGGTGAGCAGCCGTTCGTGGGTGAACTCGGAGAGAGCCTTGCGGACCAGCAGCCGGTTGGCCCGGGCCCAGCGCTGCGGGGTGAGATGCCCGACCGGGTCAACGGCGGCGGCCGGGACGGCGGCGGACGACTGGGTGGGGACGGCGGTGGCGGTCACGCCGGGGCTCCTTCGGCTCGGGTGGCGGCGGCGCGCTGCGTGGCGGCGTGGAACTGCGCCCGGGTGCAGACGCTGAGCAGCGCGTCCTTCTCGGGCTTGGCGATGGTGCCGACGACCTCGAAGCCGACGGCGGCGTTCAGCGCGTGCACGGCGGTGTTGCGCACGTCCGGTTCGACCACCACCCGTCGGGTCGACGGGTCGGCGAAGAGCCAGGCCATCACGGTGCTGATCACCGCCCGGGTGAAGCCGTGCGCCGGGCTGCCGGTGGGCGCGCAGAGGAAGTGCATGCCCACGTCGCCGGGCTGGGCGTCGTACAGGCCGACCAGCTCGACGTGGGCGGGGTCGTAGCGTTCGGCGAGGAAGGCGGGTTGCCCGCGCCACAGGCCGAGGTACGCGTCGTGGTGCGGGTGGTCGGCGATCCGCCGGTACTCCTCGGCCACCCGCGCCGGGTCCGCGTCCTGCATCAGCCAGAACGCGGCCTTCGGGTGGGTCACCCAGGCGTGCAGCAGCGCGGCGTCGGCGTCCGGGTCGAGGGTCCGCAGCGCGAACTCGCCGAGCTGGTCGTCGACGCGGGTGAAGACGACGCTCACGACGACATCCCGGCGGGCGCGCCGAACTCCTGGAACGTGATGCTCTTCTCGATCGGGTAGTGCTCCCGGCCGAGCAGTTCCCGGATGATCCAGGAGTTGCGGTACGGGCCCATGCCCAGGTCGGGCGAGGTGATGCTGTGCGTGTGGGTGCCCGCGTTCTGCAGGAAGATGCCCCGACCGGTGTGGTCGATGCTGTAGTTGCGGGCCACGTCGAACCGGCCGTGGGAATCCCAGCGGATGCGGTCGCGCACCGGCGTCAGGAACTCCGGCACCTGGTAGTGGTAGCCGGTGGCCAGCACCAGGCCCTCGGTCCGCAGGGTGAAGTCCCGCTCCTGCTCCACCTGGCGCAACCCCAGCGTGTACGCCCCGTCGTGGTAGCCGGCGCTGGTCAGCTCGGTGTTGGTGAGCAGCCGGGTGTTCACCGGCCCGTCGATGCTCAGCGCGTAGAGCTGGTCGAAGATCTCGTTGATCAGGTCGGCGTTGATCCCCTTGAACAGGCCCTTCTGCGCCGACTCCAACCGGTAGCGGGTCTCCTCGGGCAGCGCGTGGAAGTAGTCCACGTAGTCCGGTGAGGTCATCTCCAGGGTGAGCTTGGTGTACTCGAGCGGGAAGAAGCGCGGCGAGCGGGTGACCCAGTTGAGCTGGTAGCCGTACCGGCCGATGTCGCCGAGCAGGTCGTGGTAGATCTCCGCGGCGCTCTGCCCGCTGCCCACCACGGTGATGCTGCGCTTGGCCCGCAGGTCGTCCCGGTGCTCCAGGTAGCGCGAGTTGTGCACCGCGTCGCCGGGCAGCCCGGCGACGGCGGCGGGCAGGTACGGCGGTGTGCCGGTGCCGAGCACCAGGTGCGGGGCGCGGTATTCGAGCGTCTCCCCCGCGCCGGTGCTGACCCGCACCACGTAGTGCTCGTCGGCCGCGTCGTACTCCACGGTGGTCACCGACTGGCCGAAACGCAGGTTCGGCAGCTTCGCCGCCACCCAGCGGCAGTAGGCGTCGTACTCGCTGCGCAGGGGGTAGAAGCTCTCCCGGATGTAGAACGGGTAGAGCCGGCCGATCTCCTTGAGGTAGTTGAGGAAGGAGTACGGCGAGGTCGGGTCGGCGAGGCTGACCAGGTCGGCGATGAACGGCGTCTGCAACCGGGCCGATTCCAGCAGCATGCCGGGGTGCCAGGCCAGGGTCGGCCGGGCCTCCAGGAACACGCCGTCCAGTTCGTCGATCGGCGCGGTGAGGCAGGCCAGGCCCAGGTTGTACGGGCCCAGCCCGATGGCGATGAAGTCGTGGGTGGACATCCGGCCCTCCAGCCGCGGGTTCGGGGACACCGGCATCAGCCGACGTGGCAGGTCAGGTCAGCGGCGGCGCGGTCGTGCACGTACCGGCCGGCGTGGGTCGCGATCAGCTCGAGCACGTGCCCGACGTCCTCGACCGTGGTGGCCGGGTTGAGCAGGGTGAACTTCAGGAAGTGCCGCCCGTCCACCCGGGTGCTGGCGACCAGCGCGGCACCGGAGGCGGCCAGCGCCTCCCGGGCGTGCAGGTTGGCCGCGTCGGCCAGCTCCCGGCCCTGGCCGGTGGGCAGGTAGCGGAAGACCACCGTGCTGAGCGCCGAGCGGGTGACCACCTCGAAGCGGGGGTCCTCGCTGACCAGTTCCCAGGCGTCGGCGGCCCGGTCGACCACCTCGTCGAAGAGCGCGCCGAGCGCGTCCGGGCCCATCACCCGCAGGGTCAGCCAGAGCTTCAGCGCGTCGAAGCGGCGGGTGGTCTGCAGGCTCTTGTCGACCTGGTTGGGGATCCGCTGCTCCACCATTCGCGCCGGGTTGAGGTAGTCGGCGTGGTAGGTGGCGTGCCGCAGCACCTGCCGGTCGCGGACCAGCAGCGCGCTGGAGCTGACCGGCTGGAAGAACGACTTGTGGTAGTCGACGGTCACCGAGTCGGCCCGCTCGATGCCGTCGAGCAGGTGCCGGCGGGTCGGCGAGACCAGCAGCCCGCAGCCGTACGCGGCGTCCACGTGCAGCCAGACGCCGGCCGCCGCGCAGATCCCGGCCAGCTCGGCGAGCGGGTCGATGGAGCCGAAGTCGGTGGTGCCGGCGGTGCCGACGACGGCCATCACCACCAGCCCTGCCTGCCGGCACCGGGCGATCTCGTCGCGGACGGCGGCGGGCCGGATCCGCCGCTGCGGGTCGGTGGACACCGCGATCACCGCGTCCGGGGCGAGGCCGAGCAGCTTGGCCGACTTCTGCACGCTGAAGTGGCCGGCCGCGGAGGTGATGACGCGCAGCCGGGGCAGCAGTTCGGCGCGGTCCGCCGGGCTGGTCGCGGCGGCGCACGCCTCCTCGCGGGCCAGCAGCAGCGCGTGCAGGTTGGACTGGCTGCCCCCGCTAGTGAACACGCCGTCGGCGTTCGGGCCGAGGCCGATCCGGCTGGCGGTCCAGTCGATCAACCGCCGCTCGATGAGGGTGGCCCCGGCGCTCTGGTCCCAGGTGTCCAGCGAGGAGTTGACCGCGGTGAGCACCGCCTCGCCGAGCAGCGCCGGGATGGCCACCGGGCAGTTGAGGTGGGCGAGGTAGCGGGGGTGGTGGAACCAGACGGCGTCGTGCAGGTAGACGTCCTCCAGCTCGTCCAGCGCGGCGGTGGCGTCGCCGAGCGGCCGGTCCAGGTCGACGCGGTCGACCAGGGGGGCCAGCTCGGCCGGGGTGATCCCGGTGCCGGGCTGGTCCACGGTGGCCACCCGGCGGGCGACCCGGTCGACGCCGGCGGCGAGTGTCCGCCGGTACTGCTCGACCGATCCGTCGTGGAGCAGCTGGGCTCGCGCGGCGGCCGGAGCGGCAGCCGGCGCCGGTGGCGGTGCGGTGGTCTTGACGGGGTACGTCGGCACAGTCACGGGATGTCCTCCACGTTCTCGACGATGGGCAGCCGGAACCCTCCCCCGGCGCGTTCGTGCGCGCCGGGGGCCGTGCTGCCTTCAGATGGGTCGCCGCTCAGGCGGTGGCGCCGACCAGCGCCTCGGCGCGCAGGTCTTCCTCGGATGCCCCGCGTCGCCAGTAGCCGGCGAAGGTCACCCGTCGGCGGTCGATGCCCCGCTCGCCGACCAGGTGCCGGCGCAGTGCCCGCACCGCGCCGGATTCACCGGCGATCCAGGCGTACGGGGTGCCGGTGGGCAACCGGGCGCCGCGGATCGCGGTGACCAGCAGGTCGCTGCCGGGTGGGGTGCTGCCCCGCACGATCCACCGGATCTCCGCGTCCGCCGCGGTGGGCAGCTCACCGATGTCGGCGGCGGCCGGCACCTCGATCCAGGCGCGGACCCGGGTGCCGGCAGGCAGCCAGGCCAGGATGCCGGCGGCGGCCGGCAGCGCGGTCTCGTCGGCGGCCAGCAGGACGACGTCGGTGTCGTCCGGCGGGCGGAAGCAGACGCTGCGGTTGTCCCGCACGGCCGGGCCGAGCAGCAGCAACCGGTCACCGGGCCCGGCCTGACCGGCCCAGCGCGAGGCGGGGCCGGTGTCACCGTGGCTGACGAAATCGATGTCCACCTCGGCGGCGGCCGGGCGGTGCTCCCGGATGGTGTACGAGCGCATCACCGCGCGGATGTCCGGCGGAAGTGCCCGCCAGGCGCCGAACCAGTCGTCGCCCAGCTCGATCGGCACCACCGGGGCGTCCTGTCCGGGGTGCGGCAGGAACAGCGAGACGCTCTGGTCCCGGCCGCCGCCGGCGAACCCGGCCAGCTCCGCACCGCCGAGTGTGACCCGTACCAGTGAAGCCCCGACCCGGCGGGCCCGGACGACGTGCGCGGCGAAGAAGCGGTACTGGAGGGCGACAGGCTCGACGGTGCTCGTACTCATGGCGTCAGCTGACCTTCTTCGCGTTCCGGATGGCGGTGGCGAGGTTCTCCAGCAGTGGCGCGGACCCGGCGTACGAGAAGCGGGGCACCGCGTCCCACGGGGTCACCTGGTTGGTCTTGACCGCCGGCAGCTGCTGCCAGGTGGGCTTGGCCGCGAGGTCCTTGGGCTGCAGGGCGGTGCTGCGGCTGTCCAGCAGGATCAGGTCGGCCGGGAACTTGGCGGTGTTCTCCCAGCTGAGCGCCTCGAAGTAGTCGCCGGCTTCGAGCTTGGTGGGGATCACGATGTCCACGCCCAGCTCGGCGAAGTACATCAGGTCGGTGCTCACCTTGGGGTTGGAGACGTAGAACAGGTCGGGGCTGCCGGAGCAGGCCATCACCTTGATACCCGGGTTGGCCTTGACCGCCTGGCGGACCGCCTCGGAGGCGGCGTCGAAGCGGGCCTTCGCGTCGGTGACCTTCTTGGCCGACAGGTCGGCGCCGAGCGACTCGGCCAGGGCTGCGTACCGCTCGATCGGCTTGGTCATCGGCACCCGGGCGGTGGTGATCGCCACGCTGGGCGCCAGCGGCAGGATCTTGGCCTTGCTCTCGTCCGGCACGTACCAGAGGGCGTCCGGGTCGTACATGTGGGTGACCAGCAGCTCGGGGCGCAGGGCCGCGTACTTCTCCAGGCTGAACTCGCCCCACACGTTGCCGAGGATCTCCACCGACTCGACGTTCAGGTCACCGGCCTGCGGGTCGGCCGTGCCGTCGGCGCGCTTGGTCTCGCCGAACACGCCGACGATCTGCTTGTCGAGACCGAAGTCGACCAGGGCCGCCGCCACGCCGGTGAAAGCGACCACGCGGGCCGGGCGGGCCGCCGCGTCGATCTTCTGGTTGCGGTCGTCGGTGAACGACCAGGGACCACTTCCGTTGCTGGCAGCGGGCTTTGCGTCGTCGTCCTTGCCGCAGCCGGCGAGCAGGGCGGCCAGCGTGGCGGCGCCACCGGCGGCCAGCAGCCCACGGCGAGAGAGGCGACGGGCGGACAGAGCATCGGGCATGGTGTCGTCTTTCGATCAGGGGATGGCCGGGGTCGACCAGGACAGCGGGGTTAGGTTAGCCTAACCTCGGCCTTTGTCAACAGCGGTACGCCGTGTCGCCACACCCCCGGAGCCCACACTGGACGCCACACCCTCCGTCATCCGCTCGGCACGATCCGTGCCGGATGGGTCGGCGGCCCCACCCCCCGCACCACCGCCGGCGCGGCGCGGTCGCCAGGCGGCCCGCGCCGCCGGCCTGGTCGGCGCCGTGGCGCTGCTCGGCGTGGTCCTCCTGCTCAGCATCGCCGTCGGCGCGAAGGCCATGCCGCTCGGCGACGTCTGGTCCGGGTTGCTGCACCACGACGCCGCCGAGTACGCCGTGGTGCACCGGATGCGCCTGCCGCGCACCCTGCTCGGGCTGCTCGCCGGCGCGGCGCTCGGAGTCGCCGGCGCGGTGATGCAGGCCCTCACCCGCAACCCGCTGGCCGACCCCGGGCTGCTCGGCATCAACGCCGGCGCGTCCGCCGCCGTCGCCACCGCCGCCGCCTTCCTGGGCGTCACCGCCATCGGCGGGTACGTCTGGTTCGCGCTGCTCGGCGCGGCCGTGGTCACCGCGCTGGTCTACGCCGTGGGTGGTGGACGCGGCGCCACCCCGGCCCGCCTCGCACTGGCCGGCGCGGCGCTGAACGCCACCCTCTACTCGTACGTGAGCGCGGTGATGCTGCTGGACACCGCCTCGCTGGAGCGGCTGCGGTTCTGGACGGTCGGCTCACTGGCCAGCGCGGACTCCGCGACCGTGACCCGGGTGCTGCCGTTCATCCTGGTCGGCCTGCTGGTCGCGCTCGGCGCCGCCCGCCCGCTGAACGCCCTCGCGCTCGGCGACGACGCGGCACGGGCCCTGGGTGCCCGACCCGCGCTGATCCGGGCCGCCGTGATCGTCGCGGTCACCCTGCTCTGCGGAGCGGCGACCGCCGCCTGCGGCCCGATCGTCTTCGTCGGGCTGCTGGTGCCGCACCTGGTCCGGGCCCTGACCGGCCCCGACCTGCGCTGGCTGCTGCCGTACTGCGCGGTGCTCTCCCCGGTGCTGCTGCTCGGCGCCGACGTGCTGGGCCGGGTGCTGGGCCGACCGGGTGAACTCCAGGTCGGCATGGTGACCGCCGTGCTGGGCGGCCCGCTCTTCCTCTGGCTGGTCGCGCGCGGGCGGGTGGCCCACCCGTGAGCGAGCGCAGCGAGCGAACCAGCAGGCTCAGCACCGTGGCGCGTCGCGCCACCGCGGAACGAAGCGGAGCTGTGGCGTGACCGTCATCCGTACCCCTGGCGGGCTTTCGCTGCGGTTCCGCCCCCGCGCGCTGGCCGTTGGCGCCGGCGCCGCGCTACTCGCCGCCGGACTGGGCCTGGTGGCCATGGGCAGCGGCGACTACCCGATGGGCCCGGCCGACGTGCTGCGTACGCTCACCGGCGGCGGCACCCCGGCGGAGCATTTCATCGTAAACGAGCTGCGGCTGCCCCGGCTGGTCACCGCGCTGCTGGTCGGCGCGGCGCTGGCGCTGGCCGGCACCGTGTTCCAGTCGCTGGTGCGCAACCCGCTCGGCAGCCCGGACGTGCTCGGCTTCACCCAGGGCGCGTCGACCGGCGCGCTGGTGGTGGTCGTCCTCGGCGGCGGCAGCCTGGCGCTGGCCGGCGCGGCGGTGGCCGGCGGGCTCGCCACCGGCCTGTTGATCTACGCCCTCGCCTGGCGGCGCGGGGTGCACGGCTACCGGCTGATCCTGGTCGGCATCGGCGTCGCCGCGATTCTCACCGGCGTCAACGGCTACCTGCTGACCCGGGCGCCGCTGATGGACGCGGCCCGCGCGGTGCTCTGGCTGACCGGCAGCCTGGACGGGCGGGGCTGGGCCAACGCCGGGCCGCTGCTCGTCGTCACCGCCGTTCTGGGGCCGCTGGTGCTCGTCGGCTGCGGCCCGGCGCTGCGGATGATGGAGCTGGGCGACGACACTTCCAGCGCCCTCGGTGTGCCGGTACGCCAGCTACGCCTGATCCTGCTGGCGGCGGCGGTGCTCCTCGTCTCGTTCGCGGCGGCCGCCGCGGGACCGGTGTCCTTCGTGGCGCTCGTCGCGCCGCACGTGACGAAGCGGCTGACCCGGGCGCCCGGCCCGAACCTGCTGCCGTCGATGGCGGTCGGCGCGGCGCTGTTGGTCGGCGCCGACCTGCTGGCCCAGCGCGCGTTCGCCGGGCACCAGCTTCCGGTCGGTGTGGTGACCGGAGTGATCGGCGGCGGCTACCTGGTCTGGCTGCTGGCCATGGAACGCCGGGCGGGTCGGCTGTGAACACCCGCGACGCCCTCGAAGGAGCACCCATGCACCCCGGCAGTTCCCGGCTCGGCGGCACCGCGCTGACCCTCGCCTACGACCGGCGCACGATCGCCGAAGACCTGACCGTGGCGGTGCCCGACCAGTCGTTCACCGTGATCATCGGTCCGAACGCCTGCGGAAAGTCGACCCTGCTGCGGGCGCTGTCCCGGATGCTGCGCCCGACCGTCGGAACGGTCCTGCTGGACGGCCGGGACATCCACGACCTGCCCGCCCGGAAGGTGGCCCGCACCCTCGGCCTGCTGCCGCAGTCGTCGATCGCGCCCGACGGGATCAGCGTCGCCGAGCTGGTCGCCCGGGGCCGCTACCCCCACCAGGGGTTGCTGCGGCAGTGGTCGCGCGAGGACGAGCGGGTGGTCGAGGAGTCGATGGCCGCCACCGGGGTCGACGACCTCGCCGACCGGCCGGTGGACGAGCTCTCCGGCGGCCAGCGGCAGCGCGTCTGGATCGCCATGGCGCTGGCCCAGCAGACCCCGCTGCTGCTGCTCGACGAGCCGACCACGTACCTCGACATCGCCCACCAGATCGAGATCCTGGACCTCTGCGCCCGGCTGCACGAGGAGCAGGGACGCACGCTGGTCGCGGTGCTGCACGACCTCAACCACGCGGCCCGCTACGCCACCCACCTGATCGCCATGCGCGACGGGCGGGTGGTGGCCGCCGGGGAGCCGGCGTCGGTGGTCACCGCCGACCTGGTGGCCGAGGTTTTCGGGCTGCCCTGCCGGGTGATCGACGACCCCGAGACGGGCACCCCGCTGGTCATCCCCGCCGCCCGGCGCCGGGCCACCGCGCCCGCCCCGGAGCCGGCGTGACCCGCGCGCGCCGGGTGACCGGCGTGACCACCCGCCCGTACCGGATGGCGGCGGCGTGACCGCCGGACGCTTCCGCGACCGGTGGGGCGTGCCGCACCTGCGGGCCGACGACCCGCTCGCCCTGGCGACGGCGCAGGGCCGGGTGACCGCGTACGACCGGGCCTGGCAGATCGAGGTGGAGCGACACCGGGCCCAGGGCACCAGCGCCGCCTTCCTCGGCGCCGACGCGCTCGGCTGGGACCGCTTCGCCCGGCAGGTCCGGCTCGACGACACCGCCCGCCGCTGCCACGCCGCGCTCGACCCGGCCACCGCCGCCTGGGTGGCCGCGTACGTGGCCGGGGTGAACGCCGGTCTTGCCGCCGGGGCGGCCCGAGCGCCCGAGTTCGCCGCCGCCGGGCTGACTCCCGGCCGGTGGCAGCCGTGGACCCCGCTGGCGGTCTGGCTGGGCCACCACATCCTGTTCGCCGGGTTCCCCTCCAAGCTCTGGCGCGAGCACGTGGCGCACCGGCTCGGCCCGGCCGCGGTCGACCTGTTCGCCACCGACGGGCCGGCCGTCGCCGGCAGCAACGGGTGGCTGCTCGCCGCCGGGCGGACCGGCACCGGCGCCGCACTGCTCGCCGGCGACCCGCACCGGTTCATCGAGGATCCCGGCGTCTACCAGCAGATCCGGCTGGCCTGCCCGGAGTACGACGTGGTCGGGCTGGCGATGCCGGGCGTGCCGGGCATCGCCCACTTCGCGCACACCGGCGCGGTGGCCTGGGCCATCACCAACGCCATGGCCGACTACCAGGACCTGTACGCCGAGCAGCTACGCCGGCACGGCAACGAGGTGCGGGCCCTCGGCCCGGACGGTTGGCGACCCGCGCACGTCCACGTCGAGATGATCGAGGTGGCCGGGGCGGACCCGGTCGAGGTCGAGGTGGTGGAGACCGATCGGGGGCCGGTGATCGCCGGCGGGCCGGACGAGCCGACCGCGGTCAGCCTTCGCTACCCGCCCCGGGTCCGCGCCGAGCTCGGCTTCGCGGCGCTGCCGGAGCTGCTGCGCGCCCGGACTGTGGCCGATGTGGACCGGGCGCTGCGGCACTGGGTGGAGCCGGTCAACGTGGTGCAGGCGGCGGACACCGCCGGCGGGCTGCTGCACCGGGTCGCCGGCGCGGTGCCGGTGCGGCATCCGGAGAACGGCCGGCGGGTGGTCCCGGCCTGGCGGGCCGAGCACGCCTGGCGCGGCTGGTACGCGCCGCTGCCCCACGCTGAGGTGGTCGACCGCGCGGTGATGGCCAACGAGCGAGGGCTGGCGGCGCCGCTCGGGGTCGAGTTCGCCCCGCCACACCGGGCGCGCCGGATCGCCGAGTTGCTCGACGCCGGTGGCGGCTGGACGCCCGAGCGGCTGGCCGCCGTGCACACCGACACGTACCTCGGCTCGGCCGGCCCGCTGCTGGCCGTACTGGCCGGGGTGACCGCGCTCGGCCCGGCCGCCGCCGCGTTGCGGGACCGGCTGCTGCACTGGGACCGGCGGATGGCCGCCGACAGCACCGACGCCGCGGACTTCGCCACCCTGCGGGCGGCCGTGGTCCGCCGGCTGGCCGCCCACCCGGCGGTGGCCGCGCTGGCCGAGCCGCCGGCGTACCCGGAGGTGTTCGCACCCTGGTTGGCGCTGACGCCGCGGGTCGGCTACGCGCTGGAGCACCTGCTGGGCACCGCCCGGTTACCCGGCCTGGACGTGGCGGCGCTGGTGGGCGCGGCGGCCGAGGAGGTCGCCGGCCCGACCGGTGCGGCGAACGGACAGACGCACTGGGGTGACCTGCACCGGCTGGCGCCGTGGCGGGCGCTGCCCGATCCGGACGCCGGGCCCGGTCCCCGGCTGGACGGCGACCACGACTGCGTGCTGGCCACCTCCAGCGTGCCCGGGGTCACCCACTGGTGCGCACGCGGGCCGGCGGCGCGCTTCGTCTGGGACCTGGCGCGGCGGGAGGACAGTCGCTGGGTGGTCCCGCTGGGCGCCTGCGGGGTGCCCGGCGACCCGCACCACGACGACCAGAACGCCGCGTGGTTGTCCGGCGAGCTGCTGCCGGTGACCACCGACTGGGACCAGCTCACCGAGGAGCGAGATGAGTACTGACGCGACGAGGGCCGATCAGCACCACTACCGGCGGGACGTCACCGGGTTCGGGGTGGTGACCATCCGACCGGTGCGGCCGGACGAGGACGTTGACCTGCTGCACGGCTGGGTCACCGAGGAACGGGCCCGGTTCTGGGGCATGCGCGAGGCGAGCCGCGACCGGGTGCACGAGATCTACGCGTACCTGGACGCGCTGGCCACCCACCACGCGTACCTGGTGCACCGCGACGGCGTGCCGGCGGCGCTGGTGCAGACCTACCAGCCCGAGGCCGATCCGGTCGGCGAGTGCTACGACGTGCGCCCCGGCGACGTCGGCATGCACCTGCTGATCGGGCCACCGGTGACGGTCGAGCGCGGCTTCACCGGCGCGCTGCTCGGCGCGATCCTGGACTTCGTCCTCGCCGATCCGGCCCGACTGCGAATCGTGATGGAGCCGGACGCCCGCAACGACAAGATCCTCGACCGGCTGCTGCGCACCGGGTTCCAGTCCGGCCCGCTGATCGACCTGCCGGAGAAGCGCGCGCGACTGTTCTTCCTGGACCGGGCGGCGGTCACCGGCTGACGCCGTCCTCATCGGGAAGCAGGCCGGGGTGCGCGGGGCACCCCATCCGGGGGTCAGCGGGTGGGCGCTCCGAGGGCAACCAGGTCGGCCAGGCGGTCGAGTTGGTTCGGGTCGGACAGCGCGGAGCCGACCGCCACCACCCGCACTCCGGCGGCGAGGAACGCACCGGCGTTGTCGGCGTCGAGGCCGCCGGTGGCGACGAAGCGGAGGTGCGGCAGTGGGCCGGCAACGGCCCGGAACCAGGCCGGCCCGAGGGAGATCGCGGGGAACGCCTTGAGCCAGGTGAGGCCGTGTCGCATCGCCTGCTGTGCCTCGGTCGGGGTGGCCACGCCGGGCAGGTGGGGCAGGCCGCGGCCGGCGGCGGCGTCGGCGACCGCCAGGTCCAGGCCGGGCGCGACGGTGAACGCCGCCCCGGCGTCGGCCGCCGCGGCGACCTGCTCCACGCCGAGCACGGTGCCGGCGCCGACGATCCGGCCGCGCTCAGCGCCCGCCTCGACGGCGGCGCGCAGCGCCGGCACCGCGTCGGCGGTGGCCACCGGCACCTCCACCACGTCGATACCGAGGTCCCAGGCCCGGCCGGCGAGCCGGACGGTCTCCGCCACCGGCAGGCCGCGCAGGATCGCCATCACGCGGGCGGCGCCGAAGATGTGCTCGAAGTCCGCTGTGGTCATGGTCCACTCCATCCGAGGTCGCGGGAGATCTGTTGCGTGGTGGCCAGCAGCCGGGGTAGCAGGCGTCGCAGGTCGGCCAGGGTGGCGACCACCGTCGGCGCGGTCACCGACACGGCCGTGGTGACCGCGCCGTCGGCCTGCCGCACCGGGGCCGCCACGCAGGTGATCAGTGGCTCGAACTCGCCGTCGTCGGCGGCCCAGCCCTGGTCGGCGACGGCCGCCAGCTCCGCGCGCAACGCCCCCGGGTCGCAGATGGTGCCCGGGGTGTACGCGCGCAGCTCGGTGCGGTCGAGCAGCCCGGTCAGCCGGGGCTCCGGGCAGAACGCCAGCACCACCTTGCCCACCCCGCTGGCGTGCAACGGCGCGGTGCGCCCGATCCGGGAGTACATCCGCACCTGGCCACGGGCCTCGATCTTGTCCACGTAGACCAGCTCGTCGTCGACCAGTTGGGCCAGGTGGATGGTGTGCCCGCAGTCGCGGCCGAGCGCAGCCAGGTGCGGGTGGGCCACCGTGCGCACGTCCAGGGAGTCCAGGGCCTGCTGGGCGAGACCGATCAGCCGCAGCCCGACAGCCCAGCCGCCGTCGCTGCGTCGGGCGAAACCACCGGTCTCCATGGTCTGCAGGAGGCGCAGCGCGGTGGACTTGTGCACCCCCAGGTGGGCGGCGACGTCACCGAGCTGGGCGGGCTCACGGCCCAGCAGCTCCAGCACCCGCATCGCCCGGTCGACGCTTTGCGACACGCCTCAGACCTCCGCTCGCACGCCGGTCAGGTCCAGCGGCGACCAGGCCTCGACGGGGGCGTCGAGCAGCCGGGCGAACCAGGCCCACGGCGGCACCGGAGCGTTGTCGCCGCTGCTGCCCAGCGCCTGAGCCGCGACCAGGTGACCGAGGCGCAGCCGGCGTACCGGGTCGAGGCCGCGAAGCAGCCCGGCCACATAGCCGGCGGCGAACGCGTCCCCGGCGCCGACCGGCTCCACCACCGTCACCCGGGGAGCCCGGACGAAGACCGGCTCGGCGTCACGGGGCAGGGCGGTGGCGCCCACCGCGCCGTCCTTGACCACGACCGTCTCCGGCCCGGGCAGCAGCCGGCGCACCGAGGCCGGGTCGACGGTGCCCCACAGGGCGTCCGCCTCGTCCTGGCCGACGAAGACCAGGTCGCTGCGGTCGGCGAGGTCGCGCAGCACCGGGGCGGCCCGGTCGGCCGGCCAGAGCCGGGCCCGGTGGTTGACGTCGAAGCTGACCAGCGCGCCCGGCAGCGGCCGGTCGGTCACCGCGTGCTCGACCAGGGCTCGGCAGGAGGCGGAGAGCGCCGGGGTGATCCCGGACAGGTGCAGCACCCGGACGCCGGCCAGCCGAGGGTCGGCCAGTACCGCCCGGTCCAGCCGGGACGCGGCCGAGCCGGCCCGGTAGTAGTGCACGGTGGTCGACGCCGGGCCCGGGTCCTTGACGTACAGCCCGGTGGGAGCGGCCGGGTCGACGGTCACCAGGTCGACCCGGACGCCGGCGGCGGCGACGTGCCGGACGACGGCCCGGCCGAAGGGGTCGTCGCCGACCCGGCTCACCCAGGTCGCCCGGTGTCCGAGCCGGGCCAGGTAGCCGGCCACGTTGGACTCCGCGCCGCCGACCGACACGGCGACCCGCTCGGCGTGCTCCAGTTGCTCGCCCGGCGCGGGGCAGAGCACCACCATGGTCTCCCCCACCGTGGCCACCTCGACCGGTGGGAGGCCGGCCGGGTCGGTCGCGTGGTCGGGTCGGGAGTCAGGGGTCGGCACACGTCCTCCCGGCGGGGGTTCGGGGTGCCGCCGAGCCTATGTGCGTTGCGCAGGACGAGCAACCCGTTGCGCTCTGCGCAACGGGAGTCAGGGCAGCGTCAGCCCGTACGCGGCGAGCACCTCATTGATCGGCTGGTAGTAGGTGGTGCCGCCGGAGGTGCAGTTGCCGCTGCCGCCGGACAGGATCCCGAGGATGGTGCCGGTGGCCGCCACGTAGAGCGGCCCGCCACTGTCGCCCGGCTCGGCGCAGATGTTGGTACGGATCAGGCCGTAGACCACATCGCCGCTGGCGTAGTTGACGGTCTGGTTGAGGCCGGTGACGGTGCCGCAACGCACCCCGGTGGTGGAGCCGCTGCGGCACACCGCCTGACCGATGTACGCGTTACCGGCGCCGTAGATGGTCAGCAGGCCGGGGTAGGTGTAGACCGCGCTGGGATGGGCGATCCGGCTGGTGTAGCGGATCAGGCCGTAGTCGTTGCTGGGAAAGCTGGTGGCGGTACGGGTGCCGAGCACGGCGGTCTGCGCGCTGTCGGCGTACCAGGCACTGGCGACAGTGGTGCAGTGGCCGGCGGTGATCACGTAGTAGGTGCTGCCGCTGCGCACGTTGGCGCCGAGCGAGCAGCGACCGCCACCGCCGTAGATGCCCTGTCCGGCGGCGATCAGGGTGCGCAGCGTCCCGGGCTCCCGGCGCAGCAGCGCGCCGGCCCGGTCGGCCACCGTGCGCAGCGCCGCCACCTCGGCGGGCGCCACGGTGTCGTCGACGGTGATGGTCATCCGGCCGGTGGCCGGGTCGAGGCCCCAGGCGGTGCCGGGCGTACGTACCCCGGCCAGCGCGGCCGGGTCGGCGACGGGCGCGGCGGGGGCGGCCCGGTCGGGGACGGCGGCCTGCGCCGCGCCGGGCGCGACGAGCAGGAGTGCGGTCAGGACGAGGGCGACGAGCGGGGAGCGGCGCATCCGAACCTCCGAAGAGATCGAGATATATGAATGCCGTCAAGCATCACCCGACGGCTGACGCCATGGCAACCTCAGGCCGGACGCACGGGTGACCAGCCTGGGGGTGGGTCGGCGGGAATCGCTGATCCGGGGACGGGCCGCGCCGGTGCCGCCGATAATCCTCGGAGACGCGGCGGGAGGCCGGGCATGACCACCGGAGGCACTGCGGCGCTGGTACGCCGCCCGGACGGGTCGGCCCGGGCCACGCTGCTGGAACTCCTCTTCGACGTGGTCTTCGTGGCCGCCCTCGCCATGGTCTCGAAGCTGATCGCCGAACGCGACTCCTGGAGCGGCTCCGGGCCGGTGCTGCTGACGCTGGCGGCGATCTGGTGGACCTGGTCGGTCACCTCGACCACGACCGAGTTCTACGACCCGGATCAGCGCCCGATCCAGGCCATCCTGATGGTCGCCATGGTGGGATCGGTGGGGATGGCGGCGGCACTGCCGATGCTGTCCGCCGGGCACGCGATGGTCTTCGCGATCGCGTACGTCACCACGCACGTGGTGCGCGGCGTCGTCCTGGTCACCACGTTGCACCGACAGCGGCACCGGGCGGCCATGGAGCGGGCCTCGCGGTTCATGTTCTGGTTCTTGGTCTCCGGCGTCTTCTGGATCACCGGAGCGGTGGCCGGATCGCCGAACTGGAGGCTCTGGACCATCGCGATAGCGATCGACCTGGTCTCCGCGGCGGTCCGGTACCCGATGCCGTGGCTGGGCCGGGTGCCCCTCGACCAGTACGAGCGGACCACCGGGCACCTGGGCGAGCGGTACCAGCAGTTCATCATCCTGGCCCTCGGCGACATCATCCTGGTGCCCATCCTGGAGGTCAGCCGGACGCATCTCGACCGCTTCCGGCTCGCCGCCCTGCTCTGCGCCTTCGCCACCATGCTGATGCTCTGGCAGATCTACGTCTTCCGGGCCGGCGAGTTGCTGAAGGCCGGTGCTGACGCGAGGCGAGCAGCCCGGCTTGCCCCGTACACCCATCTGGTGATGCTGGCCGGCGTGGTCTGCACGGCGGCCTCCTTCGACCTGGTCGCCGACCGGCCGACCGGAACGACGCCGACGTCGTGGCTCGTGCTGATCCTCGGTGGCCCGGCGCTGTTCGTGATCGGGCGCATCCTGTTCACCTATCTGGTGACCGCCATCGTGCCTTGGCGGCGGCTGGTCTGGCTGCTGCTGCCGGTGCTGGCACTCCCGTGGGCCGGTGGCTGGCCGCCGCTGCTGGTCACCGTGGTCGTTGCGCTCGGGCTGGCCGGCGCCGCCCTGGTCCCGGCGAGCAACGTCCGGGTGACCAGACCGGGGCTGCGGATGCGGCGACAGCAACCCTGAGCCGCCGGGGCGGCCGGATCAGTCGAGGTGCCGACCGGTCCAGTCGGCGAGGTCCCGGGCGCAGGCGTCCACCGACTCCCGCCACGTCCGGGCAGCACCCTCCCCCGCCTCGTCGCTGACCTGCTTGACCAGCCGGCACGGCACGCCAGCCTGGTTGGCGGCCCAGGCGACCGCGTACCCCTCCATGTCGACCAGGTCGGCGCGCTGCGCCAACCGGTCCCGCGCGGCGTCGTCGGCCACGAAGGTGTCGCCGGTCGCCAGCACCGCGCCCTCGGTGGCCAGCGGCAGCGGCGCGCCGTAGGTCTGGCCGGTGAGCGTGCGCAGCAGGGCGGTGTCCAGGTCGTGCTGAAGTACGGTGGCGACCTCGTGGATGCCGGTCCAGCCGGGGCGCAACGCGCCCGCCGTGCCCAGGTTGAGCAGCAGGGCGGGGTGCGGCCCGGCGGCCAGCACCGCCGCCACCGCGCTGGCGGCGTTCACCTTGCCCATCCCGGTGAGCAGCACCGGCAGCTCCGGCGGCAGGTACCGGGCCTCCTCCTCGACGGCGAGGACCACCAGCGGACGATCGGCGCGGACCGTACCCCGAAGAATCACCGGAGCATCGTACGGGCCGCCTCGGCGGGATACCCGGCCGGTTCGGCGGGCTCGGCGCGAGCGCCGGTCAGCCCCCGGCGGTGACCGCGGTGGCGGTGACCGTGCCGTCGGTCGCCGGGCCACCCTGCACGGTGACGCTCTGTCCGGCCTTGAGGCCGCTCAGCTTGCTGGCCTTGGTGGTGCGGACCTCGGTCTCGTCGGTGGTGCGCACGGTGACCACGGTGCCGTCGGCGGTCTCCAGGTAGAGCGTTCCGCCGTCGACCAGCTTCACCTTCCCGTTGGTGGTCGCCGGCGCGGTCGCGCCACCGGTCTCACCCGTGCCGCTCGGCCCGGCGCCGCTCTGGCCACGCCCGCCGGCGCCCGGGAAGGCGGTGGGAACACCACCCGGGAAGCCGGCCCGCCCCGAGCCGGCGGTGCTCGACGACTCACCCCAGCGTTGCTGCACGTGAACCCCGCCCAGGAAACCGGCCAGCACCAGCACGAGCGCGCCGAGCGCCAGGGTTGCCCGGTTCCACCAGCGGCGCGGCGCCGCTGCGGCGAGCGCGGCGGTCAGGTCGCGATCCGGGGCCCCCGCCGAGGCCGCCGGGTGGTCGTCCACCCGGTCGAAGATGACGGTGTCGCTGCTGTCCATGTCAGTTCCTCGCAAGTCGGCCTACTCGTAGCGCAGGGCGTCGATGGGGCGCAGCCGGGCCGCCCGGGCCGCCGGAAGGCCGCCGAAGAACAGGCCGATCGCGACCGAGACCCCGAGGGCCAGCCCCACCGAGCTGGGCACGACCACCGGGTGGACGCCGACGATGGTGAACCGGGCACCGATCAGCGCCGCCGCCACCCCGAGCGCCCCACCGAGCAGGCTCAGCAGGGTCGCCTCCACCAGGAACTGGGTGAGCACGGTACGCCGGCGTGCCCCGAGCGCCTTGCGGATGCCGATCTCCCGGGTCCGCTCGGTCACCGTCACCAACATGATGTTGGTGATGCCGATGCCGCCGACCAGCAGGCTGATCGCGGCCACCGCGCCCAGCAGCACGGTGAACGTGTCGGCGGTCTCGGACTGGGTCTGCAACAGCTGCGCGGCGTTCTGGATCCGGTACGGGGTGCTGCCCGAGGTGGACGCCGGCAGGCGCTGGGCGAGCACGGTGGAGATCTGCCCCTGCGCCGCCGACACCCGGTCCGGATCGCTCGCCTCCACCAGGATCGAGCTGAGCGGCCCGTACCCGGTGAGCACCTCACGTACCGCCCGCAGCGGAGCGATCGCGGTGTCGTTGGCGTCCTGGAAGCCGGTCGAGGACTTCTCCGCCAACACCCCGACCACGGTGAACAGCGCGCCGCCCACGGTCACCTGCCGACCCACCGGGTCCAATCCGGCGAACAGCTCGTCTGCCACGGTCCGACCGAGCACCACCACCCGGCGGCCCTGCGCCTCGTCGTCGGCGCTGAACGCGGTGCCGCTGGCCACCGGCGAGTTGGCCACGGTGAACCAGCTCGGCCGGGTGCCGACGAACTGCGGCACCTCGTGGTCGGCCCCCTCGAAGGTCAGGGTGGCGCTGGTGGTGGCCAGCGGGGAGACCGACCGTACATCGGGCGCGAGCACCGGGTCGGCGAGCGCGTCGGCGACCTGGAGGGTCAGCCCGCCGGCGCTGCCGCCCCGGTTGGTGCCGGTCACGGTCAGCGTGTTGGTGCCCAGCGCCTCGATCCGGTCGGTGATCGCCTGGGCAGAGCCGTTGCCGACGGCGACCAGCAGGATCACCGCGGCGACGCCGATCAGGATGCCCAACATGGTCAGCGCCGAACGCAGCTTGTTGGCGGCCACGCCGCGCAGCGCGAACCGGACGGTCTCGGCGAGGTTCATCGGCCAGACCCCGCCGTCGTATGCCGCCCGCCCTGCCGGACGTCCGAGCGGACCTGCCCGTCGAGCAGCCGGATCAGACGTCCGGCCCGGGCACCCACCTCCGGCTCGTGGGTGATCAGCACGATGGTCCGGCCGGCCGCGTTGAGCTGGTCGAGGACGGCCAGGATGTCCTCGGTGGACTGGCTGTCCAGGTTGCCGGTCGGTTCGTCAGCCAGCACCAGTGCCGGCTCGGTGACCAGCGCCCGGGCCACCGCGACCCGCTGCTGCTGGCCACCGGAGAGCTGGTTGGGCTGGTGGTTCGCGCGATCGGCCAGTCCCACGGCGTCCAGCGCGGCGAGCGCCCGCTGCCGCCGCTGGCCGGCCCGCACCCCGGCGTACGCCAGTGGCAACTCGACGTTGGCCAGCGCGCTGGTCCGCGGAATCAGGTTGAACGCCTGGAAGACAAAGCCGATGAGCCGGTTGCGGACCAGGGCGAGCTGACGGTCGGCGAGGCGGCCGACGTCCACCCCGTCCAGCAGGTACTGCCCGCCGGAGGGCACGTCGAGGCAGCCGAGGATGTTCATCAGGGTCGACTTGCCGGAGCCGGAGGAGCCCATGATGGCCACATAGTCGCCAGCGGTGACGGCCAGCGAGACCCCGCGCAGGGCGTGCACCGCGGCCGGGCCCTCGCCGTACACCTTGGTCAGCATCCGGACGTCCAGGACCGGTCGGCGTGACACGTTTCCCGACGTCATCAGCGGGTTCCGTTCCCGCCCCGAGCACCGCCGCCGGTGACGCCGCCCCCGCCGGGGAGCCCACCGCCCGGGAAGCCACCGCCACCCGGCAGGCCGCCCCCGCCGGGGAGGCCACCGCCGGCGCTGCCCGTGCTGCTGCCCTCCGGCAGCACCACCCGCTCCCCCTCGGTCAGCCCCGAGGTGACCTCGTACGCCTGGTCGCCGGCGAGCCCCACGGTGACCCGCCGGCTCTCCGACCCCGTGTCAGTGACCACCGTGACGGTGCGCCGGTCGCCGGTGCCGCTGACCGCTGCCGAGGTGACCAACAGGACGTCCGCAGCGGTGCCGGTGACCACGGCGACCCGCACGGTCTGCCCCGGCTTCGCGCCGGCCGGCAGCTTGTCGACGCTGACCGTGACCCCGTAGGTGACCACGTTGTTGGCGGTGGTGGCCTGCGGATCGACCGCGACGACCTTGCCACCGGCCTCGGCCCCCTGCAACGCGTTCCACGTGATGGTGGCCGCCTGGCCGTCCTTGAGCCGGGTCGCGTCCGCCTCGGCGAAGCCGGCGGTGACCTGCAGCTTTGTCAGGTCGGCCAGCTCGACGAACCCGCTGGAGGTGGTGGACCCGGAGCTGGTGGCGCCGGTCGACCCGCTGCCGCCCTGCTGCGCGGTGGAGGAGCCCCCGGTCGAGCCGCCGCCGGTGGCGGACCCTCCGGAGGAGCTGCCCACGGTGCCGTTGACGGCGACCACCGTGCCGGCCATCGGCGCGGTCAGCCGGGTGCCGCTCACGGCGGCCTGCGCCTCGTCCACCGCCAGCTCGGCCTGGGTGACCGAGTTCTCCGCCGACGAGGTGTCCGAACCGGCCTCCTCGGCGCGGTCCAGGGCGTCCCGCGCGGCCGTCAGGTCCGCCTTCGCCACGTCGAGGTCGCGTTGCGCGGCTGCCGGGTCGACGGTGGCCAGCAGTTGGCCCTTCTTCACCCGGTCGCCGACCCGCACCGGGATCGCGGTGACGGTGCCGGCGGTGGCGAAGCTGGCGCTGGCCGTCGAGGCGCTGCGCACCGAGCCGTCGGCGGTGACGGTGGCGGTCACGGTGCCCCTGGACACACTGACGGTCCGGGTGCCGGTGGGCCTGGCATCCGCCGTCGAATCGCCGCGCACCGACAGCCAGGCCCAGCAGCCGCCGCTGGCCAGCAGCAGGACCAGGGCGGCGTTGACCGCGACGGGGGGCCGGCGCAGGACGGCCGGCAGGCGCACTCGCATGCCGGTCAGCCTCGTCGGCACGGCTGGGAGGATCTTCGGCGCAAGCTCAGAGCTGGCTCGGAATGGGTGCCGCCGGATCGTCGCCCGGCGGGGCTGGTTGCCGGGGTACGGCGGGCAACAGCACCCGGAAGGTCGTCCCCGACCCCGTCCCGGTGTCCAGCTCGATCCACCCGCCGTGCGCGTGCACGATCGACGCGGCGATGGACAACCCCAGACCGGAGCCGCCCCCGCTGCCCCGGCCCCGGCTCGGGTCGGCCCGGTACAGCCGCTCGAAGACCCGACCGGCGTGCTCGGCGGGGATACCCGGCCCGTCGTCGTGCACCTCCAGCACGGCGAACCCGTCGGCGGTCGGCGCGGGGACCGGCCCCGAGCGGACCATCGGCCCGGCCGTCGGGGCGACCAGCCGGCCGACCCGGACGGTCACTCGGGCTGCGGGCCCGGTGTGCTGCACCGCGTTGCCGACCAGGTTCGCGGCGACCTGGCGCAGCCGGTGCTCGTCGCCGAGCACGGTCGGCGTCTCGAAGGTCGGGTCGTGCTCGGCGAGCGTGCTCAGCCGCACCGGCCGGCCCGGCGTACGGGCGTGCGCATCCCGGATGGTGTCGGCGGCGATCTCCAGCAGGTCCACCGGACGTAGCGTCGGCGTGCGCTGCCGGTCGAGTCGGGCGAGCAGGAGCAGGTCCTCCACCAGTACGCCCATCCGGGCCGCCTCGCTCTCGATCCGACCCATCGTCTCGTCCAGCGCGGGACCGGGTGGGGTGCCGCCGCGCCGGTACAGCTCGGCGAAGCCGCGGATCGAGGTCAGCGGCGTCCGCAGCTCGTGCGACGCGTCGGCGACGAACTGCCGCAGCCGGCGCTCGGAGGCCGCGCGGGCGCTCATCTCGGTGCCGATCCGTTCCAGCATCAGGTTCACCGCGGCACCCAGCCGACCCGGCTCGGTGTGCGGATCGGTGTCGTCCACTCGACGGGTCAGGTCGCCGCCGGTGATGCCGGCGACGACCTGCTCCATCCGGGTCAGCGGGCGCAGCCCGAGCCGCACCACCGAAGCGGCCAGCAGCCCGAGGCCGAGCAGCACTCCGCCGGTGACCGTGACGTCGATGAGCAGCAACCGGTCGGCGGTCTGGGTCACCTCGGCCAGGGAGGCGCCGACCACCACGACCCCGCCGGTCCCGCCCGCCGGCACGGCGAGCAGCCGCCAGTCCGCGCCGCCGTGGTCGCCGGAGACGGTGTACGGCCGGCCGGCGCGGGCGCGGGCGGTCACCTCGGCCAGCGATCCCGGGTCCGGTGCCGCCGCACTGGGGGCGCTGCTGTGCTCGGCGTCGCGGGTGCCGTCGGCGCGGTAGAACAGGACGAGCTGGTCCGGACCGAGCCGGGCGATCCGTCCGACCAGGGCACCGGGTGGACCGGCGCCCGGGCGGGGCTCGCCGGTGAACGGGCGGACCTGTACGGCGAGTTGCTCGTCGACCCGGTCCACCAGGTAGCTGCGCAGCAGCAGCAGGCCGGCGGCGTTCGCCCCGAGCAGGGCCAGCGTGGCGAGCGCCCCGACGACCAGGACCAGTCGGGACCGCAGCGTCCAGTGCGGCCACGGGCGCACCCGGGGCAGGCGGCTCACTCGTTGCCGCGCGGCGTCCGCAGCGTGTAGCCCACCCCGCGCACGGTGTGGATCAGCGGTGGACCGGACCGGTCGACCTTGCGCCGCAGGTAGTAGACGTACGACTCGACGATCCGCCCGTCGCCGCCGAAGTCGTAGTTCCAGACCCGGTCCAGGATCTGCGCCTTGCTGACCACCCGGCCGGCGTTGAGCAGCAGGTAGCGCAGCAGCCGGAACTCGGTGGGCGACAGGTCTACCGGCCGCCCGCCCCGGCGTACCTCGTGGGCGTCGTCGTCCAACTCCAGGTCGGCGTAGCGCAGCAGCCGGGTGTCCGGGGTCGGCGGCAGCTCCGATCGGGTACGCCGCAGGATCGCCCGGATCCGCAGCACCACCTCCTCCAGGCTGAACGGCTTGGCCACGTAGTCGTCCGCACCGGCCACCAACCCGGCGACCCGATCCTCGACGGTGTCCCGGGCGGTGAGGAAGAGCACCGGCACCGGCCGGCCGGCGGCGCGCAGACGCCGGGCCACCTCGAAGCCGTCCAGGTCGGGCAGCATCACGTCGAGGATGACCAGGTCCGGAGCGAACTCCTCCACGGCGGCCAGCGCGGCCCGCCCGGATCCCGCCACCCGCACGTCGTACGCGACGAGCCGCAGTGTGGCGGCCAGCAGGGTGGAGATGTTTGGCTCGTCGTCGACCACCAGGAGGCGGGCGCTTGTGGACTCACCCTCGGCGGTCGGGGCGGGGCTGGCCGTGGGCGGCCGGAGGACGTTGGTATGCACTGGCACTGCGTACCGGACCGGGCTCGACATTCGCTGTGCTGAACCTGTGCACCGGCTGTCACCAGGAGCGCAGCACCAGCTCACCGGCGGCGATCCCGGAGGTTATCTCGGTGTACTGGCCGCCGCGCAGCCCGACGGTGACGGTGCGGGCCGGCCCGCCGTCGGCTGGCAGCACGCTGCCGGTGCGGTCGGCGCCGTCGTGCACGGCGGTGGATGGCACGCGCAGCGCGTCCGGTACGGCACCGGTCTGCACCGTCACGGCGGCGCTCTGCCCGACCAGCAGGTTCTCCGGGGCGGTGGTGAAGGACAGCACCACGCCGTAGCGGACCATCGTGCCGTCGGCGGTGCCGACCGGGTCGACCTGCACCACGGTCGCCGCGAACGTCTGCTCCGGCCGGTCGGCCAGGGCCAATGTCGCGCTCTGCCCGACCGCGAGCGCGCCGGCGTCGGCCTCCGGGAACTTCGCCACCACCTGCATGGCGTACGTGTCGGCCAGGGTGATGAAGGTGGCACCGCGGCCTACCTGGCTGCCCACGGGCCCGGCAACGGAGAGCACGGTGCCAGCCATCGGCGCGGTGATGGTGGCGCCGTCGAGGGCCTCCTGCGCCTCGGTGAGGGCGGCCTCGGCCTGGTTGACCCGGCGCTGGGCGGCCAGGATCGGGTCGGTGCCCCGGGCGGTGGTTCCGGCGTCCCCGCCGCAGTCCGCGCCGCTCTGCCCAGGGGCGGCCGGCGTCCGGGATGCCCCCGATCCGCCGGCGGCGGTCGGCACGGGACCTCCGGGCGTACGGCTCGGCGCGGCGGAGTTCGCGGTGGGTCGGGGCGTTGGGCTGCTGCCGGGGGTGGGTGTGCCGGTGGCCGGCGTCGCCTCGGGCGTGCCGGTGGGCTGCGGCGAGCGCCAGACCACCGGTCGTACCCCGGAACCGGTGCCGGTCTGGCAGCTCGCCGCCGGGTCGTCGGCCTCGTCCCAGGCCTTGGTCAGCGCGTCCCGCGCCTCGGCCAGGTCGGTCTCGGCATCCTGGACGGTGTCCGCCGCGTCGGCAGCGTCGGCGTCGGCGACCGCCGCGAGCCGCTGGCCGACCTTGACCACGCTGCCCGGCCGGACGCTGACCGTCTGCACCGTGCCGGCGATGGTGAAGCCGAGGCTGCGGGTGGTGGCTGGCTGGACGGTGCCCGAGGTGGCCACCTCGACCGCGACCGGCCCCCGGTCGACGGCCACGGTCACCGGTCGGGCCGGCGCGTCCGCGGCGTCCGCGGTCCAGGCGCGCACGCCGGCCGCGCCAAGCAGCAGCAGGCCGGCAGCGCCGGCCGCCCACCACCGGGTCCGCCGGGTACGCCAGCGTCGCTTCAGGCCGATCCCCATGGTCGGGCAGTCTGCGCAGCGCGCCTCGCGGTCGGCTCGACCCCACCTCAGAGTTGGCTCGGAACCGGACACCGGCTCGGGTGCTCGCCCCGCGCAGAGCGGGCAACCGGTGGAGCCGGTGCCCTGGGTCGCTCCGAGGGAACTCCGAGCCAGGTCCGAGCCGCCGACGAGGTACGGCCGGTTCGCTGAGCAACTACCGGATGAGGCGTGAGGAGCACCCGTGCCGTTGACCAAGAGGCGCCGTCGGCTGGCGGCCGTACTGACCGCCGCCGCCTCGGCAGTCCTGCTGCTGGCGGCCTGCGGCGGCGGGTCGGACGACGAATCGACCGACGCGAACGGGGTGGGAAGCTCCTTCACGGCGTACCAGGACTGCCTGCGGGACAACGGCGTGGCGTTGCCGACGATGGATCCGTCCCGCGTTCCCGGCGGCGCGCGCGGCACCGCCCGCCCGTCGGGCTTCCCGACCGCCCGCCCGTCAGGCATGCCGACCGACCGCCCGTCGGGCTTCCCGACCGCCCGGCCGTCGGGCAGCGCAGACCCGTCGCGGGGCGCGGGGCGCGGCTTCCCGGGCGGCGCTCGGCCGGAGGGGGTCGACGAACAGACCTGGCAGAAGGCGCAGCAGGCGTGTGCGTCGGTGCGGCCCAGCGGCCCGCCGGGCGGCTTCGGCGGCCCGGACGCGTCCGGCGCGCCGGGCGCACGACCGGGCGGATCGGGCGACGGGCGGTCCACCGCCTACCGCACCTGCCTGAGCGACCGCGGCCTGGATCCGGACCGGCTCGACGACAGCGACCCGAAGACCCGCGAGGCGTTGACCGCCTGCGCGGTACTCAGCCCGTCCCCGAGGACCTGACCACCACCGCGCCGGTCGCGCCCAGCCAACATTCAGCTCGGTCGCATCGCGCGTCCAGCGAGGTGGGGCAGGCTGGTCCGGCGAGCCACCGGGCCCGTCCGGATGCGCCATCCCGACCACGTGGCGGCGCACCCCGACGTCGGCGGTCCGGTCCGCCGACCGAGAGGTGACGACGGTGTACGACGGGCAGGATTTCCTCCGCGACAATCGCTGGTGCCTGAGCCGGCGCACACTGCTGACCGGGGCCGGTGCGGTCGGCGCGGCCGGGCTGCTCAGCGCCTGCGGTGCCGGCGACCCTCCGACCGGTCAGACGGCCGCCGAGCCCGGCACCGTGCTGACCCGTACCAGCGACGTGCCGGTCGGCGGCGGCACGATCGTCGGCGGCGTGCTGGTCGTCCAGCCCGAGGCCGGCACCTTCACGGCGTACGACGCGACCTGCCCGCACCAGGGCGTACGGGTCGGCGCTCCCCGCGACGGGGTGATCACCTGCCCTGCCCACAACTCCACCTTCTCGGCCACCGACGGCGCCCGCCTGGGCGGCCCCGCCACCCGCGGGCTCACCGAAATCCCCGTCCGGGTGGACGGCACCGACATCCTCCGCGCCTGAAGATCGCGGGCGGTCACTCGTCGGCGAAGCTGTACAGCACGAAGTCCTTGTCCGCACCGCAGGCGATCACACGGGTGTTCCAAGAACACGACGCGCTGCGGACCTCCTGGAGCTCGCCCAGCTCGTCGACCTCGCCTGACTTCGCCCACACACCTGCCAGGACGCGGTTGTCCGCCACCGTGCTGGGCGCCTTGGCGAAGACCAGCAGGTTGCCCTCGTCCAGCCGGGCCGCCACGCCGCGGCGGTCGCGCAGCACCGGCTTTCCGGCGGCGTCGAAGAGGGTGACCGTCGACTCCGGGCTGTCCCGCTGGGCGAGCAGTCGGGTGCCGAGTGGGACCAGGTCGGTCACGCCCGGCGCCGACCAGTGGATCGCCTGCTTGCCCTCGGTCGCCGCCACCACCTCGGTGCGCTCGGCGTCGCTGTTCGGCACCTCCAGCAGGCACGCCCGCCGCTCGCCGCAGGCCACCAGCTCCTTCGGCCGGTTCTGGTCGTTCCCGGCCCGGTAGAGCACCACCGGCTCCGCGTCGGAGCCCAGGTCGTACGCCAGCAGTTGGTACCCGCCCTCGTTGGCGGCCACGTAGAGCCGGTCCTCGTGCGCCACGACCAGGTCGTCGAGGTCGGCGACGCTGCCCCACTGGCGCAGCACATTGCCGGAGGACATGTCGAGCAGCCGCACGGACCGGTCCGCCCCGACCTGCACCAGTCGACGCCCCTTGCCCGTCCACGGGTTGCGGGGCGCGCCGTCGAGGAAGGCCGGCCCGCCGGCCGCCTGATCGGTGCCCACCGGCCGGACGACGGTGCGACTGCCGCCGTACCGGTCACCGGGGTTGGCCTGGATCCACTTCTCGTTGCCGTTGGTCAGCCGCAGGCCGACCAGCCGGCCGCCGGCCCGGTCCACCAGCACCGCCACGTCGTCGGCGAAGTACACGTCGTCGTCGCCACGGACCATCCGCGACCAGCGCTGTTCGCCTGAGCGACCGTCGAGAATGGCCAGCGCGCGAGGGGTGCTGTCGCCCGGGGCGTCGGCGAGGACCGCGACCGCCCCCGGGACGGCGACCAGCCCTTCCCAGTCGTCGGCGGTGACGTCGGTCGGCTCGCGCCACAGCTCATCGCCGGTGGCCGTGTCGACGGCCACCACCTCCAGCCGGTCGTCCGGCAGCGGGTACCCGAGGTAGGCCCGGTCGCCGAGCACCGCCGTCCACATGCCGGCCGGCCGCTCGGCGCCGGCCGCCGGCCGGGACAGCTCGCTTAGCGCCCGGAACTCCAGGTCCGGGTAGCGGTCACGGGTGAGGTAGAGGGTCGCCGCGGTGGCCACCCCGGCCAGGGCGAGCACCGCGCCGAGCACCACCCAGCGGGCCCGCCGCCAGCGCGTTCCGGTGGCCGGGGTGAGCGTCGACGGTGGGGGCGCCCCGGACCCGCCGACCAGGGTGGACGGTACGCCCGCCGGCCCGTGCACGGTCGGCGCCGGCGTCCCGGGCCAGCCCGGCCCGGCCGGCAGGGTCGAACCCGGCCCGGGCTGCGACGGCAGGGTCGGTGCGATCGGTCCGGCACCGGCCGGCACGGTCTGCGCGGCGGAACCTGCCCCGGCTGGCACGGTAGGTGCGGTGGAACCTGCCCCGTTCGCCACGGTCGGGGCGGGTGGGGCGGCGGGTGACGTCGGCGCGTACGGCGGTCCGGCCGGTGAGGTCGGCACCGGCGACGCGGACAGGCCCGCCGGAGCCTGAGCGGGTACGCCGACCGGGGCGGGCGAGGCGACGGGCGGTCCGGCGTACGCCGGCGCGGGCACCCCTCGGCGCAACGGCAGATCGGTCAGCGCGCCTTCGGCCACCGGCAACTCCGGCTGGTCCAGCACCGTCGGCGCCACCCCCAACTCGGCGTGCAGCATCCGGGCCACCAGCGGGATCCGCGACGATCCGCCGACCAGGAACAGCCCGGAGAGCTGATCGGGGCGGAGTCCAGCGGCGGCGATCACCTCCCGGGCCCGGTCCACCGCGCGGCGCAGCAGCGGCGTGGCCACGCGCTCGACGTCCGCCCGGGTCAGCCGCACCGCCTCGGCCACCCCGGGCACCGCGACCGGTGCCACGGTGGACCGGGACAGCGTCTCCTTGGCGCCCCGGACCTCGTCCCACAGCCGGATCTGGTCGCGACGCTGCGCCACATCCGTCGGCTGGATCAACCGGGCCCACTGCGCGGCGTGCCGGTCGCCGACCAGCTCGCCGACCCGCTGCATCAACGCCGCGTCAAGATCCAGGCCGCCGAGGTCGGGCAGGCCACCATCGGCGACCACGCTGAAGCCGGAGTCACCCCACGGGTCGGCGCCCTCGTTGCGCAGCACCGCGACGTCGAGCGTCCCGCCGCCGAAGTCGAACACCGCGATCGCGCCGCCGACCGGCACCGGCCGGTGCAACACCTGGGTGTAGTAGCGGGCGGCAGCCACCGGCTCACGCAGCAGCCGGGTGCCCGGCGGCGTCGGCCCGGCGAGGGTGTGCTCAGCCGCCTGCGGCCAGCCCGCCTGCATCAGCGCGTCGCCGAGCACCTGCCGCCGCGTCTCATCCCAGGCCGCCGGGCAGGTGACCACCGCCGGGGGCAGGAAGCCGACCGTGTTCACCGCGGCCCGCGCGACGGCTGCCAGCACCGCGGCGAGCAGTTCGGCCGGCGGGTACGAGCGGTCGCCGAGCAGTACGCCCGGCGCGTCCACCCGGCGCTTCGGGTTAGCCTCGAACCGGGCCGGGTCGGCCTGCGCCAGCCGCCGAGCGTCCCAACCGGCGTGCAGCGTGCCGTCCGGGTCGGCGTACACACCGGACGGACTGACCGGCTGACCGTCCATCAGCAGCGGACGCGTCCGCCCGTCCGGCCACCGCAGCACCGCCACCGTGTTGGACGTACCGAGGTCGACGCCGAGAGCGAAGCCCTCGTGCTGTCCTGCCATCTGCCCGATACCTCCGCCGCGACGAGGGGAACTCAGCCCCGCATCGTACGCAGCCGGCACGGCCGCCCTGATCACTCGGTCACGCGGATGACGTCGGAGCCCACTAATCGGTGGAGTAGGCCACCGAACGCCAAGCACCGAACGCCCACTCGAGGTCCGCGGCGTCCGCGCTGGCGAAGACCGTCTCCACGTACGTTCCGTCGCGGAAGTTGTAGCCATAGAGGGTGAACGCCGGGTCGCCGCTGTGGCGGTAGAGCCAGGCAGCCCTGTGACCGATCCCGTCGCAGCCGCCCTCACCTACCTTGCCTACTGGGTCCGGTGGCAACTCGGCGTCGAGCGAGGCGATGATGTCGGCGCCGTCGGCACACCGCCACTGGACGCCTGGCGAGACACGCACCATCCGACCCGACTCGCGCCAGGTCGCTGCTTTCTCTGTGGCACCCTGCTGCGTCCAAGGACCGATCAGCTCGATTGACCAGCCATCACCCAGAGACCTTCGCACCCCTCCAGTGTGATTACCAGCCGGCGTTCCGTCGATCGGTGGAAGCATGCGTACGGGCAACCAACTCATCGTCGAGCGATCAATCAGGTCTCGTCGATCAGCCCTGTACGGCAGGGCGGCACGGCCGTCAGTCGCCCTGAACTGGCACCGCCGGCAGGTCGAGTAGCAGCAGATCCATGGGGGTCCCATCCGGCAGCGGCGACCGGGCGACCTGCCGCCATCCGGCCCGCTCGTAGATGCGGCGCGCGGCAGCTCGCGGATCGGATGCCAGGGTGGCGTACCGCTCGGGTCGCCCGCCGAGCAGCCGGACCATCAGCCCGGAGCCGACACCATCGCCGCGTCGCTCAGGGGTGACGATCCACTCCATCACGGCGAGTTTGTCCGCGACCAGCACGTCGGCAGGCGGATCCTGGTCGCTGCGCAACCACCACCTACCGGCGGGCATCGTCCACCCGTACGCCGCTCCGATGAGCCTGCCGTCGTCCTCTGCCGCAACGAGGGTGAACCCGGGCCGGGTCGCTTCAGCAGGCAGACCATCCGCGAACCGGCTCACCTGCTCCGGCCCCTCTTCGTACGGAGGTTCGGCGTAGACGAGCGCGTACAGCTCGACCAGCGGAGAGAACAGGGGTGCGGCTGCGGTCCCGGCGCGGACGGTGTAGGTGACGGGCATCCCCGGATGCTAGGCGGTGACCCGCTCCACGAGCTCCGCGTAGACGGGACGGCGCCGTTCCGCTGTGGGCACCACGTCCGCCACCTGCCGGGCGACGGACCGCAGCAGCGCGTTGTGCTGGTCCACCGGCAGTCCGTCCAGCAGGTCCGCTGCCAGTCTGAGCCCGTCGGGTATGTGACCGCCCCGGATGAGGCACGCCGCTTGGTGCAGCTGCACCTGCGCCCGCAGCCGCGCCTGCGACTGCGGATACAGCTCCAACGCCCGCTCCTGCGCGGCCTCCGCATCGGCGAACCTGCCAGCGTGCGTGTACACCCACGACTCGGTGTGCCGCAGCCGATGCTCCGGCCACCCCCACAGCGACTCCACGTCACCGACCACCGCCGCGGGAAGCTGCTCGGCGAGGTCGGAGAGTTGCCGCACCGTCGCCATCGCCTCGGCGTGGCGTCCGGCGAGGGACAGGGCCTGTGCCCGCCCGGCCAGCAACCCACACGACGCTGGGGTGGCCTGCCCATGCAGCAGCGGCAGCACCTGATCCGACATTGCCACCACCTCGGCCGGGGGGCGACCGTCATAGCAGCCGTTGACGACATCCCAGGCCCGCACGAGTACCCGTACGTCGGGCTCACCGGACTCGTCGGCCACCTGCTGCGCGGTCAACCACCAGCGGCGAGCCATCAGTGCCTGCCCGGACGCGACCAGGCCAAGGGCGACGATCACGGACAGGCAGCCGGCGGCGCGCAGTAGGTGGGGTCGGCGGGCACCCGTGTCGGCGGCGATCTGGTGTTGCAGGACGATCAGATCTGCGCTGAGCTTGTCCATCAGCGTGTCGGAGGGCTGGCGGTAGTAGCCGAGCCCATAGCCAGCGACAATCTGCTCCCACTCGTCGTGGTCGACGTCCACGGCCGCACCCAATCCGTGGCGCAGTGCCTCCAGAGCGACCAGCGGGGAGGCCACTGGGGCTGCGGCGAGGGCGCCCATGGCTTGAATGACGGTGCGTCTGCGCATGTCGGTGTTGCCTGTCCGCTCCCGTTGGTACGCCTGAACCAGCGCACCACCCGCGCCCAGGGCGTCGTCGTAGGCGGCGACCACGGCGTCAGTGACTGGCCGGTCGCCGCGCTCGATCTGCCCGAGGTAGCCGAAGTCGTAGGCCACCTGGATGGCCATGGCGCGCAGCGACAACTTGCCGGCCTTGCGGTGCCGCCTGAGCATGTCACCGAAACCGTCCACATTCGCTCCCAGCGTGTGCGCTGCTGTGTGGGCCCACTGCTCACGGCTGCCGTTTGCCCAGCGTATCGGCAAGTCTGAACCTGTTGGCACACGATGCCGACGGAATGGCGCAGCACCTCGAAGACGGATGGTAAGGCTGCTGTCGCCGAGCTTCGGCGTGGCCACTGGCAGGACCCCTGCAATGCCGGCCGTCAAACACCCGTTCGCATACGGATCCGCCGGAACGTCCGGGCAACCGGATCGCCCGCAACCGGGGCCGCCACTACCTCCAAGGCGTCGAACATGATCGTGGAACTGGATGTACCCCGTGGCACCCGCCTACTCCTCTTGGCCGTTGAGAATCAGCCCAACCCGACCGCACGTGACGAACTGGTGTGGGCGGTGGCGGTATACCGCGACGCCACCGACGGGATGGTGCTGGTGCATGGCCACGTGTGCGGCGCCGAGGGTGAGTGCGCCCGGGGTTGGTGCTTCGAGGCGAAGGTGCTCGTGGCGGCGATCCGCGCGAACCTGGACGGCGCCCGGTGAGCGTGCCCACCCCGATGCAGGTCGCCGGATGGTGGCAAACCCTCGCCGAGCACCAGCAGCGTTACGGTCGATGCCCGCGCTGCGGAACTCGTGCCCGGTGTTGGCCCCCGGGCATCGGCTCTGGCCGAGCTGATCGCCCACGACGTGTACCACTTGGACGCCATCGCGCCTGTCGCACGGCAATCTCCCGGGGCAGCCCGACCGTCGGCACCGTAAAGACGGCCCACAGGTCTCGGCCAGGGTGACTGCCCAGCGATGGCGCTCAGACGGTCAAGCGGGCTGCGCACGCAGTAGCCGGAGCTGACCGATCTCCGCGACGTTCTTCATCAGCTCGGAGTTGACCCAAGCGATCATGTGCGTAACCGTGTGATCAGGGTCGTCCTGCCAGGGGAACGGCGCGGTTCCTTCGAGGTCGGCGTCGGTGAGGCGGTCGAGGAGACCCAGCCACTCGGTGCGCAGGTCCCGCAGCCAGGCGACTGTCGGCTCGCCCGCACCTGGCCACTCAACGTCCGTGCGCTGCCGTGGTGATTGCCCCCGAAGATGATCCATCGCTACGGTCCACCACCAGCCGATGTGCCACGTCAGCCAGCCGATCGTCGGTACCGGGATCGGGTCGGGTTCGGTGTCGGCCCAGTCGGGAGTCCAGCTGCCGTCGGAGCTACGCCGTACGGACCAGCAGAGCGTGGCCGGCTCCCAGAGGAAGTCCGCGGGTTCGAGTCGCTCCAGGTGGTACTCGAACAGCGACCACGTCAGGTCGAACTGCCAGCGCAGGAGGGTCAGGGGCGGTACGGGCATCCGGCGATTCTGTCGCGGCGCGGCACCCCCGTCGACAGGATAATCAGCAGCTTGCCGCTGGGGCCCGCTCCGGACGGGAAGGTCGGCCGGACGTAAGGGGATCGCAAGATCTGGGGAATCGTCGACCGCAGCGGTGCTGGCTAGGCTGGCCGGGGAGGTGGCCGGTGGCGCAGCGGGTGCTCGTGGTCGACGACGACCGGACCGTCAGCGACGTGGTCTGCCGCTACCTGGAGCACGCCGGCTACGACGTCAGCCACGTCGGGGACGGGCTGGCCGCCCTGGACGCCGTGCAGGACCGGGCGCCACACCTGGTGGTGCTCGATCTGATGCTGCCCGGGCTGGACGGGTTGCAGGTGTGCCGGCGGCTGCGGGAGCGGCCGGACGGCGTACCGATCATCATGCTGACCGCGCGCGGCGACGAGGCGGACCGGGTGCTCGGCCTGCAACTGGGCGCCGACGACTACCTGGGCAAACCGTTCTCCCCACGCGAGTTGGTGCTGCGCGTCGGTTCGGTGCTGCGCCGGGCCGGGGAGCCGGCCGGGCCTCCGGCCGAGCCGCTGGTCGACGCGGGCCTGGAGGTGGCCACGGGGCCTCGGGTCGCCCGCCTGCACGGCCGCGAGCTGGCTCTGACGCTGCGCGAGTTCGACCTGCTGGCACACCTGATGCGGCACCCGGCACGGGCGTTCCGCCGCACGGAGCTGCTGGAGCGGGTGTGGGGCTGGAACTTCGGCGACCAGTCCACCGTGACCGTCCACGTGCGGCGGTTGCGGGAGAAGATCGAGGACGACCCGGCCGAGCCCCGGCGGATCGTCACGGTCTGGGGCGTCGGCTACCGGTACGAGCCGACCGATGCGTGACCTGGCGCTGATCTTCGGCGCAGCGCTCGCCGCAGCACTCGGGGTCGGCCTGGTCGGCGCGCTGACCCTGCGGCTGCTGCGCGACCGGTCGATCACCGTGCACGTGTGCGTCCTGCTCGCCGTCACCGTGGCCGCCGTGGTGGCCGGAGTGGTGGTGGTCGCCCAGGCGATGTTCCTGTCCCCGCACGACCTCCAGGTCGTGCTGCTCACCGTTGCCGCTGCCGCGGTGGTGAGCCTCGCCGTCGGCTGGCATTTCGGGCGTCGGTTGGCCGTGGCGGCGGTCTGGGCGGACCAGGCCCGGGAGCGGGAGCGTCGGGTCGAGAAGGGTCGCCGGGACCTCGTCGCCTGGGTGTCACACGACCTGCGGACGCCGCTGGCCGGGCTGCGGGCGATGGCGGAGGCGTTGGAGGACCGGGTGGTCGACGACCCGGCGACGATTGCCGAGTACCACCGGCGGATCCGCGCGCAGACCGATCGGATGACTCGCCTGGTGGACGACCTGTTCGAGCTGTCCAGGATCAACGCCGGGGCGCTGCGGCTGACGCTGTCGGCGGTGCCGCTCGGCGAGGTGGTCTCCGATGCGCTGGCCAGCGCCGCACCGCTGGCCGAGGCCCGCCGGATCAGACTGGTGGCCGCCGAGTCGGGCTGGCCCACCGTGCTGGCGAGCGAGCCCGAGTTGGCCCGGGTGGTGGGCAACCTGCTGCTTAATGCGGTGCACTACACCCCCAGCGACGGCACCGTCCGGGTGGCCGCCGGGTGCGAACGCGACGCCGCCTGGCTGGCGGTCGCCGACACCTGCGGCGGCATCCCGGAGGACGACCTGCCCCGACTGTTCGACGTGGCGTTCCGGGGTGAGCCAGCCCGCACTCCCCGCTCGGGCGGGGAGGGCTCGGGCGGGCTGGGGTTGGCGATCGTCCGAGGGTTGGTCGAGGCGCACGGCGGTCGGGTGGACGTGCAGAACGTCGTCGGCGGCTGCCGCTTCGTGGTCCGCCTACCGGCGGCGTGACCTGCGTCGAGCGGCCGGCCCGTACGGTCAGGTGCGGTCGGAGACGCGCGGGTGGACGGCGGTCAGCTCACCGAACCAGCGCCGGCCCCGGGGGAAAAGCTCCCGCACGGCCAGCCCGGCGGCCCCGGCGACCTGGTGGACGACGTGCGCGTCGAGCCGGGCCCAGCGGAACGGTGGGCCGAGCCGGACCGGGCCGGCCGGACAGGTGGCGGCCACCCGGGCGTGTCCCTGCCAGAACCCAGCGCCGGGGGGCTCCAGCTCCACCAGCACGGTGCCGCCGGGCCCGAGCAGCGTCCGGCACCGGTGCAGCAGCGCGACCGGATCTCCGCCGATGCCGATGTTGCCATCGATCAACACCGCGTGTGCCCACCGGCCCTCGCTGGGTAGCGGGTCGAACAGGTTGCGGCGCAGGGCGACGGCGCCCCGGGCTCGGGTCAACCGCACCGCGTGCGCCGAGACGTCCACGCCGACGGCCGCCAGCCCGGCCCGGGCCAGCGCCACGGTGAGCCGGCCCGGCCCACAGCCGAGATCCAGCGTCGGCCCGACGCACCGAGCCACTACCGCGGTCACGGCCGGCTCGGCCGGGCCGTGCCAGCGTCGCACCGGAAGCCGGCTGCGCACCCCGTCGCCGTGCACCAACCACCGACCGCCCGCCGCTCGGTCGCCCAACGCGGCGGCGAAGCCGTCGGGCCCGGCGTCACAGCCCGGCGAGCCGTCGCACCCGGCGGGGCGGGGCGGTGCCGCCTCGGGCGGGACGTCAACTGCCGTGTCGACCGGGTTCATCGCCGGTCCCCCGGCACCAACGCGAGCTGGACCGCGGCGACCTCCCGGGCGAACCGGCCGTCCGGCACCTCTGCCGCCACCGCCAGCGCGTCGGCCCACTCGTCGACGTCACGCAGGACCGGCAGCGGCACGGTCCGCAGCCCTCGCCCGGTCAGCGCCGCCCAGGTGTCGTGGCCGGTGTCGGGCGTCGACATCGGCACCCCGCGCAGCACGTCCGCGTGCCGGGGGTCGCGCAACCCCAGCGACCACCAGCCGCCGTCGCGTGCCCGGCCGAGAACCGCGTCGGCGGCCCGCAGCCGGCGTACCGCGGCGGCCAGCCGGACCGGGGTCAGCTGCGGGGTGTCCATCCCGATCTGGAGCACGGGCCGACCCGGGTACGCCGCCGCCACCTCGGCGTACGCGTTGGCGAGCCGGTCGCCGAGCCCGGCGCCCCGCTGGTCCAGCACCGGCCAGCCGGTCAGCGCGGCGGTCAGCTCGGCGGCGTCCTCCGCCTCCGTCAGCCGGCCCGTAGAGGCCAGCACCGGGGTCACCCCCGGCGTGGCGCGAACGGCGTCGAGGGTGTCGCGCAGCGCGGCGGCGGCGATCTGGGCCGCCTGTTGCGCGGTGGCCGGCGGGCAGAGCCTGGTCTTCACCGCCCCGGGCACCGGCGCCTTGGCGACGACCAACAGAACGGTCACCGGGGGCCGTCCACGGTGCGCAGCACGCCGGCGAAGTCGCGGGTGGCGCGCAGGGTGCCCCGGACCGAGCCGGACACCTTGGATCGGGTGCCGGCGGCTCGCGGCGCGTACGTCACGTCCAGCTCGTGGATCCGCCAGCCGGCGGCGGCGGCCCGGATCAGCAGTTCGAGGGGGTAGCCGAAGGCCCGGTCGGCGACGCCGAGGGCGAGCAGCTCGTCGCGCCGGGCCACCCGGATCGGGCTGAGGTCCCGCAGGGGTACGCCCCGACGCCGCAGCAGCGCGGCGACCAGCGCCGTACCGGCCCGGGCGTGCCACGGCCAGACCCCGGCCCCGACCGGTCGACGCCGGCCCACGCTGAGATCCGCCGTGCCGGCCGCCACCGGGGCGACCAGGGCCGGCAGCTCGGCCGGGTCGAAGGAGCCGTCGGCGTCGAGGACGCAGATCAGCTCACCGTCGGCGGCTTCCAGGCCGGCGTGCACCGCCGCGCCGTACCCACGGCGGGGCTCGTGGACCACCCGGGCGCCGTGCCGAGCGGCTACCTCGGGCGAGCCGTCCCGGGAGCCGTTGTCCACCACGATGGCCCGGTAGCCGGGTGGCAGGGCGGTGAGCACGCCGGGCAGGGCGGCCGCCTCGTCCAGGCAGGGCAGCACCACGTCGATCTGAGTCGGCATACCGCCGACGCTAGGACGGCACCCGGCCGGCGGAGGCCGGAATGTGCTTACCGAACCCTTACCACCAGGGCATTTCTTACCGTCCGGTGACGGGCCGGCGGTTCCGCCCCGGGAGGGCGGGCTGTCGCCGTACCGTCCGGTGGTCATGACCTCGACCGCCGCTCCCGCCGCCGCCCCCGAACGGGCCACGACCCGCCGCTCTCGGGGGGACCTGCTGGTGCTGGGCGTGGAGGCGGCGCTGCTCGCGGTGGCCGTGCTGGTGGGGGCGCTGCTCAACGCGCGCGGCGCCGGGCTGTACGCCGACGCCGCCCCGCTGTACGCGACCTGGCGGCCGCATGTGGGCTGGGGCAGCCCGGCCGCGCTGCTGGTCGCGGTCGCGGTGGTGGGCTGGGGCGCACGGTGGGCCCGCACCGCCCGGTGGGGTGTCCTGCTGGTCGCCGCGTGGTTGGCGGCGGTGGCCTGGACACTGTCGTTGGCCCTGGTGGACGGCTGGTCGGCGGGGCTGGCCGGGCGGCTCACCCCGCAGGCCGAGTACCTGCACGAGGTTCCCCGAGTCACCGACATCCCGGCGATGCTGGCCGGGTTCACCGGACGCATCCTGGACTTCCAGCCGGACGCCTGGTCCACCCACACCGCCGGGCATCCCCCGGGCGCACTGCTGATCTTCGTCTGGCTGGACCGGGTCGGTCTGGGCGGGGGTACCGCAGCCGCGCTGGCCTGCGTGCTGGTCGGGGCCACGGTGGCGGTGTCGGTGCCGGTGACGCTGCGGGCGCTCGACGCGGACGACGCGGCCCGCGCGGTGCTCCCGTTCCTGGTGCTGCTGCCGGGCGCGGTCTGGGTGGGCGCCTCCGCCGACGGCATCTTCGCCGCCGTGGTCGCGGCCGGCCTCGCCCTGCTGGCGGTGCGTGGCCGGGCCGCCGCAGCGGCCGGCGGCGCGGTGCTCGGCTTCGCACTGCACCTGTCGTACGGGTTTCTGCTGGTCGGGGTGCTCGCGCTGGCCGTGCTGGCACTGCGGCGGACGCACCGGATGGGTGCGCTGCTCGCCGCCTGCGCCGGGGTGGTGGCCGTGACGGCGGTCTTCATTGCGGCGGGTTTCCACTGGTGGGACGGGTACCGGTTGGTGGTCGAGCGGTACTACCAGGGCTGGGCCGCCGACCGCCCATACGGCTACTGGGTGTGGGCCAACCTGGCCGCCCTGCTGCTCAGCGCCGGGCCGGTGCTCGGGCCGGCGCTGCGGCGGGTGCTGCTGGCCGTCCGATCGGAGTGGTGGCGGCGCGGGCTACCGGCTCGTGGCCGTCTCGCCGGGCGAGTTGCGCTGCGCGGGGCGCTGCCGGCCCGCGCCCCCACGCCGCCGGCCGGGCCGGCACCGGGCGGCCCGCGCTTCGGTCCGGGCGCGGCGGCTAGCGGGTGGCGGACCGCCGGCCGCGTGACCAGGCCGGCTGCAGCGGCGGTACGCGCGGTCGGGCCGACCCTGCTGCTACCGCTGGCCGCCGTGGTAGCGGTGCTCGGTGCGGACCTGTCCGGGCTGAGCAAGGCCGAGGTGGAGCGGATCTGGCTGCCGTTCGTCGTCTGGCTGCTGGTGGCCACCGCCCGTCTGCCGGCCGGCTCGCGGCGCTGGTGGCTGGCCGGGCAGGCGGCCACCGCCCTGGCCGTCAACCACCTGCTCTGGACGGTGTCGTAGCCACGGGTCCGGCGGCACCCCGGACGGGACGCGTGCGGCGCGCCCTGGCGTGGGGGCTCTACCCCGCTCGAGCGTGATGACTCTGAGGCATAAATATGCCTCAGAGTCATCACGCCTAGTACCCACACCGCCTCGGCGAAGCTGGCAGCGAGCGCGGGGGATGCGCGGTCAGCCGGCGATGGCGGCCGGCTCGCGCAGCGGGTCGGTGGCGAAGCCGGCAACCCCCTCGGCGAAGCCGACCCGGGCGGTGTAGCCGAGCAGTTCGGCGGCCCGGCGCGGGTCGGCCACCACGTGCCGCACATCGGCCGCCCGGGCGCCACCGACCACCTGCGGGGCAGGTCCGCCCATCGCCTCGGCCAGGGTGACCGCCAACTCCCCCACGGTGTGCGGCTCACCCGAGCAGACGTTCACCGGCACCAGCGTGGCCGGCGGCGCGGTGCTGGTCAGGGCCAGCAGGTTCGCCTTCGCCACGTCGGTGACGTGCACGAAGTCGCGCTGCTGCCGGCCGTCCTCCAGCACCCGGGGAGCCTCGCCGGCGGCCAGCGCGGACCGGAAGATCGACGCCACTCCGGCGTACGGGGTGTCGCGGGGCATCCGGGGACCGTAGACGTTGTGGTAGCGCAGCGCCCAGACCGCGCCGCCGGTCTGCCGGGCCCACGCCGCGGCCAGGTGCTCCTGGGCGAGCTTGCTCGCCGCGTACGTGCTGCGCGGCTCCAGCGGCGCGTCCTCGGGCACCAGCACCGGGTCGAGGCCGAGGCCGCAGCGCGGGCAGGTCGGGTCGTACCGGCCGGCCGCGACGTCCTCGGCCCGCCGGGGCGTGGGACGCACCGTGCCGTGGCCGGGACAGGTGTAGCGCCCCTCGCCGTAGACCACCATCGAGCTGGCCAGCACCAACCGGCCGATCCCGGCCCGGTGCAGCGCCGCGAGCAGTACCGCCGTGCCGTAGTCGTTGTGCGTGACGTAGTCGGGGGCGTCCGACGGGTCGAGGCCGTGCCCGACCATCGCCGCCTGGTGGCAGACCGCGTCCACCCCGGACAGCAGTCGGTCCAGCAGCGGGCCGTCGCGGACGTCGCCGCGTACCACCTCGTGGCGGCGGGACCAGGCGGGCAGCTCGCCGCCGTGCGCCTGGGGCAGCAGCGCGTCCAACGCCACCACCTCGTGCCCCTGCTCAACCAGCAGGTCGACGACCTGCGACCCGATGAACCCGGCCGCGCCGGTGACCAGTACCCGCATTCCGGTCACGGTAGGACGGACGAGGTACCCGGCGGGCCGGTTCGGGTGACCCGTAAGGAGTTCGCAACAGCTCGGCGGCGCGGGCGACCGGTAAGTGTTCGGTAATACAGCAAACCGGCCCGAACCGTACCGGCGCGGTCTAGCCTGCCCGCAGCGCACCCGCCACCGCCCCCGGCGGTCCGGCGCGCGCCGGCCGACGGCCCGCGCCGGCGTCGGTGTCGGCTCGGCGAGGAAGGAGCAACGGTGCCCACCAGCAGATCCGGCCCGAGCGGCCAGAGCGACGCGCCGGCCGCAGGTGGCTACGGCGCGCCGCGCCGGTTCTGGCGGTCGTTGGACCGGCACCGGCCACCCGGGGTGGACGCGGTCGAACGGAGTTGGCGCAGTCCGCTGCGCGGTCCGTGGCTCACCGCTGTCTACGGGTCGGTGCTGCTGGTGGCGCTGCCCTTGGTGATCATCACGGGGCTGCTCGATTACGTCGCCTACGGCCCCCGCTTCGACCAGGCGTTGCCGAGCAACGTGGGCTGGCTGCGGCTGCCCGACTTCGACTGGCCGACCCGGCCGTCCTGGCTGTTCCGGGTCACCCAGGGTCTGCACGTCACGCTCGGGATCGTGCTCATCCCGGTGGTGCTGGGCAAGCTCTGGTCGGTGCTCCCGAAACTGTTCGACTGGCCGCCGGCGCGCTCGCTGGCCCAGGTGCTGGAACGTCTCACCCTGCTGCTGCTGGTCGGCGGGATCCTGTTCCAGATCGCCACCGGTCTGCTCAACATCCAGTACTCGTACCTGTTCGGCTTCGACTTCTACACCGCCCACTACTTCGGCGCCTGGATCTTCACGGGTGCGTTCGTGGCGCACGTGGTGCTCAAGTTCCCCCGGCTGGTGGCCGCGCTGCGGTCCCGGCCCCTGGGCGCCGAGCTGCGGACCCCGCGCACCGCGACCCGGCCCGAGCCACCCGACCCGGACGGTCTGGTCGCCGCGGCGCCCGGTGCGGCCACGGTCAGTCGGCGCGGCGCGGTCGGCCTGGTCGGCGGCGGGGCGCTGCTGCTGGCCGCGCTGACCGTCGGGCAGAGCCTGGACGGCCCGCTGCGCCGCACCGCGCTGCTGCTGCCCCGGGGCCGACAGCCCGGCCCCGGACCGAACGGCTTCCCGGTCAACCGCACCGTCGCCGCCGCCGGCGTACGCCCCGAACAGACCGGCGCCGGCTGGCGGCTGACCCTGCGCGGCGGCGGCCGGACGGTGACCCTGGACCGCCCCGGGCTGCTGGCCATGGCGCAGCACACCGCCGTGCTGCCGATCGCCTGCGTGGAGGGCTGGTCGACCCGGCAGACCTGGACCGGTGTACGGCTGCGCGACCTGGCCGCCCTGGTCGGGGACGCCGACCCGTCCGCCGCGCGGGTGTCGTCACTGGAGAAGGCGGGGCTGTTCCGTCAGGCGGTCCTCGCGCCCAATCAGGTTCTCGATCCGGATTCGCTGCTCGCCCTGCGGGTCAACGGCGTCGACCTCTCCCCCGACCACGGCTACCCGGCCCGGGTCATCGTCCCGGCCCTGCCCGGGGTGCACTGCACCAAGTGGGTCGCCGAGATCGACTTCCGGGGCCGGGCCGATGACTGAGCTGGCCGCCCGGCTGCGCACCGGCTACGGCGCCGGCCCCCGGCATCTGATCGTGGTGACGGCCGCCATCGTGCTCGCCGGCTGGGTGGCGCTGCGGCTGGCCGGGGAGGCGACGGCCGGCCGGATGCTGCTCTGGTTCCTCGGCGCGGTCATCGCCCATGACCTGGTGCTCTTTCCGGTGTACGCGACCGCCGACCGGTTGCTGCGGGCCGTCGTCCGCCCCGGGACGAACCGCCGGGTGGCGCTGCTCAACCATGTCCGGGCACCGGTGCTCGCGAGCGCCCTGCTGTTCCTGGTTTTCGCCCCCGGCATCCTGCGGCTCGGCGAGTCCACCCACCTCGCGGCCACCGGGCAGGACCAGCGGCCCTACCTGGCCCGCTGGCTGCTGCTCAGCGCCGCCCTGTTCCTGCTCAGCGCCCTGACGTACGCCATCCGCGCCATCGCCGGCCGGCGTCAGGTTTCGCCGAAGCGGTCGGAGAGGGCGTAGCGGAGCAGCACCACGTCACCGATCTGCCGTGCCTCGGCCAGCCGCGCCCGGCGCCCGGCGTGCCAGGGGAAACTGCCCTCGCCGACAAACCGGGGCGCCCGGTCGTCACCGACGAAGAACGGGGCGACCACCAGGTGCAGTTCGTCGGCGAGGCCGGCGGTGAGGAACTGTGCGTGCACCGTCCCGCCGCCCTCCACCATCAGCCGCCGCACGCCCCGGGCAGCCAGGTCGGCCAGCAGCCATCCGGGGTCGACCGGCTCACCCGCGTCCACCACGGTGGCCAGCCGGCCGAGCCGCTCCTGGGTCTTTTCCAGCGCGCCGGTGGCGCAGTAGACGAGCCGGGCCGGGTCGCCGGCGGTGAAGAACCTGGCGGTCGGGTCGAGGTCGCCTCGGGCGGTCAGGGTGACCTTGGTGGGTGAGGCGGGCCGGCCGCATGCCACCCGCTCGGCCCGACGGTGGGCCGAGCGGACCAGCAGCCGGGGATCGTCGCGGCGGACGGTGCCGGCGCCGACCAGGATCGCGTCGCAGCTGGCCCGGACCGCGTCGACCCGGTCCAGGTCGTCCTCGTTGGACAGCAGCAGCCGCTGGTCGGAGGTGTCGTCGATGTACCCGTCGATCGAGGTGGCGCAGCTCAGCAGCACGTACGGCCGCGCCGTCGCCGGCCAGCAGCTCACCGGGAGACGGGCCGGTCGGGGGTACGGCCCGTCGGCGCGGGCGGCGCACCCTCCGCCACCAGCGCCTCGGCCGCCCCGGCCTCCGCTGCCGCCCCCGTTTCGGCTGCCGCCGTGGTCTCGGCTGCCTCGGTCTCCGCCGCCTTGGCCGCCTTCGCCGCCAGGTAGCCGGCGTTGGCCGGGGACAGGAAGACGCTGGTGGGCACCCGCTCGGCGACCGCCACGCCCAGCCGGGTCAACTGCTCGGCCTTGTCGGGGTTGTTGCTGAGCAGCCGGATCCGCGGCACGCCCAGCGTCGCCAGCATCTGCGCGGCCACGCTGTAGTCCCGTTCGTCCTCGCCCCGGCCGAGCGCGAGGTTCGCCTGGTACGTGTCCAGCCCCGCGTCCTGCAGGGCGTACGCGTCGAGCTTGGCGTACAGGCCGATGCCACGGCCCTCCTGCCGCAGGTAGAGCAGGAAACCACCGGCCTCGGCGATCCGCTGTGCCGCCTCGCGCAACTGCGGCCCGCAGTCGCAGCGTTGACTGCCGAACACGTCGCCGGTCAGGCACTCGCTGTGCGGCCGGACCAGTGGCGGCTCACCGTCGGTGGCGAGCCGGTCCAGCGCGCCGGCCCAGTCGCCGAGGCCGAAAGCGAGGTGTTCCCGGCCGTCCACCAGGCCCTTGAACGAGAACACCCGGGCGGTCGTGGCGTAGCCATCGGGAAACGCCAGCGGCACCGTGACCTGCGTACGGACCGTGGCGACCGGCAGTGCTTCGCGCATGGGACTCCTTTGTCCAGCGTCACCGTCGCGCGGCGACGCGTAGCGTCTCACAACCGGCTCAACAGCCGCCGCCGGAGGGACCTTCCCGCCCGGCGGCCGGAACCCGAGCCCGCCGGGCGAGCAGCACCGCGGCCCCGGGCAGGCTGGCCACCAGCACAAGTGCACCGTAGACGGTGGCGGTGGCGACTCCCTCGGCCGCGCTGAGCCCGGCCGCGCCGAACGCCCACGCGGCCACCCCCTCGCGCGGGCCGAAGCCGGCGATGTTCAGCGGCAGCCCCATGGCGAGCAGGGCGAGTAGGGTCAACGGCAGCAGCCGGGACAGCGGGGCGTCCGAGCCGGCGGTGCGCGCCGCCACCAGGAAGGTGGCCAGGTGACCGGCGACCATCACGGCGGAGGCGAGCAGCACGCCGAACCAGGTCCGTCGGGCCAGCAGCCCGGCCCGGACGTCCGCCACGGCGGTGCGCAGCCCGCGCGCCCACCGCGACCGGCCGGCGTGCGGCAGGACCCGTGCCAGCAGCACGGCGGCCAGTCCGACGACGGCCAGCAGCGCGGCGGCGGCCGGCAGGTACGGCCGCACCGGAGACGGGAAGGCGGCCAGCACCACCAGCGCGACAACCACCAGGACCACCTGACCGGCGGCACGTTCCCAGACCACCGCGCGGATGCCCCGGCTCACGTCACCGGCATCCCGGCCGTGGCGGACCGCCCGGTGTACGTCGCCGAGCACCCCGCCGGGCAGGGTGGCGTTGAGGAACACCGCCCGGTAGCAGTGCGCCACCGCGGTGGCCAGCGGGAGCCGTACGCCCAGGCCACCGGCGACCAGGCTCCACCGCCAGGCCGCGCAGACCGTGGTGAGTACGCCGATGAGCAGTGCCGCGGCCAGCGCTGGCGCGTCGATCAGCCGCACGCCGGCCAGGAACGGGCCGCTGCCCACCTGCCACAGCAGGACGGCGAGCAGACCCACCCCGCCGACCACTCGTGCCCAGGCCCAGAACATCGGCGCCGGTCCTCCCTGAAGATCGTCCACTTGCTCTAGTGCACGTACCCGGGGCGTCAGTGGTTCATCCCTGGGCGAGTAGGTCCCGGTGCTCGACGAGCACTCCGAGCCGGCCGGCCGCCGCGTCGGCCAGCCGGCGTTCGGAGTACGCCTGCGCCGGGCCGGCCAACTCGGGTCGCTGTTCGCAGGCCGCGCCCAGCCAGCCCCGGAACCACTCGGCGGCCAGGTCGGCCTGCTCCGGGCCGAGCCGCCACGGGCTGCGCCGCTCCCGCACGTTGCCGCCTCGGCGGGCGAACGCGGCTGCGGTGGCGGCGACGGCATCCGGGCCGAGCAGCCGCCGGCCGTCGACGGTACGCCGCTGGTGGTCGTTGAACGCCGCCTCGATCACCGGGTCCAGCGGGTCCGCCGGGGTGAGCCTGACCTGCCCGGTCACCGAGAGCGCGAACAGGGCAGGGCGCCCGGCGTCGGCGCAGGCGGCCACCACCCGCTCGACCTCCTCGGCGGTCAGCATGTCCAGCAGCGCGGACGCGGTGACCAGCGCACTGTCGGCCAGGTCGGTGGCGGTCAGCCGGGTGAGGTCGCCGCACCGGGTGCTGACCGTGACGGGTGCTCCATCGGCGGCGGTGACCCCGGTCATCGCGTCGGCGGCACGGGACAGCAGATCGGCGTCCCGATCGTGCAGCACCCAGTGCTGCGGCCCTGGCAGGCGGGCCGCCAGCCAGCGGCTCATCGAGCCGGTGCCGCTGCCCAGGTCGTGGATCAGGGTCGGGGCGTCGCTGGTCAGCCGGAGGCGGAGGGCGTCCACCAGGTCCTCGGCGCGGGCCGCCGCGTCGGCGGGCTCGCGCAGCCGCAGCCAGTCGGCGAACGGCAGGGTCTCCTCGACGGTCACTCCGCCACCTCCTCCAGCACCGCGGCCAGGCGCGCGGTGGTCACCGGCCAGTCGGTCAGGGTGTCGCGTCGGGCGAGCGCGGCACGCCGCAGCCGGGCGCGCAGCTCGTCGTCGCCCAACCACCAGCTCAGCGCGCCGGCCAGCGCGGCCGGATCGTCCGGTGGGACCAGCAGCCCCGGCAGGTCACCATCGGGGGTCTGCCCGAGCGCCTCCGGTAGGCCGCCCACCTCTGTGCCCAGCACCGGCAGGCCGCGGGCCAGCGCCTCGGTGACGACCATGCCGTACGTCTCGCCCCGCGACGGCAGCACGAGCAGGTCAGCGGCGGCGTACGCGTCGTCGAGCGCCGCACCGGTCAGCGGGCCGGCCAGCCGGACCCGGTCGGTGAGGCCCGCGCCGGCGAGCCGGTCGCGCAGCCGGTGCACCAGCTCGGGCTCCCGGGTCAGCGTGCCGACGCAGACCAGCGTCCAGGGCACCGCGGCCAGGACGGACAGGGCGTCGACCAGCACGTCGTGGCCCTTGTGGCGGGTGACCGCGGCCACGCAGAGCAGCCGGTCGCCGGTGGCCGAGCCGGGGGGCACCGGCGACGTCGGCGTCACCCCTGGCGGCGCGGCCCGGACCCGGTCGGCGGGCAGCGGATGGCGGGCCAGCAGGCGGTTGCGGGTCCACTCGCTGGTGGTGACGACGGCCCGTGCGCTGGCCAGCGCACGGGCCTCGGCCTCGTCGTCCAGCGGCATGTGCACCAGGACGACCAGGCGCAGCCGTCGGCTGTGCGGGGTGAGCAGATCGGGCACGGTCGAGGCGATCAGGCCGTCGAGCAGCACCACGGCGTCGTCCGGCACGGCGGCGAGCAGCCGGGCCAGCTCCGCCCGGGCGGCCGGGTCGGGGTGCGGCCACGCACCGGGCACCGGGTGCTCGTGCACCGACCAGCCGTGCTCGGCGAGCCCGGCGCAGATCCGCCGGTCGTAGACGTTGCCGCCGCTGGGCGTGGTCGGGTCGTCGATGTCGCCGGGCAGGACGACGTGCACCGCGCGGGCGGGCGCTTCCGGTCGGTCGACCGGCGCCGGTCGGCCGGCACCGATCACAGCGACCGCTCGTAGCTGGCCCAGGCGACGTGCGACTCGTGCAGGGTGACGGTGATGCCGGCCAGCTCGCGCGCACCGGCGCCCAGGTCGCCGGCGTGCACCCGCTCGGCCAGCCGGTCGGCGACGGTGCGGGCCAGCACCTCGGTGGTGGTGTTCACCCCGGCGAACGCGGCCTCGTCGTCGAGGTTGCGGTAGGTCAGCTCGCCGAGCACGGCCCGCAGCTGTTCGGTGGCCAGGCCGATGTCGACCACGATGCCGTCGGCGTCCAGGTCCGGCCGGCGGAACGTCGCGTCCACCACGAACGTCGCCCCGTGCAGACGCTGGGCGGGGCCGAACACGTCGCCCCGGAAGCTGTGGGCGATCATCATGTGATCCCGAACGGTCACGCTGAACATGGTCACTCCCCGTCGTAGGTGATGAGGTGGCAGAGCGCGGGCAGGTCGCCCGTGCTCAGTCGGGCGAGCACGTCGGGCAGCTCCGCGAACCGGGACGCGCCGGTGATCAGCGCGTCGAAGGCGGGATCGTCGAGCAGGTCCAGGGCGAGCGCCAGCCGGTCGGTGTAGCTGCGCCGCCCCCGTCGAGCGGGCGCGACCATGCCGACCTGGCTGCTGCGCACGGTCAGCCGGCCGGAGTGGAACGCCCCACCCAGCGACACCTGCACCGGGCGGTCGCCGTACCAGCTCAGCTCGACGACGGTGCCCTCCGGTGCGAGCAAATCCAGCGAGCGTTGCAGCCCGGCGGCGGTGGCGCTGGCGTGCACGACCAGGTCCCGGTCACCGGAGGCGTCGGCCGGGCTGGCGAACTCGACGCCGAGCGCGCCGGCCACGCCGGCCCGGCGGGCGTCGGTGTCGACCAGTTCGACGTGCACGCCGGGGAACCGGGCGAGCAGCGCGGCGACGCAGCAGCCCACCATGCCCGCACCGACCACGGTGACCCGGTCGCCGACCAGCGGCGCGGCGTCCCACAGCGCGTTCACTGCGGTCTCCACCGTGCCCGCGAGCACCGCCCGCGCGGGCGGCACCCCGTCCGGCACCGGCACCACGGCGGTGGCCGGCACGACGTACGCGCTCTGGTGCGGGTGCAGGCAGAAGACCGTGCGCCCGAGCAGTTCCGGCGGGCCCTGCTCGACCAAGCCGACGCTGAGGTAGCCGTACTTCACCGGGCCCGGGAAGTCGCCCTCCTGGAACGGCGCGCGCATCGCGGCGTACTGGTCGGCGGGCACCCGACCGGCGAAGACCAGCGTCTCGGTGCCCCGGCTGACCCCGGAGTAGCGCGCCCGGACCAACACCTCGTCGGGGCCCGGGGCGGGCAGCGACACCGGCCGGATCTCCGCCGCGCCGGGCTCGCGCACCCAGCAGGCGTACGCCTCGCGGATCACCGTCGCGCACCTCACCTTTACTCCCGGCCGAACCGAACGGCCACGTTTTCCGTGTTCCCTGTTGGGGTCGTCGATCATAAACACGGAGGTACGGTGCCCACAGTTCGAAGCGGTCCGATGATCGGGCTGGGCGCGCAACTGGTCGTGCTGGCTGCGCTGGCCGCCACGGTGGGTCTGAGCGGCGCGGGTTGGCTGGTCGGGACCGGCTACGCGGTGGTGACCTGCCTCGCGTTGAGCCGGGGCCTGCACCGGGCCGGCGCGTCGCGGCTGGGCCCGGCCGACCGGGTGACGCTGACCCGGGGTGTCCTGGTCGGCGCGGTCACCGCGCTGGTGGTGGACTCGTTCAGCCGGCCCGCGCCGGTGGGGTTACTGGTCGCGGTGAGCGCGGTGGCGCTGCTGCTGGACGCGGTGGACGGCCTGGTGGCGCGGCGCACCGGCACGGTCAGCGCGCTCGGCGCACGCTTCGACATGGAGGTCGACGCGTTCCTCATCCTGGTGCTCAGCGTGTACGTCGCGCCGACCGCCGGTGCCTGGGTGCTGGCCATCGGCGCGATGCGGTACGCGTTCGTCGCGGCGAGCGCCGTGCTGCCCTGGCTGAGCGGGTCGCTGCCGCCGCGCTACTGGCGCAAGGTGGTGGCCGCCGCGCAGGGCGTGCTGCTGGCGGTGGCCGCGGCACGGGTGCTGCCGGAGCCGTGGACGACGCTGGTACTGGTGGTGGCGCTGGCGCTGCTGGTCGAGTCGTTCGGCCGAGACGTCGCCTGGCTCTGGCGGCGCCGGCCGGCGCCCCGCTCGGTGGTCCCGCAGGCACCGGCTGCCGCACTGGCGCCAGTTACCGCGCCGCCGACAGTTGCCGCACCGGCGCCGACCGTGCCGCCGGTGCGCGCGCCGCGGGCCGTGCCCGCCCTCGTGGTCCTGCCGCCGATGCTGCCGGTCGCGGTGCCGTCCCCGGTCTCCGTACCGCCCCTGCTGCCGGTGCACGCTTCCGCAATGGCGGGCGGCTCGGGCGGTACGGTCCACTCCGACTGGAGGCTGTGATGACCCTTCCCGCCCGGCTGAGCCGGCTGGCTGACCGGTTCCGCCCGCGCCGCCGGACGGCGGATGAGGCGTCGGCACGTACCCCCGGGGTGTTGGCCGCGAACGGCGGCCGTGCGCGGCGGACGGCGGGCGCGGTGGGCAGCCTGCTGGCGGTGCTGCTGGTGTTCGCCGTCCTGGTCGGCCCGGACCGGCTGGGTCTGCTCACGCCCGGCGCCTTCCTGCGCATCCCGCTGGAGGGGCTGCTCGTCGCCGCGCTGCTACTGGCGCTGCCGGCGCGGCCCCGGCGGGTGGTGGTGGTCGTGGTCGGGCCGCTGCTCGGCCTGCTGGCCATCGTGAAGCTCGCCGACCTGGGCTTCCGCACCGCCCTCGACCGGCCGTTCGACCTGGTGCTGGACTGGCTGCTGCTGGACGACGCGTTCGGCTTCGTCCGGGACTCGGCCGGCCGGGCCGGCGCGGTCGGCGCGGCGGTGGGCATCGTGCTGCTGGTCGGCGCGCTGCTGCTGGTGCTGACGCTGGCGCTGCGCCGGATCGCGTCGCTGCTGGCCCGCCACGAGCGGGTGGCGACCCGGGCGGTGGCCGCGCTGACCGTCGCCTGGGTGGTCTGCGCCGTCGTCGGGGTGCGGGTCGTCCCGGGCGTGCCGGTGGCCGACGCGGGGAGCACCGCGCTGGTCGGCGCGCACGCCGGGCAGGTGGACGAGCGGCTGCGCGACCGGGGGGCCTTCACCGCCCAGATCGCCGCCGACCCGTTCCGCGACGTCCCGGGCGACCAGTTGCTGACCGGGCTGCGCGGCAAGGACGTCCTTCTCGCCTTCGTGGAGAGCTACGGCCGCGACGCGGTCGAGGACCCGGAGCTGGCGCCGCAGGTCAACGCCGTGCTGGACGCCGGGACCGAGCGGCTGCGCGCGGCCGGGTACCAGGCCCGCAGCGGCTTCCTCACCTCCCCCACCTTCGGCGGCGGCAGCTGGTTGGCACACGACACGCTGCTGTCGGGCCTGTGGACAGACAACGAGCAGCGGCACCGCAGCCTGCTGGCCAGCGATCGGCTCACGCTCAACGGCGCATTCCAGCGAGCCGGCTGGCAGACCGTCGGGGTGCTGCCGGCGGCCACCCAGCCGTGGCCGGAGAAAAGCTTCTTCGCGTACGACCGCTACTACGACGCCGAAGCGCTCGGCTACCGGGGGCCGAAGTTCAGCTACGCCCCGATGCCCGACCAGTACACGATGTCGTTCTTCCAGCGGCAGGTCCGCGCCAGCGCCGACCGACCGATCATGGCGGAGATCCCGCTGATCTCCAGCCACTCCCCGTGGACGGCAGTGCCCCGGATGATCGGCTGGGACGAGGTGGGCGACGGCTCGATCTACCACGGCGCCGCCGCCGGTGACGACAGCGGCGACACCGATGGGGACACCGGCCGGATCCGTGCCGGATACCGGCAGTCCATCGGGTACTCACTGGAGACGTTGATCTCCTACGTGCAGACCTACGGGGACGACGATCTGGTGCTGGTCTTCCTCGGCGACCACCAGCCCGCCCCGGTGGTCACCGGCGAGGGCGCCAGCCGGGACGTACCGATCACCATCGTCGCCCGGGACCCGGCAGTGCTGGACCGGGTGGCGGGCTGGGGCTGGCAGGACGGCCTGCGGCCCGGCCCGCAGGCTCCGGTGTGGCCGATGGACGCCTTCCGGGACCGGTTCCTGACCACGTTCGGGCCGTCGACGCCGCCGATCGCCGCACCCCGCTGACCACGCAAACGTCGTGTCTGCTGGGCTCAGGCGACCTGGTTGTCGTATGTCGCGCGGTTGGCGAGCACGTCGTCCATGTGCGTTTCGGCCCAGCCCTTCAAGCCGCGCATCACCTGGTGCAGGGAGAGGCCGAGGTCGGTCAGCTCGTAGGTGACCGTGACGGGCACGGTCGGCACCACAGTGCGGGTGACCAGACCGTCGCGTTCAAGGGAGCGCAGCGTCTGAGTCAGCATCTTCTGGCTGACGCCGGCCAGCATGCGCGACAGCTCCGAGTACCGCATCGAGCGGGGTTCGCCGGCGCAGTCGGCGCCGAACTGCTGCGAGCCGTCGCTGCGTAGCGCGGCCAGAACCAACGTGACCCACTTGTCCGCGATTCGGTCGAGCAGCTTGCGGCTGGGACACTGCGCCACGAAAGCGTCATATTCCACCTTGGCCTGTGCCCTCTGCTGGGCCGCTGTCGTCGTCGCCATCGAACCATTCCTCCCACTGCTGGGTACGTTACGAACCTCTAGGTGCCTACTTCCCGTCAGGAAGTTACCCCCTGATAGTGGAACAGGTATCCGCGATGCACCAGCACCGCTCAGCGCGACGCGAAAGCCAGAGGTATGAGCATGGCCTCCACTTCCCTTCCCGGCGGCACCTGGACGCTGGGAGACCTGACCGTCACCCGGTTCGGCTACGGCGCCATGCAGCTCGCCGGCCCCTGGGTCATGGGACCGCCGGCCGACCACGACGGCGCACTCGCCGTCCTCCGCGAGGCCGTCGAGCTCGGCATCACCCACATCGACACCGCCGACGCCTACGGGCCGCATGTCACCAACCAGCTGATCCGGGAGGCGCTGCACCCGTACCCCGACTCGCTGCACATCGTGACCAAGGTCGGCGCGAACCGCGACCAGCAGGGCGGCTGGCCCGCGGCCCGTGACCCGGAGAGCCTGCGCCGGTCTGTGCTCGAGAATCTGGAGAACCTCGGTCTCGACGTGCTCGACCTGGTCAACCTCCGACTCGGCAATGCCGAGGGACCTCAGCCCGGTTCGGTCGCCGAAGCGTTCGAGACGCTCGTCGAACTCCAGCGGCAGGGCCTGATCCGGCACCTCGGAGTGAGCAACGCGACCCCGGAACAGGTCGCCGAGGCGCAGACGATCGCGCCGATCGTGTGCGTGCAGAACATGTACAACCTCGCGCACCGCCAGGACGACGAGCTGATCGACGCACTCGCCGACCAGGGCATCGCCTACGTGCCGTTCTTCCCACTCGGCGGCTTCAGCCCGCTGCAGTCCTCGGCGCTCTCGACCGTGGCCGCCCGGCTGGAGGCAACACCGATGTCTGTCGCCCTGGCCTGGCTGCTGCGGCGCTCGCCGAACATCCTGCTGATCCCGGGCACCTCGTCCACGACACACCTGCGCGAGAACATCGCGGGCGCGGGACTCTCCCTCTCCGACGACGACCTCGCCGAGCTGGACAAGATCGGCCGCTAACGGAACATCCGCCGGCGGATCGCGCAAGGTTGGGCCAGGAGGGCGGGATCAAGGCGCGGCGAGTGCCGCCGGCATTCGATGTTCACCGATACGGCCCCTGCGAAGATCACGGCGGATGGCCGAGACTGTAGCGATGTCGCAAGATGTCGGGGGTGCGCCACGCACGCAGGTAGCAATCACCGCTCTGCTCATCGTCGCTGGCGTGCTCATTCTCTTCGTCCCCGCCAGTAACGAGGGCAGAGTCCTCGTGCCCCTCAGCGAAGGTCACGGACTGTCCGCCGTGGACGTGGTCGGCGCAGCACTGCTGGCGTTCGGCGGCACCTGGCTGGAAGTGCTCGTGGTACGGCGCCTTCCGCATCTCGCCCTGCCCCCTCGGGCCTTGTTCGCACTCGGCCTGCTGGCCGGCCTCGGCATAGGGCTCCTGATCGCCTCGGCCTTTTCGGGATTCTTCTGGTGGTGGGCTGTCGGCGCCACCGCACTCGGCGTTGCCGTCCTCATCCTCGTGCCCCTCACAGCACGCCGTTGAGGCCGTTGACCGAACGTCCACTTCTGCCGATGACGACGCGCTGACTCACCACGCGGACGGCTAGCCGGGCAGACGCGCCGGACTACCCCTTGTCGGAGGTGGTGGGCCGGGCGCGGACGTGCAGCCGCTCCCCCTGCGGCCCGAAGAGGCTGAGAGCCTCCGTGGTGCCAGGGCCGGGGTTGATCACCCGGTGCGGAATGCGGGTGTCGAACTCGGCCACCTCGCCCGGGGTCAGCGTCAGATCGTGCTCGCCGAGCAGCAGGCGCAGCTGGCCCGAGAGCACGTAGATCCACTCGTACCCCTCGTGGGTCTGCTGGGTGTGCTCCCCGGTGGGCGTGTTCGGCGGGAGGATCTGCTTGAACGCCTGCAAACCGCCCGGTCGGCGGGTCAGCGGCAGGAACGTCACGCCGTGGTGGACGATCGGCTTGGGGCGTACCCGTGGGTCGCCGGTGGCCGGGGCGTCCACCAGCTCGTCCAGGGGCACCTGGTAGGCCCGGGCCAGCGGGAGCAGCAGCTCCAGCGTGGGCCGGCGGCTGCCGCTTTCCAGCCGGGACAGGGTACTCACCGAGATGCCGGTCAGTTCGGCGAGCTGGGCCAGCGTCGTGCCCCGTTGGTTGCGCAGGGCGCGCAGCCGTGGGCCGACGGCGGCCAGCGCCGCACTGTCGTCGTTTGCCATAACAGCAAGGATAGTTGCCACCTGGCCGGCGGCGACGGATGGTGGGCGCAGCCGACAAGTAAGGGGAACACCGGTGGACGAGATGTACGACGTAGTGGTGGTGGGCGGCGGCGCGGCCGGGCTCAGCGGAGCCCTGGCGTTGAGCCGAGCCCGACGGTCGGTGCTGGTGATCGACTCCGGCGAGCCGCGCAACGCGCCGGCCGGCCATGTGCACAACTACCTGGCGCGGGAGGGGACGCCGCCGGCCGAGCTGGTCGCGGCCGGGCGTGCCGAGGTGGCCGGATACGGCGGGCAGTTCCTGGCCGGGCGGGTGGAGACGGCGGTCCGGGACGACGACGGGTTCCGCCTCAGCCTCGACAACGGGCACGCGGTGCGGGCCCGACGGCTGTTGGTGGCCACCGGGCTGACCGACGAGCTGCCCGACGTCCCCGGTCTGGCGCAGCGCTGGGGTCGCGACGTGCTGCACTGCCCGTACTGCCACGGCTGGGAGGTTCAGGACCGGCGGATCGGCGTGCTGGCCACCGGTCCGATGGCCGTGCACCAGGCCGAGATGTGGCGGCAGTGGAGCTCGGACGTACTGCTCCTGCTGCACGACGCCCCGGCACCGGACGAGGAGGCGGCCGAGCGGCTGGCCGCCCGAGGCATCGCCGTGGTGCCGGGCCCGGTCGCCGCACTGGAGGTTTCCGGGGACGCGCTGAACGGCGTCCGGCTCGCCTCCGGCCGGGTGCTGCCGCTCGACGCGCTGGTGGTCTCGACCCGGACCGCCCCCCGCGCCGGGTTGCTGGTCGGGCTGGGCCTGGCCCCGGAGGAGGTGACGATGGGTGGGTACGTGATCGGCAGCCAGATCCCCGCCGACGCCACCGGGGCGACGACCGTCCCGGGCGTCTGGGTGGCCGGCAACGTCGCCGACGTACGCGGCCAGGTGATCGCAGCCGCCGCGGCCGGCCTGGGCGCCGGAGCGGCGATCAACGCCGACCTGATCGCCGAGGAGACCCGCGACGCGGTGACCGCGTACCGGCAGATGGTGGCCACGACCTTCGAGGAGCCGGCGTGGGAGGAGCGTTACAACTCCAAGCCGGCGGTGTGGAGCGGCCGGCCGAACCCGCAACTGGTCACCGAGGCCGCCGACCTGGCCCCGGGACGGGCGCTGGACGTGGGCAGCGGCGAGGGCGCCGACGCGGTGTGGCTGGCCGAGCGCGGCTGGCGGGTGACGGCGGCGGACATCTCCACCACCGCGCTGGGCAGGGCCACGGAGCACGCCGACGCCGCCGGCGTCGGCGACCGCATCGAGTTCACGCACGTCGACCTGCGCGACAAGCCGCCCGCCGAGGAGGCGTACGACCTGGTGTCCGCGCAGTTCATGCACCTGCCACCGCCGCAGCGGCGGGAGCTGTTCGCCCGGCTGGCCGCCGCCGTGGCACCAGGCGGCATCCTGCTGATCGTCGGGCACCACCCGTCCGACCTGTGGACGTCGGCGCACCGGATGCACATGCCGGACATGATGTACACCGCCGAGGACGTGGCCGTCTCACTGGATCCGGCCCGGTGGGAGGTGCTTACCGCCGAGGCCCGGTCCCGCGCCGGCACCGACCCGGACGGCAAGGAGATCACCCTGCACGACGCAGTCCTGGTCGCCCGCCGCCGCTGAACCCACCCAGCCACGTTGATCATGGAGTCGTGGTGGGCGACAAGAGCGGCGGATCAGGGCCTTCCGGGCACCACGACTCCATGATCGACCAAGGAAGGGCGGGCTCGGGAGCCGGCGGTGGGGCGGGCCTACTCTCGGCGCGGCCTCGGCGGTAGCGTTGCGCCACACTCACGGCCCGCGGGGTGCTCGACCGCCGGCCCTGGCGCCCTGATCGTCTGGAGGATGGTGCATGTCCATCGGCGCTGAGCCGTTCGCGGTACGCGACGACGCGGCCTCTCGGCCGAGCTTCGAGCTCGCCCTGCGCGGCTACGACAAACGGCAGGTCGACAAGCACCTGGAGCAGCTCGACGGTCAGCTGAAGATGCTGAGCGGTGAGCACGGGCGATCCGCCGTCCGGGTCCGTGAGCTGACCGCCGAGGTGCAGCGGCTGCGTGCCGAGCTGGCCGAGGCACACGAGCAACCGGCGCAGGTGGACCGCGCCTCGTTCCAGGATCTGGGCCCGATGATCGGGGAGATCATGGCGCTCGCCGAGAAGCAGGCCGGAATAATCACCGAGTCCGCTACCGACCGGGCGAACGAGCTACGGTCCGAGGCGGAGCGGATCCTCATGGACACCCGCGAGCGGGCCGCACAGGCACGTCAGGACCTGTCGGAGGAACTGGCGGCCCGGCGCGCCGAGCACGAGCAGGCACACGAGGAGCGGCGAACCCTGGCCGAGGCCGAGCTGACCGCGATCCGGGAACGTGCGGAGCAGCTACGCGCCGACGGTGAGGAGGCGCACGAGCGCGCACAGCACGAGGCGAAGCGGATCACCGAGCAGAGCGCGCAGCAGCTCAACCAGACGCGGGTCGCCGCCGACGCGCTGATGAAGTCGGCCCGTACCCAGATCCAGCAGGAAATCCAGTCGGCCCGGTCCAAGAGTCAGCAGGAGCTGGCCCAGTGGCAGTCCGGGGTGGAACGCGAGATCTATGAGCGGCGGACCGCGGCCGAGCAGGAGGTCGCCGAGCAGCAGGCAGCCGCGGAACGAGAGTTGGCCGAGCAGCGCAGCGCGACCGAGCAGCAGATTGCCGAACTGCTGGCCGAGGCACAGCAGCACGTGACCGAGCTGCGCAATCGCGCCAACGAGCAGGCCGCCGCTCACCAGGAGCAGCTCGCCACCGTGCTGCAGGAGCTTGCGGAGCGCCGGGAGGAGTCAGCCCAGCTGAACGACGAGCTGGAGACCGCCCGCCAGCAGCTCGCCGAGATCCGCCAGGAGGGCGAGACGCTGGAGAACGAGCTGTCCCGAATGCAGCAGCGGTTGGGCGAGGTCCGCCGGGACCTCACCGCCGAGAGCGCCCGCCTGGATGAGGCCCGCCGGGCCGGGGACTCCGCCGAGCGGCACGCCAAGGAGGTCCGCGCCCGGGTGCAGCGGGAGGCGAAGCGGGTGGCCGACCTGGCCGCGGCCGCCGTGATGGCCGCCGCCGCTGGCGGTACCGAGACCGCCGAGTACCCGATGGTGGGCACCCGATCCGGCGTCGACCGGCCCGGTGTCGACCGACCCGCCACCCACCGACTCGGTGCCGACCGACTCGCGGACGACCAGCCGGCTGACGAGCAGCCCATCGACGAGCGGCTCGCTGACAATCAGCCCGGTGCTGAGCAGCTCGGTGGCGATCAGCCCGAAGCCGACCAGTCCGACGACGAGCGGGCCGGCGGACCGGTCAGCACGGACGAGCCGGCCGTGACCGCCGACCGGACGACCGCCCCGCAGGGGTCAACCGGCGATGCCGAGCCGGCTTTCGGCCGACCCGGCGGCAACGGCGACCCCACGCCCGTGCCGTTCCTGCCCTTCGGGCAGCCGATCAGCGAGAACGGCGCCGCCCGGCACTGACCTCGGCGGCGGTCGACCGGGCCGCAGGTGGAGTGGGGCGATTCTGCCGGGAACCGGTTCGACGGTCTCGGCGGAGCTGGCAGGCTGGGTTGGCCGTCGCGCATGGGCGGCCGCCGGCCCGGCCGGCGAGCGAGAGGAGCGCCCCGTGACCGACCGACCGGAGGAGTTCGACCTGCTGGTCGTCGGCGGCGGCAAGGCCGGCAAGACGCTGAGCATGGACGTCGCTCGGTCCGGGCGCCGGGTGGCCCTGGTCGAACGCGGCATGATCGGCGGCAGCTGCATCAACGTCGCGTGCATCCCGACCAAGGCGCTGGTAACCAGCGCCCGCGCGGCCCGACAGCTGCGTGGCGCCGCCGCGCTCGGCCTGGTGGTGGAGGGCGGCCGGGTCGACGTGGACCTCCTGCGGGCGCACAAACAGGACGTCGTCGAGGGGATGGTCGCCGCCAACCGGCAGCAGTTCCTCGACTCCGGTCTGCACCTGGTGATCGGTCAGGCCCGGTTCGTCGGTTCCCGGACCGTGCGGGTGTCGCTGGCCGACGGCGGCGAACGGCTGCTGCGCGGTGCCGACGTGGTGGTCAACACGGGCACCCGCCCGCACCTGCCGTCCGTACCCGGGATGGCCGAGGCGAGGGTGTTGACCAGCGACAGCCTGCTTCACCTAGACCGGCTGCCGCCGCGACTGGTGGTGCTCGGCGGTGGCACCGTCGGGGTGGAGTTCGCGCAGATGTTCGCGTCGTTCGGCAGCACCGTGACGGTGATCGAGGGTGGTCCCCGTCTACTCGGCCGCGAGGACCCCGACGTCAGCAACGCGGTGCTGCAGGTGTTCCTCGACGACGGCATCGACGTGCGCGTCGGCGTGACGGTTGCCCGAGTCGACCGCAACGCCGACGGCACGGTCCGGGTCACTCTCGACGACGGGAGCCTGGTGACCGGGGACGACGTGCTCGTGGCGGCCGGCCGGGCGCCGGTCACCGACGAGCTCGGGCTGGATGCCGCCGGCGTCCGGCTCAACGATCGGGGCTTCGTGGTGGTCGACGAGTACCTGCGCACCGGCGCCGAGCGGACCTGGGCGGCCGGGGACGTCGCCGGCACTCCCCAGTTCACCCACGCCTCGCTCGACGACTACCGGATCATCCGGGCGAACCTGGCGGGTGAGCAGCGCAGCACCGCGGGTCGGCTCATCCCGTACACCGTCTTCACCACCCCGGAGCTTGCCCGGGTCGGGCTCACCGAGAGCGAGGCGCGCCGCGCCGGGTACGAGGTCCAGGTGGCCCATCTGCCGGTGGCCGCGATCCCCCGGGCACGTACGTTGCGCCAGACCGAGGGCATGTGGAAGGCAGTGGTCGACGCCCGCACCGACCAGATCCTGGGTGCGGCGCTGCTCGGCGCCGAGGCCGGTGAGGTCATCACGTCGGTGCAGTTGGCCATGCTCGCCGGGATGCCGTGGACCGCGCTGCGGGATGCGATCATCACCCACCCGACCATGGCCGAGGGCCTCAACCTGCTCTTCGCGTCGCTCCAGTCCCGCCCGGTCCGCTGAGCGAGCCGCGCCGGGCCAGGCGCTGCTCCAGCCAGGTGCTAGTCGGGCTGGCCGGCGATCTCGGCGCGGACCCGGTGCTGGAAGGCGCGCGCCTGGGCGCCGCTGGGTGGCGGCCCGCCGTGCCGCGCAGCGACCGCCCGACGGATCACCTCGGCCGGCTCTCCGGCGTCGATAAGCCGCTGCCCGGCCGCCGCCTTTGACAGCCAGACGCCGTCGCGGTGGCGTACCAACGACCGGCAGGCACCGAGCACCGCGTCCTCCGCGCCGGGCGCCGGCTGGTCGTCCGGTGGCGTCGGCAGGGCCAGCCACCAGGTCAGCGCCTCGATCAGCAGGCGACGCAGGTCGGCCGGGGCGAGGTCCGCGAAGACCTCGCCCGCTGGCGGCCCGAGGAGTGGCAGCCCGCTCTGGTGCAGGATGCTGCGGTCCAGCCCGTACCAGAACCGGCCGTCGGTCGCCGGCCGGTCCGCCGGGTCGAGGGTGCACCGGAACGTCATCCCGGAGCCGGTGTTCAGCTCGACCTCGAAGCCGGGCTCCGGGCTACCGGCGGCGGCCACCGCCCGTTGGTACGCGACCAACTCCAGCCCGCGTGCCGGACAGGGCAGCGCCTCGTGTCGCAGCCGCGCCACCAGCGCCCGCTTGTCTGCCTCGGTCAGCGGCCCGGCGCAGACCAGCGCCACGTCCACATCGCTGCGTCCGGCCTGGTACGCGCCGAGCCCCACCGAGCCGGCGCCGTAGGCGCCCACCAGGTCGTCGCCGAGCACGCCCCGGGCGGCGTCGACCAGCTCGTCGAGGTAGCGGCGAAGATCCGTGTCCACGCCCCATCCTCACCCGTGGCCAGCACCGCCCCGAACCCGGGTCGCGCGGCGGCGGCGGCCCTACCCGGCGTAGAGCAGCAGCAGGCCCGCGACGGTGTAGGCGACCATCAGCGCCAGCAGCGGGAGCTGACCGGCCACCGCTCGGGCACGGGGGAAGAGGTACAGGGCCCGGTCGTGGGCGAGCAGCGTGCCGAGCAGGTGCCCGAGGATGATGACGGTGATCTGGAGGCTGGCCACGCCGGAGGGGGTGACCAGACCGGTGTACGGCTGCCAGTCGGCGGTGCCGAGCCAGTTGGCGCCGGTGTCGAGGGGGTCGGAGAGCAGCGCGACGGTGCGCTGACCTTCCAGGATCAGCAGCGAGTAGTAGTGCGCCACCAGGTAGCCCGCCGCGATCGGCACGATCGAGTGGGCAAGCTCGCCCGGCACGCCACGAGCCGAGGCGGCACCGTCGACCGAGCCGGCACCGTCGACCGGGGCCGCGCCGGCATGGCCGATCCGGGCCGCGGCGACGGTGGCGGCGAGGTACGCGGCGGCGACGGCGGCGATGACCAGGATCAGCCCGACGCTGCCGGTGACCGCCGCCGGCAGGCCGTTCTCCTGGGTGAAGCGCAGCCAGGCCGGCGCGTTGGAGAGGCTGTCGAACATGGTCGAGCCGAGCAGTACGACTACCACGGCGACCAGCCCGGGCCGGGGCCGCAGCCCGGCGATCCCGTCGAGCGGGTTGCGCCACACCAGCACGCCGTCCGCGGCCCGGCCGACCGGGGCGAGTTGGCCGACCAGCCCGCTGTACACCTCGAACGGGTCGGCCCGGTCGAACCAGCCCGCACCGAACAACGCCGCCCCGGCCAGCATGACCACGGCGTACCCGGCGAGCCAGGCGGTGATGACCGGCAGGGTGGCCCGGTCGGGTGCGACCAGCTCCAGCCAGACGAACCCGAACAAGGTGACGGCGGCCGGCCAGAGCCCCAGGCCGGCCGGCAGCTCACGGACGCCGCTCGCCGGATCACGCCGCGCCGCCAGCGCGGCGAGCAGGTGCACGGTACGCAGCGGGTTGACCGTCCGCCACACCGGGCCGAGCACCAGCGACACGGGCACCAGCCCGACCCAGAGCAGCACGTAGAGCGCGCCGGCCGTCGGGTTGTCCGGGGTGTCCGGCCCGGCCAGCAGGCCCAGGCAGAACCAGCCGGCGGCGAGCAGGCCCACGCCGCGCAGTGCCCACCGGAACGCGGGCGCGTCAACGAGCCGGGCCAGGCGTTGCGGCACCGGCCGGCCGCTGGTCGCATCCCGGTCGAGCCGTGGTTCGCGCCAGAGCAGGCCCAGCGCGAGGAACGTGACGACCAGGGTCAGGGCGGCGGCGATGACGAGCTGCGGCAGCGTGATCGGCAGGTCCTGGCGACCACCGACACCATGCGCCAGCACCGCTGGGGCGCCGGTCATGGTGCTCAGCGGACGACGAGCTGGAACAGCACCAGCTCGGTCTCGTGCGTCTCCACCTCGAACAGTCCGGTCTTCTCGGCGCGGAACTCCACCGAGGCGGGCGTGCCGGCCGGCAGTCGGGCACCCAGCTCGTAGCCGTGCACGTGCAGCTCGTCGGAAACGTCCGAGGTGACCGTGATCCGTACCAGCTGGCCCTTGTCCACGGTGATCCGCCCGGTCGGCGGGTTGACCCGCCGCTTGGCGATCGTCACGGTGATCTGCCGGTCCACCGCTGGCGTGCTGGCGGTGGCGCTGGGTGTGGGGCTGTCCGGCAGGGCCGGCGCGTTGGTGGTCGTCGGCGGCGCCGCGGCCGTCGGCAGCGTCGACGGGTCGGCCACGGACGGGTCGTCGCTCTGCCCGCAGCCCGTGGCGAGCAGGGCGGTGAGGACACCGGTGGCGAGGACGGCGGGAATGCGGGAACCGGGGGCACGGACGAACACGGGCGGACTCCGAACGACGCGAGGGGGACGGCTGTCGATTTGATCGTCGGGGAGGAGAACTCTACGTCTTGTTCGGCGGCGAGGAAATGACCATGATGAACGGATGCGATCGAGGCTGGTCACTGCCCGTCACCTTCTGAGCCGTGCCGTGGCGGCGCTGGCCGCGACGTTGGTGGTGACGCTGCTGCTGCCGGCCGCTCCGGCGTCCGCGCACGGCCAGTTGGCGACCTCGACCCCGCTGACCGGCACGGTGGTCCGCGAGCCGTTGGCGCAGGTGGCGTTGTACTTCACCGAGAAGCCGGCGTCCAACGCCCACTTCACCGTCACCGGACCGAACGGGTCCCGAGTGGACAACGGCTGGTCGTACGGCGAGCCGAAGCGGTTGGACAAGCCGGTCCAGGAGTACTTCATGGTCAACGGGGTCTTCGAGCCGCGGCTGTACCACACCGGCTTCCCTGCCATGGTGTCCGTGGCGCACTGGCCAGCGAAGGGTCGGTACACCGCCAGCTACCTGTCCGTCGCCTCCGATGGTGAAGCGGTGCGTGGCAGCGTCACGTTTGACTACCAGGGCTCCGGCACGGCGGCGCCGGCCGGTTGGACGGCGCCCACCGACGGGCCCGCACCCACGCTGCTCGCCCTGGTCGAGGGCACCCCGTCGGCGAGTCCCGGCGCCGTCGGCGCGAGCCCCGACACGGGCGCGACCGGCGGCCCGGCGAGCGAGCCGGCCGGCGCCACGAGGAAAGAGTCGGGCGGTGGGTTGCCGCCGTGGCTGGTGCCGGCCCTGATCGTCGTGGTGGTGGCCGTTGTCGTGCTGGTGGCGGCCCACCGCCGACCCGCCGCCCGCGCCGGTGCCACTCCGAGCCGCCGGCCCGCCACCGTTGCCCGCAAACCTGGCACGCCCGCCCGCAGACCCGGCAACCGGGCTGGTGGTCCGGCCCGGCGTGGGCGGCGGTAGGTCTCGGCACCCGCCGCACCGGGCATTTCCGGCCTACCATCGCGAACTTTCGCACGGGCATCGGGAACTTTTGATGTATCGATGCAAAGGCATGGACAGATCCATCGAAGCACCTTAATGTCTCGACCCATCAGCCCGGTGTTTCCAAATCGTCACTCGTCGGCGTCGAGGACGTTTCGGATCCGGGCCGGCGGCCACCGCCTCCACCACTGATCAGCGCCGGCCGTCGGATACTCCTATCCCTCCTGGAGGAACGATGGGCACACGGCTGCTACGCCGATTCCGCAGTCCTGTCCTGGGCGCACTGGCACTCGTCCTCGCCGCCGGCTTCTGGGCCGACCCGGCCGACGCCGCCCCCGAGCAGGAACCGGGCGTCACGCTGCGCGTCTTCGACGTGCAGGTTCCGCTCTCCGAACTCTGCACGCTCAAGCCCGCGCAGACCCCGAACGTGGACAAGCTGATGTCCACGATCAACTGGACGTCGACCGCCGACTTCGGCTTCGACAACTACTTCGCCTCGCAGGTGCTCGGCAACATCACCACCACGCAGGCCGGCAGCTACACGTTCCGGCTGAGCAGCGACGACGGATCCAAGCTGTCGATCGACAACGTCGTGGTGATCAACCACGACGGCCTGCACGGCGCGACGCCGCCCAAGGAGGGCACCGTCACCCTCACCGCCGGGCTGCACCCGCTGCGGATCGATCATTTCGAGCGCGACGGCGGGCAGCAGATCACCCTGGAGTGGAAGACGCCCGGCTCGTCGTCCTTCGTGGTCGTGCCGAACTCGGCGCTGAGCACCGACGCCGGTGTGGTCCGGGTGACCGCGCCGGGCCGCAAGGAGTGCGAGGGGGTCACCGACTCCCCCGGTGACGGCCTGCCGCTGACCGCTGTGCACCCCGGCTACACGCTGACCAACCTGCGGCCCACCGGCTTCCAGCCGAAGGTCACCGGGATGGACTGGCTGGCCGACGGTCGACTGGTCATCTCCACCTGGGGCGGCAGCGACCAGTCCGGCACCTCCCAGGACGGCGAGGTGTGGATCATGGGCAACACCGGCGGCGCGACCGGGCCGGGCAACGTGACCACCAAGAAGATCGCCGGAGGCCTCAAGGAACCGATGGGGCTCAAGATCATTGACGGGGTGGTCTACGTCTCGGAGAAGCAGCGGCTGACCCGGCTGGTGGACACCACCGGCGACGAGGTGGCCGACCGCCTCGACACCGTCGCCACCTGGCCGTACGGCGGGAACTTCCACGAGTTCGCGTTCGGCCTGCTCTACCAGGACGGGTTCTTCTACCTGAACCTCTCGGTGTCGATCAACTCCGGTGGCGCCACCACCAACCCGCAGCCGGCCGTGAACCGCGGCACCACCCTCAAGGTCAACAAGGACACCGGCGCGGTCAGCTACGTCGCCGGAGGGTTGCGGACGCCGCACGGCATCGGCTGGGGCCCGGAGGGCGGCATCTTCGTCACCGACAACCAGGGCGGCTGGCTGCCCTCGTCGAAGTTGGTGCACATCAAGCAGGGTCGGTTCTTCAACCACTACATGAACCCGGCCGGCCCGTTCGACACCAACCCGGTCACCGCACCGGTGCTCTGGATGCCGCAGAACGAGATCGCCAACTCACCCAGCACCCCGCTGTACCTGACCAGCGGCCGGTACGCCGGCCAGTTCGTCATCGGCGACGTGACCTACGGCGGCCTCCAGAGGGCCTACGTGGAGAAGGTCAACGGCGAGTACCAGGGCGTCCTGTTCCGGCTCACCCAGGGCCTGGAGGCGGGCGTCTCCGAGGTGAACCTCGGCCCGGACGGCGCGATCTACGTCGGCGGGCTCGGCGCGGGCGGCAACTGGGGTCAGACCGGCAAGCTGTCGTACGGCCTGCAGAAGCTCACCCCGAACAGCACCAACGCCTTCGAGATGCTGGCCATGCGGGCCACCGAGGCCGGCTTCGAGTTGGAGTACACCCAGCCGGTCTCGGCGGAGACCGCCGCCGAACTGGCCGCGCGCTACAAGGTCAAGCAGTGGCGGTACCAGCCGACGGCCAGCTATGGCGGCCCGAAGATCGACGAGGAGACGCTGACCGTCACCTCGGCCACCCTCTCGGCGGACGGGAAGAAGGTCACCCTGGCCGTCAACGGTCGCAAGGCCGGCCGGGTGGTGCATCTGCGCTCGCCGCGCCCGTTCACCTCCACCAGCGGCCAGTCGCTCTGGAGCACCGAGGCGTGGTACACGCTCAACGCCATCCCGGGCAGCACCCCGCCACCGACCAGCGGGCCCATCACCGGGATCGGCGGCAAGTGCCTGGACATCAGCAACTCCGGCACCGCGGACGGCACGAAGATCCAGCTCTACACCTGCAACGGCACCGGCGCGCAGTCGTGGAGCCGGGTCGGCGACACCTACCGGGCGCTGGGCAAGTGCCTGGACGTGGACAACGGCGGCACCGCCAACGGTACGAAGGTCCAGCTTTGGACCTGCAACGGCACCGGCGCGCAGGTTTGGCAGAGGCAGTCCGACGGCTCGATCCGCAACCCGCAGTCGGGCAAGGTGCTGGAGGTCGCTGGCGCGGGCACCGCCAACGGCACCCAGATCCAGATCGGCACCTGGGCGAACGGCGCCCACCAGAAGTGGGTGGTCAGCGTCGGCTGATCACCTGCCGCCGGTCGTAGGGGCGTGGTCTGACCGACAACCGGTCGGGCCGCGCCCCGGACGGCCGACGCAGGTCGTTGGTGGCGGCGGTCGGTCAGGGGCCCTGCGGCAACGGCTGGGCCAGCGCCCCCAGGTCGGCCGGCAGTTGGGCCAGCACGTCCTCGAACTCCCGGTGCCCGACCACCCGGTGCATCGTCTGGAGTACGGCCCGGACGCCCCGCTCGGCGGCGGATCGATCCGTCCCGGCACGGTCAGCCACCCGCCGCATGAACTCGTCGTAGCCGAATGCTTCCGGCGGCTCGACGGCCTTGACCAGCAGCGGGCTCAGCTCAGGGGCCAGGTGGGGGGCCAACTCGGCCGCCTCCCCGCCGCTGAGCCGCTCGGTGAGGGTACGCAGAACGGCCTCGGTCAGCGGGCGTGCCTGCTCCGGCGGAACACCCGCCCGTGCCGCAACCTTGTCGACGAACGTCAGCTCGGCCATGCCCCCGCCCTTCCCGTTCCGGAGACGGGTGGCTACCCGGGCCCAGCGGCGGCAAACCCGGGCCAGGCGTCGTCCCTCTGCGCGAGAGCAGCGCGCTGCCGTACCACCTGCGTTCTCCTGGTTGGTCCGCGCGGCGCCGGCCGCGTCTCGTACGGTGAGGTCGAACGGGGAACTCGGCGGCTGCCCGACGGCGGCCTGCGTCGCAGGAGGAGCAGATGGCGGTCGACCTGCCCGACGTGATCGACCGGTACTTCCGGGCCGTCGACGACGGCAACCTGGACGCGTTCGTCGCCTGCTTCACGGACACCGCGAGCGTGGCCGACGAGGATCGGCTGCACGAGGGACGGGCCGCGATCCGCGCCTGGCGGGAGCGGACGACGGCGGCGTACTCGTACACCGCCGAGCCGGTGAAGGTCACGCCGCAGGCGGGCGACTCGTACCTGGTGCTCACCCGGGTGTCGGGCAGCTTTCCCGGCAGCCCGATCGAGCTGCGATACCGGTTCACGCTGCGCGACGGTCTGATCGGCGCCCTGAACATCCGCCCGTAGTGACCGCCCGATCCGGTTCGGCACGGCCGCCCTCCATCGCCGCCGAAACGGAGGACACGGCCGGCCAGCCAGCGGATGACATGATGTGCCGACAACGGCTGTTGCAACGAGGAAGGGTGCTGCTGACCGATGGCGCACTTCGAGGCCCGCACGTCCGCGGCACCCGGCCGGATCGTGGTGGCGCTGAACGGTGAGTGCGACCTGGCCGTCCGGGACGAGCTGACCAGCGCGCTGGACATCACCAGCGTTGGCAACCCGCTGCGTCCGACCGTCGACGACCCGCGTCTGGTGGGCTGATGCCGTCCGACCGGCGGGAGACCCGCAAGCTCACCGAGCAGTACGCGTCCGCTCGGATCCCGGACACCATGGCGTACCAGGCGGCGACCGACCTGCACGCGCTGCGCGCGTTCGTCTGCACCGGGGCACTCGCTCGGGGCCTGCCGCCGCACCGGGTGGAGTTGCTGACGTTGGCGGTCAGTGAGCTGGCCACCAACACCTTGCAGCACACGACCGGCGGCGGCCGGGTCCGGCTCTGGGCCGAGGCCGATCAGCTGATCTGCGATGTCGTCGACCAGGGGCCGATGCGGGCGTTCGGCCGCGACATGCCGCCGGCCGACGCGGTACGGGGTCGAGGGCTGGCGATCGTCGAGCAGGTCTGCGACGAGGTCGCCGTGCTGGCCGAGCCGGAGGGGACGGTCGTCCGCATCCGGCTCGGCCTGTGACCCGGCGGCTCGGGGCAGTACGCGCACGGCCAGCGTGCCGGGTCGATCCGCACCCGTTGGGGCCACGCCGGCTGCCACAATGCGGACAGCCCGGCCGGACGGTGGCGCCGGGTGGACCCTGATCAGGAGGACGGCACCATGCCGGACAGCGAACGCGAGGCGGAACTGTTCGACGCTGAGCGCACCTTGCAGGCCGCGCAGCGGGCCGGCGACGTCGCGGCCCTCGACCAGTTGCTCGTCGACCAGCTGATCGCCATCGGCCCGGACGGCGGCAAGCTCACCAAGCGGGACGACCTGACCGCACACCGGGACCGGACCTCGGTCGTCCAGGAGCTGGTCGAGGAGGAACTGGACCTGCTCGTCGTCGGGTCGACCGGGGTGACGTTCTTCCTGGGCCGGGTGGCCGGGGTGTACGACGGCGTGCCGTTCGCGGCGCGCCTGCGGTACACCCGGACCTGGGTCCACGACGACAGACACGGCTGGCGGGTGCTGGCCGCACACATCAGCCCGGTCTGACCCGCCGGCTCAGGTCGTGGACTCCAGCTCGTCGAACGCCAGGCTCCACCAGGATTCCGGCTCGGCGAACGCCGTCGGGTCGACCTCCCGCAGATCGATGCGAATCCGCGCGGCACGGGCCGCCCGCTCCCGGCCGCCCGGGTCGGTGGCGATGAGCTGGCCCAGCCGGTACAGGAACTCCACGAACGCGGCGAAGCTGCTGTTGACCGTCTCCAGGTTCGGCGTCTGCAGGTCGAGCAGCACCACCGCGCCGGTCGCCGCCTCCAGGCAGAACAGCAGCATCGGGTCCTCGGGCGAGCTGCCCAGCACGACGTACGCGCGCGGCGCCTCGTCGCCCACCTCGATCCGCAGGGTGGAGAAGAGCTCCACGTCGGGGGCGGAGACGTCGACCGTGAACAGGATCGGCACCTCGACCGGCAGGGCGCCGTACGGCGGGAACATCTCCGGCCCCAACGGGCCCAGGATCGCGTCGAAGCGCTGGTCCGGGAAGTAGATGACGCCCCGCTCGCCCCACAGCGCGACCAACTCCTCGCGGGTGACCGTCACCGCCCGCGCTCCGCGTCGGGGTCGTCCGCCTCTTCTTCGTCGTCCTCGTCGAGCAGGCCCTGCTGGCCGAGGAAGGCCCACCATCGGTCGTCGGCGGGGGTCAGCTCGGCGTAGCCCGGCCCGAGCAGGTAGTAGTGCACGAAGGAGTCCAGGTCGGGGGCGAGCTCCTCGAAGGCATCCGACATGAACCACTCGGTGCCGGTCGGCGTGAAGTACCAGATGGCGCCGGTGCCGCGATCCATGAAGATCGGCTCGTCGCTGTGGGTGCCGATCACCAGCCACCCCGCCCGGTCCTCGGGAATGGAGGAGAAGGCCGGCGCGTAGTCGAGGTGGTACTGGATGCCGGCGAGGGTCGATGTGGACGCCAACTCGATCCGACCGGCGCGCAGCCCGTCGGCCACCAGCAGGAGGTCCCGCAGGCCCGCCGGGAGGTCGGCCGGCAGGGCGTCGGTGGCCGCGCCGTCGCCGAACTGGGCGTACCCCAGATTTGCCGGCTGGTCCTCAACCAGGTCGGCCCGCAGCTCCTCGATGAGCTGGTGCAGCTCGGGGGTCAATCCACCACCTCTATTCGGATCGGGGTGCCGTCCGGCAAGTTCTGGATCTGCCCCCAGATCTGCGAGCCGATGTCCGTGTTGGTTCTACCATGCAGCAACTTGAGATTCTCAACGGTGTCCGGCCCGCCGAGCTGGAGCTCCCACACGTGGTCCGGGTGGTAGCTGCTGAGCCGTTCACTCAGCCGGTTGGCCAGATCCTTGTCGTGTGGCCAGTACTTGTCCCAGATCTTCTGCCGGATCCGCTCCTTGTAACCGTCGGTGATGCTCTTGTCCCGCTCGACCGGGTTGGTGGCCTTGTAGAGCTTGCCCTCGTCGCTGAGCTTCTGCAGCGCCGCCATCTTGCGCCGGAACTGCGAGGTGGCGTGGAAGTCCTTGCGCGTGACCTGGATCACCTTCGTCGGCAGGCTGTGATCCGGCCCGGTCACCCGGACCTTCGGCTTCTCGAGCTTCTTGACGGCCGCGCTGACGATCTTGCCGGCGGCCGGCTTCGGGGCCGCGCCGCGACCACTCCTCGGCTTGCTAGGCATCGAGAAGCTGCCCGATGACCTGGTCGATCAGCAGACCGACGATCTCGCGAGTGATCATCTGAAAGATCGGGATCTCGGCCAGCGTGGCCCCGAAGGTGGCCACCGCCGTCACGATCGCCTGCGCCACCTGAAAGGCGAGGATCGCCAGCTGCACGATCACCTGAATCTTCAACGCCAGGACGATCGCCGCGCAGATGATCAGGCCGGCGCCGAGAATGACGGCCGCCTGAGCAGCGTCCCGAAGCACCGAAGGCCCACTCTGCTCACCGGTCCACCAGCCCTGGAACGCCTGCACCGCCGGGCCGAGGTTCTGCGACCACACCTGGGTCGCGCCCGCGTCCGCCTCGCCGGCCGTGGCGCCGATCCGGCCGGCGAAGTCGATCCACGCCTGGCCCATCTCGAAGAGCTTCTCCTCGTCGCCCTCCGGCCAGGAGTAGCCGATCCAGCTCAGCGCGGTGACCAACTCACCCGGCAGCTGCAAGCCCACTCCGCTACCCCAATCCGCCGGCCAGCGAGCGCATCGTGCCCGCGCCGTCCTCGTCGACCCGGTCGTACGCGTCGGCCATGGTGGTCAGATCGCCACCGGCCGAGCCGATCTCCTCCGCCGCGATCCCGATGCAGTCGAAGACGTACGCGGCGACACCGGTGTAGGCGACCCCGATCAGCGAACCGATGTCGTCGGCCCCCCACGGCTCGCCGTAACCGGCCATCCGCGCCTCGAAGCCGTCCAACTCGTCGAGGAACCGGCTGGCGACATCGGAGACGGTCCCGCCGGCGTCGCGCATCGACTGCGGCTCCACCTCGAAGCCGTCGCCGCTCATTTCGGGCCGCCCCGGACCATCCGCTCCTGCGCATCGGTCAGCGCCTGGAGGAACGACCCCAGGCGCGGCACCGCCGTGTCCCGGACCTCCGCCAACTGCTCCCGCAACTGCGTCAGGTCACCGACCTGCGGGGGCACCGTGGCACCCCGCATCGCGTCGATCGCCGCGTTGACAGCGGTGGTGATGTGCTCGGTCAGCTCCACCGAACCGAGCCGCATCAGTCGGGGCTCCACCCAGAGCGAGTGCAGCCGACCGTCCGGGCCCAGCTCGGCGCGGACCTGACCGTCCGCTGCCTCGCCGGCCGGCGGGTCGGCCGGTACGTCGTCGGTCGGAGCGCTGACCGCCGCCAGCGCCTGCATCGTCGCGTCCAACATGCGGCTGAAGTCGCCGCTGACCGGATCCGCCGCCATGTGCCCTCCCCAAAGGCCGAACGGGCCGAGCCTAACCGACGGGTACCACGGCTTCACCCGGCCCGGCCGACCCTGGACACCATCATGGACGGATGACGCTCGCCGGCACTAGGACGCGGGTGCCCGCTCGATGGTGACGTCGACCGGCCCGATGCGCAGGGTGCCGTCGGTGAGTGGTGTGCAGCGGATGCCGCCGGTGGTGCGCAGCGCCTTCCACGCCCCCGGGCCGACCGTGACGTCCATCCACGCGCACGGCCGGGCGGCCCGGTTGACCCGCAGGCTGACCGGACCGTCACCGGAGTCCAGGACCAGCACCTTGCCGATCAGCTCGTCCACCGCGATGCCGGTGGTGAGGACGTTGCGCCGGACCTCCGCCAGGCCGACGCCGGGTGGCAACGACTCCCGGGCGATCACCGTCACGCTGGCGTCGCGGTGCGCGGGCTGGCCGAAGTACCGGTCGCCGACGATGCCGAGGCCGGCCCGGATCCGGACCACGTCGACCAGCTCACCGGGCGGGGCCGGCGCCGGGCCGTCGGTGGGCCGGCCCAGGAAGCGGTGCACGGGCGAGGCCAGCAACTCGACGATCTGCGGCATGGACGGATTCTACGAACCGGACGGCACCCTCCGGGCCGGCTCGGCGGACCCGGCCGTCGGTGGCCCCGCGGCCGGTGGTCGTGACGGTGGGGACGGCGACACGGGCGCCGCCGTCCCCGCGCGATGAGGTCAGGCCGGAGTGCCGGTGACGGTCAGGTTCCGCAGTCGGCCCACGTTGTCGAACGAGCCGAAGCCCACCCGCCCGGAGCCGAACGTGGTGTCCTTCGCGGTCATCAGCGGGTCCCGGTGCCCGTCGACGTAGACCGCGATCTCGCCGGTGGCCGGCAGGTGGACGACCCGTACGCGGTGCCAGTCGGCATCGGTGATCGCCGGGTTGGCGCCACGGGACCGGCCGTTCCACTGGTGGTCGATGCGCTCCCGGTCGGCATTGTTGACCTTGAAGATCCCGTTGTGCGGATAGATCGTGTTGTCGGTGGAGAGGTGGCCGTAGTAGAACTCGGTGTCCGAGCGCCAGCCGAAGACGATGATCACGTCCCGGTTGCTGACCTCCACCGGCGTGTCGAGCCGTACCCGCGCCTCGACCTCGACCGCCGACCACTCCGGACCGCCGGTCAGTACGGCGTACTCGAACGGCCGGCGCGGCCCGGGCCGGCTGACTCCGGCCTCGGCGAGGATGACCTGGTCGCGGGTGAACTGCCACTTCGCCGGGGTTACCGGCGCCCAGTTCGAGGCCCCCGCGGTGCGGCGCAGGGTGGTGTTCCCGACGTCGCCGCTGGCGAAGACCCGGGTGCCGGTGACCTTCCAGATCTTTCCGTTGGCCTTGGCGACCACATAGAGCTCACCGGCGGCGTCGGTGCCGAAGCGCAGGTCGACGCGGTTGGGGTCACCGGGGGCGCCGGGCCCCGACAGGTCCCGCATCCGGACCGGGCTGCCGGCGGTGTCGAACAGGGCAAGCTGGTGGATCGGGGCCAGGCCCCGGCCGCGACGCATCTCGTTCGCCTCGGTGTAGAGCACCCGGCCGTCGACCAGGTCACCGAAGACGTACTTCCCGCGCAGCGCGGGCAGGGCGCGACCCCGGTAGACGAACCCGCCGGCCACCGCGACGCCGACGTCGGCGCTGCAGTTCCAGCCCGCGGCGGGGTCGTGGTCGTACGCGGCGACCGGGTACGTGTACCCGTACTGGTCGTCGTCGGCGGGCAGCGGGAACAGCCGGTCGCAGGGGTTCGTGGCCGTCTTGTCGAAGACGAAGGAGCCCTCGCGCTCGCTCCAGCCGAAGTTGTCGCCGGCGCGCACCTCGTAGATCGCCTCGATGGCGTGCTCACCGATGTGCCCGAGGTACATCCGCCCGGTCGCCCGGTCCCAGCTGAAGCGGTGCGGGTCGCGGAAGCCCAGGGCGTAGATCTCACCGAGCGCGCCGGCCCGGCCGACGAACGGGTTCGTGGCGGGGATGCCGTACCGCCCGTTGCCGGAGGTGGTGCCGCGCGGATCGATCCGCAGCAGCTTGCCGTGCGGCACGCCCAGGTTCTGCGGGTCGGTGTTGCGCACACCCAGGCCACCGTCGCCGACCGCGAGGTACAGCAGGCCGTAGTCGGCGTCGTGGCGCTTCGCGGTGGGATTGAAGTTGATCTCCTGGATGCCGTGCACCTGGCCGCCGAAGCCGATGCGCAGCACCTCCCGCCGGGTACCGGCGAACGTGTCGGCGGCCGGGTCGGTCGCCGTCCACTCGGTGATGACACCGTGGTAGATCGTGCCGGGCTGGGCGTAGTCCGGCGGCGTGGTCGCCGCCGAGGCCGACTCGGTGTGGATGGTGTAGAACCGGCCGTTGGCGCCGAACTCCGGGTGGAAGGCGACGTACCCGAAGCCCTGGCCCAGGCCACGGCCGGAGAAGAACTGCGGCGCGAACGTCGCCGCCATGTCGAGGTAGACGTGCGGCACGCCACCCTCGACCAGGTAGAGGCTGCCGTTCAGGTCGGGCACGGCGCGCCGGCCGGAGCCGTCGGGCACCTCCATGATGGTGTTGATCCGGGCGGTGCGCATGAGCCGCTGATCGGTCGGGGCCGGGTTGGGGTACGACTGCGGGAAGCTGGCGTACTCGCTGAGGACCAGCCCGAGCCGCGACTGGATCGGCATCTCGGGGACCGGGTCGTAGACCGCCCCGGCGGCCTGGGCGGGCGTCGCGAGCAGGGTGGACAGGACCAGCACGAGGGCGGTGAGGCCGGCCGTCAGTACGGGTCTGCGGATCCTGCGGGCGCTGTCGTGGAGGGTGAGCACGCGTGTCTCCTTCTCGGTGGGACGGTGCCGAGGGTGGTCAGCGGGCCAGGTGGCGGTACTGCCTCCGCACGTCGCTCGCGGAGACCACGCCGTCGAGGAACATCAGGCCGTCCATGCGGCAGTCGCACGGATTGCGCTCCAGCGTGTCCTGGGGGAAGCTTCCGCCGATCTTGATGCCCCGGGGGTCGGAGGCGGTGGTCACGTGCGGGCCGGGCCCCGACACGAGCCACGGGTCGTCGGTGCGCGTGTAGAAGCCGTCCACCGGTTCGCCGTTGCGGTAGAGGGCGAGGGCGCCGGTGGCGAAGTCGAAGGTGGCGGCGAGGTGCACCCACTCCCCTTCCGGCAGCAGGTCCCGCCAGTCCTGGCTGGCGGCGAACGTCTGCGAGTTGCCGCCGTCGAGCCGCCGGCCGAGCGCGACCAGCCGCAGCTCCCCGTTGACGTCGATCAGCTCCAGCAGGGCCCGGACGCCGTGGCCGTCGGAGTCGCCTGTCAACACTCCGGCCAGCCCGATGGCGTTGAAGCGATCGTTCGGGTCGGCGGTGGTGGAGTTGGGCAGCGGGCTGTCCATCTGCAGCTTGAACCAGCCCATCACGGTGGTGCCGGCGGTGGCGTTGAAGGCGCGGAGCGTCCGCACCCCGCTGGCCGACCAGGTGCCAGCCTTCCAGTCGTCGTTGCCGGCCACCGCCGGGTCGACCTGCCGGGTCTGCAGCGCCCTGCCGCTGCCCCGGTAGGCGTGGTCGGCCACCCGCATGGCGGGACCGCCGTTGATCAGCTCGATCTCGGTCCCGGAGCGACCCTGGTCGCGCTCCAGCGCGGGGTCGCCCGGCACCGGGTGGTCGAAGTCGTACGCGGCGACCAGGTGCGCTCGCAGGGCCGGGTGGACATCGGACGGATGGTTCCGGTCCGCCTGTGCCGGTGGCGCCCCCGTGCCGGTCAGCACGCCGACCGCCAGGAGGGAGACGGTGGCGACGGCGGCTCTTCTGGCCCTGGACATCGCGTTCACCTCATTTCGCGGCACGCCGGTGCCGACTAACGTAAGCGCTTACGTAAGCGCTTACGTACCCTAGGCTTCGACAATCGTCACTGGCAAGAGATCAGGTGACATGGATGTTCCAGGGAGTTGCGGATGCCCAGGGCAGGCCAGCGACCTCGGCTCGTGGACGTGGCGGACCGCGCCGACGTCTCGCTGGCGACCGCCTCCCGGGCTCTCGCCGGCCGCGAGGGGGTCAGCGCGGAGGTGGCCGACCGGGTCCGGCAGGTCGCCCGCGAGCTGGGGTACGTCGCCAACCCGTACGCCCGCACCCTCGCCAGCGGCGCCAGCTCCACGGTGGGGTTGATCGTCCACCAGGTCGACGACCCGTACTTCTCCGAGATCGCCAGCGGGGTCATCCAGGTCGCCGCCGAGCAGGGGCTGCTGGTGCAGATCTGTCAGTCCGGTCGGGACCCCGACTACGAGCTGCAACAGCTCCGCCATCTCATCGCCCAGCGGGTCGGCATCATCCTGATCAGCGGCTCAGGGTACGACGACCCGCGGGTGGAGGCCGAGGCCCGCGCCGAGCTGGCGGCGTTCCAGGACCACGGCGGCCGGGTCGCCGCCATCGGGCGGCACGCGCTCGGCGTCGACGCCGTCCTGCCGGACAACGAGGCCGGCGGCCGGGCGCTCGCCCAGCACCTGGTGGATCTCGGCCACCGGCGGATCGCGGTCGCCGCGGGCAGTGCCGGTCTCACCACGGTCGCCGACCGGCTCGCCGGTGTCTCGTCGGCGCTGCGGCAGCGCGGGTTGTCCCCGGCCGACCTCGCCGTCGTGCACGGCGACTTCACCCGCGGCGGCGGCCGGGCGGCCACCGAGCAGATCCTGAACGAGCACCCCGAGACGACCGCGATCATCGCGCTCAACGATGCGATGGCGATCGGGGTGCTGTCGACGCTGCGGTCGCGCCGCGTCCCGGTGCCCGAGCGGATGTCCGTCGTCGGTTTCGACGACGTCTCCGTGGCGGCCGATCTCGCGCCCAGCCTCACCACCATCCGGCTGCCGATGACCGAGATGGGTCGCACGGCGCTCACCCTCGCGCTCAAGCCCCGCTCGACGCGTCCCCGGCGTCGCGCCACCGGGCACCTGCTGGTCGTCCGCGACTCCACCGGCCCCGCGCCGGGCACCTGACCGGCGACAGACCGTCGGCCAGGTTCGGCGGCACGCGGCCCAGGCCGGGAGCAACCGCCGCCGTCGTCGGTCCGGTCGGTCCCGAACCGGCTGTTCCCGGCTCGCCCGCCGCCCCGCCCGCCTAGGGTGACTTCAGCAGCTCGCGAGCAGGGAGGAAACGGCGATGGACCCGACGACGGAGGTCCTGTTGGACGCGCTCAAGCGAGCCGCGGAGGCGCACGGCGAGTACGAGAAGGAGCTGGGTCGGACCGACCCGGACTGGCCGCAGTGGTACGCGCAGCACATGACCCGCACCCTGACCGAGGACGGCTACCGGCTCACCGGACCGAAGACCCCCTGAGCGTCGACCTCGGCCGGTGACCCGCTCGGCGCTGGCAGGATGGGTACGGGTGCTCATTCCCGAACCGCCCCGAGCGGGGGGATGATCTCCGGATGACAGCGATGAGGGGTATGCGCGCACTGCTCGGGGCCCTGTTCCTGGCGGCGGCCACGGTCGGGGTGTGGTTGCTCTGGCTGGGCTGGGACACCGAGTACACCGTCGACCCGGAGACCGGGTCGTCCAGCGGCCCGTACGCGCCGTGGCAGGTGATCGGCTGTGTGCTGACCCTCGTGCTGCTCGCCGCCCTCGCCGTCCGGCGGCTCAGTCCGTGGCTGGTGGCGCCGGTGATGACGGTGGCCTTCACGGTGCCCTGGTCGTGGCAGGCCGCGTCGACCGACGACAGCGGACTGTGGGCCGTCGGGGCGATCCTGGTGCTGGTCGGGATGGCGATCGGCAGCACGCTGGTGAGCCTCGGCGCACGCCGGGTCGGCCGTAGCCTGGCCGGCCGAACCCGCTAGCCGAGACATCCGGCAGCCCGCTGTGGTGGTGCTCGTCCACACGCCGCCCGGTCACGCTGATCCGGGGCTGATCGACCGCCGTCCGCCCATCGTGGACGGACGATATCTGTGATCTTATATTCGCCATGATCACTCCGACTCCCCTCATGAGCCTGGTGGCCGGCGTCTGGGGTTTCAAGACCCTCGCGGCCGGCGTTGAGCTCGGCCTGTTCACCCGACTCGCCGACGGCCGGACGATGACCGTCGGGCAGGCCGCCGCCGAGTTCGGGTTGGCCGATCGCCCGGCCGACCTGCTGTTGGCCGCGAGCGCCTCACTCGGGCTGCTGGAGAAGGCCGGTGACGGCTACCGCAACTCCGAGCTGGCCGAGCAGTTCCTGGTGGAGGGCCGCCCGTACTACTTCGGAGCCCAGGTCCGCTACTCCGACCTGCGTACCTACCTGCCCTGGCACCGCATCGGCGAGGCGCTGCGGACCGACCGGCCGCTGACCTGGGACCCGCAGGCCCAGGAGTCGATGTTCGACACCGCCGACCCGGAGATGCTGGCGCAGTTCTGGGACGCCATGTACTCCACGTCCAGCTTCACGGCCAGTGCGCTGGCCGAAGCGTACGACTTCTCGCCGTACCGCCGGCTGCTCGACGTGGGCGGCGGCGCCGGCGCGTTCCCGATCGAGCTCTGCCGCCGGCTGCCCGAGCTGCGGGCGACCGTGCTGGACCTGCCACACGTGTGCGTACGGGCCGAGGAGCGGATCGCGGGTGCCGGTCTGACCGCTCGGATCGGCGCGGTTGCCGGCGACTTCCTGACCGACCCGGCGCTACCGGGCGGACACGACGTCATCCTGCTCAGCATGATCCTGCACGACTGGGACGAGCCGACGAACCGGGCGCTGCTGGCCCGGTGCCACGCGGCGCTGCCGCCCGGCGGGGCGATCGTCGTCTGCGAGCTGCTGCTCAACGACGAGCGCACCGGGCCGCCGGAGGCTGCCCTGATGGGCATGAACATGCTGGTCGAAACCGAGGGCGGCCGGAACTACTCGGGCGCCGAGTACGCCGCCTGGCTCTCCGACGCCGGCTTCGTCGACGCCCGCACCGTGCCGTTCGACGCCCCCGGCGCCAACGGCGCCGTGGTGGCCCGCCGGGGCTGACCGCCGACGACACCCGGCCCCGCGGGGCCGGGTGTCACGGCGTCCTCGCGGCACTGGTGTCCGATCGGCTACCGGTACGGGTCAGGCGCGAGCCTTCGCCGGCTGCTTCATGAAGTCCATGATCGCCTTGTTGACGTCGTCGGCGTTGGTCCACGGGAGACCGTGCGGCGCGCCCTTGAGCGTGATGAGTTGGGACGTCGGCGTCATCGGCGCGAGCCGCTGGCCGGTCACCGGGTAGGGCAACACGTTGTCCTTGTCGCCCTGCACGATCAGCAGCGGCACGTCGATCTTCGGCAGATCGGGACGGAAGTCCTCCTGCCAGGCGTCCACGCTGTCATGGGTGCCCTTGGCGGAGGCCATCGCACCGATCTGCCAGTGCGCCCGGTACGCCTCCTCGCTGACCAGCTTGCCCTTGTTCTCGCTGTAGTTGAAGAACGCGTCGCAGAACTGGGTCAGGTAGGCGAAGCGGTCCTTGATGATGGCCTGCTGGAAACCCTTGAAGAGGCTCGGGTCAACGCCTTCCGGATTGTCCTTGGCTTTGGCCAGCATTGGTTGCAGCGGGCTGACCACCACGGCCCGGCTCACCCGCTGCGAGCCGTAGTTGCCCAGGTAGCGGATCACCTCGCCGGTGCCCATCGAGTGACCGATCAGGGTCGCGTCGCGCAGATCCAGTTCGGTCATCAGCACGTCGAGGTCCGCGGCGAAGGTGTTGTAGTCGTACCCGAATGCCGGCTGGGCGGAGTTGCCGAAACCGCGCCGATCGTAGGTGATCGTCCGGTATCCGGCGTTCAGCAGCGCGGTGGTCGACTTCTCCCAGGTCGCCCCGTTGAACGGGAAGCCGTGGATCAGCACCACTGGCTTACCGGACCCGTGATCCTCGTAGTACAGGTCGATGGGTGCGGAATTTTCCGTTCCCACGGTGATGAAAGGCATGTTTCACTCCTGCTCCGGTTCGGCTGTCGGACGCCAGCGCTTTCCCGGGCGGTCGACGGATATGCCGACCACCGGAGTGCCCGCCGCCAGGTGTGGCGCGACACGGACCGGACAGGGGTGTCCCGACCGGGCCGCGCCGGCCTAGCCTCGGGGCGTGAGTCATCCGCCCCGGCTGCGGGCCGTCAGCGACCTGCACGTCGGCTATCCGGAGAACCGCTCGTTCGTACGGGAGCTGCGCCCGGACAACGACGGCGACTGGCTGCTCGTCGCCGGCGACGTGGCTGAGCGGTTCGCCGACATCGAGTGGGCGCTCGGGCTGCTCAGCAGTCGGTTCGCGAGAGTGGTCTGGGCGCCGGGCAACCACGAGCTGTGGACACCGCCCGACGATCCGGTGCGGCTGCGCGGCGAGGAGCGCTACCGCGAGCTGGTACGGCTGTGCCGGCGGTTGGGTGTCGTCACCCCGGAGGACCCGTACCCGGTGTGGGACGGCGACGGCGGCCCGGCCACGATCGCCCCGCTCTTCGTGCTCTACGACTACACGTTCCGGGTGCCCGAGGCGAGCACCAAGGAGCAGTCGCTGGCGTTGGCGTACGAGGCCGGGGTGGTGTGCACGGACGAGGCGCTGCTGCACCCCGATCCCTACCCGAGCCGGGAGGCGTGGTGCGACGCCCGGGTCGTCGAGACCGAGCGCCGGCTGGCCGAGCGCGACCCGGCCCTGCCGACCGTGCTGGTCAACCACTACCCGCTGGTACGCGAACCCACCGACGTCCTGTGGTTCCCGCAGTTCGCCCAGTGGTGCGGCACCGTCCGTACCGGAGACTGGCACCTGCGCTTCGGCGCGGCCACCGTGGTCTACGGGCACCTGCACATTCCCCGGACGACGTTCCACGACGGCGTACGTTTCGAGGAGGTCTCCCTCGGCTACCCGCGCGAGTGGCGGCGGCGCGGGCCGGTGCCGAACCCGGTGCGCACCATCCACCCGGCGGACGACCTGCGCCGGATGCAGCTACCGGCGGGCTGACACACACCATCGCGACCGGGGGGCGGCCGCCGGTCCTCGCCGGTGGCCGCCCCCGCTCGCGGTCAGCTCGTGTAGACCTCCAGTGCCGCCAGTTGCCCGGCCGGCCAGCCCGTGTTGCCGGTGACGGTGATCCGCAGGTAGCGGGTCTGCGCGGCGGTGAACGTGAGCGTCACCTGGTTCCCGGTGGCCGGGTTGAAGGTGCGCCCGGCCGCCGCGACCAGCGTGCCGAAGCTCGCCCCGTCGGTGCTGCCCTGCACCGCGAGGGTCTGCGTCCGGGTGGCCCAGGCCGCCGCCGGTGGCAGCTTGAGCACCACGCGCCCGACCGTGCGCGCCGCGCCCAGGTCGACCTGGACCCACTGCGGGAAGGCGTTGTTGACGCTCTCCCAGTAGCTGTTCGGGTCGCCGTCGACCACGTTGCCCGATCCGTAGCTCTGGGTGTGGCCGCTCTCTGCGGTGGGCCGACCCCGGGCGAGGTCCGCGTTGGCCGGGGCGTCCGTGGTGACCGTGACCGCGTTCGACGGGGCGGAGGTGTTGCCCGCGGTGTCCCGCGCGGTAACCGTGAAGCTGTATCCGGTGGACGGGCTGAGCCCGCTCACCGTCGCCGTGGTGCCGGTGACGGTGGCGACCACTGTGCCGCCCTGGCGTACCTGGTAGCCGCTCACCCCGGTGTCGTCGGTCGACGCCGTCCAGGCCAGTGACACGCTGGTCGCCGTCCGCCCGGTGACCGTGAGGCCGCTCGGCGCGGTCGGTGGGGTGTCCGGCCCGCCGGTCGCGGCGTACACCTCGACCTGGGCGAGTTGCCCGGCCGGCCAGCCGGTGTTGCCGCCGATGCTGAGCCGGACGTAGCGGACGGTGGTGGTCGGCACCGTGCGGGTGACAGTGTTGCCGGTCGCCGGGTCGAAGGTGAACCCGGCGGCCGGGGTGATGGTGGCGAAGGAGCCGCCGTCGGTGCTGCCCAGCACGGTGATGGTCTGGGTACGCGTCTCCCAGCCGGCGGGCAGCCGTAGTACGAGCCGACCGACCTGGTGGCTGGCGCCCAGGTCGACCTGCCACCAGTGCGGGAAGCCGCCGTTGCCGCTCTCCCAGTAGCTGGCGGCGCTGGAGTCCACCGCGTTCGACGCCGGGAACGGGCCGTTCTGGCTGCTCGCGGAGGCGGGCCGGCCGGCGGCCAGGTTCCCGCCGGTCGGCGGGCCACCGAGCATCGGCTGGGTGGGGCGTACGGGGGTGAGAGCGAGCTGCCCCTTGAGCATCCGTCCGCCGTCGGCGGTGATGCGGAGGTAGTAGTCGGAGGAGCAGGCCACGCCGTCCTCGTCCAGGGCCCGGATGTTCGCGCCGGCCGGGGTGGTGGCCTGGGTCTCGGAGGTCTTGGCGATCTGGTTGCCCTCGTTGTACTCGTCGAACATGGACACATACAGGCCCTGGGAGCCGAGCCGGACCATGTTGTAGATGTGCCGCCAGTAGAAGTCGCCGTGGCGGCGATGCCCTCCGGCGAGGTCACCGGGCATCACGCAGGGCTGGTAGTCGATGCCGCGCGCCACGCAGTCGGCCATGTCGGGGATGTTGACGTTGTTGTAGTACGAGTCGAGCCCCTCCAGGGTGGTGGTCCGGTAGACCATCCAAGGCGAGATCATGTTGAACGCGTGGTAGACGTCGAGGAAGCCGGGGCGGGAGTCCTCGATCCCCTGGCGCCACCAGGTGGGCACGCCACCGATGACGTAGCAGCCCTGCGCCTTGAACCAGTTGACGACCTCCAGGCAGGGCCCCGGGGTGAAGGGCCGGCTGGGTTCGCTGAAGCCGAAGCCCCAGATGCAGACGACCGGCTTGCCGTTCTGCCGGGCGTACGCGCTGGACGCGGTGTGCGCGGACATCTTGGTCGTCCAGTCGGTCTTGATCTCCGACTGCATGGTCAACCAGTCGGTGACGTCGTACATGATGTAGAACTTGCGGCCGTAGCGCTCGGCGGCCGAGCGGACCTTCTGCGTCATGGCGTCGCGGGTCGGCCCCTCGTCGCCCATCGGGTTGAACCGTTGCAGGGCGGCGGTGTCGCAGCCGTACTCCTGCATCCACCGGAAGTGGGTGTCCACCGTCTGCTGGTCGTAGGAGGAGAAGAGGGTGGCCGGCGAGCCGTTGCCGAGGTTGGGGTAGGCGGTCGGGTAGCTGCGGGTGTACTCGCGCATGTCCGGCCACGACACGATCGTGGTGTTGGCAGGCGAGGGCGGCTGGAAACGGTCACGGCTCCAGTGCCACCAGCCGCCGATGGGCGCCGAGTCGCCGGGGCAGCTGAACCAGCCCTGGTAGCCGACCGTCACCTTGCCGACCACGTCCCCGGGGGGACTGGCGGCGTGGGCCGGGCCGGCGAGGGTGGTGAGCAACTCGGTGGTGGAGGCGGCGGCGAGGGCGGACCCCGCCACCACCGACGTGACGAACCTGCGGCGGGAGACCGCCATGACGACCACTCCTTCGGGACGGAAGGCATTGACGGTCATCGTGGCAGTAGTGAAAGTGGACTCGCAAGAGTTCGACTGATCGATGAAAATATTGGTCAACGGGTCGGAAGGAAACGAGCACCCCGCCCCGCCGGGCGGTCCGGCGGGGCGAGGCCGACTCAGGCCGCGAAGTTGCGGAACAGCAGGGACGCCAGGCCGAGCGCCAACGCCAGGTTGAACACGGTGGCACTGGCGAACACCGCGACAGGCCGCCAGCCGGCCTCCCGCAGCGACGCGACCCGGACCTCCAGGCCGATGCTGACGAAGGCCAGGATGAGGAACCAGACGCGCAGGTCGTTGACGATGGCGATGGTGGCCTTGCCGTCCGCACCCGCCGCGTCGAGGTACCAGGTGGCGATGACCGACGCGGCAACGAATCCCAGGACGAACTTCGGGAAGCGCCGCCACAACTCCCCCAGCCCCGGTCGGGCCGCGCCGGGCTGACGCTCCACCCGCAACGTGAAGTACGCGGTGAGGGCGACGGCGACCACGCCCATCAGCGCGTTCTGGGTGACCTTGACGATGCTGGCGATCTGGAGCGCCTCCTCGCCGGCGAGCGCTCCGGCGGCGGTGACCGCGGCGGTGGTGTCGATGTTGCCGCCGATCCAGGCGCCGGCCACCGCGTCGGAGAGCCCGAACACGTCGGCCAGCCAGGGCAGGATGAAGATGGACGGCAGCGCGAAGACGATCACCAGACTCGCCGTGTAGGCCAACTGCTCGCGTCGCGCCCGGACGGCACCGGCGGCGGCGATCGCCGCGCTGACCCCGCAGATCGACACCGCCGAGGCGAGCAACGCGCGTAGCTTGTCGTCGAGCCCGAACCGGCCGGCCAGCCACCAGGTGAACAGGAAGACCCCGCTGATCAGCAGGATCGCCTGGGCGATCGCCGGGCCGGCGGCACTGGCGATGACGGCCAGGTTGATCGACGCCCCGAGCAGCACCAGACCGGTCTTGATGAAGAACTCGGTCCGGAACGCGGCGGCGATCCGGTCGCGCCACCCGAGCAGGGTGACGGCGACGTTGCCGAGCGGGCCGAGCAGGATCGCGTAGACCGGGTACTCGATCGCCGCCCCGATGTCCTCGACGGCGGTGCCCTCGGCCCACGAGGGGACGTTCTGCTCAAGGTAGCGGGTGAGCGCGGCGAGCCCCACCACGACCACCAGGCCGAGCGCCGTCCAGGCCCAGAACGTGCCGCCGCGCGCCACACCGGCGGGGCCGGCGGGGTCAACGGTCGACGGCGGCCCGCTGTCCGAGGCGGGCTCGACCGCGTCGGCGGGCACTTCGGCCGCGCGGGTGGCGTCGGTCGCGTCGGTCGCGCGGGTGGCGTCGGTCGTGCGGGGCTCATCGCCCGTGCGGGTCGCGTCGGTGGTCATCAGGGCACCAGCCCGGCGGGGATCGCACCGAGCAGGACGAGACCGAGCAGAACCAGACCGAGAATGGTCGCCACCCAGTCCTCGTTGAACGCGAGCCGGGACTCCCCCGCGGTTGGTGGGGTGGACGGTGACGGATCGGTGCTCATGACATACCTCCGAGGGGAAGGACCGATCCGGCCGTGACGGGATCGGGATGGGGGGCGGAACGCGGACGCGCGAGGACCTCGACGAGCGGGCGGGGTGGCGCCGGACACGGGTCGGCACGCCGAACATGGCAGCCGGGCCGGGCGGAGCGTGCGGGCAGCGACGGCGCTCAGTCGGTCGCCGTCGAGCTGGGACAGAGCTCGGAGGCGACCCGCATCAGGTCCACGACCCGACGGGAGGTGAGGAACGGACCGACCGGCATTCACCCATTTTCCTATCGGGACGATAGGAATTCAAGCCCACGGGAGTGGTTTCTCCATCCACCCGTCGACCCCACCCCCGCCGGACAGGCAGAGGGCCGGAGCCACACCGGCTCCGGCCCTCCGTCGGTACGCCCGACCTGCCCTACGGCAGCGGGTACTGCGCGAGGTAGACCGGCACGCCGACCTTGGTCATGTCGGCCGCGTCGCCCACGCCGTTCACCACGTGGTCGATCGTTCCGGCGCTGAGGTTGACGGTCATGATGTGGTGCAGCCGCACGCCCGGCCGGACCGGGACCTCGAAGCCGTTCTCGGTGTGGATCGACGGGTTGTTCTGGTTGAAGACGTAGACCCCGCCGCCGTACAGGGTGTGGTGGCGCACCCGGTCGCCGACCTTGTAGCCGGCCCAGCCCTCGACTGCGCCGTTCATCCAGTCGGCCTGCGTCGGCGGGTCGTACGGCAACTCGTTCTGGTAGAGGATCGTGGTGCCGTGCTCGCCATTCCAGACCGTGTTGTACCGCTGGAAGTGCTCGACGAAAAGGCCGGTGGCGGTCACATGGTCGCCGTTGATGACGGCGCCGTAGCGGCCGGTGTTGGTACGCCAGCGCTCCGTGTCGCCGTTGACGCCCTCGGTGAAGCCCTCGACGCCGTGGTCACCGCGCCACACCCACGTGTGGTCGATGAGCACGTTGTCGCTGTTGACCTCCAGCGCCGTGTTCGTCCGGCCGATGTGCGGGCCGCCGACCCGGAAGTAGACGTCGGACAGCGTGGTCGGATTGGCCGCGCTGCTGGCGTTGTGCCCGTGCTGCCGGCCCACCCGCAGCAGGACCGGCGACTCGACGCTGCCGGCGTCGATCGTGACGCCAGCGACGACCACGCCGGGCACGCCGGGCACGCCGGCAACGTCCAGCGGAATGGCGCCGTTCACCGCGGTGAGCGTGGCATGCCCGATGCCGAGCACCACCGTGTTGGGGCGCCGGACCTCGATGCTGCGGGCGATGTCGTACGTGCCGGGGGTGAGCAGCAGGTGCTTGCCGCGCGCGAGTTGGCTGTTGATGACGCGCACCGAGTCGGACGGCTTCGCGATGAAGAAGTCGCGGATTCCGATGGTCCGCCCCGCCGTCAGGCCGTCGGCCCAGGAGACGCCCCGGCTGTCCCGCTGCGCGGCGGGCACCCGGACGTTGTAGCCGCCCTTGGCGTCGACGAAGAGGTACGGCTTCTCCCGGCTCAGCGGGGTGGTCTCCAGCGTGGTGTACGGCGGGTCGGGGAAGGTGGCGTCGTCCGGAGCGCCCTCGACCCCGGCGAAGACCTGGTTCCACACCGCGTTGGACCAGCCGGCGACCTCACTGTTGCGGGTCAGCCACTGCTGCTGGGATCCGTTGGTGGTGGCCGGCAGTCGCGAGTCGGCGATGAAGCCGCCGCTGGCGAACTGGGGGCCGGCGGTGCAGTAGTCCATCAGCGACAGCCCGCCGCCGTTGATGTTCAGCCGACGCATCGATACCGCCTGGGACACCGCCCAGAAGTTCGCCGACGACCGGCAGCCGTCCTGGCCCGCCGCGTTGATGGTGAGCGAGAGATTGGACAGGGTGCGCCAGAAGTTGACCAGCGCGAGGCAGTTGCCGGTGCCGCCGTCCGCCAGGCAGCGGTTGTAGACCTCCAGCTTGCCGTTGACGCTGACGTCGGTGGGCGAGGCACCCAGACCGGAGACCTCGGTGTAGTAGCCGACCTTGGCCTGCAACGGCTGCTCCGCCGTGCCGTACGTGCCCGGCTTGAACAGGTAGGCGTGCCGCGCGGTGCCCATCTCGTTGTCGACCTGGCGGGCGTGCGCCGCGTCGAGGGTCTGCTGGATCTCGCTGATCGGCATGGCCGGGTCGAAGATCGTGACGTTGGGTCCGAAGTCCGGGGCGCCCTGCGTCGGCCGGCCGGCGCTGGCGGCGGTGCTGGTCATCGTGACGGCGGTGGTCAGCACCAGAGCGAGAATGAGGGTGCGTCCGGATCGCCGGCGCACCCGTCGGGGCTGGGTTGTCATGCGGTTCGTCCTCTCCGCTGGCCGGAGCGTGCTCCCGGCACAGCTGGGGCGTGAGAGCGCTCTCTGATCCCTCCGGCCGGAGGTTGGACCGGGACGAAGGGGTTGGCATGTTTCTACCTGGTAAATCGGCCGCACGCTATGACCCCGGCCCGCGAACTTCCGCCCGGGCGGGTGAGAATGGACGATGATGGTGGCGATGCGGGGAGTCGCCGACGCGGATCGACTCGTGCCCGCGTACAGCGAACGGGCCGGCATCGTCGCCACAGTCCGGCCACCGGCTGAACAACGCGTACACCGCTGACCAGGACCCGTAACAGGCAGGCGCGTCTCGCCACGGCGCACCGACCCACTGCTGGCCATCCGCGTCCGCCCTGCACGGCTACGGCGACCAAGTAGTGAACTCACCACGACGTCCACCATGTGGGGGATTCACGCCCGCTTGGCGTGACATGTTCTATTAGCGTTCGTTGCCCCCATTGTCACTGATCCACAACACGGGGGATTTACATGAGCGAGACCTCTGCGTCGCGCAGACGGGTTGGTATTCGTACGCGGCTGGGCGCCTTCGCGTTGCTGGCCGGCACCCTGCTGCTCACGGCAGGCTCGCCGGCTGTTGCCGCGCCGGAACCGCAGGTGTATCCGAAGCTGGAGCTGATCAAGACCGGAACCCCGGCCACCGGTCTGCAGGCCGGCGACAAGGTCACCTACACCTACACGGTGAAGAACCAGAGCACCGGCACGCACTACCCGATCACCAACATCACCGTCACCGACGACACGGTCACTGGCATCACCTGCAAGGACACCAAACAGTCGGCCACCGAGATCGAGCATGGTCTTGAGCTCGCGCCGGGAGAAAGCGCCACCTGCACCGGCAAATACACGGTCACCAGGGCGGACGTCAAGGCCGGCAAGGTGGTCAACACCGCCAGAGCGACCGGGCTGTTCCGCAAGGAGAGGGTAACGTCCAACAAGGCCGAATTCACCGTCACCACCAAGGCCAAGCGGGTGCAGGCCAGCCTGTCGATCGACAAGAAGGCCCGCGTCGAGTCGGACTGCCGCAAAAAGTGCGAGAACGACGGCTTCGCCTCCAAGGGTGACAAGATCTTCTACACCTACCGGGTGACCAACACCGGCACAGAGACCATCAAGAACGTCGCCGTCGACGACAAGACCGCCGGTCCGGTGGCCTGCAAGAACACTTGGCTGGCCCCGGGCACGAGCACCGACTGCCACGCCGTCCACCCCCACGTGGTGACGTGGGCGGACGTCAAGGCCGGCAAGGTGGTCAACACCGCCAGAGCGACCGGCACCTTCTACGACAAGAAGATCGTCTCCGACCCCGCCACCGTCACCGTCTGCATTCGGGACGGCAAGTTCGACCACCGGCACGACGGCAAGCACGACCAGGAGCTGCCGGTCACCGGCGACAACACCACCAACATCCTGTCCCTGGGTGGCGGCCTGCTGGCCGCCGGTGGTCTCCTGCTCGGGGCCAGTCGGCTGCGCCGCATGGTGCGCATCCAGGCCTGATCGGAAGGGCGACAAACTCCGGGCACCGCATGCGGTGCCCGGAGTTTGCCATTCTGAGGTGCTGTTCAGGAGCTCGCGGTACCAGTCGACTTCCCGACTGTGCTGGTCCTGGCTAGACCTCGTCCAGAAACTCGTCGATCATCGGGGCCAGCCAGTCGGCGCGCTGCGGGATCATCGTGTGGGTGGTGCCGGGCAGGATGGCCAGCCGGCACCCCGGCAGGCCGGTCAGGTCGCCGGGCACCGCGCCGCCGAGCAGCCGGAACATCCGCACCGCATGCTCGGGCTGCACGATGTCCGCGTCGGCCAGCACGATCATCGTGGGCGCGGCCAGCGCGCGGATCTGCTCGGTGGTCCACTGCGGCAGGTTCGCGTCCAGCACCTTCATCTTGGTGACCAGGTTGGCCCAGCCCGCCGGGTCCGGCGCGCTCCGCAGGTACTCCTCGTGGAACTCCGAGCCGTGCAGGTGCTCCGGTTGCAGGTCCTGGATTCCGTCGAGCAGCCCCGGGTGCAGGCCGGCGTCGTCGAAGCTCACCGAGGCGAGCACCAGCCGCCCGACCCGGTCGGCGTGATCGGTGCCGAGGCGCAGCCCCACCGCCGCGCCCATGCTCCAGCCGAACACGTCCGCCCGCCCGACGCCGAGGCGGTCCAGCAGCTCGACCACGTCGGTGGCGAAATGCTCCACGGTCAGCGGACGATCGAGGTCCGGTGTGCGACCGTGCGCCTGCAACTCGACGGCGATCACCCGCCGGGTCTTCGCCAGGATCGGCAGGATCGCGCCGAACGAGGTGCCGATGCCGGAGAGCGCCCCGTGGATCAGCACCAGGGGGCGACCCTCGCCGTTGCCGTGCTCTTCGTGGTGGATGTCCATGCCCACACGGTGCGCCGGAGCGCTTACGGCCGACTTCAGGTCGCCTTACCGCCGTTAGGATGATCGCCGTGCAGTTCGGGGTGCTCGGACCGCTCGCCGTCACCACCGACGCCGGCGAGCCGGTGGTGGTGCCCGGCACCAAGGTACGGGCGCTGCTGGCCGACCTGCTGACCAACCGCAACCAGGTGGTCTCGGCGGACCGCCTCATCGACGACCTGTGGGGCGCGGACGCCCCCGCGAACCCCACCGGCGCCCTTCAGGTGCGGGTGTCCCAACTGCGCAAGGCGCTCAACGACGCCGAGCCGGGCGCCCGCGAGCTGGTCGAGTCCCGGTCACCCGGGTACCTGCTGCGGGCCGGCGGGGTGGACGCCGACCGGTTCGCCGAGCTGACCCGGTGCACCGACGTCGACCGGCTGACCGAGGCCCTCGCGCTGTGGCGCGGCGACGCGTACGCCGACGTGGCCGACGCGGAGTTCGTCCGCGCGGAGGTCACCCGGCTGGCCGAGCAGCGTCTCGCCGTGCACGAGCGGCTGGCCGAGGCCCGGCTGGCCCGGGGCGAGCACGACCTGGCCGCCGCCGACCTCGCGGAGCTGGTCGCCCGGCACCCGCTGCGAGAGGGCCTTCGCGCGGTGCAGCTCCGCGCGCTGTACGCGGCCGGCCGCCAGTCCGAGGCGCTGGACAGCTACGCCGACCTGCGCGACCGGCTCGCCGACGAGCTGGGCCTCGACCCAGGGCCAGAGCTGGTCGCCCTGCACCGCAAGATCCTCGAACAGGACGCGGGTCTGAGCGCGCCGCCGAAGGCCGCGATCATCCGCAACAGCCTGCCGGCCCAGCTCGACGAGTTGGTCGGCCGGGCCGAGGCGCTGGCCGAGCTGCGTACCCTGCTGCCGCGGCAGCGGCTGGTCACGCTGGTCGGGCCGGGTGGCGTCGGCAAGACGCGGCTGGCCACCGAGGCGGCCCGCACGCAGTCCCTGCCGGACGGCGTCCAACTGGTCGAGTTGGCCCCACTGCCGGCCGGCGACCCGCGCGTCGCCGAGCAGGTGCTCGGCGCGCTGGACACCCGCGAGAGCGCCGGCACGAGCCTGTCGGCTGCCGATCGGCTCGCCGCCGCGCTGCGCCACAGACAACTACTGCTCGTGCTGGACAACTGCGAACACGTGATCGAGCCGGTCGCCGAGCTGGTGGCCCGACTGCTGCGGGACGCGCCCGGGGTGAGCGTGCTGGCCACCAGCCGGGAGCCGCTCGGTCTCACCGGGGAACTGCTCTGGGAGGTACCCCCGCTGTCCGTGCCGGAGGACGGCGACCTGGACGCGGTCCGGCGCTCGGCGGCGGCCCGGTTGTTCGCCGCCCGCGCCGCCGCGCAGCAGCGCGGTTTCCGCCTCGACGGGCGGACGGCGCCCGCGGTGGCCCAGCTCTGCCGCCGCCTCGACGGGCTGCCGCTGGCGCTGGAGTTGGCCGCGACCCGGGTGCGCTCCCTGGGCGTGCTGGGCGTGGTGGACCGGCTCGACGACCGGTTCCGGTTGCTCACCACCCAGCAGCGGGACGTGCCGCCGCGGCAACGGACGTTGACCGCGGTGATCGGCTGGAGCTGGGACCTGCTGGACGAGACCGACCGGCTGGTGCTGGCCCGGCTCGCGGTGTTCAGCGACGGCTGCACCCCGGAGGCCGCCGAGCAGGTCTGCCGGACCGATCTGGACACGCTGGCCCGGCTGGTCGACCGGTCGCTGGTGGTGCTGGACGACTCCGGCGTGGGCCCTCGCTACCGGCTACTCGAATCGGTTGCCGCCTTCTGCCTGGACCGGCTGACCGACGCCGACGAGGTACGCGCGCGGCACGCCGCGTACTACACGGAGCTGGCCGAACGCGCCGATCCGCTGCTGCGCGGCGGCGACCAGCAGCGGTGGCTGGCGCTGCTGGACGCGGAGACGGCGAACCTGCGGTCGGCGCTGGTCCACGGCGGCGGGCTGCGGCTGGCCATCGCGCTGAGCTGGTACTGGTATCTGCGCGGCCGGCTCACCGAGGCGCGACAGGCGCTGGCGATGCCCGACCCCGAGCACGAGTCCCGCGCCGCGGCCTGGCGGGTCGGTTTCGCGCTGTTGCAGGGCGACCCGATCGTGCCGGCCGAGCTCCGGGCCGCGCTGGCAGGCGACCCGGACGGGCGCGGCGCCTGGTTCGCGGCCACCGCGGTGATCGACCACAGCGACCTGGCCCTGGCATCGGAGCTGCTGCCCACCGCCGTCGCCGACCCGTGGACCGAGGCCGCGGTGCTCAGCTCCCGGGCCAAGATCGCGCACGCCAACGGTGACCAGGCAGCACTGGAGCACGCCGCGACCCGCAGCGCCGCGCTGTTCGCCAGCATCGGCGACCGGTGGGGCCGGCTCCAGGCGACCGAGTGGGTGGGTGGGCTGGCCGACATGCGCGGCGAGCATGAGCGCGCCGCCGCCCTGCACCGGGAGGGGCTGCGCTGGGCGGAGGAGCTGGCGCTGTGGCCGCAGGTGTGCAGCGAGCTGTCCTGGTTGGCCTGGCTGGCGGTGCAGACCCGCGACTACGCGCAGGGCCGGGAGCTGGCCGAGCGCGCGTACCAGCTCGCGGTGGAGCAGGCCTCACCCAGTGCGCTGGTCTTCGCGGAGATGAGCCTCGGGATGGCCGCCCGCCGCGACGGCAAGCTCGACGTGGCCGTCGCCCACCTCACCCACCTCGTCGAACAGGGCCGCGCGGAGACCCAGCCCGCGCTCTACCTGCCGATGATCCTGGTCGAGCTGGGCTACGCGGTCGAGCAGGGCGGCGACCCGGATGCCGCGCTGGCCCTGCACATCGAGGCGTTCGAGGCCGCCGTGGCGATCGCAACCCCCCGGGACGCCGTCAACACCCTGGAGGGGATGGCGTCGGCGGTGCGTTCCCCGGAGGTCGCCGCCCGACTGCTGGGCGCCGCGGCCGCCGCTCGGCTCGCCGCGCAGGCCCCGGCCGCCCCGGCGGAACGCGACGACACCGACCGGGTGGCAGCACGCGTGCTGGCTGCCCTGGGGCGGGAACGCTTCGACGCGCTGGTCGCCGAGGGCGCGAAGCTGAGCCCGGGCGAGGCCCGGGCTCAGCTCTGATCGGTGGTCAGCCGGCCGTCTTCGGCCGGTACGAGGCGATGATCACGCCGTTCTTGTGCACCCGGGTGTCGACCAGCTCGAACGACGCCTTGATGTCCGTCAGCGGCGTCGTCAGGCTGGGGCCGCCCTCCAGCACGGGGTGGATCCAGAACCGGACCTCGTCCACCAGGCCCGCCCGGACCAGCTGCGCGGTGACCGAGCCGTAGCCGTACTGGATGATGTCCTTGCCCTCCTGGGCCTTGAGCCTGGTGACCGCCTCGACCAGGTCGCCCTGGAGCACCTCCGTGTTGTTCCAGGTGGGGTTGGTCAGGGTGGTCGAGGCGACGTACTTCTTGACGTTGTTGAAGTACGCCGCGCCGGTGGTCGGGTCGTTCTCGTCCATGCTCGGCCAGGCGACGGACATGCCGTCGTAGGTGGCCCGGCCCATCAGCATCGCGTCCGCTGCGTTGGTCTGTTCGCCGGCGAGGCTGGCGGCCTCCTCTTCGAAGTACGGCGAGGTCCACATGGGGTTCTCGATGACGCCGTCGAGGGTGATGTAGGTCGAGTTGATGAGCTTGCGCATCGGGATCTCCTGGTTGTCGGTGGTGCTCTCGGTGACACCCAGAACTCTGTCGGGTCCCGCTTACGATTCGCTTCAGGTGCCCTTACCCGCGTCCGTAACCGGGTCGGTCAGCGGGATGGGCAACGCCTGCGCGGCCGCCGTGCCGCCACCGACCGAGTGCGCCGGCGCGGGACGGTCGCCGGTGCGGCTGTGCAGTCGCCCGCGTCCGGCCGGCCCGGCGCGCCGGGTCACCTCGCAGGTCACCATCCGCACCGGCGGTGGCGGCGCGGTGAAACGGCCCACTCCCCACCGCACCCAGATCGGGATGCGGCCGGCATCCGCCTCCGCCCGCAGCTTCTGCACCGTACGGGCCCGGTCGGTGTGGTCGACCTCGATCACCACCGGCGGGCCGTCGGGGCGGGCGCACGCCACGTCGAGGACGGAGTGCCGCTGCTCCAGCGGCGGTGGCAACGGCAGGACGCTGGGGGCACGCCGGTAGACCCGCCAGCCCTGGGCCTCGGCCCACCGCACCACCGACTCGATCACCCTCGCGGTGACCTCGTCGGTGTCCAGGTCGACGAAGGTCAGGTCGTCCAGCCAGCGGCCCAGGTCGGCGGCCAACCGCTCGCCCTCCGCCATGACCTCCACCGGCGCAGGATAACGCCTGAGCCGGTGGAGGTCGCGGTCGCGCCGAGGTGCCGGCTGACCAAGGCGGCGGTGGCCGGCCCGTCAGCGACCACGTTCAGCAACGCAAGCGACGCGAGCAGGGGCCGTCATGGTCGGCACGGAGCAGGCAGCGGCGGCGGCCGCCGGGCAGCAGGAGGTCGCAGAAGACGCGGTGGCGCAGGAACTGCTGATCTTCTTCGGACACCGTGGTCTCCCCCGGGTCCGTCATCGGCAGCGGGGTCAGCCAGCGGCCGATGACCCGGGCCAGGCGCTGCGCGGCGGCCAGGTCGGAGGCGACGACCGGCAGATGGACGACGTACCGCCGGCTCATCGCCGCCGACCCTGCGCGAGCCGCAGCCGCGCGACCTCCCGGCGACTCTCGGCGAGGGCCGCGTGCAGCGCGGCCATGTCGACGGCGACGCGGTCGAGCCAGGCGTACACCTCGGCGGGGTCGAGGCCGCGACGCCCGAGCCGGGCGGCCGGGAAGCGGCGCTCGCCCACCTGCCACGGCAGCAGGCCGGGGTACGTCGAGTGTGGTCGTTGGTGACGGATACTCACGTCGGGCCGCCTTCCTGGTCGCCTGTGGTCATCCTGTGACCGTGCGCAGCGAAGACGCAACTTCCTACACCGCAATTTCCCTGTTGTGCATTGACTTTCTTTCCTGCACCGCGTACGTGTTGCGAGAACGCGTAACGCAGCGTTGCGACATGGAATCAGGGAGTGTGCGGATGGCCGAGGACATCGGATCGACCGTGCCGCGTCGGCAGCTCGGGCGGCTGCTGCGGCAGTACCGCAACGAGGCCGGGGTGACGCTCGACGCCGCCGCGGAGGCGTTGGAGTACAGCCGACAGAAGATCTGGCGCATCGAGTGCGGCACCGGCTCGGTCCGGGTGCTCGACGTCAAGGCGATGTGCGACCTGTACGGGGTCTCCCCGGAGATGACCGAGGCGATGCGCGGGCTCGCCGTCGAGACGAAGTCCAAGGGTTGGTGGCACGCCTACGGCGACGCGGTGCCGAGCTGGTTCGAGCTGTACGTGGGCCTGGAATCCGCCGCGTCCCGCCTGAGGGGGTACGACGAATCGCTGATCCCCGGGATCTTGCAGACGCGGGGATACGCCGATGCTCTCTTCCGCCTGGGACGGATGCTCAGCGACGACGAGCGAGAGCAGGCCGTCGAGGTGCGGCTACAGCGGCAGGCGTTGCTCACCCGCCGGCTTCCCGCTGCTCCCCGGCTTGAGGCGGTGTTGTCCGAGGCGGTGCTCCGTCGCACGGTCGGCGGTCAGGCCACAATGGCAACGCAGCTCGACCACCTCCTGAAGCTGGCGGAACTGCCGACCGTGTCCGTCCGCGTGCTGCCGCTGGCGGCCGGCCCACAACCCGGGGCGGTCGCCGGAACCTTCATGATCCTGGACTTTCCGCCCGGCAATGGCGGCCGGGCCGTGCCGGAACCATCGGTCGTCTACAGCGAGTCGCTGACCGGTGCGCTGTACCTCGACAAGCCCGACGAGTTGGCCGGCTACGAACGAGTGTGGCGAGGACTGGATTCGCTCTCGCTTCACGAGGCAGAATCGAAAGACATGATCAAAAGGATCACCGGGGAGATACGGCATGACTGACCTGACCGGCGCCGTCTGGCGCAAGAGCACCCGCAGCGGCGACAACGGCGGCGCCTGCGTCGAGGTCGCCACCAACCTCCCCGGCGTCGTCGCCGTGCGCGACAGCAAGCACCCCGCCGGTCCGTCGCTCACCTTCACCCCGGACGCCTGGGCGGCGTTCGTCGTGGCGGTCAGCGCCCCGGGAAGGCATTCGATTGGCTGACCGCCAGGCTCCGGTCGCCGACCGGGACGTCCGGATCGTGCCCGCCAACGAGGCGTCGTGGGACGACCTCCAGGAGATTCTCGGCAGCGCCGACGCGGGCCGGTGCCAGTGCCAGTGGTTCAAGGTCCCGGGCTGGCTGTGGCGGGCATCCACCCCAGAGGGGCGCGTCGCGTCGTTCCGGGAGAAGACGAGCTGTGGCGAGCCGGATGCCCCGACCACCAGTGGACTGGTCGCGTACCTCGAGGACCACCCGGCGGGCTGGGTGGCGGTGGAGCCGCGGACGGCGTACCCGAAGCTGCGCAACCAGCGGGTTCCCTGGCTCGGCCGCGACGAGGACAGGGACGACGACGGGGTCTGGGCGGTGACCTGCCTGGTGGTCCGCAAGGGCTTCCGGGGTCGCGGCCTCACCTATCTCCTGGCCCGCGCCGCGGTCGACTTCGCGCGGGAGCGCGGCGCCCGGTCACTGGAGGCGTACCCGATGCTCGCCGAGGCGGGCAAGCAGATCACCTGGGGTGAGGCGCACGTGGGGGTGCGGCAGATCTTCGAGGACGCCGGGTTCAAGGAGGTCAGCCACCCCACCCTGCGGCGGGTCGTGATGCGGATCGACTTCGCGACGACGCGGGGCCAGCGGCATCACGTTCACCGGACCACGACCACCCCCGCCGGTCCGCTCCCCGTCGACCAGCGGGACCGGGGTCAACGCCGCCGCCACCCCCAGCGACGCGGGCCGGCCGAGCCTTGTGACGTCGCCTTTTCCCGGACCACCATCTCGGCCGCCACGCGCAGCGTCAGGGCGGGCTGCTCGCCGGCCGGCCCCAGCAGCTCCACCAGTCGGATGCCGAGCCCCAGCACCATCTCGGCGCGGTCGAAGTCGCGGATCAGCGCCAGGCACTGTGCGTACACCCCGTAGGTGTTGGCCATCTCCCAGAGGCTGAGCGGGCGCAGCGGGTCGAGCAGCCCCTGGCGCAGCTCGCAGGCCCGCGACGCGGCGAGCGCCGCCTCCCGGATGCTGTCGTCCGAGGCGGGCCGCGTGACGGCCCGGTGCAGCAACGAGGTCGCCTGGTTGTGGTAGGCCGTGCCCATCGCCTCCCTGGTACGCGGCCCGGCAGAGGGCGGAGAGCCGGTGAGCAGCCCCACCGCCACAGCCCGCTCCACCAACTCCAGCCGCGTGGTGGGCTGCCCGGCGGCGAACGCGACCTCGGCCAGGTCCACCAGCGCGGTGATCAGCTCCGCGAGCGCCTCGTCCCGTGGCGGGTCGGCCACGTTCCCACCCTCGGCTGCCACCGCGTCGTTCACCCGCTCGAAGAGCGTGACCGCCTCACCGCCGGGGGCCATCCCGTCGGCGGCCCGACCACGCGCGGACAGCAGCATCCCGCGCCGCCACAGTGCCCGGGCCAACTGCTGCTGATCGCGCCGGTCCATCCGACCCGGACCCTGCACGGCCTGCCGGTAGGCGTCGATGACCTGAATCCACAGCCGGTCCGCTTCCGCCCAGGTGTCCTGCCGCGTCGAGTGCTCCCGCGCCCGCTCGAACAGCCTTTCCCGCTCGTCCGGTCCCATCTCCCGCACCGCCCTCCGGGATAGCCACCCGTGACGCCCTCGCCGCTAACAGTGAACATCATCGATTCTATGGCGGCGGCGGCACACCCGGCTTCACTCCGGGCAGCGAGTCTTCACTGGGTTGCGGTCACGATGCAGCGGCGCAACGGGGCCATCGCCTCGGGTGGGCCATCGACGGTGACGCCGCTCGTCTCGCCGGCCAACTCCCGGCCCCACAGCCAGCGCAGCAGCGCCGTGGGCGGGCCGCTCACGGTCACGTCGGCGGCGTCGGCCGCGCCGTCGATCACGCGGAGCAGCCCCGGCCCGGTACGCACCGACCACGCCCCACCGTCGGTGCGCACCGTGTACGTCCAGCCCGGCGAGTCGGCCAGGATCTCGCTGAAGGCGCTGGCCCACTCGGCCACCGAATACTCCACGAACACTTTGAGCAGCTCGTCGATGCCGTCAACGGCGAGGTCGTCCGGAACGGGCGCGATCGGCGCACCGACGCCCAACTCGGCGTCGATGCGGTGGATGACCGTCTCCTGCGCCATCCGTCGGATCCAGAACCCGACGGTCTGGCCCGGCGCGTACCAGGAGCCAGCCCGGTCCTGCGGCTCGTGGGCCGCGAACTCGGCCAGCAGCCCGGCGTACGCCCGGTCGAGCAGCGCCATCGGCTCCTCGGCCGCAAGGTCCGCGGGCGGCCACGGCTCGGGCTCGGCACCCTCGCGAATGGCCAGGGTCTTGTGGAGGTAGACCTCGCCGACATGGTGGGTCAGGTCGGCGACACTCCAACCGGGGCAACTGGGCACCGCCGCGGTGGGGTCGATGGAGGCGACGGCGCGCAGCCGGGCGAAGTCGTCCGTGAGGCAGCCGAGGAATCGGGAAGGCTCCATGCCGGACAGTTCAGCACACGGTACGGATTCGTAGGGGGCACCACCCGCCCGGACCAGGCGGGACAGGCGGACGGGCGGCCCGGTCCGGGCCGCCCGTCCGAGTTGATCAGGCCGTCGAGCGTACCCGGTAGGCCAGGTGGGTGACCCCGGTGCCCTCGACGACGCTGATCGGCCCGTCCAGCTGGAGCGGCGCGATCTTCAGGTCGGCGAAGAGCGGGATACCGTCACCGAGCAGGACCGGGACGAGGTCGACGTGCACCTCGTCGAGCAGGCCGGCTTGGATCACCTGGGTCGCGATCGTGCCGCCGTTGACCCCGACCTCCTTGTCGCCGGCGATCGTCTTCGCCCGCTCGATGGCGCTCTCGATGCCGTCGGTGACGAAGACGAACGAGTCGTTCTCCGGTTCCCAACCGTCCGGCACGCTGTGCGTGACGACCACGACGGGCACGTCCAACGGATGCCGGCCGCCCCACCCGTTGGTCATGTCGAAGAGCCGTCGACCGACGACCAGCGCCCCGGTCCGCTCGGTGAGATCGCGGATGTGTCGCGCGCTCACGGCGGAGGTCCGGAACGTCAGTTCGGGGGTGGCCGTCAGCGTCTCGACGTCGCCGTTCTCGTACCACTGGAACAGGTACTCGAAGCCCCCGTGGGACGGGTCCGCGATGTAGCCGTCCAACGACATCGTCGCCCCGGTCGTCACCTTCGTCATCGGTCCACTCCTTGGTCTCGGTCGGCCCGGCGCACCCGGCCCTCATCCTGTGGTCGAAGCCGGCACCCCGGTGCTCGACACACCGCCCGACATTCTTTTCCGCCCAGGTCCAACCGACGATCAGCGCGCGTCCAGGTCCCCTCGGTGCCGTGACACGGGCTCAGCGGATCTGCGCGGCGACGGCGACGGCGGCAGCGGTCGCCCCGGTGTCGTTGAGGTGCAGGTGGTCGCCGTGGTCGTACGCCGGGCGCAGGGCGTCCGGGTCGGCCGGGTCGGCGAGAATCCGGTCGAGGTCGACGACCGCGTCGTACTCGCCACTGGTCCGGATCCAGTGGTTCAGCTCGTCTCGGAGCGCTTCCTTGTCCGGGGTGTCGTAACCCGTCGCGTTCTTGAGCGGCGGCATCGTGACGCCGATGACGGTGACCCCGCGTGCCCGGGCGGCCTGGATCAGTGCCCGATGGCCGTTGACGAGCTGGCCGGCGGTCACCACCGGCGAGGCGCCGCAGCCGAAGTCAGGGTAGCCGCCGGCACCGATGTCGTTGATGCCGATCAGGACGACCGCCGTCCGTACGCCGGGCTGCCCGAGTACGTCGTGCCGGAACCGGCTGACGCCCCGCTCGCCGTAACAGGGCGAGTCGGCGAGCAGTTTGTTCCCGCTGATCCCGGCGTTCACCACGGCGAGCGGGCGACCGGTGGCGACCAGTCGTTCGGCCAACTGGTCCGGGTAGCGGTTGTCGGCACCGGGAGTGGAGCCGTAGCCGTCGGTCTGCGAGTCGCCGAACGTCACCACCGTGCCCCGGGTACGCGGCGAGCCGGCCACGTCGACTCCGGCAAGGTGGTACCAGGACTGGCTGGTCTCACCGGCGAAGGCGGCGGAGTGCGGATCGAAACGGTGGTCGCCCGGGGCGCGGTAGGTGGTGGTGAGCCCGCTCTGGTGGAAGGTCGCCGGGCCGGTCGGTCCGGCGAAGTACAGCGTCACGGTCAGTGCTTCCAGCGCCCGTACCGGCAGGAGCACCGGGTCGGACGTCTTCTCCGTACCGGCCGCCAGGGTGGTCGACAACCGGCGGTCGAAGGTGACCGGACGCAGCGTGCCGAGCTGCACCGCCGCCCCGGACGTGGGCCGGCCGACGGTGGCACCGGTCAGCCGCAGTGGCTGGCTCCCGTACCGGTTGGACAGCCGGATCCGTAGCAGGGAACCGGCGGCGCTGACCCGGACCACCTGTCGTACCGACTGGTTGGTGAAGCCCGGGACGGACCAGTTCGGACCGTCCCAGTCGTTGCCCGGCACCGGATGGTGGTGGGCCGCCGACCAGGCCGCCGACCAGCCGGCGGTGGTGTGGCGCTGGGCGGGCTCCGAGGCGGTCGCGACGCCGGCAGGGATGGCGGGTACCAGCAGGAACAGGGCAACGAGTGCGGTGAGGAGGCGGCGTGGCGACGACGACACGGGAATGTCCCTTCGGGAGTGGGCGGGTGATCCGGCCGGGGTGCCCGGATCGGGGCGGTCGGCCGGTGTGCGTCCACCCTGCGCGGTGGGCTTTACGGTTTCTTTACGGTGACCTGCCGCAGGGCGAGCGAGGACGGGGATCATGGGCCGCGCGCCGGTACCCGCGGCGCAGCTCAGAGGCCGTATCCTGGCCGCCATGCGGTTCGGGGTGCTGGGCCCGTTGACGGTGTGGACCGCAGGCGGCGCCGTGGTCGCCGTCCCGGGGCTGAAGGTCCGGGCCCTGCTCGCCGCGTTGCTGCTGCACGAGGGGCAACCGGTGCCAGCGGATCGGCTCGTCGACTACCTGTGGGGCGACGCTCCGCCAGCAAACGCCGCCGGCGCCCTGTCCGCCAAGGTCTCGCAGTTGCGCCGGGTGCTGGCGGACGCCGAGTCCGGAGGTCGAGAGCTGGTGCGATCACCGCCGCCCGGCTACCGGATCATGGTCGATCGCGACGAGGTGGACGCTGGCCGCTTCCACCAGCTCGTGTCGCAGGCTCGCAGCGAGCAGGATGTCCGGTCCAGGGTCGCGCTGTTCTCGACGGCACTGGCGCTGTGGCGGGGGCCGGCCTTCGCCGACTTCCACGACGAGCCGTTCACCCGGGCCGCGGCCGCCGCCCTGGAGGAGCAACGGCTCGTCGCCACGGAGGACTGCCTCGAAGCCCGACTGGCGCTGGGCGAGCACGCCGTGGCCGCCGGTGAACTCGGCGACCTGCTGGCCCGGCAGCCACTGCGGGAACGCGCACGCGCGCTCCACATGCTCGCCCTGTACCGGGCCGGGCGGCAGTTCGAGGCGCTGAGCAGCTACGAGGAGCTGCGCGTCCAGCTCCGTGACGACCTGGGGTTGGATCCGGGCCCGGAGGTCGGGGCGCTGCACCGGGCCATCCTCACCCACGATCCGGAGCTGTCCGCACCGCCCGTACCGGCCAGCTCGGTCATCCCGGTGGCGGCGCCGCCCGCCACGGTGCGAACGAACCTGCCGGCCGCGCTGACCGAGCTGATCGGCCGCGAGGACGCGGTCGACGAGCTGGGGCTGGCGCTGGAGCACAACCGTCTGGTCACCCTCACCGGCATTGGCGGGGTCGGCAAGACCCGGCTCGCCGTGGAGGTCGCCCGCGCCCGGACGCCGACATGCCCGGACGGCGCGTCGTTCGTCGAGCTGGCTGGCCTGGACCGGTCCGACGCGCCGGAGACGCTGGACACGCTGGCCGACCTGGTGCTGGCCGTGCTCGACGTGCGGGACGCCGCCGAGCCGGGCGCACCGGTCACGTCGGTCGACCGCCTCACCCGTGTCCTGAGCGACCGACGGCTGCTGCTGGTCCTGGACAACTGCGAGCACCTGGTGGACCCGGTCGCGGAGCTGACCGCCCTGCTGCTGCGGGCGGCACCGGGGCTGCACGTGCTGGCGACCAGCCGGGAGCCCCTCGGCCTGGCCGGGGAGGTGGTCTGGGCCGTCCCGCCGCTGCCGGTGCCCGATCCCGCCGTCGGAACGGACCTGGCCGCCCTGGAGCGGTCCGGTGCGGTCCGGCTCTTCGTCGCCCGGGCATCTGCGGCGGATCGTGGCTTCGTGCTCGGTGCGCAGAACGCGGTGGCTGTCGCCACGCTGTGTCGTCGGCTGGACGGGATCCCGCTGGCACTCGAACTGGCCGCCACCCAGGTCCGCGGGCTGGGCGTAACCGGCCTGGTCGGCGGGCTCGACGACAGGTTCCGGCTGCTGAGCGCCCGGCACCGGGGCGTACCGCCTCGGCAACGGACGCTGCTGGCGATGCTGGACTGGAGCTGGCAGCTGCTCAGCGAGCCGGAACGGGTGGTGTTGCGGCGGCTGGCCGCGTACGCCGACGGCGGTCGGATCGACGCGGTACAAGCGGTCTGCGCGCCCGACGGCGTGCCCGCCGCGAGCGTCGCCGATCTGCTGGCCCGCCTCGTCGACCAGTCGCTGGTCGTCGTCGCGCCACGCGACGGCGTCCCGCACTATCGGCTGCTGGAATCCGTCGCCGCCTACGGCCTGGGCCAGATGGACGCCGCCGGCGAGCTGCGCCACATCCGCGAACGGGCCCACCGCTACCACGCCGATCTGGCCGAGCAGGCGCACGACGAGCTGCACGGCCATGGCCAACGACGGTGGCTGCGGCGACTCGACGCCGAATCCGCCAATCTGCGCGGGGCGCTGGACGCGGCGGTGCGCCAGCATGACGGCGACCTCGCGCTGCGACTGGCCAATGCGCTGAGCTGGTACTGGTTTCTGCGGGGCCGGTTCGCCGAGGCCGGACGCTGGCTCGGGGCAGCGCTGGGCTGCCCGCCGGCCGGCGCCACCGCCGCCCAGGCCGCCCGGGCCACGGCCTGGCACCTGGGCTTCTCGCTCCTGTCAGGCGACGTGGCGGACTGGCCGGCGCGCCACCGCGCGGCCATCCAGCGGTACGAGGAGGTCGACGACCCGCACGGCCGAGCCCGGGCCGAGTGGTTCCTCGCCTACTCGGAGATCGACCTCGGTGCGGTGGCGGACACCGGTGCCCTGCTCGACCGCGTCCTGGCCGACGTGCGACTGCTGGGAGACGAGTGGGGGGTGGCCGCCACGCTGAGCCTGCGGACCAAGCACGCGCACATCCGGGGAGACGGGGCGGCGGTGGCGCAGGACGGGGCGGAGAGCGCGGCGCAGTTCCGTCGGCTCGGCGATCGGTGGGGGCTGTTGCAGGTCACGGAGTGGCTCGGCGCCCAGGCGGCCATGTCCGGCGACTACGAGCGGGCGAGCCAGCTGTACCGGGAAGGGCTGCGCGTCGCGGAGGACCTTGGGCTCTGGTTCGAGATGTCCGGCCAGCTCTGCTGGCTCGGCTGGGTGGCGCTGCAGCGGGGGGACTACCCGGCGGCGCGGCAGCTCTGCGGGCGTGGGCTGCGGCTGGCCACCGAGCAGGGTTCACCGCTCGGCATCGTGTTCGCGGAGCTGTGTCTCGCCGCCGCGGCGCGGCGGGAGGGCAGCCTCGACACCGCGGAAGCCCACCTGCGGAATCTGTTGGAAGCCGCCGAGCGGCAGCAGGACGGGCCAGGGCGGCCCCTGTACCTGACCGGGGTCCTGGTCGAGCTGGGGTACGTGGCCGAGCTGCGTGGCGACCTGACGACGGCAACGGCCTGGCACCTGCGTGCCGCCGATGTCGCCCGGGAACTCGGTGCCGACCAGGACCTGGCGCAGGTCCTGGTCGGCCTGGCCGCTGCCGGTGCCGGTGGCGACCGCCCACAGGACGCTGCCCGGCTGCTCGGTGCGGCTGCGGCAGCGCGTGAGGCGACGGCACTGGCGCTGACGCCGGCCGACCGGGCCGACGTCGAGCGGGCAACCGCGACGGCCAGCGCGAGGCTGGGTGACGACGACTTCGCCGCCGCCCACGAGCAGGGGCGGCGGCTGTCGAGCGAGGAGATCCGCCACCTCGTGCACCGGTCGGGGCCGGCAGCCCTACGCCGCTAGGCCTTCGCGGCGGCGTGCGCCAATCAGTGGGACCTCATGAGGTCGACCAGCTGGTCCAGCGCAGCGCCCCAGCCCTCGTGGAAGCCCATCTCCTCGTGCGACTTCTTCGCCGACGCGTCGGCGTGGATCGCGATGGCGGTGTACCTCGTGCCGGCACCCGCCGGCTCCATCCGGACGACCGCGGTGAACGGGAAGCCGTCCGCGGAGACCTGCGGGCGGAAACCGGGGCCGAGGCCGGAGGTGAAGACCAGCGTCCTGCCCTCTTCCGCCACCAGGATGCAGCCGCTGCTCGGGTACTCCTCGCCCTCCGGCGAGCGCATGGTGGTGTCGAACCTGCCACCGGGCTGCAGGTCGATCTCGCAGGCGATGGTCGACCAGGGTTTCGGCGTGAACCACTGCATGAGCAGCTCGGGGGTGGTCCAGGCCCGCCAGACCAGCTCGGGCGCCACGTCGACGGTCCGCTCCAGGACGAGGTCGAGCTCCGGGTTCACGGTGTAGACGGTCATTGCTGCTGCTCCTTCAGGTCGTAGAGAAGCGAATCGAGTTGGTCGAGCCGCCGGGTCCACCGCGCGCGCTGCACGGCGAGCCAGGTGTCGAGGCGTTCGAGCGGCTGGGGCGCGAGCCGGTAGGTGCGCACCCGGCCCTTCTTTTCCGACGTCACCAGGCCGGAGCGCTCAAGAACGTTCAGGTGCTGGGTGAACGACGGCAGTGCCATGTCAAACGGGCGAGCCAGGTCGCTGGTCGTGGCCGGCCCCTGGCCGAGGCGCTCGACGACCTGGCGGCGGGTGGGGTCGGACAGCGCGTGGAACACGCCGTCCAGAGCGGCATCGATCGGGCCGCTCTCCTCCCGCACATGCTTAGCCATGTGCCTAACTATGACGTCGCACATCACTTAGGTCAAGCCCTAAGTGATGACGCCGCGGCCAGCCGCCGGCCACCGAAGATCCATCGAGGCTCGCAGCTCGGCAGTTCGCAGGAGATCGGAACCGGTCGTAGCGTAGGGCGCATGCGAACCACCACGCTGGGCAGTGCGGGCCCCGAGGTCGGCGTCATCGGTCTCGGGTGCATGGGCATGAGCCACGGGTACGACATCACCGGCCCCCGGGACGACGACACGTCGGTCTCCGTCATCCGACAGGCGCTGGACCTGGGCGCCACCCTGATCGACACGTCGGACGTATATGGGCCGTACACCAACGAGGAGCTGGTCGGCCGGGCGTTGGCCGGCGGCCACCGGGAGCGGGCCGTCCTGGCCACCAAGGTCGGGCTGGTGGTCACCTCCCCCACCGGTGGCCCCGGCAACTCGCCGACCATCGGCAACAACGGCCGCCCGGAGCACATCCGCGCGGCGATCGACGACAGCCTGCGCCGGCTCGGCACCGACCACGTCGACCTCTACCAGTTGCACCGGGTCGACCCCAACGTGCCGATCGAGGAGTCCTGGGGTGCGATGGCGGAGGTCGTGGCGGCGGGCAAGGCCCGACAGCTCGGCCTGTCCGAGGTGACGGTGGCCCAGATCGTGCGGGCCCAGGCGGTGCACCCGGTGGCGTCGGTGCAGTCGGAGCTGTCGCTGTGGACGCGCGACCCGTTGACCGAGGTGCTGCCGTACTGCGCCCAGCAGGGCATCGCCTTCCTGCCGTTCTCCCCGCTGGGCCGAGGCTTCCTCGCCGGCCGGTTCACCTCGTTCGACGATCTGCCCACCGACGACTTCCGGCGTGGCCTGCCGCGATTCCAGCAGGACGCGCTGCGCGTCAATCTCGCCATCGTCGGCCGGGTCCGCGAGATCGCCGATCGGGCCGGGGTCAGCCCCGCGCAGGTCGCCCTCGCGTGGGTGGTCGCCCAGGACCGCTACATCATCCCGATCCCCGGCACCAAGACCCCGAAGTACCTGGTGGACAACAGCGCGGCCGGCGACGTGCGGCTCAGCGCCGAGGACCTGGCCGACCTCGACGCCCTGCCCTCGCCCGAAGGCAGCCGTTACTGAGGCTCGACGCCTCGTCACGGACCGGCCGGCGGGACCGGGGAGCGGGCAACGGCCCGCCCCCGGTCAGCCGGGCCGGCGCGCGGTGACCGGCGGGCCGAACTGCACCCCGACGCCGGGGGAATACAGCACGCTGACCGGCGGCCCGGCCGGCGCCGGCAGCCCGGCCGCGGTGACCAGTTCGTCGTCCAGGTGCAGCAGCTCGGCCCGGTGCAACGGCCAGCGCGGGTGCCAGTTCGGCAGGTGCAGCGTGCGCCCGTACGCCCGGGTGTGCAGCCCCCAGCGGGCGGTGACGAAGTGCTCCAGCGGCGTCGGGTCGGCGATCCGCTCCCCCACCCGGACCGCCATCCGGCTCGTCGCCCCGGCCGGGCCGGGCCAGCGGCGTCGGCACCGATAGGTGAGCCGGTCACCGTCGCGGTCCAGGCGCATCGACGACCACAGGTACGGCAGCCGCAGCGTCGCCCGGGCGACCAGCACCGGGACCAGCCGGGACGCGTCGAGCGACCGGAACACCACCGCACGCCGGCCGGTGTCGTCGACCGAGTAGAGCCGGACGTTGGTCTCCCAGAAGGTGCCGAAGTACGGCACCCCCGGACCCCGGCCGAGGCCCAGCCCGACCATCCGGAAGCCGATCAGGCCGACGTAGCTGACACCGTCCAGGGTGTCCGGTCGGGTGCCGGCCGGCAGCAGCGCCCCGACGAGCTCCGGCGCGACGGGCCAGTGCAGGAAGGTGAGATCCTCCCAGCGCTGCCGCAGGATGGCCCGGGGGAACGTCTGCTGGGGCTCGCAGTCGACCGGCTCGATGTCCACCCCGTCATCCTGCCCTGGCTCACGCGTGCGGACCGACAGCCACCGCGCCGATGGTCAGCGACGGAGTGCCTTCCAGGATCTGGCCGACCCGCTCGACCTGCTCCTCCAACGCCTCCCGTTGGCCGGCGCCGAGCGCCCGCAACGGCTCGACCGTGACCTGGATGGTGCGGCCGGAACGACGGTGGTGCCACACCCCGGCGACCGTGCCGTCGACCAGCAGCACCGGGTAGTTGCCGGCCTGCCCACGGGCCAGTGCCCGCTCGGCGGCCGCCCCTGGGAAGAGCAGTTCGCGCGGGTGGCAACCCACGGTGTACGCGTCGAAGTAGGGCAGCAACCGCAACCCGGTCGGCCGGTCGTCCGGGAAGTCGGTGTCACCGGCCGCCACCCACGCCCGCGTGCCCGCCACCGTCACGGCCGCCAGGTCCAGTGACTCGAACAGCTTCACCGCCCACGGCGCGGGTACCGCCAGCCACCGGGCGAACTGCGCCGGGGTGGCCGGCCCATACGAGTACAGGTAGCGCCGGACGAGGTCGGCCAGCGCGGCCGGGCCGTCCATCGGGGCGAACCCGGGCAACCAGCGGGCCGGGCTGGTGTACGTGGTGGCGCGGGCGCGGTTGGGGCCGAAGCAGATGGCCCCGCTCCGGGTTGCGGCCCCCATGGCGGCGATCCACCGGGGCCACTTGTCCTGGAACGCGTCGATCACCCGCTCGCCGGCCCAGGGACCGGTGCGAGCGACCACCTGCTCGGTCAACTCGGCGGTGGTCAGCTCGGCCTCGGCCAGGGCGTCGGCGATGGCCCCGATCACCTGCGCGGTCTGCTCGGTGGTCAGCAGGTTCTTCTCGTGCGCTGGGATCGGCAGCGCCGACAGCGCGCCGGTCCACATCGGCAGGTCGGCGGCGGCGAGCAGGTGCACGGTCCCGCGCTGCCCGCGGCTCTTGACCACGGTGCGGTCCGTCCACACTGCCTGGCGCACCAGGGTACGGGTGGCACCCGGGACCCGTAGCCCGACGGACAACTCGGCGGCGGCGGCGACCTGGGCATGCGCCCCGCACATCACGGACACCACGGCGGCGACCGCGTCGGCGGCCGGCTCGGATCCCGCCTCGGTCGACCCCGCCGTGAGCGCGTGCCGCTCCAGGCGCCGGGCGCACACCTGCGCCCAGCTCACGTCGGTCATCGCAGGCCCGCGAAGAAGGCACGGATGTCTGCCGCGTGCGCCAACGGCTCATCCATGGCCACGAAGTGGCTGCCCGGGTTGCCCTCCGGCCAGTGGACGATGGTGTTGTCCTGCTCAGCGAGGCGCCGCATCAGCGCGGACCCGCCGCCGTACACGCCGGACGGCACCCGCTGCTGTCCCCTGGGCCAGGCGAACCCGCCGTCGTCAGCCAGCGTGAGACGCTCGTACATGGGCCACGAGGACGACCCCGACGTGCCGGTGAACCAGTAGAGGCTCACGTTGGTGAGCAGGTGGTCCCGGTCGATGGCCTGCTCGGGGGTCGGAACCGTCATGGTGAACTCCTTGAACTTCTGCATCATCCAGGCCAGCAGCCCGACCGGCGAGTCGGTCCAGGCGTACGAGAAGGTCTGTGGCGCGGCCCGCAGCAGCGCGTGATGGTCCACGCCGCCGCTCATCCACTGCTGCATCTGCTCCCACTCGGCGCGTTCCGCCTCGGTCATGCTTGGTATGTCGGCGGCGGTCGGGAAGCCGAACCCGCCGTTGATGTGCACGCCCACCACCTGCTCCGGCGCCACCGTCGCCACCTCCGGCGCGATGTACGCACCGAGGTCGCCGCCCTGGGTGCCGTAGCGGTGGTAGCCGAGGCGGGTCATCAGCTCGGCCCACATCCGGGCGACCCGGTCGACCGTGAACCCGTCCGGTGGCGCCTGCGAGAAACCGTAGCCGGGCACCGACGGCACGACCACGTGAAACGCCTGTGCCGGGTCCGCACCATGGGCACGCGGGTCGGTCAGCGGGCCGATCAGCTCGGTGAACTCGACCACGGAGTTCGGCCAGCCGTGCGTCAGCAGCAACGGCAGCGCGTCCGGCTCCGGCGAGCGGACGTGCAGCAGGTGCACGTCCAGCCCGTCGATCTCGGTGACGAGTTGCGGGAACTCGTTCAGCCGCGCCTCCTGCGCCCGCCAGTCGTAACCGTTCGCCCAGTACTCGGCCAGCTCGCGGAGGTAGTCCACCGGCACCCCCCGGCTCCAACCGGTGCCGGGCAACGAGCGCGGCCACCGGGTGCGGGAGAGCCGGTCGCGCAGGTCGTCGAGGTCCGATTGCGGGATGTCGATGCGAAATGGCGTCATGCCGGCCACGCTACGGCCCATGTAGGTCAGGTTCTGACACACATGGCTGGCATTCTGGAGCCATGTCCGACACCCCCGCCCGGCTGCTGGGCCTGCTGTCGTTGTTGCAGACCCCGCGCGAGTGGCCCGGCAGCGAACTGGCCACCCGGCTCGGCGTCAGCCTGCGCACCATCCGCCGCGACGTGGAGCGGCTGCGCGACCTCGGCTACCCGGTGCAGGCCACGATGGGCGCGATCGGCGGGTACCGCCTGGTCGCCGGCACGGCGATGCCGCCGCTGCTGCTCGACGACGAGGAGGCGGTGGCGATCGCGGTTGGCCTGCGTACCGCCGCCGGTCACGCGGTGGTCGGCATCGAGGAGGCCTCGGTGCGGGCGCTGGCGAAGCTCGAACAGGTGCTGCCGTCCCGGCTGCGCCACCGCGTCAGCGCGCTGGGGGCGGCCACCGAACCGCTGCTCACCTGGGGCCGGCCGACGGTCGACCCCGAGCACCTGAGCGCGCTGGCCGCCGCCGTCACCAACCGCGAACAACTGCGGTTCACCTACCGCCGGCGCGACGGCGTCGGCGGCGAGCGGCTGGTCGAGCCGTACAAGCTGGTGTCGGCGGGCCGCCGCTGGTACCTGGTGGGCTACGACAACGACCGGGGCGACTGGCGGATGTTCCGGGTCGATCGGATCAGCGCGCAGCGGACCACCCGGACGCGTGTCCCGCCCCGCCCGCTGCCGGCCACCGACGCCGCGGCGTTCGTGACGGAGAAGCTGCTGGAGCTCACGCCCGTCTACCGGGCGGTGGTGATCCTGCACGCACCGGTCGAGCGGATGGCCGGCCCGCTCGGCGGCTCCCCGGTCGACCTGGAGCCGATCGACGCCGCCAGTTGCCGGCTGCGCAGCCACGCCGACACCCTGGACTGGCTGGCGTGGCGCCTGCTGACCCTGGGCTGCGAGTTCGAGGTGCACGAGCCACCGGAGCTGATCGCGTACCTCCGCGAGATCGGCGGCCGGGCGACCCGCGCGGCCGGCTCGCAGCCCGGGTAGGCGTGGTGGAGCTGCTGGAACGCTGATCCGTTCCGCGCGTCGTACCCCGAGGTCCGCCAGCCGTGCCCGGCCGGCCCTCGGGATGCGGTGCCGGCGGGCGGTCATAGGCTGGTCCCATCGCTGCACCGTGACGAAGAGGAGACCACCGTGAGCCAGACCGAGCGGATGGATTCCGTCGAGGAGTGGAACGTGGCCGAGGACGACGGAGTCCTGGACGCCTCCGACACCCTGGACGACGACCGCGTCAGCGACCCACTCGACACCGGCATCATCGCCGAGGACCACTGGACGGCCGCGAACCGGTTCGGCACCACGCCCGCCGAGGAGCGGGCGGGCGAGTCCTTGGAGCAGCACCTCGCCCAGGAGGAACCGGACCTCGACCCGTACGCCGAGGGCGGCGACGACGAGGACGAGCTGACCCGCCGGGGGTACGAGCGCGAGGCGCGCGCGGGTCGTCTCGTCGCCTACGACGAGGGCCTTGGCGAGGACGAGGAGGCCGAGTCGGTGGCGTGGGACGCCGGGATCGACGCGGGCGCCGCCAGCGCGGAGGAAGCCGCGATCCACCTGGTCGAGGACCCTGACGGGCCCGGGGACGGCCCGCTTCGCTGAGCGCCGACCGCCGCGCTCAGCACCACGAGGGGCGCTGAGCGCGGCGGGCGGGGTCGATCAGTGGATGACGACGGGTGCCTTGGCCAGCTCGCCCTGGTCGTCGAGCGGCTGCGCCGGCTGGCGCCGGCGCGGCAGCAGGGCAGCCGGGATGAAGGTGAGCAGCACCAGCGCGAACGCGACCCAGAACGTGGTGGCGAACGACTTGGCGGCGAAGTCGAGCCCGCGCTCGATGAGCGACGGGTCCACCGGCATCTGCTGGAGCAGCTCCGGCCGCTGCTGGGAGGCGATGGCCAGCCCGGCCTCAGTGACCGGTTCACCGCTCGGGTCCACCAGCCCGGGGATCGGCCGGGAGCCGTTCAGCTCGTTGGTGAGGATCACCGACATCACCGCGGCGCCGATCGACCCGCCGATCTGCTGGAGGATGTTGACCAGCGTCGAGCCGCGAGCCACGTCGTGGGCCTGCAACGTCCGCAGCGCCGACGTCATGATCGGCATCATCGTGCCGCCCATGCCCAGGCCCATCACGAACAACGAGCCGCCGAGCAGCCAGTACGAGGTCTGCGGGTCGACCTGGGTGAAGGTGAAGAACCCGGCGACGATGAGCGCCAGCGCGAACGGAACCGTGCGACCGATGGGCACCCGGTCGGCCAGCGTGCCGGCGATCGGCATGGTGATCATCGCGCCGATGCCCTGCGGCGCCATCAGCAGACCGGCCGCCAGCGTCGTCTCGCCGCGCACCTGCAGGAAGTAGCTCGGGAACAGCAGGCCGGCGCCCATGAACGCGATGATGAAGACGAACAGCGTCAGCGAGGCGATGGTCAGGTTGCGGTTGGTGAACAGCCGCAGGTCGAGCAGCGGGTGCCGGGGCTTGAAGGAGTAGAGCACGAACGCCACCACCAGCGCGGCGCCGACCAGCATGGGAGCCCACACCTTGGTCTCGGCGAAGGTGCCCGTCTCCGGCAGTGACGAGATGCCGTAGAGGAAGAGGGCGAGCCCCGGCGAGAGCATCAGCATGCCGACGAAGTCGAACGACTCCGACGGCTCGGGGGCGTCCTTCGGCAGCGCCATCTGCGCGTAGATCAGCGCGACGACGCCGATCGGCAGGTTGATCAGGAAGATCCAGTGCCAGCTCGCGGCGTCGATCAGCCAGCCACCGAGGATCGGGCCGCCGATCGGCCCGAGCAGCATCGGGATGCCGAGAACCGCCATCAACCGGCCGATCCGGTGCGGCCCGGCCGCCCGGGTCATGATGGTCATGCCCAGCGGCATGAGCATGCCGCCGCCGAGGCCCTGCAGGACGCGGTAGCCGATCAGCTCGCCGATCGTGTCGGCGGTGGCGCAGAGCCCGGACCCGATCGTGAACAGGGCCAGCGCCACCATGTAGAGGCGTTTGGTGCCGAACCGGTCGGCCGCCCACCCGCTGAGCGGGATCACTGTGGCCAACGCGAGGGTGTAAGCGGTCATCGTCCACGCGACGCGGGCGTAGGACGCGTCGAACTCGCTCTGGAAGGTGGGCAGCGCCACGCTGACCACCGTCACGTCGAGGATCGACATGATCGCGCCGAGGACCACGACGCCGGCCACCTTGAGCACCGCGGCGTCGAGCTTGTCCGATGTCGCGACGGATTGCTGTGTCACAAACTCTCCTGAAGTCGGTTGAGCCGCCGAATGGTGGGTGGTGGCGGCGGTGCCGCGCCAACCAGGCGCGGGACGCGACGCACCGAGGCGACGACGCGCGCAGGCAGACTAACCGGCAGCACCGACGGTTCGCCGCCGGTTTTACGACCACAGCGGCGGCGCGTCCGATCAGCCCCCCGACTGGAACCGGACGTCGGGGTGTCGCTCACCGAGCGGACCGCCCGGCCACCGGCGAGGGCAGCCGGGCCAGGGTGGCCCCGATATGGAGGCGCGGCGCCGGACGGCGACCGGTCAGGCGGTGATCATCGGCACGGCGGCGGTCAGCGCCCAGTCGTGCCCGATGTCGGCCGCCGCGCGCAGCAACTTCGGCAGGTGGTCGTCGAGCAGCGTCTCCAGCGACGTCTCGGCGGCGTGCACGGTCACGTTGATCGCGGCGACGACCCGGCCGTCGCCGTCGCGCACACCGGTGGCGACGGACCGGATGCCCGGAGCCAGATCCTGGTCGGCGAGGTCCCAGCCCTTCGCCCGGACCTCGCGCAACACGGCGTCCAGTTCACTGGGCGAGGGCTGCCAGCGGGGCGTGATGCCGGAGCGGGTCGGCTCGGCGAGCACGGCGGCCAGCGTCTCCGGCGGCAGGCCCGCGAGCAGCACCTTGCCCATCGACGTCGCGGGGGCCGGGAAGCGGGTGCCGATGGTGACGGCGAGCGTGACGATCTTCGGTACGGCCACGCGTGCGACGTAGACGATGTCGCTGCCGTCGAGCTGGGCCATCGAGGTCGACTCGTTGGTCTGGGCGACCAGCTTCTCCATGTGCGGGCGGGCCACGTCCCACATGCTCAGCGCGTTGACGTACGCCATCCCCAGTTCCAGGACACGCGGGGTGAGGGCGTGGCCACGGCCGACCGCGCGGACGTAGCCCAGCGACTCGAGGGTGATGAGGATGCGCCGGACCGTGGGCCGGGCCAGGCCGGTGGCGGCGGCGATCTCGCTGAGCGTCGTCGACGGGCAACCGGGACGGAAGGAGCGCAGGACGTCGAGACCACGGGCGAGAGCCTCGATGAAGTCGGGTCCAGCGCCCCTTCCGTTGTCACTCATGCGCTCAATGCTTCCACTGCGCCGAGCCGGCGTCCCACTCGGTGTACTGGTACGGGTTCTCCAGGATCGCGGTCTCGGGGATGTCCGGGTTCATGCCCCGCTGCCACGCCTCCTCCCCCATGGTCTCGCGGAGGTGATCGATGGTGGCGGCCACCTTGGCCCGCGCGGCGACGAGGTCGACGTCGACCAGGCGGCCGTCGCGCTTGACCACCCGACCGCCCACCAGCACGGTGTGCACGTCGCCGCGTTGGGCCTGGAAGACGACGTGACCGTGCGGGTTCAGGATCGGGAACATCACCGGCGAGGCGTCGTTCTTGATCAGGACGACGTCGGCCTGCCGGCCTGGGGTGAGGGCGCCGATCGTGGAGTCCATGCCGAGGGCGCGGGCACCGCCCCGGGTGGCCCACTCGACGACCTGCTCGGCCCGCAGGTGGCAGTGGGTGATGGTGTCCTGCTTGGCGTGCGCCTCCAGGTGCTCCCGGGACCGGTCGGCGCCGAGCGTGCTCCGCATCGCCGAGAAGAGATCCCCGCTCCACCACACGCTGGTGTCCATGGAGAGCGACACCGGGATGTCGTGGTGGCGCAGCTGCCAGGTGGGCGGGTAGCCCTGCCCGGCGCTCTGCTCACTCTCGGTCGAGACGGAGACGGAGCCGCCGGTGGCGGCGATCCGGTTGTACGAGTCGTGGGTGAGCGTCGCGGCGTGCACGTAGACGGTCGAGGGGTTCATGAAGCCGTGCTCGTGCATCAGTCGGATGCCGTCGTCGTTGGTGGCGCCCCACACACCGGCGTGCGTGGTGACCGCGGCGCCCAGTTCCCGAGCCACCTCGAAGGCGGCCCGCTCCGGGAAGGCGGGATCGCCGGTGACGTCGAACGCCATCTGGAAGCCGGCCAGCTTGCCGCCGTCGATCCGGCGACGGTGGAAGTCGCGGAACTCCGGCGAGGCGGCCCACTCCCACGGGCCCTGCTGGATGTTGCCGTAGGCGAGCACGAACCGTCCGGGCACCGCCTCGAGGGCGTCGACAGCCGCGTCGGCGTGGTCGGGTGTCTGCAGGCCGTGCGACCAGTCGACGGTGGTCGTGACGCCCGCGTCGATCGCCTCGATGGCGCCGAGCAGGTTGCCGGCGTACACGTCCTCGGGCCGGAACAGCTTGCCGGACTCCAGGTAGTACCAGACGAAGTACTGCGTCAGGGTCCAGTCGGCGCCGTACCCGCGCATGGCGGTCTGCCACATGTGCCGGTGGGTGTCCACCATTCCGGGCATGAGGATGCCGTCGGTGGCGTCGATCTCCAGGGCGTCGTCGGGAGCGGTGAGGCCGACGCCGACCTCCGCGATCCGGTCGCCGATGACCAGCACGTCGGCGCCGGGCAGCACCGTGCGTGCGTCGTCCATGGTGAGAACCAGGCCGTTGCGGAAGACCACCGGCCGGTCGGTTGCGCTCATCGCCACCCATTCCTTTCGGGTACGAGGGATCCGGACCGTTGTCCGCTGTGCGGCCAGCCCGAGTGGCGCAAGTGTGGTATCGGTCACGATTCGTGTCAAGGGCGTGTTTCGGTGCGGTGAACCGGCCGTTGACAGCCCTCGTGCGGTGACGCAAGCTGTTTCGGCGGACAGGTGTCCGCAGAACGGGCGGAAACATGGTGCAGCATTCGACGGGGCCGCTGGCCGGCCTGCTCGTCGCGGACTTCTCCCGGATCCTCGCCGGGCCGTACGCGACGATGCTCCTCGCAGACCTGGGCGCGCAGGTGATCAAGGTGGAGAGCCCCGGTGGCGACGACACCCGCACCTGGATGCCGCCCACCCGCGACGGCGTCTCGACGTACTACCTCGGCATCAACCGCAACAAGCGGTCGATCGCCCTCGACCTCAAGGACCCGCACGACCTGGCGGCCGCACAGAGACTGGCCCGCCGCGCCGACGTGATGATCGAGAACTTCCGGCCCGGCGGCCTCGCCCGGTTCGGCCTCGACTACGACAGCGTCACCGCCGGCAACGAGAAGATCGTGTACGCGAGCATCAGCGGTTTCGGCACCGGTGCCGGCAGGGACTTCCCCGGCTACGACCTGATGGTCCAGGCGATCTCCGGGCTGATGAGCCTCACCGGTGACCCGGACGGCTCGCCGTACCGGGCCGGCATCTCCGTCTTCGACGTGATGGCCGGCCTGCACGCGAGCATCGGCATCCTCGCCGCGCTGCACCACCGCGACGCGACCGGGCAGGGTCAGCACGTCGAGGTCAACCTGCTCAGCTCCGCGCTGTCCGGCCTGGTCAACCACTCCAGCGGCTACGTCGCCGGCGGCACCGTCCCGTTCCGGATGGGCAACGCGCACCCCAGCCTCTTCCCGTACGAGCCGCTGCCCACCGCGGACGGCGAGCTGATCGTCATCGCCGGCAACGACGGGCAGTTCCGCAAGCTCTGCCAGGTGCTCGACCTGCCCACCCTCCCCGACGACCCGCGCTTCGGGCGCAACCAGGACCGCACGGCCAATCGCGAGCAGTTGCGGCCCCTGCTCGTCGAACGGCTCGCCAAGCGCACCAAGGACGAGTGGTTCCGGGACCTGCTCGCCGCAGGTGTCCCCTGCGCGCCGATCAACACCATCGACGGCGGCGTGGCGCTCGCCCAGGAGTTGGGGCTGGACCCGGTGGTCGCCGTCGGTGACGTGCCGGGGGTCCGCAACCCCATCACCTTCTCCGACACCCCGGCCCGGTACGAGCTGCCGCCGCCCGGGCTCGACGAACACGGCGAGGAGATCCGCGCGTGGCTGAAGAACTGAGCTTCCCGACCGGGATCGGCACGTCCGACCCGACCACCATCTCGCTGCTCGGACAGGACCTGGCCAACGACCTGATGGGCAAGGTCGGCTTCGGCGAGCTGGCGTACTGGCTGGTCGCCGGCCGCCGTCCCACCCCGGGCGAGGTACGGGTGTTCGAGGCGGTGCTGGTGGCGCTCGCCGACCACGGCTTCACCCCGACGGCGATCGCGGCCCGGCTGACCTACCTGTCCGCGCCCGAGTCGCTGCAGGGCGCACTCGCCGCGGGCCTGCTCGGCGGTGGCTCCCGCTTCCTCGGCGTCACCGAGGACTGTGGACGCTTCCTCGCCGACACGCTCGCGCATGCTGGCGAGGTCACCGACTACGACGCGGTGGCACTCGACGCCGTCACCCGGGCCAAGCAGGAGCGCCGGCTGGTCCCCGGGCTCGGGCACCCCGTGCACAAGGAGCAGGACCCGCGCACCCCCGTACTGATCCGGATCGCCACCGAGGAGGGCCTGCACGGCCCTCACCTCCGGCTGTTCGAAGCGATCGGACGGGTGCACCCGCAGGTGCTCGGCCGTACCCTGCCGCTCAACGGCGCCGGCGTCTGCGGCGCGGCGCTCGCCGACCTCGGTCTCCCCGTCGAGATGCTGCGCGGTTTCGCCCTGCTGGCCCGCGCGGCCGGGCTGCTCGGGCACCTCGCCGAGGAGCGACGCCGGCCGCTCGGCATGGACATCTACCGCACCGTGGACCGCAACGCCGTCTACGAACCCTGACCCCCCTGCTGCAGCGAAAGGAGTGGCATGGCAACCGTCGTCGCGGTCATCGCCTCCACCCACCACCCCTTCTACTACCGGGCCAGCACGGCCACGGGCGAGGACCGGCCCCCGTTCGCCGACGAGTGGACCAGCAAGATCCTGGCCTTCCGTGAGACGTTGACGCGGGCCAGGCCCGACGTGCTGGTGATGGTCGGCTCAGACCACTTCCACCAGCTCTGGCTGGACAACATGCCGCAGTTCCTGGTCGGCAAGGCGCCCAGCTACGACGCCAACTGGTACAACGAGGAGCGCGAGTTCGGTCTGCCCCGGATGCTGCTCAAGGGCCAGGAGGACCTCTCCGGGCACATCCTGCGGGCGGGTCTCGACGCCGGCTTCGACCTCGCGTTCAGCAACGAGCTGCGGATCGACCACAGCATCACCTGCCCGATCATCACGTTGCGGCCCGAGGCCGACCTGCCGATCGTGCCGATCTACACGAACATCTTCGCGCCGCCCCTGCCGCAGCCGAAGCGCTTCGTCCAGTTGGGCGCGGCGATCCGGGAGATCGTCGAGTCGTGGCCGTCGCACCTGCGGGTGGCCATCATCGGCACCGGCCACCTCTCGCTCGAACTGGGTGGGCCCCGGCAGTTCGGCCCGCACGGCCCGGACCCGGAGTTCGACCAGCGGGCGGTCGAGTGGATCGCCAATGGCGACCTCGACGGGTGCCTGCGTGAGGTCACCCTGGACAGCCTGCACTCACCCGGCAACGCCACCCACGGCTTCATGGACTTCATGCTCATGATGGGCGTGGCCGGGGCCGGCGCGAAGGCCGACCACGTCGACACCCTCGATCTGTTCCACACCATGGAGGCGTACTTCACCTGGTACCCGAACGGAGCGCCGGCGGCATGAGCAAGTACCTGCTGAACAAGTTCCTCTACATGGTCGACCGGGATCCAGAGCTGGTCGAGCGCTACCGGAGCGAGCCACGCGAACTGGTCGCCTGGTGGGAGGCCGAGTGCGCCAACACCGTGCTCAACTCCCACAGCGGCGAGGCGAGCACCTGGCTGCGCCTCGACGACGTCGAGCGTGAGGCGCTGGCCACCCACGACCACGTGAAGCTGTTCGAGTTGGGGGCGCATCCGTTCCTCACCCTGACCCTCTTCATCGCCGTCTTCGAGCGGGACAACACCGAGCCGCTGGAGTACCAGAAGTCCTACGGCGCGCGGCTGGCCCACTTCGCGCTGCCCTACCCGGACATCGCGACGTGATCCGCGCGGCCCTGCTCAGCGCCTGCGGCACGCCACCGACGATCGCCGAGCGACCGGCCCCCGTGCCGGCCGACGGCGAGGTGGCCATCACGGTCGAGGCGGTGCCGATCACCCCGCTCGACGTGCTCTGCGCCAGCGGCACCAGCTACTTCGGCACGCCGCCCACCCCGTACGTGCCGGGCGTGCAGGGTGTCGGCCGGCTCGCCGACGGCACCGGAGTGTGGTTCGGCACCTCGGCCGGGATGAAGCCCGGGGTCGACGGCAGCATGGCGACCACGGTCGCGGTGCCCACCGCCGACGTGGTGACGCTGCCGCCCGACGTACCGCTGACCCTGCTCGCCGCCCTGGGCCTCTCCGCCGTCGCCGCACACGCGGCCCTGACCAACGCCGGCGGCCTCGCGGCCGGCGAACAGGTCATCGTGCTCGGCGTCGGTGGTGTGGTCGGTCAGGCGGCCGTCCAACTGGCACTGCTCTCCGGGGCGCGCCGGGTGATCGCCGTGACCCGTTCGGCCGCGGCGCGGTCCCGGGCCGAGGAGCTCGGCGCCGCGGTCTCCGTCCCGCTGCTCCCGGACGACGACGTCGCGTCCCTGGCCGACCGGCTGCGCGACGCCGCCGACGGTCCGGTCGACCTCGTCCTCGATCCGGTCTTCGGCGTCCCGGCCGCGGCGGCGCTGCGGGTGCTGCGCCCGGCTGGCCGCCTGGTCAACCTGGGCAGCGCTGCGGGCGCGACCGCGCCGATCGAGTCCGCCGTTCTCCGCAGCGGATCGTTGCGGATGATCGGCTACACCAACAACGCGCTGTCGGCCGAGCAGCGGGCGGCGTCGCTGGCCGTGGTGGCCGGGCACGCGGCCGCCGGTCGACTCACCGTCGACCACGAGACCGTGCCGTTCGCCTCGGTCGCGGACGCCTGGTCCCGGCAGGACAACGGCACCGCGGCTGGCCGCCTCGTCCTCGCGCTCTGACCAGGCCCGGCCCCAGCCAGGGATCGTGAATCCCTGGATGAACCGCACCTGGTTGGGACTCGGCGCCGGTGCCACGGTCGGTCCATGACACCTGCCACCTACACCGTCACCGGTCACTGGATCGGTGGCGAGATCGTCGCCGGCTCGGCCGGCACCCTTCCCGTCGTGAACCCGGCGACCGGCGACGTGGTCGCCGAGACCCCGGCCGGCACCGCCACCGACGTCGACCGCGCCGTCGCCGCCGCCCGGGCCGCCTTCCCCGCCTGGGCGGCGACCACGCCGCAGCAGCGGGCGGACGTGCTGCGCCGCCTCGGCGCCGGCCTCACCGCCCGCCAGGAGGAGATCGCCGGGGCGATCACCGCCGAGATGGGCTCACCGATCACCATGTCCCGGACCGCCCAGGTCGCGTTCCCGGCCGCGGTCATCGAATCCGTCGCCGGCCTGGCCGAGGACTTCGCCTGGACCGAGGAGATCGGCACCTCGCTGATCGTCCGTGAGCCGATCGGCGTGGTCGGTGCGATCACGCCGTGGAACTTCCCGCTCCAGCAGGTCGTCTCCAAGCTGGCACCGGCGCTGCTCGCGGGCAACACGGTGGTCCTCAAGCCGTCCGAGAACGCTCCGCTGACCGCACGGATCCTCGCCGAGGTGGCGACCGAGGCGGGTGTGCCGGCGGGCGTGTTCAACGTCGTGTACGGCACCGGCCCGATCGTCGGCGAGGCCATCTCCGCCCACCCGGACATCGACATGATCTCCTTCACCGGCTCCACCCGGGCCGGGAAGCGGATCGCCGCGGTGGCCGCGGAGACCGTCAAGCGGGTCGCGCTGGAGTTGGGCGGCAAGGGCGCGAACATCATCCTCGACGACGCCGACCTGCCCGAGGCGGTCAGCCGGGGCCTGATGATGTCGTTCACCAATGGTGGCCAGGTCTGCGGCGCATGGCCGCGGATGCTGGTGCCCGCCTCCCGTCAGGACGAGGTCGTGGCGCTGGCCGTGGCGGCGGCGAAGCAGTACACCGTCGGCGACCCGACCGACGAGGCCACCCGGATCGGCCCGATGGCCTCCGAGGCCCACCGGCAGAAGGTCATCGGATACATCGAGCGGGGCATCGCCGATGGCGCCCGGCTGGTGTTCGGTGGCCCGGATCGGCCCGAGGGCTTGGCGAAGGGCGCCTACGTCCAGCCGACGATCTTCGCCGACGTCGACCCGCGCTCCGCCATCGCCCAGGAGGAGATCTTCGGCCCGGTGCTGACGATCATCCCGTACGCGGACGAGGAGGAGGCCGTGGCCATCGCCAACGGCACGCTGTACGGCCTGACCAGTGGCGTCTTCGGCGAGCCCGAGCACGCGACGGCGGTCGCCCGGCGGCTGCGGGTGGGCCAGGTCGACGTGAACGCCGGTCACTGGAACCCGCTCGCGCCGTTCGGCGGCTACAAGCAGTCCGGCAACGGCCGCGAGTTCGGCCGCTTCGGCCTGGAGGAGTTCCTGGAGACCAAGTCCATCCAGCGTTGACCGCGCCGGACGGTCCCCGGCCCGCGCCGTCGGGCCGGGGCCGTCCGCCGCCGCGCATCCTCGGCTTCGGTGAAGATCATGCTGGATCGTGGATGTAGTGGCCTCGTACGCCCCATCACACCCCTGGATCCAGGATCGAGCGCGATCTTGCGAAGGATCCGGTGGGTGGATATGGGACGCGAGGGGTCGCGAATCCGGTTTGTGGTCCTGTGTCCGTGCACGGCGAGGCGGAACACCGTGCCTGGGCTCGCCTGTTGCACTCAACGTGCCGGTCCACCCGCCGGCACCCACCGATCGGAGACACCGTGGACCGCGCCCAACTCGCCAGCTTCCTGCGTACCCGACGCGAGGCGCTGCAGCCCGAGGACGTGGGACTGCCCCGGGGCCAGCGCCGACGTACCGGAGGGTTGCGACGCGAGGAAGTGGCCGCGTTGAGCGGGATGTCCACCGACTACTACAGCCGGCTGGAGCAGCAGCGGGGCCCACATCCCTCCGAGCAGATGCTCGCCGCCCTGGCCCGGGGCCTGCGGCTCTCCCTGACCGAGCGGGACCACCTGTTCCAGCTCGCCGGGCACGCCGTCCCGCACCGAACGGTCCGGGCCGACCACGTCAACCCGGGGATGATGCGGATCCTCGACCGGCTCCACGACACTCCCGCCCAGGTGGTCAACCACCTCGGCGAGACGCTGGCGCAGACCGCACCGGCGATCGCCCTGCTCGGCGACGAGACCCGGCACTCCGGGCTGGATCGCAGCCTGCACCACCGCTGGTTCACCGATCCACAGACCCGACAGCTGCACCCGGCGCAGGACCACGCGGCGCAGAGCCGACTCCTCGTGGCGCACCTGCACGCGGCGTACACCCGCGACGGCCGGGGCTCGCGAGCGGCGGCGATCGTCGACGCGCTGCTGGCCGCGAGCCCGGAGTTCGCGGACCTGTGGCGGGAGCACCCGGTGCCGGCCGGCTACTGCCCGCCGAAGCACTTCGTCCACCCCGAGGTGGGGCCGCTGGAGCTGCACTGCCAGACCCTGGTGGACCCCGACCAGTCCCAGACGCTGCTGGTCTTCACCGCCGTACCCGGGTCGGAGAGCGACGAGAAGCTGCGGCTGCTCTCGGTCATCGGCTCCCAGTACGCCTGATCCTCCGGCCGCCCAGTCAGCCGCGCAGGAACGCCAGCAGATCCTTGTTGACCTGGTCCTGCAGGGTGGACGTCATGCCGTGCGGGGCGCCCGGGTAGTAGATCTCCTTGGCGTTCGCGACAAGCTTCGCGGTCTTGTGCGCCGAGTCCTTGACCGGCACGATCTGGTCGTCCTCGCCGTGCATCACCAGCGTCGGGATGTCGAACTTCGCCAGGTCGTCGCGGAAGTCGGTCTCGGAGAACGCCTTGATGCTCTGGTACGCGTTCCACAGACCGGACTGCATGCTCCACAGCCAGAACTGGTCGAGGATCCCCTTCGACACCTTCGCGCCGGGCCGGTTGGCGCCGTAGAACATCTGGGCGAGGTCCTGGTAGAACTGCGACCGGTCGGCGAAGAGCTGGCTCCGCAGGTCGTCGAAGACGCTGATCGGCAGCCCTTCCGGGTTGTCCGCACTCTGCACCATGATCGGCGGTACGGCCGAGATGAGCACGGCCTTCGCGACGCGTCCCGTCCCGTGCCGGCCGATGTAGCGGGCCACCTCACCACCGCCGGTGGAGTGACCGACCAGGTTGACGTCCCGCAGGTCCAGCGCCTCGATGACCGCGGCCAGGTCGTCGGCGTACCCGTTCATGTCGTTGCCGGCGCTGGCCTGGCTGGACCGGCCGTGCCCGCGACGGTCGTGCGCGACAACCCGGAACCCGTTCTGGACGAGGAAGAGCATCTGCCCGTCCCAGGCGTCGGCGCTCAGCGGCCAGCCGTGGGAGAAGGTGACGACCGGCCCCTCGCCCCAGTCCTTGTAGTAGATGTCGGTGCCGTCCTTCGTCTTGACATAGCTCATGCCGATGCCTCCTGGTCATTGGGCGGGAATCGGACGGACGGCTGGGGCCGGCACCCCGTGCCGACACCGCGCCTGCGGACACCGTCTACCGGTCCGGGGCGTCCTTCCCCGATGCTAGGTGCGGCCGCCGGAGGGCTGGGCCACATCGCCCGAATGCTGTTCACGTCGGCGCTGAGGGGCCGGGTAGCGGGCCGGGCTGACGCCCAGATGACGCCGGAAGTGGCGGGTCAGATGTGCCTGGTCGAAGAACCCCGCCCCGACGGCGGCCTCGGCGGGACGCTGCCCCGCCAGGAGCAGGCGACGCGCGAGCTCGACCCGGCGACCGGTCAGGTACGAGTGCGGCGGCAGCCCGTGTACGTGGGTGAACGTCCGGACCAGGTGGGTTGGGTGGGCGTGCAGCAGCTCGGCGGCCTCGCGCAGCGTGACGCCCTCGACGGTCCGGGCGTCCAGCAGCTCACGCAGTCGGTCGGCGAGGCCGCGTGTGCCGGGCAGGCCGCTGGCCGGAGCCTGCTGGCGGAGCTGCCGGCGGAGCCGTTCCAGGATGAGCGCGAGCCGACTGTCGGCCTCGAACTCGTCCCCACGTTCGGCGAGCACCTGGTGCAGGTGGTGGATCCGGTGCCGCAGTTGCGGATCGGCCAGGTTCGGCCGGTCGACCGCCCGGCCGGCCAGCTCCACACCGAGCGCCGAGGTGTCGAGGTACAGGACCCGCTTGCGGAAGCCGTGCGGCGTCGCGGAGCGGCCGTCGTGCGGCACGTGCGGCGGCAGCAGGGTGACTGACGTCCGTAGCGCGCCGTGCCGGTGCCGGTCGAGGTCGAAGCGGACCGCACCATCGTCGACGATCAACAGAGTCCACACGTCGTGGGTGTGCGGCGGGTACGCGTGATCCACGAAGTGGGCGTGGAAGACCTCGGCGACCCCGGCTACCGTGGGTCGCCACGCGCTGACGTGCGAGCCCGCCGGGCGGGTGGCCACGCTAAGAACGTACAAGACCGGTCGGTGCCGAGGCTGGCAGGTTCGAGTCCATGACCGAACCGATCCGCTTCAACACCAAGATCGCCGTACTGCTCCGCAACGACCTGGCGGGCTGGCAGCGGCTGAACGTCACCGCCTTCCTGGTCAGCGGCATCGCGAACGCCGAGCCGGAGTTGCTCGGCGAGGAGTACCGCGACGCGGACGACACCAGCTACCTGCCGATGTTCCGCCAGCCGGTGCTGGTCTTCGCCGGCGAGCGGGCCATGCTGACCGCCGCGCACTCGCGCGCGCTCGGCCGTGGGCTACGCCTGGCCATCTTCACGCAGGAGCTGTTCGCCACCGGTAACGACCGGGACAACCGCGCCGCCGTGCGGGCGGTCGGCCGGGAGAAGCTCGACCTGGTCGGGTTGGCGCTGCACGCCCCGCGCAACGTGGTGGACAAGGTGTTCAAGGGCGCCAACATGCACCCCTGACGTGGCCGCCGGGCATCCTCCTGCCACAGGTCCGGGCCAGCGACGAGTCGCGAAAGTGGCCCGGTGTCCAGCGCGGACACCGGGCCACTGGTGCTCAGCCGTCCATCCCCAACGCCTCCACGGGGCTGACCCGGGACGCCCGCCGGGCCGGCAGCACCCCGGCCAGCGCGGTCAGCACGACCAGCGCCGCGAAGAGCCCGACCAGCGGCAGCACCGGCAGGGCCAGCGGTGCGTTGATCCCGAGGACCTGCACCGCCAACCAGGCGTACGGAATGCCGAGCAGCAGGCCGATCGTCGCACCGATCACCCCGTAGAGACCGGACTCGACGGTCAGCATGCCGCGCAGGCCGGGCCGGGACAGGCCGACCGCGCGGAGCAGCCCGGACTCGCGTACCCGCTCCACCACCGAGAGCGCGGTCGTGGACCCCACACCGACCACCGCAATCAGTACGGTCAGGCTGACCAGGCCGACGGCGATCCAGAGCAGGGTGGTCAGCACCTCGGCGTGGCGGTCCCGCTCGTCGGCGAGCACCGCGAGGCCAACCCCGTCACTGCCGCCGATCGCCTGCCGCAGCGCCTGCACCGCAGCGGTACGGCCGTCCTCGCCGGGGCGGGCCGCGTCGGCCAGCAGACCGCTGAACGCCGGCGGCACGCCGAGCCGGTCGAGGTCGGCACGGTCGGTGACGATGCCCGCGTGCAGGGGGCCGTGGTCGGGCAGGACCGCGGCCACGCGTACGTCGACCGTCTTCCCGGCGAGGGCGAGCGTGGTGCTGTCGCCGGCCCGCAGCCCGGCGTCCCGGGCGACCCAGCTGCCCAGCACGATCCGGCCGGGGCCACGGTCGGCCAGCGTGCCCTGCGCCGCGTCCAGGTCTTCGGTGCTCGGCAGGGCCGGCAGGTCGAGGTCGATGGTCGGGTAGCCGGACTCGGCGCTGCCGAGCCGGTCGGCGCCGCGCATCAGCGTGACGTCGTCGATCCGCCGGTACGGCACCACACGGCTCAGCGCCCCGCGTGCCGCCTCGGCCCGCGTCACGACGGCTGCCGGTAGCGCTTCGCCGTTGCTGGCGGTGACCTCGAAATCGGTCGGAGCGGAGAGCGCCATCTCGCGGTCGGCGAGGATCCGCATCGACGCACCGCCGATGACGACACCGGAGATCAGGGTCACGCCGAGCGCGACCACCACGGAGACCGCGGCGGCGCGGCGCGGCGTCCCTCCGATTCCGCCGACCGCCAGCCGCCCGAGCGGCCCGAACTGGCGCAGCGGCCAACCCACCACGGCCAGCACCGGGCGCACCAACAGTGGCCCGAGGGCCACCAGCGCGAAGAACGCCAGCGTGCCGGAGCCGACGAGCAGGAGCAGCCCCGGCATCGGGTCGTAGGACTCCTGGTCCGGCGCGGGCAACCGGCTGACCGTCGCGGCGCACGCCAGTGCCGCGCCGGTGGCCAGTAGCCCCCCGGACACCAGGCGCAGCACCCCGACGCCGCGGCGGCCGGCGGTGATGCTCGCCGCCCGCAGCGCCTCCAGCGGAGAGACCCGGGCGGCGGAGAACGCCGGCGCCAGGACCGCCAGCACGGTGAGGACGACGGCGCCGACCACCACCGAAACCGCGGCGGCCAGTGGCAGGCCCGGCGCCGAGACCGCCTTTCCGGAGGCGCGCAGGACCGCCGGGAGGGCGTGCCCGGCCGCGAGAGCGGCGGTGACCCCGACGACTCCGGCGACCAGCCCGGTCAGGGCTCCCTCGGCGATCAGCGCCCCGACCAGGGCGCCCCGGCTCGCGCCGACCGCGCGCAACAGCGCGAGTTGCCGCATCCGCTGGGCGAAGACGATGCGGAAGGTCGAGGTGACCACCAGCGCCGCGGCGACGACCGCCACCGCGACGAACATGCCGACCAGGGCGAACAGCCGCCCGACCTGCTCGGCCTCCGCATCGGCCTCCGCCTGGCGGACCTCGTCACCGGTGCGGATCGGGAGGTCGGCCGGCAGCGTCGCGGTCATCCGGCCCCGCACCGTCTCCGCCGACGCGCCGGGGGCCACCCGCACATCGATCCGCTCCAGCGGGATCAGGCCGGCCCACGCGGTCACCACGCTGTCCGGGGCGTACGCGTTGAAGCCACCGTCGTCGGGGGTCTCGACCAGGCCGGTGACGGTGAGCCGGGTGGGGGTGGTCAGCTCACCGCCCGTCCCGCTGGTCACGGTGCCGACCGAGAGCCCCAGCCGCTCGACGGTACGCGGGCTGACCGCGATCTCACCGGGGCTGTCCGGATAGCTGCCCTGGACCAGCCGGACCCTGGCCAGCGGGCCGGTGCCGGGGTCGGCCTGCAGGTTGAGGTACCCCTCGCCGAGGGAGACACCGATGGTCAGCCGGCCGACCGCCTCGGCGACGCCCGGCACGGCGCGGACGCGCTGCAACGCCGCCACGCTGGGCGGCGGCGGCTGCTCCGGATCGCCGATCACCAGGTCGGTGGCGGCGGGGGTGCCGCTGAGGTTGTCCAGCGTGGTCCGTTCAGTGATCTGCTGGGCCAGCACGGTGCCGAAGACGACGAACGACGCGACCAGGATGGCCAGACCGGTCAGGATCAGCCGGCCGGGACGACGTGCCGCCGCGCTCACCTGGGTCCGCAACGCCGTCGCCCTCATGCGCCGGCCGCCAGATCGCGCAGCGCGTCGGTGACCGAGCCCTGGTCCGGCTTGTCGATCTCCCCGGCGACCCGGCCGTCGGCGAGCAGCACCACCCGGTCGGCGTACGCGGCGGCGATCGGGTCGTGGGTGACCATGACGACCGTCTGGCCGAGGTCGCGTACCGAGTCGCGCAGGATGGTGAGCACCTCCGCGCCGGAGCGGGAGTCGAGGTTGCCGGTCGGCTCGTCGGCGAAGACCACCTCGGGACGCGACACCAGCGCCCGGGCCAGCGCCACCCGCTGCTGCTGACCGCCGGAGAGCTCGCTGGGCCGGTGACCCAGCCGCTGGCCGAGCCCCAGCACGTCGACCAGGTGCGCGAGGAGTTCACCGTCGGGCTGCCGGCCGGCGAGATCCAGCGGCAGCGTGATGTTCTGCGCGGCGGTGAGCTGCGGCAGCAGGTTGAACGACTGGAAGACGAACCCGATCCGGTCCCGGCGCACCCGGGTCAGCGTCCGGTCGGACCGGCCCGTGAGCTCCGTGCCACCGAGCAGGACCCGGCCGGCGGTGGCCGTGTCCAGACCGGCGAGGCAGTGCATCAGCGTCGACTTGCCGGACCCGGAGGACCCCATGATCGCGGTGAACTCGGCCCGGCCGAAGCCGACCGAGACCCCGTCCAGGGCACGGACCGCGGTGTCGCCGCTGCCGTACACCTTCACCAGGTCGACCGCGGCGACGGCGGCGTGGCTGGTCTCCGGCGGGGCGTGCGTTGTCATGGTTCCTCCAGTGGCTGCGACAGTGACCGGGGAAGCCTCGCCCGCGAGGGTGGGTGGCCGCATCGGCCCGCGGTCCGGGATCACGGGCGCCGGGTCTGCCTTTCGGCCGATCCGGCCGACCCGCCGACCTGGCTACGCTGGGTCACGATGAACGCGCCGGGATTCTCGAATTGGTGGATACGCCTGGGCCAGCTCGCCGGCCTGGCAGCCATGGCCCTGCTCGGCCTCTTCGACCTGCGGTTCGGCCTGCTTCGGGGGATGGGCACAGCCTTTGCCCTGCTCCTCCTGGTGCGGTTGGGGCTGGCGATGGCGACCACGCTGGTCTGGCTGCCCGTGCACCGGCAGGGCTCCCGGCTGTTGCCACTGGCGGCGCTCCTGCTGGGCGCCACCTCACTCGCCGTCACCGCCGGTGTCGTCGTGCTCACCGGGGCCGGTACCCGCCCCATCGGCGGCACCTGGGGTCTGGCGGAGTCCGCCGGCCTGTTGGCGGTGGTCTTCGTGGTGGCCCGGCGCGGCGCGCCCCGGCTCGCGCCGTGGGCGGCGGTGGTCGCCGCGCTCGCCGCCGCCGCGCTGCCGCTGCGCGCCGGCGCCGAAAGCGTCTACGTGATCTTCGGGCTGCTCCAGGCACTCGCCGCGGTCGGCGCCGCCGCGGTCGGGATCTACCTACGCGTGGTCGCCGCCGGACGGGAACGGACGATCGCGCTGGTCCGGGCCGAACAGCGCGCCGAGTTCGCCCGCGACCTGCACGATTTCATCGCCCACCACGTGACCGGCATCGTGGTGCAGGCGCAGGGAGCCCGGTTCATTGCCGAGCAGGACCCGCAGCGGGTGATCGTCGCTCTGGAGCAGATCGAGCGCGCCGGCGCCGAGACGATGGCCTCGATGCGGCGGATGGTCGGCGTCCTGCGCAATCCGGACGCCCCGCCGGACGCGCCGCTGGCCCCACTGGCCGGCGTGGCCGACCTGGCACCGTTGCTGGAGGGCCACAACGGCACGACGAACGCGCCGGCCCGGCTGCACGTCGACGGGCCGCTGGACGGGCTGCCGGTGGAGGTCTCGACCTCGGCGTACCGGGTGGTGATGGAGGGGCTGACCAACACCCGCCAGCACGCCCCGGACGCCCGGTCGGTGGACGTGTCCGTGCGCCGTACCCCGGACTGGCTGCTGGTCCGGGTCGCCGACGACGGCGCGACCCCGCGCACCGCGCCGGCCCGGGGGCACGGCTTCGGCCTGATCGGCCTCAGTGAGCGGGTACGTGCCCTCGGCGGCACGATCACCGCCGGGCCCGGCGTCGCCGGCGGTTGGGTGCTCGACGCGGCGCTGCCGCTGCGCCCGGCGGTGGTCCGGTGATCCGGGTACTGATCGCCGACGACCAGGCGATGGTCCGGACCGGCTTCGGCATGATCATCGGGGCGCAATCGGACATGGAGGTGGTCGGCGAGGCCGCCGACGGGGTCGTCGCGGTCGAGCTGGCCCGGCGCCTGCGACCGGACGTGGTGCTGCTGGACATCCGGATGCCCCGCCTCGACGGCCTCGAAGCACTGCGGCTGCTCGCCGGGCCCGGCGTCACCGACCCGGTCAGGGTCGTCGTGGTCACGACCTTCGACCTCGACGAGTACGTGCACACCGCGCTGTCCAACGGCGCCTGCGGCTTCCTGCTCAAGGACTCCGGCCCCGCGCTGCTCGTGGAGGCGGTCCGCGCGGCCGTGTCCGGCGACGCGTTGATCAGCCCGTCCATCACCGTACGGCTGCTGGAACACCTCAGCCCGCCCGCTCCGGCGCGGGACCACGCCGGCCTGTCCCCCCGGGAACTCGACGTCGTGAAACTCGTCGCCCGGGGCCTGACAAACGCCGAGATCGCCACCCAGCTCTTCATCGCCGTGGGCACGGTCAAGACCCACCTGGCCAGCGTGCAGACGAAGCTCCCGGCCCGCAACCGCGTCGAGATCGCCGCCTGGGCCTGGGAACGCCGCCTCGTCGGCTAGCAGGCCCGCCGAAGCCGGGTCTGGCGCGGGCCGCGACATCTTGCGACGCTAACGCTCGTGTATGACTACGACCTGTTGGTGCTGGGCTCCGGACCCAGTGGTCAGAAGGCTGCGATCGCGGCCGCCAAGCTCGGCAGGCGGGTCGGCATCGTGGACCGCCGCGACATGATCGGTGGGGTGTGCATCAACACCGGCACCGTCCCCTCCAAGACGCTGCGCGAGGCGGTGCTCTATCTGACCGGGCTGAGCCAGCGGGACCTCTACGGCAGCAGCTACCGGGTCAAGGAAGAGATCACGGTCAGCGACCTGGCCGCCCGCACCCAGCACGTGATCACCCGGCAGACCGACGTCATCCGCAACCAGCTCGCCCGCAACCGGGTCGCGATGATCACCGGGACCGGCCGGTTCGCCGACGCCCACGCGATCTGGGTCGACGGCGGCTCCGGGCGCGAGTCCAAGGTGACCTTCGACAAAATCATCATCGCGGCGGGCACCCGCCCGGCCCGCCCGGACAGCGTCGACTTCGACGACCGGACCATTGTGGACTCCGACGGCGTCATCAACCTCCAGGCCGTACCCCGCAGCATGGTCGTGGTCGGTGCCGGCGTGATCGGCATGGAGTACGCGTCCATGTTCGCCGCGCTCGGCACCAAGGTGACCGTGGTGGAACGCCGCGACCGGATGCTCGACTTCTGCGACGAGGAGGTCGTCGAGTCGCTCAAGTACCACCTGCGCGACCTGTCCGTGGCGTTCCGCTTCGGCGAGGAGGTCGCCGCGGTGGAGAAGCACCAGACGGCAGCGCTGTGCATCCTGAAGAGCGGCAAGAAGATCGTCGCGGACACCGTCATGTACTCGGCCGGCCGGCAGGGCCAGACCGACGACCTGGCGCTGGAGTTGGCCGGGTTGCAGGCGGACAGACGCGGCCGGATCACGGTCGACGCCAACTACCGCACCTCGGTGGACAACATCTACGCGGTCGGTGACGTGATCGGCTTCCCGGCGCTCGCGTCCACCTCGATGGAGCAGGGCCGGCTGGCCGCCCAGCACGCCTGCGGCGAGCCGGTCCGGGAGATGCACGGCCTGCAGCCGATCGGCATCTACACGATCCCGGAGATCAGCTTCGTCGGGCAGACCGAGGCACAGCTCACCGACGCCTCGACGCCGTTCGAGGTGGGTATCGCGCGCTATCGCGAGCTGGCCCGTGGTCAGATCGTGGGTGACTCGTACGGCATGCTGAAACTGCTCGTCTCCCCCGACGACGGTCGGCTGCTCGGCGTGCACGTGTTCGGTACCGCCGCCACCGAGATCGTCCACATCGGGCAGGCGGTGATCGGCTGCGGCGGCACGATCGACTACCTGGTCGACGCGGTGTTCAACTACCCGACGCTCGCCGAGGCGTACAAGGTGGCCGCCCTGGACGCGTCCAACAAGATCCGCAACATCACCCGCATCGACGGCTGACACATCGCCAACGCGTGTCGGTGGTTTTCGCTAGGGTGCCGACACTGTTGCAGCGTGGGAGAAAGAGGCAGTCGTGGGCGCATCCGGGTGGAGCTACGTCGTCGCGCGCGAGCATCTGGGAATCATCAAGAATCTGGCCGAGCGGAGCTGGTTCGGCCGCTGCGCGATCCTGCACGACGTGCAGGGCCGACCCGAGGAGATCTACTTCTGGGGATACTCCGGCGACTGACGGCCGCACCCGGTCACCCGTTGGCGGGATGTCCGGCCGTCCTGGTCGGCTGCCAGAATTCCTCCATGCGACGCACCATCGTCGGGCGGGACGAGGTGTTCGACCGGGCCTGGCAGCTGCTGAGCCAACCCGGGCCGGTGCTGTTGGAGGGGCCCGCCGGCATCGGCAAGACCGAGTTGTGGCGGGCGCTGGTCGCGCAGGCCGCGCAGGCGGGTTGGCTGGTGCTGAGCTGCGCGCCCACCGAAGCCGAATCCGAGCTTCCGTACGCGGCCCTGGCCGACCTGCTCCGCCCGCTCGCCGACCGGGTCGCCGCGCTGCCCCGGCCACAGCGGGTCGCGGCCGAGGTGGTGCTCCTCTCCGGCGACGCCCACGAGGCGGTCGACGTGCGGGTGGTCGGAGCGGCCACCCGGTCGCTGCTGGAAGCCGCGACGGCGGCGAAGACCCACCCGGCGGTGCTCGTCGCGGTGGACGACGCGCCCTGGCTGGACCGGCCCAGCGAACGCGCGTTGCGGTACGCGCTGCGCCGCGTGACCGGCCTGGCCACCCTGGTGAGCCGCCGACGCGGCCCGGGTGCGCCCGAGGACGTACCCCTCGGGCTCGACGAGGGCCGCCACGGCGACCCGGTCGGCCGTGTCGAGGTGCCCCCGCTCGACGTCGGCGCGCTGCACCACGTCCTGCGCGATCAGCTCGGCGCCACGCTCAGCCGGCCGATGCTCGTCCGAGTGGCCCGGGAGGCCGAGGGCAACCCGCTGCTGGCCATCGAGGTGGTCCGGGCGGTACAACGCCTGCCGCGCCAACCCGCACCCGGTGACGACCTGCCGGTGGCCGCGTCCATGCACCACCTGCTCGCGGACGTCCTCGCCGGGCTGCCCCTGGCCAGCCGCGCCGCGGTGCGACTGGCCGCGCTGCTGACCGTGCCCACCCTGGCCGACCTGGCGGCGGCGGAGGTGTCCGCCGCCGCGCTGGACGCGCCCGAGGAGGCCGGGCTGATCGTCGTGACGCCGGCCGGCGTGCGCTTCACCCATCCGGTGTACGCGGCCGCCGTCCGGGCCGGCATCCCGCCGGGAGTCCGCCGCCGGCTGCACCGGCAGCTCGCCGACCTGCTCACCGATCCGGACGAGCGGGCCCGACACCTCGCGCTCTGCGCGACGGACCCGGACCCGGTGGTCGCGGACACCCTCGCCGCCGCAGCCGCGCGGTGGCACAGCCGGGGCGCACCCGACCTCGCCGCGGAGCTGCACGACCGCGCCGGCCAGCTCACCCCGGCCGACGACCGGGTACGCCTGGGCCACCGGCGACTCGCGGCGGCCCGCTGCCGATTCGACAGTGGCGACTTCCCGGCGGCCCGACAGGCGGCCGAGGCGGTCGCGTCGGAGTTCGACGGCGACGTCCGGGCGGAGTCGCTGCTGCTGCGCGCCGTCGTCGCCTGGTCTGGCGGTGAGGCAGCCCGGGTGGCGGTGGACAACGGCACCCGGGCGCTGGCGGCGGCCCGACCCGACTCGGCGCTGGCCGGGCGCATCCACGCCCACCTCGCCGTCTTCGACGACCGGACGGAAGCGGCCCGGGAGCACGCCGAGGCCGCCGCCACGCTGCTGGACGGACGCCACGACGACCACGACCTGCTCGCCGCCGCCCTGGTCCTGCTCTTCTTCCAGGAGGTACGGCTCGGCCAGGCGCCGCGTACCGACCTGTTGGACCGGGCCCTCACTTTGGAGGGTGACGAACCGGCCTGGCTGGCGAGCACGGTGCCCGCGATCTGGTGGAAGTCGATCGACGACGCGGAACGGGCCCGGCGGCGGCTGCACCGGATGCTCGGCCGCGCCGAGGCCCGGGGCGACGAGCCGCTGCAACACGAGCTGCTCTCCCACCTCGGGGAGGCCGAATTGCTGGCCGGGCGGTGGGACGAGGCCGAACGGCACATCACCGCGGCTCGGGAACTCGGTGACCAGCTCGGCACCGGCCTCGTCGGTGAGACCTGGCTGGCCGGGGTGCTCGACGCGCACCGGGGGCGGTTGGCCGAGGCGACCCGGGTGGCCGAGTCCGGCCTGCGGCTCGCCGACGAGTTGGACGACGACTGGTGCCGACGGATCCACCAGCAGTTGGCCGGGTTCGTGGCCCTCTCCGCCGGCCGGATGGAGGAGGCCGCGTCCGCGTACACCAGCCTGGCCGCGACCATCGACGCCAACGGTCTGGTGGAGCCACTCGCCATGCGGTTCGAGCCGGACTGGATCGAGGCGTGCGTCGCGGTGGGCGATCTCGACCGGGCGGCGGCCGTGCTGGAGCGTCTGACAGCCCGACACCGCCGGCTGCCGCGTCCCTGGACGACGCTCGGCTCCGCCCGTGCCCGCGCGCTGTTGGACAGCGCCACCGGCGTCGACCCCGGCGAGGCGCTCGACGCGCTGACGGTGGCGCGGGACGCCGTACCACCGGATGTGCTGCCGTTGGACCGCGCCCGCTGCCTGCTCGTGGCCGGGATCGTGCACCGCAGGTCCCGCCGCAAGCTGCCGGCCCGGCAGGCGTTGGAGGGAGCGCTCGCGGAGTTCACCGCGATCGGCGCGGCGGCGTTCGCGGACCGGGCCCGGGCGGAGTTGGCTCGCGTCGGTGGCCGCCCACCGACACCCCTGCACCTCACCGCCACCGAGGAGCGGGTGGCCCAGCTTGCGGCGCGCGGGCGGACCAACCGGGCCATCGCCGACGAGCTGTTCATCAGCCCGAAGACCGTCGAGGCGAACCTGGCTCGGATCTACCGCAAGCTCAGCATCTCCACCCGCGCGGAGCTGGGTGCCGCGATGAGCAGGGCCGACGCGCAAGCGTAGGGAAACGCCCGATTCCTCGCCACCGGCTGCGACCTAGCCTCAGGTCATGGCCGGCTACCTGTTCGCACTGGAGCAGTACGACCGCTCCCCCGACACGGACGGGGCGGCGCCGGCGTTCGGCACCCCAGACTGTCGGCTGGTCGCCGCCGTCCGGCTACCGACCGACGACGTCGTGATCGCGCTGGTCGAAGGCCCCAACGCGGAGGTGGTGGCCGCGGCCGCCGCAGCCGCCGCATGGCGGGTCGACCGCCTGATCCCGGCTCGGTGGATCCATCCACCCGGGACCGCCCCCACCAATCCGGAACTCCCGTGACCAGCGAGGGAAGCATGACTGTGCGCCGTCTGATCGCACCCGTGTGGTGCTCACTGCTGCTCATCCCGCTGGTCGCCTGCGGCGGAGCGGACGATGGTCCGGCCGCCCCGGTGGCCGACGCCGGGCAGAGCGTCACGGCCACGTCCGGCGGCGACCCGTCGGCCGCTGCCCCGGCGGAGGAGTCGCCTGCCGCGCCGGCCGTCGACGCCTGCGCCCTGGTGTCCAAGCGGGAGGCTGAGAAGCTGGCCGGCACCCCGCTGGAGGACCCGCTGGAGAAGCCGGCGCCGGACCGGGACACCTGCACCTACACCGGCCCGGTCAGCGGTCCGACCGCCCAGGTCGAGGTGTTCGTCGGCCCCGGCGCGAAGAAGTTCCTCGACATCGAACGCGAACTCGGGCACGAGCTGACCCCGATCAGCGGTGCGGGCGACGAGGCGTACGCGGAGGACGGCACGGTCTTCGTCAGCAAGGGCGGGGTGTGGGTCTCCATCCGACTCGTCCGCACCGATGACCCAGCCAGGTACCGCGCGGCCCTGGAGACCCTGGCCCGTACGACCGCCGGCCGGCTGTGACCCGCGGCGGAGGGGACGTGATGGCACCCGGATCCCGGCGGCACCGCGCGATGGTGGTGCTGCTCGCGGTGACCCTGTTGCTCCCGGCGGCCTGCGATCGGGGTGCAGCGGACCCGACGCCGCCCGGTCCGCCGGCCGGTGGCACCGGCGGCGACCAGCGGTACGGTGCGGCGCCCGCGCCCAATCCGGACGTGACCTATCAACCCGACGTGGTGTTCGTGGGCGGCGGCGGTGGATCGGTGCGCGGGCTCTCCGAGGATGCGCTCACCTGGCGCATCGATCCCGCCGCCAGCGGTGCCGACCGTCTCGCCCGGGGCAGGGTCATGTTCCTCACCGGTCGGGCGGTCGGGCGGGTGCTCGATGTACGCCGCGACGGGGAGGACCTGGCGGTGACCCTGGGACCGGTGGACATCACGCAGGTGATCCGCGACGGCACCTTCGCCGGTGACCGGCCGGTCTCCCTGGACAATCCGACCCGGTACGACGCGGGCACGCCGTTCTGGGCCGAGTACGACGGCGAGGCCGGCGGGGGCGGCGGTTCGGTGACGCCGGTGGTCGGGATGGCGGCCGGCACTGGGCGGCAGAGCGGGATTCGGCCGGCGGCCGGCGCGGGTGAGCAGCGGATCGACGGGTTCGCGGTCACCCCGATCTGCTGCGCGAGCGGAGTCGGCGCGCGGTTCAGCTACGACGGCGGCGGTATCCGCATCGTCGGCACGGTGACGCTGCTGATGAAGAGCCCGACGGCCCGGTTCCACCTGGAGATCCGGGGTGGCGCGATCCGTCGGGCGGAACTGCAGATCGGCGGTATGGCCGGGCTGCGGATCGAGATCGCGGGTGCCACCGACGCGGGGCGGAACGTCAACAAACGCATCCCGATCCCGCTGGACTTCAGCGTGCCGGTCGGCGAGATCCTCGGCGTCCCGTTCTCCATCACCGCCAACCAGCTTGTCGGAGTGCAGACGGCGTTCAGCGCCAAGGACGGCAACATCAAGGCGGCTGGCGAATGGTCGCTGGGCGGCTCCCTCGGGTTCGGCTACGCCGACGGCGCCTTCGGCGTCACGAAACCCTGGAACCTGACCGTCCGCAACAGCATCACCGACTCCATCTACGGCCCGTCGGTCGGTGTCAGCGGCATCATCGTCCATTACCAGGCAGCCTTCCGAGCCGGTCTGGGCGCCTTCGGCTTCACCGCCGGCCTGTATGCCACGGTGACCGCCACGGTGGGGCTGACCGTCGGCTCCGCCCTGGGCGCGCCGATCGAGCTGTGCCGCAGCACCCAGCTCGGCCTGTTCCTGGACTACGGCGTCGGCTACAGCATCCCCGCCGGTCTGGTGAAGGCGGTCAACGCCTTCCTCGAACTGATCAACGCCGGGTCGATCGAGGCGAAGTCGGGCATCGGTCGGGTGGACAACGTGTTCAACAAGCTGGACATCCAGCCGGACGTCAAGATCTGCCGGGCCTGACGGCCCTGGCTGAGCGCAGTGGGGGGCGCCGCAGCCAGGGCCGGGCGTGCCCGGTTCCGGGCCGGACGGTGTGGAGGGTTCGGGGCACCCTCCACACCGTCCGGTGTGGCGTCAGCCTGCCGCGCAGGTCGGGGTCAGGCTGCCGGCGGTGCCATTGGCCTGGAAGCCGAACTCGGTGGACTGACCGGCGCTGACCCGGCCGTTGTAGGCCACGTTCGTCCAGCGCGTGGTGCCGGAGTCACCGCTGCGGTTGGCGTTCCAGGCGTTGGTGACCGTCGCGCCCGTCGGCAACGTGATCGTCACCGCCCAGGAGTTGAGGGCCGACGATCCGGCGGTCACCCGCACCGTCCCCACGAAGCCACCCGTCCACTGGTTCACCGACACCGTCGCGGTGCAGCCACCAGGCCCCGGGGGCGGTGTCGTGGGCGGCGGAGTGGTCGGGGGCGGAGTGGTCGGCGGCGGGGTCGTCCCGTTGTTGAGCGCGGCGAGCACCGCGTCGTACGCCGGCTTCTTGGCGCCGCCGCTGGTGAACAGCAACGGGTTCTGCGAAGCCCGCCACGAATCGCTGTCCCGGATGCCCCAGACGGTGATGCCGTTGCAGCGGGGCACGGCGAGACAGTCCTGAACTACACTGCGGTACGTGGCCGCGGAGGCCCCCTCGATGTCCAGCTCGGTGATCTGCACGTCGACGCCGAGCGCCGCGAAGCTGGACAACGTGGTGCGGTAGTTGCTCGGGTACGGCGAGCCGCTGTTGAAGTGCGACTGGAGGCCGACGCAGTCGATGGGCACGCCGCGCTGCTTGAAGTCCCGCACCATCGTGTACACGGCCTGGGTCTTGGCATGCGACCAGTCGTCGGTGTTGTAGTCGTTGTAGCAGAGCTTCGCGGCGGGATCGGCGGCACGGGCGGCCCGGAACGCCGCCTCGATCCAGTCGTTGCCGGTCCGCTGAAGGTTGGAGTCACGCCGGGCACCCGAGCTGCCGTCGGCGAACGCCTCGTTCACCACGTCCCACGCCACGACCTGACCCCGGAAGTGGGTCGCCACCTGGGTGACGTGGTTGAGCATCGCCTGCCGCAGCGCGCTGCCACTCATGTTCTGCATCCAGCCCGGCTGCTGCGAGTGCCAGGCCAGGGTGTGACCGCGCACGCTCATCCCTCGGCTGCGCGCGTGGTTGACGATCTGGTCGGCAGCGCCGTAGCTGAACTGACCCTGCTGCGGCTCGGTCGCGTCGATCTTCATCTCGTTCTCGGGCGTCACCGAGTTGAACTCACGGTTCAGGATCGTGGTGTAGGCGCTGTCGCTCAGCTTGTTCGCGGCCACCGCCGTGCCGAAGTACCGACCCTGCTCGGCGGCGGACGCACCGAGCGTGGTGCCGGCGGCGGCGGGAGCCGCCAGGAGCATCGCCATGCCGGCGGCGAGAGCACCCACCCCGGTCAGCGCGATCGCGGCTCTTGATGCCGCCTTCCATTGCGGGTTTCGCATCGTGCAACTCCAGTTCTGGGTGGTGGTGTCGGGGGTCAGGAGGTCGAACAGGCGACGCCGTTCAGGGCGAAGGACGACGGTTTTCCGGTGCTGCCCTCGTGGGTGGCCTGGAAGCCGATGTCGACCGACGCGTTCGGCGCGATGGCGGCGTTGTAGGAGATGTTGCGGGCGGTCACCGCGCCGCTCGCCGGGGAGTACTGCGCGTTCCAGCCGTTGGTGATCCGCTGACCGGTGGGCAGCGTGAAGGTCAGCGCCCATCCGTTCACCGGCGCCGCACCCGTGTTGGTGATGGTGACGCTCGCGGTGAGTCCGGTGTTCCAGGCGTTGACCGCGTACCCGATCCGGCAGGCACCCCCGGTCGGGGGCGGAGTCGTCGGGGGCGGAGTGGTGGGCGGCGGAGTCGTGGGTGGCGGAGTGGCGCCGTCCAGCCCGAAGAAGCGGAGCACCTGCGCGGCGTCGACCGGCAGGTTGTGCGAGACGCCCTGCATGCTGATCGCCTCGACCGGAGCCGTGCCGCCGCTGCTCCCGTACCGGGTCCGGGTGTAGCCGGCCTGCGGTGAGTCGGTGTACGTCGGGGTCTGGCTCAGCCCGTGCACGTTGGTCCACTGCTTGACCTGCTCGCCGAAGTTCGGGTAGCGCAGCGTCTCATCGTTGGTGCCATGCCAGATCTGCATCCGTGGTCGCCGGCCGGCGTAGCCCGGGTACGCCTCGCGCACCAGGTCCCCCCACTGCTGCGGAGTCCTGATGAGCTGCCCGTTCGCGCACTCGCTGTTCCACTCCGAGCTGCCGCCGGTGGCGAAACAGCCGAACGGCACCCCGGCGAAGGACGCACCCGCCGTGAACACGTCCGGGTGGACGCCCAGCATGACGTTCGTCATCATCGCCCCGGAGGAGGTGCCGGTGGCGAAGATCCGGTCCGGGTCGGCGGCGTACCGCTGCCGCACGTGGTCGACCATCGACATGAGCCCGACCGGGTCGCTGCCACCGCCCCGGCGCAGTGCCTGCGGCGAGGACACGTCCCAGCAGAGGCTGCTGCGGGTCACCGACGGGTAGATCACGATGAACCCGTACCGGTCCGCGAGGGACGCGTACTGCGTGCCGGAGTGGTACGCCGGACCCGAGCCGGTGCAGTAGTGCAGGGCGAGCAGGATCGCCGGCCGGGACGCCACCCGGTCCGGGACGTACAGGTGCATCCGCAGGTTGGTGGGGTTGCTGCCGAAGCCTGTCACCTCGGTCAACGTGGCCGCCGAGGCTGGCGCGGCGAACGCCAACGCGGCAGCGGCCAGCGTCACGGTCGCCATGAGGGCGCCAAGCATTCTTTTCTTCAGTCTCATTCGCGATTCCTGGGGAGAGTGGCGCATGGAAGGGGAATAGATCGAGGACTGCCCTTCGCCCGACCCTGACCGCGGCTCGCGTGACTGTGTCAGCTTCAATCGAGGATGCTCGATTGTCAAGACTTCCGGAAACCTTTCGCCGCCCGGACCGGGCGGCAGCCTGCGCATCGACCGTGTTCACCGGACACTGGCGGGGACGTGTTACCGGAACATTCCCGATAGTCGATGGTTGCTCGGCTCCCGGCCGGATCGTCCGCTTCCACGAGTTCGACGATCTCCATGGCCCAACCGGTGGCTCGGCTCAGTGCTCCGGCGTGGGCTGATCCGGACAGCGGCATGCCCGCCCTCGGCACCATCGTCGCCTGACCCACCGGGTCGATGTCACCGCTCAGAGCGTGATGACTCTGAGGCATAAAAATACCGCAGAGTCATCACGCTCTTTCGTGTCCGGGCCACCCCGACGCGACACGCCGGGGGCGGCTAGAAGGCGTTGACGCCGGTGAGCGCGCGTCCGATGAGGAGCTGCTGGATCTGGCTGGTGCCCTCGTAGAGGGTGGCGACCCGGGCGTCGCGCAGGTACTTGCCGACCGGGTACTCGTCGATGTAGCCGTACCCCCCGAAGACCTGGACCGCGTTGTTGGCCGACCGGACGGCGGCCTCGCTCGCGAAGAGCTTGGCCATCGACGCCTCGGTGGCGAACGGCTGGCCGCGGTCGATCAGGTCGGCCACCTGCCACACCAGCAGCCGGGCCGCGTTGGTGTCCACCGCGATGCCGGCGAGCAGTTGCTGGACGAGCTGGTGACCGGCGATCGGCTTGCCGAACTGGGTCCGCTGCCCGGCGTAGCCGACCGCCGCGTCGAGGCAACCCTGGGCGATGCCGACGCAACCGGCGGCGACCGACATCCGGCCCTTGGCCAGGGTGGCCAGCGCCAGGCGGAACCCGGTGCCCTCCGCGCCGAGGCGGGCCGCGTCGGGCACCCGTACCTCGTCGAAGCGCAGCTCCCCGGTGGCCTGCCCGCGCAGGCCGAGCTTGCCGTGGATCTCCCGCCGGGTCAGCCCGGGGCTGCCGGTCGGGACCAGGAACGCCGTGATGCCCCGGTGCCCGGGGCCACCGGTGCGGGCGAAGACCAGCGCCACGTCGGCGGTGGTGCCGTTGGTGATGAACGTCTTCGTGCCGGTGAGCAGCCAGTCGGTGCCGTCGCGTACCGCGCGGGTCCGCAGCGCGGCCGCGTCCGAGCCGCTGTCCGGTTCGGTCAGCGCGAAGCAACCGAGTACGGCGCCGGAGCAGAGCCGGGGCAGCCACTCGGCCCGCTGCTCGACCGACCCGTGCGCGGCGATCGACTTCGCGACCAGGCCGAGTGAGACCGACACGATGCCGCGCACGGCCGAGTCTCCCCGGCCGAGCTCTTCCAGGACGAGGCAGTACGCGAGGTGGTCGCCCCCGGAACCGCCGTCGGACTCGGCGATGGTCAGCCCCAGAAAGCCCAGGTCGCCGAGCATGCCGACGACGTTCGGATCGACCGACTCGCGGCGATCCCAGGCCGCCGCGTGCGGCATCAGCTCCCGGTCGGCGAACTCGGCGGCGAGCTGACGGACTGCCGCCTGCTCGGCGGAAAGGGTGAGCTCCATGACGGATAAACTAGCGGTGATAGTTTTCCGCGTCCAGCGTGGACAGCGACCGACCGCCGGTCACCGGTCCGAGGTCAGCCCGGCGTGCCGCTCGGCGGCGAACGCGCGGGCAAGCTCGGTGCGGGAACGGATGCCGAGCCGGTGGAACACGTTGCGCAGGTGGTGGTCGACCGTGCGGGTGGAGAGGAACATCCGGGCGGCAATCTCCCGGTTGGTGGCCCCCTCGGCGACCAGTTGCGCGATCCGCAGTTGCTGACCGGTCAGCAGCCGTGCCGCGGGCAGGTCCGGCGGGCCGACCGACTCCCCGGCGGCGCGCAGCTCCGCGGTGGCCTGCTCGGCCCAGCAACTCGCCCCGAGCAGGGTGAACGTCTCGCGGGCCTGGTGCAGGTGCCCGCGGGCGTCGCGCGGGCGCCGGCTGCGGCGCAGCTCCTGACCGAAGAGCAGCTCGGTGCGGGCGCGTTCGAACGTGCCGGCCTCCATCGGGTGCAACCGCAACGCGGTCCGGAACTCCCGCTCGGCCTCGGCGCTGCCCCGTGGCGCGAGCAGCGCGTGACACCGGGCGGAGAGGGCCCGGCGCAACGGGCTCGCGGTGCTGCTGGCCCAACGGTCGAAGACGGCGAGCGCGGCGGTCGCCGCCGGTCGGTGCGCCAGATGGGCGGCCGCCTCCACCAGGTACGGGGTGGCCATCACCTGGACGAGGACCTGCCCCCGACCGGTGCCGAGCCGGGCCAGCGACGCCAGTCGGTCCGCAGCCTCGACGTGCCGGCCGTCGACCAGGTCGAGAACCGCCAGCGCCCACCCGGCGAGCGCGTGCGGCCGGCTGCCCGGTGTCGGTGCCTCGCCGATCTCGCGGATCCGTTGCAGGCTGGTGGCCCGGTCGGCGCGGATCGCGGCCAGCACGGCGAGCATGCCCAGGTGGACGTTGGCACAGTTGACCTGCCCGGTGGTGCGGGCGACCCGCAGCCCGGCACGGGAGGTCTCCGCCGCCGCCTCATGCCGGCCCAACCAGTACTCGGCGATGGCCCGCAGCTCCAGCGCCCGGGGCAGCATGGACAACTCGCCCCGGTCGCGGGCCAACCCGACGGCGCGCTCGGCGAGCCGGTGCGCCGCGCCGTCCACGGCCACCACCAGGCCGGCGGCTGCCGCGCAGGTGAGCGCGGTCGGGGTCAGTGCCGGCCCGGTCAACCGGCCACCGAGCACGACGGCCCGACGCAGCGCCGGGCCGGCCCGCTCGTGGTCGCCCCGCAGGGTCGCGGCCACCCCGGCGACCAAGGATGCCCTCAGCTCGACGCCCGGCGGCTCGTTCGGGCGCCGCAACGCCAGCGCCCGGCGCCCGACCTCGGCGTACCGGTACTGGTCACCGGCGAAGCAGACGGCCTCGCCGGCCCGCACCAGCGCGGCCAGGGCCAGGGCGCGGTCGGTGCCGGCCACCGCCCCGGCGGCGGCCAGCAACGTGACCGACGCACCCGAGGCGTCGTCGCACCGCAGTTCCAGCTCGCCACGGAGCAGGTCGGCGTGCCCGCTGACGACCGGGTCCACGCAAACGGCGCGGAGGCGGTCGAGCAGCAGTCGGGCCTGACCGGGTTGGCCGGCCGCCCAGGCGTACCGGGCCGCGGCCAGCAGGCGGGCGGCGGCGCGGGCCGGTTCGTCGCTGAGCTCGGCGGCCCGGCACAGCGCCGCCGAGGCGGTGGCCCAGCCGCCCTCCCCACCGGCCGCGGCCTGTTCCAGCTCGGTGGCCAGGGCCGGGTCGGTGCCCGCCGTCGCGGCGGCGAGGTGCATCGCCCGGCGCAGCCGCTGTCCCTCTGCGTCGAACACGTCGGCGAGCAGCCGGTGCGCCGCGCGGCGCTCCGCGAGCGGCGCGCTGGCCGCGACCATCGCGCGAGCCAGCGGCTGGGGGAAGTTGACGCCGGTCGGCTCGACACGGACCAGGCCGACGACCTCCGCCGGGGCGAGCGCCTCGACGGCGGTCCCGGCGGCCTCCGCCGCCCGGATCAGGGTGGCCGGCCGTCCGTCCTCGTTGAGCGCGGCGAGTAGCAGCATCCGCCGGCTGTCCGCCGGCAACTGGTCCAGCCTGGCCCGATAGGCGCGGCCCAACGCACCCTCGGCCGGCGGTGCGGTGGGCAGCGACTCCTCCCCCCGCCACTGCCCGGGACTAAGAACGCCGGCGAGGTCCACCAGGGCCTGCGGGTTACCGCCGCCGACCGCGGCGAGCGTGGCCGCGACCGGCGCGGCGGGCCGCTCGGGCAGCCGGTCGGTGAGGACGCTGACGCTCTCGCGCTCGTCCAGCGCTCGGAGCCGGTGCGCCGGGATCCCGTCGACCGTCGCGGTGACGTCCGCGGTGAGCAGGACGGCGACCGGCAGGTGCCGCAGCCGGCGGGCCACGACGGCCAGCACCTGGGTGGTCTGCCGGTCGCCCCGATCGACGTCGTCCATGGTGCCGAGCAGGGGGCGGTCCCGGGCGGCGGCGGCGAGCAGCCCGAGCACGGCCATCGACAGCGCCAGTTGGCGGTCAGCCGGACAGCCCTCTCCGGCCAGCGCCCGCCGCAGCAGGTGCCGCTGCTGCTCCGGCAGGGCGGCGGCCCGATCGAGCACCGGATCGAGCAGGCGCTGCAAGCCCGCGTACGGGAGTGCGGCCTCCTCGGCCAGGCCGGTCCCGGCGAGCACGGTGCACCGCTCGGCGTACCGGTGGGCGTAGCCGACCAGCGCGGTCCGGCCCGAACCCGGCTCGCCGTGCAGCAGCAGAGCACCACCGCCGTCGGTCACGCCGTCGAGCAGGTTCCGGACAGCCCGGCACTCGTCGTCCCGACCGCGCAGCACGGTTATTTGCACTCTTGATGCAGTAACCATGCATTCAGTGTCACCTATCGGTAACCGAATGGAAAGAGGTGGGCGATATCGTGCCGAGCCGGTATCAGCCGGCCGGCGCCTCGGCCAGCAGGGCGCCCACCGTCCGGGCCATCACCGCGCGGGCCTGATCCACACCCAACCCCAGGCCGTCGCACAGCATCGACCAGGCCGGCCACATGCTCGCCGCCACCAGCGCGTTGAGCAGCTGCCCCCGCCCACGCCCGGCCTGCGCCAACTCGGTGGCGAAGAGCTCCTCGACCTCGTCCCGGACCCGGTCGATGTGCTTGAGCCGGTTGCGGTGCAACTGGTCGGAGACCGGCTCGCGCATCTGGGCCGCCCTCGCCGACGGCGCGATGAGCTGGAGCAGCCGGGCGCGTTGCCGGCAGTACGCGTCGACCCGCTTCGCCAGCGGCAGCCCGGACGAGATCGGCCGGTAGGCGGCGTCCTGCTGGCGGAGCACCTCGGCCCCGCTCGCCTCGAAGAGCGTCTCCATGTCCTTGAAGTTGGTCCAGAGCGTCCGCAACGAGATGCCGGCTCGCTCGGCGATGCGTTCGCCGGTCGGCCGGAGGTCACCCTCGGAGATGAGCGCGAGGTGCGCCTCGACGATCGCCGCGCGAGTGCGCTCGGCCCGGGCGGTCCGCCCGTCGACCCGGACCGGGACCTCGACCGCGTCCATTCGCCCCCGCCCCTTCACCATGTCGTCCCCCGACGCACCGCCGAGTCTAGACAGGTGATGATCAGCGGCACCCGGGCGACCGCCGGCGCCGTCATCCGGCTCGACCGGTCAACGTGACGCCCCCGTCGCAGACGATGGTCTGTCCGGTGATCCAGGCGGCGTCCGCGGAGGCCAGGAAGGCGACCGTGCCCGCCACGTCCTGCGGCAGGCCGAGCCGCCCGAGCGGGTACCGCTCGGCGACCTCGTCCTCCCGGCCCTCGTAGAGAGCGGCCGCGAAGCGGGTCTTCACCACGCCGGGAGCGACCGCGTTGACCCGGACCGCCGGCCCCAGCTCCACGGCGAGGCTGGCGGTGAGGTGGTTGAGCGCGGCCTTGCTCACCCCGTAGAAGGCGATGCCGGGCGACGGGCCGAGCCCGGCCACCGACGATACGTTGACCACGCAGCCACCCCGGTCGGTCATGCCGGCGGCGCAGACCTCCTGCACCCAACCGAGCGCGGCGACCAGGTTGACGTCGAGGATCTTGCGCGCCGCCCCCAGGTCGAGCCCGACCAGCGGGCCGTGCACCGGGTTGATGCCGGTGTTGTTGACCAGGAGGTCCACCGGCCCGAACGCCTCGCTGACCTCCCGAACCGCGGCGGCCCGGTGCTCGGCGTCGTCAGCCCTCCCGGGTACGGCCACGGCGTACGCGGGCCCGCCCAGGGCGGTGACCGCCTCGGCCAACGCCTCCGGACGGCGGGCGGTCAGACCCACCCGCGCCCCCTCGGCCACCAACCGCTGGGCGATGGCCAGGCCGATTCCCCTACTGGCACCGGTGACGATGGCGACCCGATCGACAAGCCGGCCTGAATCTGCATTCACAGTGCAGATAGTAGAAGCGGCGATCGGTGTCGGTCAACGTCCGGAGGGTCGATCGTGTCGCCGGTCACTGCGCTGGGTTGGCTGGCTGGGCGCAGCCCTATGACCGGGCGTGGGCACGGCGATGTGCCGCGCGACCACGCCCGGTCGACTGCCGGGGCCGGGTGTCGTCAGGAGACGGTCGGTATCCCGTTGGCCGGTGGTGCCACCGGCGCCGCGCTGTACTCGCTGACCGGTCCGTCCTCCTCGTCGGTCTCGTACGTCGGCCCGAAGTAGCTCTGCACTCCCCCGCTCACCCGGGCCAGCCGCTGCCCGCCGTAGCCGGAGTGGTCGTCGGCGGAGAAGCGCAGCGGTGCCAGCCCGGGGCCCTGGAAGCCACCCTTCTGCACCGCCTCCAGCACCTTCTCCCGGGTGAGGTCCTTGCCCGCGGCGAGCAGCACCTGCACGAAGAGGTAGCCGACCGACATGCCGTAGACGGTGTTGCCGTCGAACGGCGCATCCCCGTTGTGCTCCTTGTTGATCCTCGTGAAGAGCTGGATCCACGGATTCGCGGTGTCGTTCTGCATCGGCAGGTAGTTGGTGCCGACCACGCCCTCCAGCAGCGGAGCGGCGGCGCCGAGCTGCTTGGCCAGGGTCGGGTAATCGGAGCCGACGTTGGACACCAGCCACTGCGGCTTGAAGCCCAGCCGCGCGGCGGTACCGATGGAGAGCGCGGTGAAGCCGGGCACGGTGGCGAGCACGACGACCTGGCAACCGGCCGCCTTGAACGCGCCGATCTGCGGCGCCACGTTGGTGTTGCTGGTGACGTACGTCTGCTTGACCGCCACGGCCGTGGCGCCGAGCACCTTCTCCACGCCGACCAGGCTGTCCCGGCCGAAGTCGTCGTCCTGACCCAGGAAGCAGACCTTCTGGCCGGCCAGGTTCGCCTTCGCGTACGTGGCGAGGATCTTGCCCTCGACCGTGTAGTCCGGGTTGAACCCGAACGTGCCGGGATACTTGTCCGGCTGGTCCCAGCTGCGGCTGCCGGAGGCGACGAAGAGGTCGGGCACCCGGTTGCTCTTGAGGAAGTCGAGCACGCCGGTGTGCGTCGGCGTACCGAGGCCGTTGAGGATGGCGAAGACCTTGTCCTGCAGGACGAGCTGGCGGACCACCTGCTGCGTGTTCGCCGGGTTGTAGCCGTCGTCCATGACCTTGTAGGTGATCTTCCGCCCGTGCACGCCGCCGTTGGCGTTGACGTAGTCGAAGTACGCCTTCGTCGCCGGGGCGATCTTGGAGTAGCCGGCCGAGGCCGGCCCGGTGAGCGGCATGTGGGTGCCGACGACGATCTCGCTGTCGGTGACGCCCGGCACCGATCCCCCGCCGGGACCGGAACCGTCGTCGCCGCTGCAACCGGCGGCGCTGATCAACAGGGCTATGGTGCTGGCGATCGCGAGACCGCGTCGTGCCGTACGGCGCATGGGAAACACCGACCTTTCTCGGTCCGGTTCTCAATCGAACGGTGTGGTGGTGGGGCGCCCGGCCGAGGCCGGACAGGGACAGCTCAGGACCGCCGGGCCGACCACCGGGCCAACAGCGCCCGGCCAAGACGCGACAGCAGACCCTGCACGCCGCCGGGTGCGGCGATCATGACGACGATCAGGGTGACTCCGAAGATCGCCAGCGGGAGGTTGCCCTCCAGCCGCTGCGCCACCGCGGGCGAGAGGGTGAGCAGCTCGGTCGCGGAGTGGGTGAGATCGGGCAGGGCAACCAGCAGGACGGCCCCCCACAGCGCGCCGGCGAGGCGACCGAGACCGCCGATCACCACGGCCATCAGGAGGAAGAGCGACAGGGTCAGCGAGAACGCGCCCGGAGACACGCTCTGCGCGAGCACCGCGAGCAGGGCGCCGCCGAGACCGGCGGTGGCGGCGCTGACCACGAACGCGAGCACCTGGGTACGGGCCACGTGGATACCGGCGAGGCGCGCGGCCACCTCGTCGTCGCGGACCGCCCGGAAGGTACGCCCGTACCGGCTGCGGATCAGGTTGGCCAGCAGCAGCAGGGCGAGCAGGGTGGCCCCACCGGCGAGCCAGAGCTGCCACCGCTCGTAGGGAAAGTACGGGCCGAGCGACATCGGCGGCGGCTCCACCGGCACCGACAGCCCCTGCTCGCCGTTGAAGACGCCGTCGAAGGTGACGGCCAGGGCCGGCACGACGACAGCCACGGCGAGGGTCACCCCGGCCAGGTAGGGACCACGCAGCCGGGCCGCGGCGACGCCGACCACCGCACCGACCGCGACCGTGCTGAGCACCGCCGCGCCGAGCGAGAGCGGCAGCAGCCAGCCACCGGTCATCCCCCGGTCGGCGAACGCGTTCTGGCAGAGAGCCACGGTGTACGCGCCGGTGGCCATCAACGCGCCGTGCCCGAGCGAGAGTTGGCCGTTGAGCCCGGTGAGGACCGTCAACCCGGCGGTGGCGCAGAGGTAGGCGGCCACGGTGGCGAGCTGGAAGTTGCGGAACGGCTCGACGGCGTAACTGACCCCGAGCAGCAGCAGCGCGGCGGCGAGCGCGAAGGCAAGGTGGCGCAGCAGGGTGGAGCCGCGCCGCCGGTCGACCGGACGGTCGCCGCCGCCAGTGCCTGCGCCGGCCAGGTTCTGCTGTGGCGGCAGGGCCGCCTGGGTGGCGCTCACACCCGCCTCGCCGTGACCGGGGCGAACAGACCGCCGGGGCGGACCAGCAGCACCGCCAGCAGCAGGACCAGCACCGCCAACGGCGTGAGGTCACTGCCGGCGTAACCGCTGACATAGGAGAGCAGCAGCCCCACCACCAGACCACCGACCACCGCCCCCGGTGGACTGTCCAGCCCGCCGACCACCGCCGCGGTGAACGCCGAGACGAAGACCAGGTCCATCGCGTGCGGATGCAGACCGAGCTCGGTGGGGATGACCAGCATGGCGGCCAACGCGCCCACGCCGGAGGCGAGCGCCCAGCCGAGGGTCAGCATGCCGCCGACGTTGACGCCGAGCAGGCGGGAGATCTCGGGGGCGAAGGCCGCCGCGCGCATCCGCAACCCGACCGCGGTCCGGGCGAAGAGCCAGGCCAGACCAACGACCACCGCCCCGATCGCCGCGAAGACGAACAGGTCGTACGGCGAGAGCACGGCGACCCCGCCAACGGTGAGGGCGGAGCGGCTGAACGGCGCGTCGGCGGGTCGGAACTCGCTGCCGTACACCATGCCCAGGACGGCCTGGATCAGCAGGACCAGTCCGAGCGCGACGATCACCGGGTTGAGCGGCGACGCGTGGTCGACGAAGCGCATCACGGCGCGATCCACCAGTGCGCCGAGCACCAGTCCGGCGAGGATCGCGACCAGGAAACCCAGCCAGTAGGAGCCGGTCGACGCGGACACGGAGTAGGCGACGTACGCGGCGGCGACGGCCATCGCCCCCTGGGCGAAGTTGACGACCCGCGCCGCCCGCCAGATGAGCACCAGGGCGAGCGCGAACGCGGCGTACACCGCGCCCCGGGACAGGCCGTCGATGGTGAGGAAGACGAAGCGGTCCAACAGTCCTCCCTCCTGGGGGACGAGGTGGTGGTCAGAAACCGAGGTAGGCGTGTCGCAGGTCGACGTCGTCGCGCAGCTTGGCGGCCGGGGCGGCGATCACCACCCGGCCGAGGGCCATCACCACGCCCTGGTCGGCCACGGCGAGTGCGCTGCGGACGTTCTGCTCGACCAGCAGCACGGTCAGGCCGGTACGGTCACGCAACTGGCGGAGCAGGGCCATGGTCCGGGCGACCACTCGCGGCGCCAGCCCGAGCGACGGCTCGTCGAGCAGCAGCAGACGTGGTCGACCGACCAGCGCCCGGCCGAGCGCGAGCATCTGCCGCTCGCCGCCGGAGAGCTGGTGGCCGAGGTGCCGACGCCGTCGGGCCAGCGGCTCGAAGAGCTCGTAGACCTCGTCGAGAGCACGGCCGGCGTCGGCCCGGTCGCGCCGCCACAGCCCGCCGAGCCGCAGGTTCTCGTCGACGGTGAGCTCGTTGATCACACCCCGCCCCTCCGGCACATGCGCCATGCCACGCCGGACGAGCTGCTCCACCGGTGTGCCGCGCAGGTCCTCCCCGGCGAGGAGAACCTGCCCGGCGGCCGGACGGATCATGCCGGAGAGCGCGCGCAGCAGGGTGGTCTTGCCGGCACCGTTGGCGCCGACGACCGCGGCGATGGTGCCGGCTGGGACGGTGAGGTCGATGGCCTGCAGCACGGGCGCGGCACCGTAACCGGCCACCAGCCCGCGCACCACCAGCAGGTCCGGCTCACTCATGCCGCACCACCCTTCGTCGTCGCGCTCATGCCGCGGCCTCGTCGATGGCGGCCCCGAGATAGGCGTCGGTGACGGCCGGGTCGTCGCGGATCTCGTCCGGCGTGCCGGCGGCGATCACCCGGCCGAAGTCGAGCACCACGATCTCGTCGCAGACCGCCATCACCAGGTCCATGTGGTGCTCCACGAGCAGCACCGCGCAGGGGTCGGCGTCCCGCTGGGGAAGCTGCCGGATCAGCTCCGCCAGCTCGGTGATGTCGTCGGCGCCGAGGCCACCAGCGGGCTCGTCGAGCAGGAGCAGCCGAGGCCGGGCGGCGAGCGCGCGAGCCAGAGCGACCCGCTGGCGTACGGCGAAGGGAAGCGTGGTCGGCGCGGCGTCGGCGTGCCTGGCGATCCCCAGATCGTCCAGGATGTCCAGTGCGTGCTGGCGCAGCCGCCGCTCGTCGCGGTCGCTGCTGGGCAGACCGAGCAGCGCCGACACGAAGCCGGCCCGCGCGGTGTGTGAGGCGCCGGTCATCACGTTCTCCAGCACCGTGAGCCCGGCGAAGAGGCCGGTCCCCTGCAGGGTACGGGCGATGCCGAGCCGGGTCAGCCGGTGCGGCCGGGGCCGCAACGGTCTGTCGTCGAGGGTGAGCGAACCCGTCTCCGGCGTGACGAAGCCGCAGATCACGTTGAACAACGTGGTCTTACCGGCGCCGTTCGGCCCGATCACGCCCACCACCCGGTTGGGTGAAACCCGCAGTGAGACGTCGTCGAGGGCGGTGAGGCCGCCGAACCGTACGCCGATGTGGTGCAATGCGAGCCCGCGCTCCATCACCCATCCCTCTGTTGTGGCGGGTGTTATTTACACTCGCAGTGTACGTTTCTCGGGTACCGCGTCAAGACCTTCAATACCTCGCCATCGACAGGCGGACGGGGCGGCCGCCAGCGGCGACCGCCCCGGGATCGCGATCAGGAACTGGGGCAGGTGTTGCGGTACTCCTGGATCTGCGAGCCGCTCGGGCCGGGGCAGAGGAACTGCTCGTAGCGGGTGTCGTCGTCGACGAACCGCTTGAGCCAGGCCACCATCTGCCGGGCCGTCGGCGTGTTCACCGTCTGCGGGAAGAAGTGGCTCGCTCCGTTCAGCTCCAGGTACGCCTTCTCCGCCGAGGCCGGGATGCTGTTGTAGAACGGCTCCGAGTGCGACGAGACCGGCGCGACACTGTCGCTCTCGCCACCGATGATCAGCGTGGGCACCCGAAGCTCGGACCAGCTCTTGTCCAAATTCCACGGTGCGAGCGGCACCGCGGCCTGCAACGACGGGCGCGCCGACGCCGCCTCCAGACTGCCGCCGCCGCCCATCGAGTGGCCAGCCACCGCGAGCCGACTGCCGTCGATCCGGGTACGCACCGAACTGCGGTCGACCAGGTAGTCGAGCGCGGCGAGGAGCTGACGGCCACGGCTGTCCGGCTGGTCCAGCCGGCTGTTGGTCTCGATGCCGATCACCACGAAGCCGTGCGAGGCGATCCGGGGGCCGAGCCAGCTGATGCTGGACCAGGCCGCGGTGTAGCCGGGCGAGATGGCGATCGCGCCGAAGGTGCCCTCGCTGGTGCTGGTCGGGTAGTAGATGACGCCACCGCCGAAGCCGGTGACGCTCAGCGAGGACACGTTCTGCGAGGCGGTGGCGAACGGACCGCGACTGGCCTCCAGGATCGCGGTGGTCGGGTTGGGGCCCCTCTCGTACGGGCTCGCCGCCTGCGCGGCGCCGGAGCTACCGGCCAGGACGCCTCCGGCGACCAGGGTGGCGGCCAGCACGAGCCGGGCGGCTCGGGCTGCCATGGAACGGGGACGGGTGGTGGTTGGTGACGACACGTCGGGCACTCCCTAGAGTCGAGGGATATCGACGTGCGTCAGTTTTGGCCGCTGCGTCGGCCCACGCATCGGTGAAATCACCAGTCCCGCCGGTCGGCGTCCGCCCTACCCGGGGTCGGGACGCGGACATCGGCTGTGTTTTGGCCCTCTGACCAGGGGTAGGGATGCCATCGCCTGCTCGTAGACGCTCCATGGAGGGGTTCGTTCAGTGGATTCCAGCAAGCCCGCCGAGGCGGTCAAGAACGCCGTGAAGACCGCCTCAGAAAAGATCGCCGACGCCCTGACGCCAGATGTCCCCGGCGCGCCGGGCAGCGCCCCACCACCCGTCGAGGAGCCGACGACGCCGCGCGACCCGTTGCCGCCGAAGACGGAGCAGGGGACTCCGCAGACCCGCACCCCGACCGGCGCGGAGACCGGCGCGCCGACGACCGCCAAGGGTCAGCAGGGCGCCTTCCTCACCACCTCGCAGGGGGCTCGGCTCCGCGACACCGACCACTCACTCAAGGCCGGATCACGCGGTCCGACGCTGGTACGCGCAGCCGTGTTCGAGGCCGGAATGGTGCCGCTGCTGATCGCCCCACACGGCGGCATGGTGGGCGGCATGCCGGTGCAGCGGACCTTCGCCACCGGCCGGTCGGTCGAGTTCGACGCGGTCCTGCTGGCCGGAGCGCCGGCACCCGCACCGGATGCCATCCCGGCCCGCGACGACAAGGCGGGTAGGGCGCCGGCGGTGGCCGTGGATCCCCGCGTGCTGCTCCTCGTCGAGGAGTGCTGGCGGCACGCCAAGACGATCGGCGCCTGGGGCGCCGGCGTCACCGTGCTGGAGCAGGCGGGGGTGAGCGGCACTCCCGGCGTCGTCACCGCGGGCTCCGGCGTCGAAGCCCTGACCGCGGTGCAGCGGCTGATGGCCGGGCACCGGGTGTGGGAACGGTTCCCCACCTCGGTCGCCTGACGCGGCCAGCTACGCACCAGGGGCTGTCCTCCGCTCGGTGGAGGACAGCCCCTGGTGTCGCGCCGGAATCAGCCGATGTCGGCCAGCCGGGGCAGCACCTCGTCGCCGAGCCGCTGGGCGAACTCCACCGGGTGGCGATCCGGCGTGACCTGCACCTCGGTGACCCCGAGCGCGGCGTAGTCGGCAACCTCGGCGAGGAACGCGTCGACGTCGGCCAACGGTGGCCGGTGGGCGACCACGGTCTTCTCGACGGTGTCGTAGTCGCGGCCCTCGACGACGCAGTGCCCCCGCAGCACCTCCAGCTTGCGCGCCACCTCGTCGGCGCCGGCGGCCGTGCCGAACAGGTTGCAGGCGTCGGCGTACCGGGCCACCAGGAGCAGCGTCTTCTTCTCGCCGCCGCCGCCGATCATGATCGGCGGGTGCGGACGGCTCAACGGCTGGGGCGAGTTGATCGTCTCGGCGAGCTGGTAGTGCTGTCCGTTGAACGGCCCGTTGTCGTCACCCCACATCTGCAGGCAGATCCGCAGCGTCTCCTCCAGCCGCTCGAAGCGCTCGGCCACCGGCACCACGGGCACGCCGAGGCCGCGCTGCTCCCGCTCGTACCAGGATGCGCCGATGCCGAGCCGGGCCCGACCGCCGGAGAGCACGTCGAGAGTGCTGACGATCTTGGCGAGCAGCCCCGGATACCGGTACATCACGCCGGTGACCAGCACGCCCAGCGTCATTCGCTGGGTCTTCGCGGCGACGAAGCCCAGCGTCGTGTACGCCTCCAACATCGGCTCCTCGGCCGGGGCCACCGCGTCCATCTGGAAGAAGTGGTCCATCACCGTGAACGACGCGACGCCGGCCTGTTCGGCGGTGGTGGCCGCCTCGGCCAGGGTCGGTGCGATCGCCGCCGGCTCGGCCGGGGTCGAGTACGTCCAGTAGTGCAGTCCGAGCTTCATTTCTCGACACCTCCGAACCGAGCCTAGTGGTCGTCGACGCCACAGACCCGCGGGTCGAGCAGGCCGACGGCGGGTGAGGTCCGGGGATTTCCATTACCGGTTCATGACAATTCGTGGATCACGCGCGGATATCCGGCTGACACCTTCTGCTGAGTGATCCCCCAGCCGACATCCACCGACTCCCGGCCCACCGGGTACGCGCCCGAGGTGGCGCGCGCCCGGTTCCGCCACCGGAGGCCCTGGACCCTGTCCAGCCCCGCCCCGGGACGGCCACGCCGAGCGGAGTGGGCCGACGCCGCGAAGGGCACCTGCATCATCCTCGTCGTCCTGTGGCACGTCGTCGTCAAGGACTACCTGCAGATCGACTGGCACGTCGGCGTACCGGTGCCGGGCCTGTGGGGGACGCTGGGCGAGCAGTTACTGCCGCTGCGGATGCCGCTGTTCTTCACCATCTCCGGCGTCTTCGCGGCGACCGCCGTCCAGCGCCCCTGGCGGGTCGTCGCCCGCAGCCGAATCGCCGGGTTCCTCTACCTGTACGCCGTCTGGCTGCTGATCCACACCGTGATCTTCGCCGCGGCCCCGGACTTCCCGACCGACCGCGCCACGTCCGCCCTCGGTCTGCTGGAACAGCTCACGATCACGCCCTCGAACCTCTGGTACCTGTACGCCCTGGCGCTCTACTTCACGGTCGCCAAGGTGGCCCGCCGGGCGCCCCGGATGCTGGTCCTCGTACCCGCCGCGGCGCTGTCCGCCGTCGCCGCCGCCGGCCTGCTCGACACACCGGGCAACCGCGCCGGCCTGTACCAGAACCTGATCTTCTTCCTCGGCGGCCTGTACCTGCGACCGCAGATCGAGTGGTGGGCGGCAACCGCCACCCGGCGCCGCCTCGCGCTGACCTCGGGTGCCTACGTCCTCGCGCTCGCCGCGATGGCGACGGTCGGCGCCCAGCGATGGTTCGGCGTGTGGCCGGAGGTCTCCGTCGTGGCGGTCGCCTTCGGCGTCACCGCGGCCGCCCAACTGGGCCGGTGGCCCGCCCTCAGCCGCCGACTCAGCACGCTCGGCCGCAACACGTTGCCGATCTACGTCATCCACCTGCCGGTCCTGGCCCTGCTGCACCGGCTGCTGCTCGCACCGGCCTCCCGGCTGGACCGCGTCGGGCAGGACCTGATCGTGCTCGGCTACCCGATCCTGCTGACCGGGCTCGTGATCGGCGTGAGCCTGGCCATCCACCGCGGGCTGCTGGCGGTGCACGCGCGCTGGCTGTTCGCCCTCCCCGGCGACCGCCGGACCGTACTCCGCCGGCTGGAGGCGGCCGGATGAGCGCGTTGGCCGAGGCGGTGGTCGACCTCGGGGCGATCGCCGGCAATGTCCGGACGATCGCGTCCCTCACCGGCACCGAGTTGATGGCGGTGGTGAAGGCGGACGGGTTCGGCCACGGCGCGGTGATGGTCGCCCGTGCCGCGCTGCGCGCCGGCGCGGGTTGGCTGGGGGTGACCTCGGCATCCGAGGCGCTGGCCCTGCGCAGCGCCGGCATCACCGCGCCCACGCTGAGCTGGTTGCACCGCCCGGACGACGACTTCGCCAGCCTGATCAGCGCCGGCGTCGACGTCGGCGTGTCGACGACGACCCACCTGCACGCCGTCGTCGACGCGGCCCACCGGCTCGGCGTACCCGCGCTGGTGCAGCTCAAGGCCGACACCGGCATGTCCCGCAACGGAGCCCGCGGGGACGACTGGCACGAACTGGTCGCCTGGGCCCGCAAGTACGAGCGGGAGGGCGGAGTCCGGGTGCGCGGCGTGTGGTCCCATCTGACCGACGCGGACGTACCGGGCAGCCCCGGGCTGGCCCGGCAGGTGGCGACCTTCGAGGAGGCGTTGCGGGTCGCCCGGTCCGCCGGCCTCGACCCCGACCTGGTCCACCTGGCCAACTCGGCTGCCGCGCTGTCGGCACCCCGGACCCGCTTCGACCTCTGCCGGATCGGGCTCGCCCTGTACGGCGTGGACCCGTTCGGCGGTACCGGGCCCGGTGAGTTCGGGCTCCGCGCCGCGATGACGCTGCGCACGACCGTCGTCAACGTGAAGCGGGTGCCCGCGGGCACGGGTGTCTCCTACGGACCCGAGTACGTGACCTCGGCGCCGACCACGCTGGCCCTGCTGCCGCTCGGCTACGCCGACGGCCTCACCCGGGCCGCCGAGGGCCGCGCCGCGGTGTGGCTCGGCGGCCGGCGCTGCCCGATCGTCGGGCGCATCGCCATGGACCAGTGCGTGGTCGACGCGGGCGACCTTCCCGTGGCGATCGGCGACCCGGTCGTGGTGTTCGGCCCCGAAGGGGACGACCTCGCCCAACCGACGGTCGCCGAGTGGGCGCGGTGGGCCGGCACCAACCCAAACGAGATCTTGACCGGTATCGGGGCCCGGGTGGCCCGCGACCACCTCCACGAAAGGGCGGACGTTTCATGACAACCCGACTGGCAGTGCTGTACGGCGGGCAGAGCGGCGAGCACGAGGTGTCCCGCCGCTCGGCGGCGAGCATCCTCGCCGGGCTGGACCGCGACCGGTACCAGGTCACCGAGGTGCTCATCGACCGGGACGGCGGGTGGCACGTCGACGGCCGCCCGACACCACTCCCCCAGGCGCTGCGCGTGCTACGCGCCCAGGACGTGGTGTTCCCGGCCCTGCACGGCCCGTACGGCGAGGATGGCACCGTGGCGTCGCTGCTGGGCTGGCTCGGCGTGCCGTACGTCGGCAACGGCGTCTTCGCCAGCGCCGCCGGCATGGACAAGGGAGTCACCAAGAGGCTCCTCAACGCGGAGGGCCTGCGGGTCAGCCCCGGGGTGACCCTGCGTCCCGGCGAGGAACTGTCCCCGGCCGACCGGCGACGGCTGGGCCTGCCGGTCTTCGTGAAGCCCGCCCGGGCCGGCTCCAGCCTGGGCGTCGTCAGGGTGACCGACTGGGCGGAACTTCCCGCTGCGCTGGAGCAGGCCCGGGAGGTGGACCCGAAGGTCCTGGTCGAGCAGGGGGCGCGCGGACGTGAGATCGACGTGGCCGTCCTCCAGCATCCCGACGGCCGGGTGCAGGCCGGTCCGCCCCTGGAGATCCGGGTGAGCGGCACGGGCTTCTTCGACTACGACGCCAAGTACGACGGCGGGGCGGTTTTCCAGATCCCCGCACCGCTCGACCCCGCCACCACCGAGGTGCTTCAGGACCGCGCGATCCGCGCCTTCCACGCCCTCGACTGCCGCGGGCTGCTCCGGGTCGACTTCTTCCTGCCCGCCGAGGGGTCCGCGGAGCCCATCGTGAACGAGGTCAACACCTTCCCCGGGTTCACCACCGCATCGCAGTTCCCGCAGATCTGGCAGCAGGCCGGGATCGGGTTCGCCGACCTGCTCGACATCCTGATCTCCGGCGCGCTGGCCGACCAGGGCCGGTCCGGCTCCGGCGGGTTGCCCCGGCCGGCACGGGCGGTCGATCTGGTGTGAGCGCCCCTCGCCCCGGTCACCTGATCGGACAGAACCGGGGCGGGCGGGCGCCATCCGGGCCGGCGACGGTGACCGGGACGAAACTGTCGGCCAGACCGGCGACCGCCGTGGTGCCGATCACGGTGCAGACGATCTGGTCGGCCGCGGTCCCCGACAAGGACATGACGGCACCCACCATCGTCACCGTGAGGCCGGGTTGGTCGCCCGTCACCGTCACCGTCACCAGGGAGGCCGGGACGAGGCCGACCGGCACCTCGCTGGTGAGCCCCTGTCTCCACTCGGAGTCGTCCGGACCCGCTGCCAACATCCGGAGCGTCTCCTCCGGCGAGGCGTCCATCTTGGTCGGGCGGATGACCAACACGAGTTGCCCGTGCGCGAGCAGGTAGAGCCTGACTCCCGCGGACGGACCGGTCGTCGCGGCGCTGCCGGTGATGACGCCGCTGGGCCGGACCCCGCAGCCCGCCACGAGCAGCGTGAGCAGAAGCCCGCCGGCGAGCAGCGCCCGAGCCGCCCGGCGGCCGGTCACCGTACGCCTCCGGCGTCCGCCGCCACCCGGGGCAGGCGGAGCGTGAACACCGCGCCGCCGGTCGGGCCGTTGCCGGCGACGAGACTTCCATGCTGCCCGGCGTGCCGGTGCAGGCGGGCGTTCTCCCATGCGATGGCGAGTCCCAGACCGCTGCCCTCGGTGCGGGTCCGCGCGGTGTCCGCCTTGTAGAAGCGGTCGAAGACGTGCGGCAGCACCTCCTGGTCCAGCCCGGGCCCCTGATCGCGGACCTCGATGGTGATCCAGTCCGGTTCGGCGCGCAGGTCCACGGAGACCGGCTCGGCCCCGTGCCGGAAGGCGTTGCCGACCAGGTTGGCGACGATGACGTCCAGCCGGCGGGGATCCAGCCGGGCGACGATTCCGGGCGGCAGTTCCGTCCGCACCCGATCGGCCCAGCCCCGGATCCGCAGGGTGGCGCTCACCGCCGCGGCCACGTCGACGTCGTCGAGGGCGAGCCGCGCCGTGCCGGAGTCGAACCTGCTGATCTCGATGAGGTCGTTGACCAGCCGAGTGAGGTTCTGCGTCTCCTGACTGACGAGCCGGGCGGCCTTGCCGGCATCCCCCGGCAGCCGGTCGGCCTCCTCGTCCAGCACGTCGGTGACCGCCGTCATCGCGGCCAGGGGCGTACGGAGTTCGTGCGACACGTCGGCCACGAAGCGCCGGGCGTCGGACTCCATCCGCCGCAGCTCGCCGACCTGCCGCTCCAGCGTCCCCGCCGTGTCGTTGAAGGTCCGCGCCACGTCGGCCAGCTCGTCGGCGCCCCGAACCACCAGCCGGGTTGTCAGGTCGCCCTCGCCGAGCCGGCGCGCCGCCCGTCCCAGCTCGCGTACCGGCCGGAGCACCCCTTGGGCGGCCAGCAGGGCCAGCAGGACGGCGAGGACCAGGGAGAGCCCACCGGTCAGCCACGCCAGGGTGGCGAGCCGGTCGATGCTCTGTTGTTCGGGGGCGAGGCTGCGCAGCGCATAGACCTCCAGCCCGGACGGCTGGGCGGTGCCATCGGGTCGCTCGAGCCTCAGCTGGGTCCCGATGAGCAGCATGGGTTGACCGTCGCGCGAAACGCGTTGCCAGGCGACGAGGCCACTCTCGACCGCCTGCCGCAGTTCCGGGCTGACCGGCTCGGGGAACTGCACGCCCTGCGCCCGCATGTCACGGTAGAGGATTACCACGTCTCCGTCCCGGTCGGAGAGGCGCTGGGACAACGCGTCGAGCACCTCCTGGGACGGCGGGAGCTGGCGTACCGGGTAGACCTCCGTGAGCTGTTCGGTCAGCGACACCACCGCGGCGTCCTGCGCCTGCTGGAGGATCACCCTCCGGGCCTGGAAGTAGCTTCCGCTGGCCACCACCGCGGTGGTGGTCATGCCCAGCAACGCGAAGGCCAGCAGCAGCCGAACCCGCAGGCCCGACGCCTGGCCACCGGCCCAGCGCCACAGCCTCACAGCGGCCCGAACCGGTATCCGAAACCGCGCACCGTCTGGATGAAGACCGGCACCGACGAGTCGTCCTCGATCTTGGCGCGCAGCCGCTGCACACAGGCGTCCACCAGCCGCGAGTCGCCGAGGTATCCGTGCTCCCACACGGCCGACAGCAGCTGCTGCCGGCTCAGCACCTGTCCCGGCGTGTACGAGAGTTCGAGCAGCAGGCGCAGCTCCGTCGGGGCGAGGCTGACCGGCTGCCCGCCCTTGCTGACCACCAGCGCCGCCCGGTCGATGGTCAGGGCACCGTGCTGTTCCAGGCCGGACCGCTCGCCGCCGCTACGTCGCGACTCGCCAGCGGTCCGTCGCAGCACCGCGCGGATGCGCGCCTCAAGCACCCGGGGCTGCACCGGCTTGACCACGTAGTCGTCGGCGCCGGCCTCCAGGCCCGCCACCACATCCATGTCGTCGTTGCGGGCGGTCAGCATGATGATCGGCAAGTCGCCGAGCTGCCGGATCCGGCGACAGACCTCAAACCCGTCCATCCCGGGCAGCATGAGATCGAGGATCACGACGTCGGACGAGGCCGCGCGCAACCGTTCCAGCCCCTGCTCACCGGTCGCCACGGCATCCACCGTGTGGCCCTGTCGGGTGAGCGCCAACTGCAGTCCGTCGCGCACCGTCTGGTGATCTTCGATCAGCAGGACCTGGGACATGTCGCCAAGTATCGCATCATGATTTGGTTTAGCCTTTTGTCGATGTCCTGGAGGTTGGGTATCAACCCTGCGCTGTCCCGCCGTCCCGAATGTTCACTGCCGGCTCCGGCTGGGCACGATGCCGCGAATGCATCGGGCCGACAAAATCCGCCGACCGCACCAGGAACACCACCGACACCACCGACAGCATCGTCAATCCGGTCGCCGCGACGATGGCGACGAGCGTCCCCCGCTGCACCGATGCGTCCAGACCCGGTCCGACCACCAGAAGCGCCCAGACCAGCACGACCAGCCCCACCGCCCCCTCGATCAGCCCGCGCCACAGAGTGCCGCTGTCCTGCCCACCGCGCGGGCCGGTGACGCCGCCCGGATCGTCCCGGCGCCAGCCCGCCAGCGCCGCCGCGGCCAGGCAGAACAGCGCCACGCCCAGCAGAACACCGCCGAGCGCGTCGCTGAACCGGTGCCAGCCCGCGATCATGGTGGCCGAGGCGATCACCGAGACGCCCACCGCGCCCGGTACCGCCAGCCATCGTCGGGCCCACCCGGGCAGGACCAGCATGAACGCCAGCAGCAGGGCCGTCGCGGCGGCGACATGACCGCTGGGAAAGCTGTTGTGGGTGGTTGAACTCTCGATCTGAAAGTCCGAACGGGGAAGCATCGACTTGACCGCTCCGGCCACCACCACCGCGGTGAGCACCATGCCGATACCCACGACTCCCGCCAGCAACCGCCGACCGAGCAGACCCACCAGCAACACCGCGCCGAGCAGGACGGCCAGGAGCACAGGGCTGCCGAAGGCCGCCAGCACGGTCTTGGACGGACCGACCAGGACGGTCTGCTGCTCGTACCCTCCGCCCCGCTCGGCACGCGGCAGGAGCAGTCCGTCCAGCCATTGGCCGGGGTAGGTCCGTACGAACACGACGCAGATCAGGCCCAGGACGACCAGGTGACCCAGGGCCGCACCGAGCAGAGGCAGGCCGAGGGGCGTGGCTGCGCGGACCTGTGGCAGCGGTCCCGCCGGCTGCGGGCCCGGTGCCGACCGCCCGACGTGGTACGACGATCCGAGGGACATGTCGGCCATGCTCCGCTCGCCAGGTCCGGGCACCGTCCGCGGATTGTCTTCGTTCTGTCACAACTTCCGGTGGGTTCCCGGCAAAACCGACGAAGCCGCCCCCGAACGGCTTGCCCGCACCTGAACGCTCATTCATATGCTTACATGCAACTATGTTTTACCCGACCGAGACGAGCCACCACTAAGGTCAGGACATCGATTGATCGATATTTTTCGGTCGGCGGTGCGAAAAACCATCCGGAGCGAGTTGGGGAACCGGAAGGGGTTGGGGAAATGCAGGGGATTCCGGCCGCCTCCTTGGTGATCGGCATCGCGTCCTCGCCGGCCGAACGCCGACAGTTGGCGCGGCTGCTCGGCGGGAGCGACGCATTCCTGATTGTTTCAAGCGTCGAGCAGGCACGGGAGTTCCTCGGGGTGGTCGAGGTGCCTCCCGTCGCCACGGCGACTCCCCCCGCTCAGGCGGTGGTCGCCGAGGCGGCGCAGAGCACGCACTCGCCGCCACCACCCGAGCTGGCCGTCGATTCCGACCGCCGGGTGCTGCGGTGGCGCGACCAGGAGATCGACCTGACCCGGCTGGAGCACGACGTGCTGCTCTGCCTGGTCGACGCACCCGGACAGGTCTGGACGTACGAGCGCCTGCACCTTGAGGTCTGGGGCAACAGGCACCTCGGCCGCGGGTCCGACATGCACTCGGTCATCCGACGGGTACGCCGCAAACTCGCCCGGCTGAACGCCGCCGCGACGATCCACGCGGTGCGTGGCGTCGGCTTCCGGCTCGCCCCGGTCTGATCGCGACCGGCAATCCGGGGGCGCCGCGGCTGCGGCGCCCCCGGATCGTGTCGCTCCGGCTCACCGCCGGCGAAGCTGGTCCGGCCCGCCTGGTCACTGACCAGGCGGGCCGGATCGTGCTACCGCTCAGACGTCAGCACCGAACGGGAGACAATCCGAAGTCCTCCACGGTGGGCGTGGTGGTGTTGACCTTCGTCTGACGGGTCTGGGGCTTCCAGCCGTCCTTGGCGACGATCATCGTGAGCGGGTTGTTCCGACGGTCCACCCAGTAGGCGTACTTGCCCTGGGCGTCGGTGGCGAAGGTCCACGACATCGCCCACGAGTCGACCTGGACCACCGCACCGGCAATCGGCGAGGTCGCACCCTGGCAGCTGGTCCCGGTCACCGTGCCCAGCAGCTTGCCCCAGGTCTTCGGAGGCGTCACGTTCATGGTCACCGCGACGGGTGCCACCGTGTACGGCGTGTTCTCCTTGATCCCCACCGAGCCGGAGTAGGTGCCCGGCTGATCGACATTCGCCGTCATCCCGACGGTGACCGTGACCTTCTGACCCGGCGCGAGGGTGACGGCCGACTTGTCGATCGTCATCCAGCTGACATCGGCCGCCGCCTCGGCACAACCCTCGAACCCGGGCAGCACCTCGCTGTCCGGCGCCGCGTTGAAGTTGCCGGACGAGCCGCCGATCTTGTAGAAGCCGCACGCCGCGCCACCGCGGTAACGCGCGGTGTTGGCGTTCGGCAGGTTGGACCACGAGCTGGTGGCCGGGTCGTAGGCGAAGCCGGCGTTGCTGATGGCTCCACCCTGCGAACCACCGACGACGAGGAGCTTGCCGCTCGCAACAGCGAACGAGCTGGCCCAGTTGTCGACCGGCGCATCGGCGATGGCGGTCCAGGTGTTGGCACCCGGGTCGAAGGCGTAGCTGGACTTCTGCGCGGCAGCGCCGTCATTGCCACCGGTGCAGTAGACCGTGCCGTCGATCCCTCCGCAGGAGGCGAAGGCCACCGACTTCGGGTAGTTGGCCAGCGTCTCCCAGGTGTCGCTGGCCGGGTCGTACCGGACGACACTGTTCGACATCGGCGTACAGGCGGCCGTGGTGCAGCCACCGATCGCGTACAGCTTGCCGTCGACGACCGCCTGGCCGGCAGCGGCTCGCGGCGCCGGGTTGTCGGCCAGCTCGGTCCAGGTGTTGGCCGCCGGGTCGTACGACCAGGTGGCCGAGTCCGGCCCGGAGGCACCCCAGCCACCGGTGGCGATGATCTTCCCGCCCACGACGCCCACCGTCAGGGCGTTGCGGGCGCCGGGAAGGTCGGCGACCGGCGTCCAGGTCTGCGCGACCGGGTCGTAGACGACGTTCTTCGTGGTGGAGGCGCTGCCGTCGCCACCGCCGATCGAGTAGACCTTGCCGTCCAGGTTCACCACACGGTTGTCCATGATGTTGGACGGGTAGTCGGTGATGTCCGTCCACGGCGCAGCCTGTGGGCTGACCGCGGCGGAGGTCGCCGTCGCCGCCTTGCCGGACGCCTTGGCGGCGAACGACGTCGGCACGGTGAGCCGCTGCTCCGGCGCGCCGCTGGAACCGAGCACCTGCTGCCTGGTCACCCGGGACCCGTCCGCCCGAAGGAGTTCGAACCCGTTGTCGCGCTCACTGAACTCGACGTCGACCGGCGCGCCGCCGGTGTTGGTCACCGTGAACGTCTTGCTGGCCTTGCCGCTGGGCATCTGGACCGTCGCGCTCAGCTGGGTCGGTGCCACCGACAGCCGGCCGGCCGCCAGCACGAAGTTCGCGGCGGTCGCCCAGTCTGCCTGGACGTCGACCTGCTTGCTCTGGCTGACGTAGTTGCCGGCCTTCGCGGTGAACTTGTGCGTGTCGGTCAGCGTCGAGAAGATCCAGTAGAAGCCGTCGGCCAGTCCCGGGTCGTCCGGGGTCGCCACGGTGACGCCCTTCTCGGCGGGCCGGTCGTCGCTGGTGACGGTGGCACCGTTGATGTAGCTGTTGTCGTTCTTGTCACGGACGTTGCCGACGACAAGACCACCGTCGACCGGCACGCAGGTGACCTGGCTGCCGATCAGTACGTTGTCGACCTCCCACCACCACTCGTACGAGGCGTCGTAGTAGTGGAACCGGACCTGGACCTGCGCCTGGCCGGCCGCCTGCGGGATCGGGATCTCGGTGACCTTCGGCCCCCGGACGTCCGTCGCCTGCCGGAGCACGTTCGTCCAGGTGGCCCCGCCGTCGATGCTCAGATCGACATCGCCGCGGTCGCTGGCCAGTTGGTTGAAGTCCTGGTTGAACCGGATGACCGGGGCGGTGACCCCGGTCAGGTTGACCACCGGGCTGACCAGCGAGGTGTCCTGGCTCCCGCCCGCGCCGTACGCGTCACTGTCGATCATCGCGAAGTTGCCGGTGCCGCCGGTCAGGTTGCCGCGGCTGCCGTCGTCGGTGAACTTCCAGACCTGGCCGTTGCCCTTGTTGTCCACAACGGACCAGCCGGCCGGCACCGTGGTGCCGTCGAAGGTCTCGTACTCACCGTCGGAGCCGAAGGTGTATCCGGGCGCCGTCGTACAGGTGGTGGTGTTCACCGGTACCGCGACGTTGGCGGTGACGTTACCCGACCCGACGACCACCTCCTTGGTGACCGTCTGGTAGCCGGGGTACTGCGACTCGTACTTCAGCGTGTAGGTCTGCCCGGCCGGCAGCTTGATGCTGTAGCGGCCGTTCACCGGCGTGGTGTAGTCGTACACGCCGGACACACCCTGCACGGTGACCTTCGCGTAGAGCGGCCAGCCGTGTCCGGAGCCGTCGGTGACAGCTCCGGTGACGTTGACGCTCGCCACCGCCGTCAGCGCGACGTCGAGCGTCGTGGTGGCGCCATCGGTGACCGTCGCCGGCTTCGTGGTGCTGCCGTACCCGAACGCCGTCACGGCGATCTGGTAGTCGCCGACCGGGAGTTGGGTCGAGTACTTCCCGTCGGTACCGGTGGTCACCTCGCGCGCGGTCGGGCCGGTGAGCGTCAGGGTCGCACCGGCGATCGGGGCGCCGGTGGCCGCGTCGGTGACCGTGCCGGCCAGGGTGCCGGTGTCGCCGGTCGGGGCGGCGTTGAGCAGCGCGAGCGCGTCCAGCAGGCCCTCGCCGTAGACGTTGTTGTCCGCCGGGGTGCCACCGCACTGGGCGTCGGCCTTGTCGATCGCGGCGCCGTTGAGCAGCGCACGGGTCGCGTCGATCTCACCGACCAGCGACGGCGCCGCCGAGTACAGCAGCGCGATCGTACCCGCGAGGTGCGGGGCGGCCATGGAGGTGCCGCTGGCGCTGCCGTAGGCGTTGCCCGGAAGGCTCGACCGGACGTTCACGCCGGGCGCCGAGATGTTGGGCTTGATGTCGCCGTTCTGCCCGGGACCCCGGCCGGAGAAACCGGCGATGTTGTTGTTGATGTCGTACGCGCCGGTCGAGTAGTTGCTGACCGAACTGCCCGGCGAACCACTGGTCTGGCATGCCGGCCCGCTGTTGCCGTTGGACCAGACTCCGAAGATCCCCGACGCGGCCCAGGCCAGCGTCACGTCCTCCATGAAGGGCTCGGTGGAGGGGTTCTGGCTGCCCCACGAGTTGTTGATGACGTTCGGTCGCTTGCTGGCGTCCGGGTTCTGGCCGTTGAGGTCGACCGGCTCCAGCATCCACTGACCGGACGTGATCAGGGCGGCGTCGCTGGGGCAGCAACCGTTCGCCGCGATCCACTTGACCCCCGGGGCGACACCAATCTGGTTCGCGCCGTCGGAGCCGGCCATGGTGCCCATCGTGTGCGTGCCGTGGCCATCGCCGTCACAGGGTGCGGTGGCGCAGGTCCCGGCGGCGTTGAACCAGTTGTAGTTGTGGTCGAACGTGCCGTCGCCGTTGTTGCCGCGATAGGAGTTGACCAACGCCGGGTGGTCGAACTGCACGCCGGTGTCGATGTTCGCGATGGTGATGCCCTCGCCGGTGACGCCGTACTGGGACCAGACGTCGTCGGCGTTGATGTTCGCGATGCCCCACTCGAGGGCGTTCACGGTCTTCTCGTCGGTGCCCTTGGTGGTCTCGGGCACCTTGTAGGCGACCGGGGCGTACAGGCCCTCGACCTCTGCGTGGGAGGCGAACTTCTGCACCATCGCCAGGGAGCCGCTGCTCACCTTGATGGCGTTGGTCGCCCAGAAGGTCTGGTACTTCGCGCCCGAGCCGTCAAGCTCGGCCCGGATCTTGCCCTGGCTCTCGGCGGCGGTCTTGCGCAGTGCGTCCGCAACCGCCGTGCCACGCTTCGCCCAGTCCTTGATGGCACTGGCCTTGCTCAGGTCCGCCCGGTCCTTGAACCGGATCCAGAAGTCCCCTTCGCTCTTGGCCTGGAGCTGCTTTGCCAGCTCCGGTCGGATCTTGTCTCCGACCGGGGTACCCGTGCCCATCCCGCCGCCGGGCGCGGCCTGCGCGGGCGAGCCGATGCTGACCATGCATGTTGCGGCGAGGATCATCGCCGCACCAGCGCTCACCAGTGATCTGGCTGTGCGCCGCCATTGTGGACGTCTGGACATCGGTGCTGCCTCCCTCAGAACGACCCAGGGTGAAATGGGCCATGTGAAGGTGCAGAAGGTTCGTCTCGATGGACCGAGTGAACGAACCCTTCCATGCCCCCCCATGCACCGCGCGGGTCACGCCGGTTGCCCGAGTGGACACTATGATCGAGAAGAAAGGACGATCAAGAACTTGCCGTGAGCAACTTGTCGCTAACCGTTGCCAGGCTGGGCAGCGTGCCTGCCAATCATTGTCAGGGGCGTGACAAGAACTGGGCAGGGATGCCCATCGATCCCGGGCGGTGCTGTGGCCGAGGACGACGAAGCGATGTTGGATGGGGCTGATCCGGCCGACGAGCCGTTCCCGCTGCTGATCGCGGTGACCCCATCGCCGACCGAGCGCATCCGGCTCGCGGAGCGCCTCGACGGCATCGCACCGCTGCTGCTGGTGGCCGACCTCGACGAGCTGCGCCGGCTGATCGCTGCTCCGCAACAGCTGGCCGGGACGCCACCCGAGCCAGCACCCGCCGCCGCGAGCGACGCCCTGGTCATCGACTCCGCCCGATCCACCGCCCGCTGCGAGGGCCGCGAGATCGACCTGACCCGGTTGGAGCACGACCTGCTGACCTGCCTGACGACCGCGCCGGTCCGGGTCTGGAGCTACGAAGAGCTGCACCGGTCGGTCTGGCGCGACGAGGGGCTGGAGCGCAAGGCGGACGTCCAGTCCCTGGTGAAGCGGCTGCGGCGCAAGCTACAGGACCTCGGCACCGGTGCCACGATCGAGGCGGTGCGGGGTGTCGGGTTGCGGCTGACCGACCGTCAGGAGCCGCGGATCGGCCGGGCCTGAACGCTGCCTGATGTGGGCAGTTCCGCGCTGCCTCGCCGGAGTCACCCTGGCGACGACGGGTCAGATCAGCCCGGCCCGGGTCCACAGCAGACGCCCTGGCCCAGCCACCAGGCCAACGCCCGCCAGGTTGGCGTGCACCCGCGCCGCCGACCAGTGCAGGGTGGCACGCCAGTGCGGGTTGGCGCGGGCAGCGGCCCGGCCGACCGCCGGTGGGATACCCACCGCCGCGTACGCGTCGGGATGGACCAGGCGGTTGGCGATCGTGTAGGCGGCCCGCCCGACCAACAGTCGGGCGTACGCCATGCCCACCGGGCCGGTGGCCGCGACTGCGCCGGCCAGCTCCTCGCGAGCGAACCGGACGTGTCGCGCCTCCTCGACCACGTGGATGCGGGAGACCATCCGGATGAGCGGCTGGAGCGACTCGTCTGCCATGATCTCGCGCTGGAACGCGTCGAGGATCTCCTCCGCGATGAGGATCGCGGCGTACATCCGGGGACCGCTGGCGGTGGCCTTCAGGAAGCGCCCGAGGTGGTGATCCACCGTGCTCGCCCGGTAGACGGGGCAGTCCATCGCCTCGATCAGCCGGCCGAACATGATGGAGTGCCGGCACTCGTCAGCCACCTCGGTCAGCGCGTACTGTGCCTGCGGACTGGTCGGGTCGGCGCCGTAGTACTCCCGGATCAGCATCTGCATGAGGATCGTCTCGAACCACAGCCCGGCGCTGGCCGCGCTGGCCACCTCGTGCTTGGTGAGCTCGACGCGCTGCTCCTCGCTGAGCTGCTCCCACAGCGGCGTGCCGTAGAGGCTGCTGCGGTGCGGCGGGAGCCAGTAGGCGCCCGGAGTGTGCGGGGCATCCCAGTCGATCTCGACAGTGGGGTCGTAGCTGGTCCGCAGTGAGGACGTGAGTAGTCGTTCGGCGACCGCCGCGCGCTCGGTCTCCGTCGGTGCGGCCTCCATGGCTCCTCCATATTGACGTGACGACCGGTAACTGTTACGAGTAGTAGCATGCAATCGCCGCTCACCGATGTCAATGCAACCGACCCGCCGCCCCCGCCCTCTGACGGCGATCCGAAGGCAAAGGGGAACGGCCGCCGGGACCGCTGGGCCGACCATCGTGAGCAACGAAGGCGGGAGCTGGTCGGGGCCGCCGTGCAGGCGTTGCTGCGGCACGGGCCGGGGGTCGACATGGACCAGGTGGCCGCCGCCGCAGGCGTCAGCAAACCGGTCCTCTACCGCTACTTCGCCGACAAGTCGCAGCTCTGGGTCGCGGTCAGCGAGGTGGTGGCGGCGCGCGTGGTCGACACCATCGCGCCGGCGGTAGCGCAGGTCCGCGAGGAACGTGACCTGGTCGAGGCGACGATCGACGCGTACCTCGGGGTGATCGAGTCGGAGCCGAGGCTCTACCGGTTCCTGATGCACCAGTCTGGCGACCCCGGCATCCACCAGGTGGTCGCCGGCACCAGCCGGCAGGTGGCCGCCGGGCTGGCCCGGGTGATCGGCGACCGGTTGCGTTCGCTGGGCCTGGACGCCGGTCCGGCGGAGCCGTGGGCGTACGGCCTGGTGGGCTTCGTGCAGGCGGTCGGCGACTGGTGGACCACGCACGGCCAGCCGATCAGCCGGGCGGCCCTCACCGATTACCTGACCGCTCTGCTGTGGAGCGGAATCGAGGGGGTACGGGCCAGCGCCGACCTGCCGCGCGAGCTCACCCGCGCCCACGAGCGGATCGTGCCGTGAGCTACCACGGCCCTGCGGCCGTCGAGGGCACCTCGGTCCGGGTGCACCTCAGTGGACGGTGGGAGCCGGTCGACGGCCGCTACCACTGGGGTGGGCGGATCGAGCCCGAGCCACGGGTGGCCCGCCTGCTGCGCTCCGGCCGGCGCGACGTCGAGTTACGCATCGCCGACCGCGTCCGGCCCGCCCGACTGGCCGAGGTCGACCCGTGGGGCGGCGTACGGATCACCGGCGTGGGCGATCCGCCCTGGCCGCAGTTGGCCGAACCGGGTGCCGTGTCCGAGCCTCTGGAGGAGTGATGGAATCAGACGTTGCCATTATCGGCGCCGGTTTCGGCGGTCTGGGCGCCGCCATCCGGCTCCAGCGGGCCGGCTTCACCGACTACCTCGTCTTCGACCGGGGTGACGACGTCGGGGGCACCTGGCGTGACAACAGCTACCCCGGCTGCGCCTGCGACGTCCCGTCGCACCTCTACTCCTTCTCCTTCGCCCCCAACCCCCGCTGGTCGAACACCTTCTCCAGCCAGCCGGAGATCTGGGACTACCTGCGCGGCTGCGTCGACCGCTTCGGCATACGCCCGAAGTTGCGGCTGCGCCACGAGGTGCGGGTTGCGAGCTGGGACGACCAGCGCCAACGCTGGCTGCTGCGCACCTCCGGCGGCGACCACACCGCCCGGGTCCTGATCTGTGCGGCCGGCCCGCTCAGCGACCCCGCCATCCCCGACCTGCCCGGGATCGACGAGTTCGCCGGCACGGTGTTCCACTCCGCCCGTTGGCAACACGACCACGACCTGACCGGCCGCCGCGTCGCGGTCATCGGCACCGGCGCCTCGGCGGTCCAGCTCGTGCCACAGATCCAGCCGACGGTCGAGAAGCTGACGCTGTTCCAGCGCACCCCCGCGTGGATCATGCCGAGGCTGTCGCGCCGGATCAGCCGGGTCGAGCAGGCCGTGTTCCGCACCGTGCCCGGCGCGCAGCGGGCCGCCCGGGCAGGGCTCTATCTGGTACGCGAAACCATGGGCCTGGGCTTCCTGCACCCGGCGGTCAACCGGCTCGCCTCGCGGCTGTCCCTGCGTACGCTGCGGCGTCAGGTCACCGACCCGCAGCTGCGGGACAAGCTCACCCCTCGGTACGCGATGGGCTGCAAGCGGGTCCTGATCTCCAACGACTACTGGCCGTCGCTCACCCGGCCGAACGTCGACGTGGTCACCGCCGGCATCGCTCGGATCGTGCCGGATGGCCTGGTTACCGCCGACGGCGGACACCACCGGGCGGACACCATCATCCTCGGCACCGGCTTCCACGTCACCGACTCCCCGGTCGTGCGGCGCATCCACGGCCGTGGCGGGCGCAGTCTGGGCGAGGCCTGGACCCCCAGCATGCACGCGTACCGGGGCACCACCATCGCCGGCTTCCCCAACCTGTTCTTCCTGCTCGGCCCGAACACCGGGCTCGGCCACACCTCCGTGGTGTTGATGATCGAGGCGCAGCTGCACCTGGTGCTCGCGGCCCTGCGGCACATGTGGGCCAAGGGCATCCAGGCCATCGAGCCCACCGCGGAGGCGCAACGACGCTGGACCGAACGGATCGACCGGAAGATGACCGGCACCGTCTGGCAGACCGGTTGTTCGAGCTGGTACCTCGACGCCACCGGCCGCAACACCACCATCTGGCCGGGCTTCGCCACCAGCTTCCGGATGCGGCTGCGCCGGTTCCGCCCGGCCGACTACCGGATCGCCACGGCCGGCAACACCCCCAACGATCCGGAACGGGAGCACGCCGATGCGGTATGACCTGGCGGGCAAGACCATGCTCATCACCGGCGCGGCACGCGGCATCGGGGCGCAGATGGCCCGCGAGGCCGTCGCCCGCGGCGCCCAGGTCGCCGTCGTGGGTCTGGAAGGCGAGCTGCTCAAGCAGCTCGGCGCCGACCTCGATGCGCACTGGTACGAGTGCGACGTCACCGACCAGGCGGCGCTGGACGCCGCGGTGGCCTCCACGGTGGACCGCTTCGGCGGCATCGACGTGGTCGTGGCGAACGCGGGCATCGCGAACCTCGGTACCGTCGCCGTGGGGCCGGTCGACGCGTTGGTCCGTACCGTCGAGGTGAACCTCTGCGGCGCGATCCGCACGGTCAGCGCGGCGCTTCCCCACGTCACCGCCGCCCGTGGCCACGTCCTGATCGTCTCGTCAGCCGCCGCCTTCACGGCGATGCCCGGCATGGCCGCCTACTGCGCGTCCAAGGCGGGCGTGGAGCAGTTCGCCAACGTGCTGCGCCTGGAGACCCGCGCACGCGGCGTCACCGTCGGCACCGCACATCCGATCTGGATCGACACCGACCTGGTCCGCGACATCCGTGACGACCTGGCGTCGTTCCGCACCGCGCTGCGCCGGCTGCCGTGGCCGCTGTCCACCGTCGTACCCGTCGAGCAGTGCGTCGACGCCCTGCTGCGCGGCATCGAGCGCCGCAAACGCAAGGTGTACGTGCCACGGTCGCTCGCCATGGTGCAGGCGCTGCGGCCGGTGGTGCTGAGCGGCCTCTCGGACGCGTTGATCACCCGGTTCGGCGGCCAGACGATGGTCGGCCAGATGGAGGACGAGGTACGCCAGCTCGGGCGTTCCTTCGGCAGGACGTCGGTGGGAGGGCAGTCATGACCGTTCACTTCCGTCGCGCGGGCAGCGGTGAGCCGCTCGTGCTCATCCACGGCATCGGTCACCGCCACCAGGCCTGGGAGCCGGTGTTCGACCGACTCACCGCCCACCACGAGGTGATCGCGCTCGACCTGCCCGGCTTCGGGAACTCCCCGGTGCCCGGCGCCGGCATGCCCGCCGACATGGCCGCCACCGTGGCCTCGGTCCTACCGGTCCTGACCGGGTGGGGGCTGGAGCGTCCGCATGTGGCCGGCTACAGCCTCGGTGGGGCGATCGGCCTGGAGCTTGCCGCCACCGGGGCGGTCGCCTCGGCCACCGCCTTCTCCCCCGCCGGCTTCTTCACGCCGGCGGAGCGCCGACGGGCGCTGGCCATCCTCAAGATCTTGCGGGCCAACTCGTACCTGCCCACCCCGATCATGCGGCTCGCGCTGCGCTCGGCGTACCTGCGGGCGTTGTGCTTCGCGCCGCTGATGGCCCGCCCGGCGCTGCTGGACGTCGACCGCGCGCTGGGCGACGCGCTCGCCCTGCGGCGAGGGCTCGGCTTCAACGCCGTGGCCCGAGCCGCCCGCCACTACCGCTTCGACTGCCCCCGGCTGTCCGACGCGACGGTGCCGGTGACCATCGGCTGGGGCGACTGCGACCGCATCTTCGGCGTCCACCAGGCCGAGCGTGCCCGGGCCGGCCTGCCGGCAGCCCGGGTGGTGACGCTGCCCCGCTGCGGGCACGTGCCGATGAGCGACGACCCGGACCTGGTCGCCGCGCTCATCCTGGAGACCACCGGCGCCGTGCCCCGCACCGAGCGACCGGACCCGTCGGTGGTCGCCTAGGCAGCGCGGGTCAGGAAAATCACTTCACAGACTAAAAACTTGCAGCCTCCGCAAGTTGGCTCCTAGCCTCGCTCGCGTGACCGACACCGACCACGCTGCCACCGGGCGTCGGGACCGCAAGAAGCGGCTGACGCGGGCCGCGCTGACCGCCGCCGCGCTGCGGCTGGTCGCCGAACGCGGCTTGGAGCACGTGACGGTGGAGGAGATCAGCGAGGCCGCCGACGTCTCCTCGCGTACCTTCTTCAACTACTTCACCTGCAAGGACGAGGCGCTCACCGACGACCCGGCGCTCGACGGCACCCCGGTCGTGGCGCGTCTGGCCGCCGTCCCTGCGCAGGTGCCGGCGTTGCAGGCGGTCCGGCTCGCCCTCGACGAGGCGATCGACACGATGCAGGCCGACCGGGAGTTGTGGCGGCTGCGGCTGGCCGTGATCGCCCAGAACCCCGCGCTGCTGCCGCGGCTGATAGCCGGCAACATCGCGACCGAGCGGGCCATGGTCACGGTCATCGCCACCCGCCTCGGCGTAGGTCCCGACCACGGCCTCCCGCCGCTGATCATCGCTGTCACCAGTGCCTCCTTCCACACCGCGATGCTGCGCTGGGCCGCCAGCGACGACACCCGCCCCCTGCGCGACTTCGTGGACGAGGCGTTCGCCGCCGTCGCCGCCGGCCTTCCGGATCCGCCACACCCCTCCTGACCCCACCAGTCCCCGCCCCGCCGCATCAGCTCCGGGGCCAGTCACTCCGCTACAAACCCGACAAGGGAGCGTCAATGACCACAACCGCCCCGCCCGCCGACACCGCCGATGTCGGCACGCGCATGTCGCGTCGGGAGGTTCTCCAGGCCCTTTCCGGCCTGATGGTCGGCATGTTCGTGTCCATCCTCGCCTCCACGGTGGTGGCGAACGCGCTGCCGCGGATCATCGCCGATCTGAACGGCAGCCAGACGGTCTACACGTGGATCGTCACCAGCGAACTGCTCGCCATGACGGCCACGGTGCCGCTGTGGGGCAAGATGGCCGACCTGTACAGCAAGAAGCTGCTGATCCAGCTCTCCCTGGGACTGTTCGTGGTGGGTTCACTCATCGCGGGCTTCACGCCGAACGTCGAGGTGCTGCTGCTCAGCCGTGTCGTCCAGGGCGTTGGCGCCGGCGGCATGACGGCGCTGGCCACGATCGTCATGGCGGCGATGATCCCGCCGCGTGAGCTGGGCCGCTACGCCGGCATCTTCGGCGCGGTCTTCGGTGTCGGCACCATCGCCGGTCCGCTGATCGGTGGCCTGCTCGTCGACACGTCTTGGCTGGGCTGGCGGTGGTGCTTCCTGATCGGGGTCCCGTTCAGCATCATCTCCATCGCCCTGCTGCAGCGCACCCTGCACCTGCCGGTCGTCCGCCGGAAGGCCAAGATCGACTGGGTGGGCGCCCTGCTCATCACCTCGGGCGTCTCCACGCTGCTGATCTGGTCGTCCCTGGCCGGGAACAAGTTCGACTGGGCCTCCGGCTGGACGGCCCTGATGGTCATCGGCGGTCTGGTCCTGCTGGCGCTGGCCGTGGCCGTCGAGTCGCGGGCGGCGGAGCCGATCGTCCCGTTGGACATCTTCCGCAACCGCACGGTCTCGCTGGCCACGATCGCCAGCGTGCTGGTCGGTGTGGCGATGTTCGGCGGCACCGTCTTCCTGTCCCAGTACTTCCAGATCTCGCTGGGCAAGTCGCCGACCGTCGCGGGCCTGATGAGCCTTCCGATGATCTTCGGTCTGCTCGTCTCGTCGACGGTGGCCGGCCAGCTCATCACGAAGTACGGCCGGTGGAAGGCCTATCTGGTGGCCGGCGCCGCGGTGATGACCGTCGGGATGCTGCTCCTGGGCACCATCGACGCCGACACCAGCGTCGTCGTCCTGTCGATCTACATGGCCGTGCTGGGCATCGGCGTCGGCATGCTCATGCAGAACCTCGTGCTCGCCGCGCAGAACGACGTTCCGGCCCACGAACTCGGCGCCACCACCTCGGCGCTGACGTTCTTCCGCAGCATGGGCGGCGCCATCGGGGTCAGCGCCCTCGGCGCGGTGCTGGCGAGCCGGGTGACCTCGCTGACGGCCGAGCGGCTCGGCCCGGCGGCGACGGCCGGCGGCGGCTCCGCTGAGGTGCCCGACCTGTCCACCCTGCCTGAGCCGGTGCTGCGCATCGTGCAGGACGTGTACGGCATCGCCACCGCCGACCTCTTCCTGGTCGGCGCGCCGTTCGCGCTGCTCGCGCTGATCGTCGTGCTGTTCATCAAGGAGAAGCCGCTGCACACCCTCAGCGGGGACGAACGACGCGCCCAGGATGAGGCGGCCGCAAAGGCCGCGATTCACTGAGCCGTACGACAGCACAACGGGGGCGGGCCGGTTGGCCCGCCCCCGTTCTGCGCCCACACCGCTGGCCGCCCCGTGACGTGGCCGCGTTTTTCGGTATCGACAAGCTGTGAACCGGTTGCCACGTAACGTGAAGTACAGCCGGCCAACGGCTGACGCCGGACGTGCGCCGGGCCGCCACTGTGGCGGCACCGCTCGGCCAACTGCCGGGAGTCCGGCGAGATTCCCGACCCGGCCTGATCCGGGTATGCGCGGATTCTGCCCAGTAGGCAGGACGACGTTGCGAGGCTTCGGACAGCTCTGCACCGCCGCCGGCCTACTCAGCCGCAGGAGGTGCGGACCATGCTGTCGGTATTCGATCCTCGGCACACTGTCGCTCCCCCGGGATACAGCCGCTGGCTCATCCCGACCGCGGCACTGGCCGTGCACGTGTGCATTGGCCAGGTCTACGCGACGAGCGTCTACAAGAACTCCCTCATCGCGCACTTCGACACCAGTCAGACGGCGATCGGGGCGATCTTCAGTATCGCCATCGTCATGCTGGGTTCGTCCGCGGCCGTGGGTGGCAGGTGGGTGGAGCGGAACGGACCGCGCCGGGCGATGTTCGTCTCCGCCTGTTTCTGGGCCGTGGGGTTCCTGGTCGGCGCGCTCGGCATCGCGACCCATCAGCTCTGGCTGCTCTACCTCGGATACGGCGTCATCGGCGGCATCGGGCTCGGCATCGGCTACATCTCGCCCGTCTCCACACTGATCAAGTGGTTCCCGGACCGGCCCGGCCTCGCCACCGGGCTTGCCATCATGGGGTTCGGCGGTGGCGCCCTGGTCGCCGGCCCGCTCGCGCGCCAACTGCTCTCCCTCTACGACTCCGGCTACAACCCGAACAACCCTGCTGCTGTGGCGTCGGGGCATGCCCTGGTGGCACTCTTCGTCACGTTCGGCATCGGCTACTTCGTGATCATGATGTTCGGCCCGTTCAACGTCCGGGTTCCTCCGCCGGACTGGCGGCCCGCCGGGTTCGACCCCGCGACCGTCGCCACCCGGCCTCTGGTGACGAGGGCGAGTGTGTCCGCGACGAACGCCGTACGTACCCGGTCGTTCTGGCTGCTGTGGATCGTGCTGTTCTGCAACGTCACGGCGGGCATCGGCATCCTGGAGCAGGCCAGCCCGATGATCCAGGACTTCTTCCGGGACAACGGGACCACCGCCATCTCGGTGTCCGCGGCGGCCGGTTTCGTGGGGGTGCTGTCGCTGTTCAACATGGCCGGGCGATTCGTCTGGTCGACGACGTCGGACCTCATCGGCCGCAAGCCCATCTACATGGTCTACCTCGGCGTCGGCATGGTGCTGTACGCACTGCTCGCCGTGGCCGGCCACTCCGCGACCGCGGTCTTCGTGCTGATCGCCGCCGCGATCATCTCCTTCTACGGCGGTGGCTTCGCCACCATGCCCGCCTACCTGCGCGACCTCTTCGGCACCTTCCAGGTCGGCGCCATCCACGGCCGGCTGCTGACCGCCTGGTCGGCCGCGGGCGTCGCCGGCCCGTTGATCGTCAACGGGATCCTCGACACGCAGGGCAAGCCCGGCACGCTCACCGCGTCGGCGTACCGGCCCGCGCTGTTCACCATGGTCGGCATCCTCGCCGTCGGGTTCATCGCGAACCTGCTGGTCCGTTCCGTGCCAGCGCGGTTCCATGAACCCGACCGGGGACCAACGTCCCCCGTGGCGCGCGCCAGCGTCACCGAGCCGGTCGCCCTCGGCCCGGAGAGCAGGCCCCCGGTGCCCGAGCACGTCGGTACCCAGACCGGGCGGCTCTGGTTGTCGTGGCTGCTGGTCGCGGCGCTACTCGGATACGGCATCGTCCAGACCGCCATCACCGCCGCGAAGCTGTTCACCGGCTGATGTCGTCCGCACCCGGGCGGGGAGGGTTGTCGAGCTGCGGCCCGAGGCGCTCAGGGCTGGTGGGGCGCAGCCGAGCCGTTCTGATCGAGCCGCTCCCGTTGTGGCACGACCGTGTACCTCGGATCGCGTGCCGACGCCCTTCCCGCCTCGAAAACGCCGAACCGGGTGGCGACGGACGATGCCACGAGGGCCGCGCCGGAGATCACCGACAGGGCCCGGTTGCGTCGGCTGAGCAGCGCCGCCGCGGTGCCCACGGCGAGCAGAGCGCGTCCCGCCTTGACCAACCGGCCGCTGCGTCCGTGCGCGTAGGGCTCGCCGGTCAGTCCCTGCCGCTCCAACTGACGCCCGCCGCCCAGCTCGATGGCCGCGGCGGCCAGGGCGAGTCGTCGCACGGGGTCGGTCTCCGCGGCCGGTGCCGCGATCAGTGCGACCCCGGACGCGGCGGCGAGCGCGCTGCCGGCGAAGACGAACGGAAGCGACGGGTAGGCGTCGTGCCAGGACGGTACGGCGGTGTCGGCGAGCAGCACCCCGGTGTACGTGGCCAGCGCTGGCGCGGTGGCCGCGGCGGCCAGGCCGGCGACGTTGCCGACGGGCGGTGCGATCCGGCGGGCGAGGCCGAACACACCGTGCTGCGGGAGCAGCGGCGCGAGTTCGGCGACTGCGGCCACACCGGCCAACGGCCCGAACGCGGCGAGGATCCAGGTGCCGACCGACATCGGTGAGGTCAGCTTGGCCACCCGGAGCATGTGGTGGAACCGGTCCGGCCGCCCAAGGTCGTGGACCAGCAGGTACGTGCTGGCGGCGACGCCGCCGAGGGCCGTCCAGCGGCCGACCTTGCGCAGGCCGGGCCGTCCGGTCAGTTGGGCGCCCGCTCCGATCAGCGCACTTCCGGCGGCGAGGCCGCCGGTGAACAGGTAGCCGGCGATGTCGTGCTTCCACACCGGCGGTTTGAGGACCGGCCGGCCGTAGTAGGAGGTGAAGTCGGCCGGCGGCACCGCGAGCTGCTCGCCGCCGTCGCCGCGCCGCCTGCCGGGCTGGCGCTTCCCGTCAGGCCGGTCGAGGCCGGCCTGGAACTCGCGGAACCGGGCGCCGACCGGCTCGTTCGATGGTGTCGCGTCGGTCATGGCCGCCTGCCCAGGAACGCGACCGCCGTGGCGACCGCCATCGTCATCGCCGCCAGGCCGGCGCGCTTCCACATGGCCGGCAGGTCCCGGGTGGTCACCACCGGATCCGGCGGCAGCCCATACACCTCGGGCTCGTCCAGCAACAGGAAGAACGCCCCGTCACCACCAACACCATCGTTCGGATCATGCCCGTACAACCGCGCCTCGGGCACCCCCCGCTCGTGCAACGTCTCGACCCGCGCGGCAGCCCGCTCCCGCAACTCATCCAACGGCCCGTACTGGATCGACTCCGTCGGACACGCCTGCGCACACGCCGGGGTCATCCCCGCACCCAGCCGGTCGTAGCACAACGTGCACTTCCACGCCCGACCATCATCCTTACGCTGATCGATCACACCGTAGGGGCACGCCGAGATGCAGTAACCACAGCCGTTACAGATGTCCTCCTGCACCACCACCGTCCCGAACTCCGTCCGGAACAACGAACCCGTCGGACAGACATCCAGGCAGGCCGCGTGCGTGCAGTGCTTACACACGTCCGACATCATCAACCAACGGAAATCCGTACGCTCCTCCGCGCCGGTGCCCCGACCCGGCGGCTGCGCACCCGGCATCCCGAGGAACTCCGGCCCGGCGGCCATCCGGGCCGCCGCCGGCGGCGAGCCGGGCGGCAGACCCGGATCCGTCCCGGTGTCGGTGCTGGTGTGCGCGGCGACCGCCGCCGTTTCCGGGCTGACCGGCGGTCCGTCCGGGTTGTCTTCGAACGCCGGGGTCGCCCAACCGACCGGGCGGGACTGTTCGACGAACGCGACGTGCCGCCACGCGTTCGCGGTCAGCGCCCCGGTGTTGTCGTAGGACATGCCGAGCAGGTCCAGGCCGGAGCCGGGGACGTTGTTCCACTCCTTGCAGGCGACCTCGCAGGCCTTGCAGCCGATGCAGACGCTGGTGTCGGTGAAGAACCCCATCCGCGGCGGGGCGTCCTCGTAGCCGGCGTCGGGCGCCGGGTCGAGCGGTCCGTACAGGCTGTTGGCGTGGGGCATCGGTCAGACCTCCGGGTCGCGGCCGCTGTCGGCGGCGTCGGTCGTGACCTGCGGTGGATAGTGCGGGCTGAGATCCCCCGACCGCCGCCGGTAGTCGACGAGGAGGTCCAGCAGGCCCTGGCCTCTCGGGCGTCGACCGGGCCGAACGTCACAGGTCCCGACCTTGCTCTCCTGGATCAGGACGTTCGGGTCGAGGCTGATGCCGAACAGGTCGTTGGCCGAGTCGCCGGTCACCAGACCCTCGAAGCCGAAGTGGTACGGCAACCAGACCTGATGGATGATCCGGCCGTCCACCCGCAGCGGGGTGAGCCGGTCGGTCACCAGCACCCGTGCCTCGATGGCCGCGCGGGCGCTGACCAGGTGGGCCCAGCCCAGGTGGTTGAGCCCTCGTTCGACCGCCAGTTCCGGCGACACCTCGACGAACATCTCCGGTTGCAGCTCGGCCAGCGGGCCGACCGTGCGGCTCATCGCGCCCGCGGTGTGGTGTTCGGTGAGCCGGCTGACCGTGAACACGTACGGAAACACCTCGCTGTACGGCTCCGGTGGGCTCGGGTTGAGCGTGTTGATCGGGTGCGTGTAGACCTTGCGGGTCGGGTTGGCCTGCTGGCGGTAGAGCGGGTTGCGCACCGGTGACTCGACCGGCTCGTAATGGGTGGGCATCGGCCCGTCGAGCACGCCGGTGGGCGCGTACAGCCAGCCCTTGCCGTCGCCCTGGAGGACGAACGGGTCGTCACCGGCGATCCCGGCCACGCCTGAGGAGTCCGGGGGCGGCCGGTAGGACGGTGGTTTGGTCTTCTCGAAGTCCGGCACGTCGTAGCCGGTCCACTCGGCCTTCTGCGGGTCCCACCAGACGTACTTCTTACGCTCACTCCACGGTTTGCCGTCCGGGTCGGCGGAGGCACGGTTGTAGAGGATCCGCCGGTTCGCCGGCCAGGCCCAACCCCACTCCGCAGCGACCCAGTCCTGCTCCGCGCCGGGCTTGCGGCGGGCGGCCTGGTTGACGCCGTCGGCGTAGACGCCGGTGTAGATCCAGCAGCCGCTGGCGGTGGAACCATCGTCCTTCATCTCGGTGAACGTCGACAGCGGCCGGCCGCTGGCCACCTCGTAGCCGTTGATCTCGTACAGCACCGATTCGGCGCTCGGCTCGGCATTCGGCCCGTGCGTCGGGTAGTGCCAGTTCAGGTCGAGCAGCGCCCGGTCGCGGGGCTGCGTTGACTGTGCCAGTCGTTCCCGGATGATGCGGCCGAGGTGGTAGAAGAACCACAGCTCGGAGCGGGCGTCGCCTGGGGGTTCGACGGCCTTCTCGCGCCATTGCAGCAGCCGTTGGGTCTGGGTGAAGGTGCCCTCCTTCTCCACGTGCGAGGCGGCGGGTAGGAAGAACACCTCTGTACGGCACTCCTCGGGCATGATCTCGCCGGTCTCGATCTCCGGCGCATGCTGCCAGAACGTGGCGCTTTCGATCATGAACAGGTCACGGACCACCAACCAGTCGAGGTTGGCCATGCCGAGGCGCTGGGCGCGCCCGTGCGCGGAGCCGACGGCCGGGTTCTGCCCGAGCAGGAAGTACCCCTTGATCTTGCCGTCGATCATGTTGAGCACCTGTTGGTACGTCCCGTGGTCGCCGGTCATCCGGGGCATGTAGCCGTAGCAGTAGTCGTTCTCGGCGGTGGCCGCGTCGCCCCAGTACGCCTTGAGCAGGTTCACCCCGTAGGCGCGGGCGTTACCCCAGTAGCCTTTCTGGCCGGGGTGGCGGATGCTGTCGACCCACTGGTCCAGGCTCGGGTGGTCGGCGTGGTGTGGCATCGGAAGGTAGCCGGGCAGCAGGTTGAACAGGGTCGGGATGTCGGTGGAGCCCTGGATGCTGGCGTGCCCGCGCAGGGCCATGACCCCACCGCCGGGGCGGCCCATGTTGCCGAGCAGCAGTTGGATGATCGCGCCGGTGCGGATGTACTGCACGCCCACGCTGTGCTGCGTCCAACCCACCGAGTAGATCAGCATCCCGGTACGTTCCCGGCCGGAATTCGCCGTCCAGGCCTGCGCCAGTTCCAGGAACTTCTCCTGCGGAATGCCGCAGACGCGTTCCACCATCTCCGGGGTGTACCGGGCATAGTGCCGCTTGAGGATCTGGTAGACGCACCGCGGATGCTGCAACGTCTCGTCCCGCTGGGTCTGCGAGTCGACCGGTGCGCCGTGCGACTCGTGCTCCAGCCCGGCGGCGGTCTCCCGCTGTGTCTCGGTGTCGCGGGTCGGGACGTTCTGCCCGTGCCCCTCGTACCGCCAGCTGGACTGGTCGTAGCTGGCGTTCTCCTCCTTGAAGCCGGAGAAGAGCCCGTGCAGATCCTCGGTGTCGCGGAACTCGTCGGTCACGATCGTGGCGGCGTTGGTGTAGGCGACCACGTACTCGCGGAAGTCGAGTTCGTTGTCCAGGATGTAGCGCACCACCCCACCCAGCAGGGCGATATCCGTGCCCGCCCGGATCGGCAGGTACGAGTCGGCCAACGCGCTGGTCCGGGTGAACCGCGGATCGACATGGAACACCTTCGCGCCGCGCCGCTTGGCCTCCATCACCCACTGGAAACCCACCGGGTGCGCCTCAGCCATGTTCGAACCCTGGATGACGATCACGTCAGCGTTGGCGATGTCCTGCTGAAAGGCCGTCGCACCGCCACGACCGAAGCTGGTCCCCAGACCGGGGACGGTGGAGGAGTGTCAAATACGGGCCTGGTTCTCGATCTGGAGCGCCCCCATCGCGGTGAACAACTTCTTGATGAGGTAATTCTCCTCGTTGTCCAGCGTCGCCCCACCCAGACTGGAGATACCCAACGTCCGGTTCAGCGGCCGACCCTGCGCGTCGACGTCCTCCCAGGTCTCCTCCCGGGCCGCCAACACCCGGTCGGCGATCATGTTCATCGCCGTGTCGAGATCGAGGTCCTCCCACTCCGTGCCGTAAGGCCGGCGGTAGCGGACCGTGGTCTGCCGCAATGGGCTGGTCACCAGGCTCTTGCTGGCCGCGCCCTTCGGACAGAGCCGACCCCGCGAGATCGGACTGTCCGGGTCGCCCTCGATCTGACTGACCTGCCCGTCCTTGACGAACACCCGCTGACCGCAACCGACGGCACAGTAGGGACAGACGGACTTGGCCACCGAGTCGGCCGTGTCGGTGCGGGCGGTGAGCGACAGGGAGCCGGCGGACTTGGCCGCGGCACCTCGACCGAGCGGGTCCGTGCCGGTGAGCTGACGGTAGAGCGGCCAGCTTTCGACCCAGCGGTGCACCCCCATCGCTGCACCTTTCCGACGAAAGCGATAAAACATGAACAGACTGACAATAGATGAGTAGCCGTCCGGCCCGCAGCGGATCCCGCAGCAACCGCTCGTACGCCAGGGTGCGGCGACCACCGTGCCGATCCCTCGCGGTCGATCAGGAATGGTGGATCGGGGTTTCCAGGTCGCTGAGCGGGCGACCCGAGCCGCCCCAGGCCTGGGCGACGATCTCGGCGGCGATCGCCACGGCCGTCTCCTCCGGCGTTCGCGCGCCCACGTCCAGCCCGATGGGCGAGGAGAGCCGGGCCAGCGCGGCCTCGCTCACGCCGGCCTCGCGCAGCCGTCGCAGCCGGTCCACGTGCGTACGCCGGCTGCCCATCGCGCCGATGTAGCGAGCCGGGGTGTGCAGGGCGACCTCAAGCAGCGGTACGTCGAACTTCGGGTCGTGGGTCAGGACGCAGAGCACCGTACGGTCGTCGACGGACGTCGACTCCAGGTACCTGTGCGGCCATTGGACGACGAGGTCGTCGGCGTCCGGGAAGCGCGTACGGGTGGTGAACACCGGGCGGGCGTCGCAGACCGTGACGTGGTAGCCGAGGAACCGGCCGATCCGGGCCATCGCGGCGGCGAAGTCGATCGCCCCAAAGATGATCATGCGGGGTGGGGGCACGTACGACTGCACGAACACGGACACGTCGTCGAGTCGCTCCTCCCCCTGCCGGCCCAGGTGCACCGTGCCGGTGGCGCCGAGGGCGAGCATGCCGGCCGCCTGCCGGGCCACCGCGTCGTCCAGGTCGCCCGCGCCGAGGCTGCCCGCGACCCGGTCGGGCCAGATCACCAGTTGCGCGTTCTCCACCGAAGCCGTGGCGACCGGCCGGCCGTCGCGGATCGCGGCGAGCACCTCGTCGGGCTCGGTCAGGGCGACGTCCGGCTGAACCAGGATCTGGATGGTGCCGCCGCAGGTCAGGCCGACGTCGAACGCGTCGTCGTCGCTGACGCCGAAGGTCTCGGTGCGGGCCTCGCCGGTCTCGACGGAGGTCAGGCAGAGGTCGTAGACGGCCCCCTCGACGCAGCCGCCGGAGATGCTGCCCAGGACCTCGCCGTGGGCGGAGACGGCCATCGCCGCGCCGGCCTGCCGAGGCGCCGACTGCCAGGTGCGGACGACGGTCGCGACGGCGAACGCGACACCGGCCGTGCGCCAGCCCGTCAACCCGTCGACGATGTCCCGCATGGCCGCACGATCCGTGAGCCCCGGTGGCACCGTCAACGGCGACCTAAGCAGTTGCTTAGGTCGCCGTTGACTTTGGCCCGCGCCGGGATGAGATTTTCCCGGACTGCGGAGGTGCGACATGCAGGTGCCGGCACCGTTCGAGTACGAGCGAGCCACCAGTGTGGACCATGCAATCAGCCTGTTGGAGCGGCTGGGCGGCACAGCACGCCTGATCGCCGGCGGGCACAGCCTGCTGCCGATGATGAAGCTGCGGCTGGCCAACTTCGACTACCTGATCGACATCAACGATCTGCACGCCGAACTCGGCTACATCGAGACAGGCCCGGACGAGGTACGGATCGGCGCGCTCACCCGGCATCGGGAGCTGCTCGACTCCACCGAGCTGGCCGCGGCGTTCCCCATCTTCGCCGACGCCGAGCGGGTGATCGCCGACCCGGTGGTACGCAACCGGGGCACGCTGGGCGGCTCGCTCTGCCAGGCCGACCCGTCCGAGGATCTCTCGGCGGTCTGCACGACGCTGGACGCGCGGTGCGTGATCCGTGGTCCGGGCGGTGCGGAGCGCGTCGTGTCCATGGAGGAGTTCCACGTCGGGCCATACGAGACGGCCGTCGCCGACGGCGAAATCCTGGTCGAGATCCGGCTGCCGGTGCGGCCGGGCTGCGGCAGCGCGTACGAGAAGGTCGAGCGCCGGGCCGGCGACTGGGCCGTGGTGTCGGCCGGCGCGGCGGTGTGGCTCGACGACGGCGCGATCGTGGACGCCCGGGTCGGGCTCGCGGCGGTCGGCCCGAACACGACGGGCATCCCGGAGATCTCCGCGACGCTGCGCGGCCAGGAGCCCTCGGAGAGTCTGTTCGAGCAGGCCGGGGCGATCGCTGCGGGTAGCTGCGACCCGGCGACTGACCAGCGCGGCAGCGCCGACTACAAGCGGCATCTGGCCGCCGAGCTGACCAGGCGGACCCTGCGCCGGGCCGTCGAACGGGCGAGGAGCTGAGCATGCAGGTCACGATGACCGTCAACGACGTCGAGGTCACCCGCGAGATCGAGGCCCGGCTGCTGCTGGTGCACTTCCTGCGGGACGTGCTGGGCCTGACCGGCACGCACTGGGGCTGCGACACCAGCAACTGCGGCACCTGCGTGGTCTGGCTGGACGGCGAGCCGGTGAAGTCGTGCACGGTGCTCGCCGCGATGGCCGGCGGCCACCAGGTGCGCACCGTCGAAGGTCTCGCCAGGGGCGCCGAGCTCGACCCGATCCAGCAGGGCTTCATGCAGTGCCACGGCCTGCAGTGCGGCTTCTGCACGCCGGGGATGATGATGACCGCGCGGGCGCTGCTCGACCGGAACCCGGACCCGAGCGAGACGGAGATCCGCGAGGCGATCTCGGGTCAGATCTGCCGGTGCACGGGTTACGCCACGATCGTCCGCTCGGTCCGGTGGGCCGCCGTGGCCGAGGCGGAGGCCGCAGCCCGGGTCACCGAGACCACCGAATCGACCGAAGCCGGCGAGATCGCCGACGCCGGCCAGCCCGCGGAGGCCGTCGCATGACAACCGTGCACGAGCGCGTGGACACCTTCCACGACAACGACCAGAAGCCCGTCGGGTACGGCCGGATGCTGCGCAAGGAGGATCCGCGGTTCATCCGCGGTCGCGGCCGGTACGTCGACGACGTTCAACTGCCCGGCATGCTGCACCTCGCGATCCTCCGGTCGCCGGTGGCGCACGCCCGGATCATCAGCATCGACACGAGCGCCGCCGAGGCGTCACCCGGGGTCAAGGCGGTGGTGACCGGGGCGATGCTGGCGCAGCAGGGCCTGGCCTGGATGCCGACCCTGTCCAACGACGTACAGGCCGTGCTCGCCACCGACAAGGTGCGCTTCCAGGGCCAGGAGGTCGCGTTCGTCGTCGCCGAGGACCGGTACGCGGCGCGCGACGCGCTGGAGCTGATCGACGTCGAGTACGACGTCCTCGACCCGGTGATCGACGCCCGTCGCGCGCTGGAGCCGGGTGCCCCGCTGATCCGCGACGACCTCGCGGACAAGGCGAACAACCACTGCTTCGACTGGGAGACCGGCGACGAGGCGGCCACGGAGGCGGTGTTCGCGCGCGCCGACGTCGTGGTGACGCAGGATCTCGTCTATCCCCGGGTGCATCCGGCGCCGATGGAGACGTGTGGGGCGGTCGCCGACCTCGATGCCGTCGACGGCAAGCTGCGGCTCTGGTCGACCACCCAGGCGCCGCACGCGCACCGCACCCTCTACGCCATCGTGGCGGGCATCCCCGAGCACAAGATCCAGGTGATCTCGCCGGACATCGGCGGCGGGTTCGGCAACAAGGTGCCGATCTACCCCGGGTACGTCTGCGCGATCGTCGCCTCGATCGTCACCGGCAAGCCGGTGAAGTGGATGGAGGACCGGTCGGAGAACCTGATCAGCACCGGCTTCGCCCGCGACTACATCATGCGCGGTGAGATCGCGGCGACCCGCGACGGCCGGATCCTCGGCATCCGCACCAATGTGCTGGCCGACCACGGCGCCTTCAACGGCACCGCCGCGCCGGTGAAGTACCCGGCCGGCTTCTTCGGGGTCTTCACCGGCAGCTACGACATCGAGGCCGCCTACTGCAAGATGACGGCGGTCTACACCAACAAGGCGCCCGGCGGCGTGGCGTACGCCTGCTCGTTCCGGATCACCGAGGCCGTCTACCTGGTCGAGCGGATCGTCGACTGCCTCGCCGACGAGCTGGGCATGGACCCGGCCAAGCTGCGGCTGAAGAACTTCATCCAGCCGGAGCAGTTCCCGTACACGACAAAGACCGGCTGGGTGTACGACTCGGGCAACTACGAGCCGACGATGCGGCTGGCGATGGAGATGGCCGGCTACGACGAGTTGCGCCGCGAGCAGGCGGAGAAGCGGGCCCGGGGCGAGCTGATGGGCATCGGCATCGCGTTCTTCACCGAGGCGGTCGGCGCCGGCCCTCGCAAGGACATGGACATTCTCGGGCTGGGCATGGCGGACGGCTGCGAGCTGCGCGTCCACCCGACCGGCAAGGCCGTGGTACGGCTCAGCGTGCAGTCCCAGGGCCAGGGGCACGAGACGACGTTCGCGCAGATCGTCGCCGAGGAGATCGGGATCCCGCCGGCCGACATCGAGGTGCTGCACGGCGACACGGACAACACCCCGTTCGGCCTCGGCACGTACGGCAGCCGTTCGACGCCCGTGTCGGGTGCGGCGGCGGCACTGGTGGCCCGCAAGGTCCGGGACAAGGCCCGGATCATCGCCTCGGGCATGCTCGAGGTCTCGGTGGCCGACCTGGAGTGGGACAAGGGCGCGTTCCACGTCAAGGGCGACCCGGGCACGTCCGTCACGATCCAGGACATCGCCCTGCGCGCGCACGGCGCCGGTGATCTGCCCGAGGGCATCGAGGGTGGGCTCGAGGCGCAGATCTGCTACAACCCGTCCAACCTGACGTACCCGCACGGCGCGTACATCTGCGTTGTGGACATCGACCCGGGCACCGCGCAGGTGACGGTGCGGCGGTTCATCGCGGTCGACGACTGCGGCACCCGGATCAACCCGATGATCATCGAGGGGCAGGTGCACGGCGGGTTGACCGACGGGGTCGGCATGGCGCTGATGGAGATGATCGCGTTCGACGAGGACGGCAACTGCCTCGGCGCGTCGCTGATGGACTACCTGATCCCGACGTCGCTGGAGGTGCCCGACTGGGAGACCGGCTTCACCGTCACCCCGTCGCCGCACCACCCGATCGGCGCGAAGGGTGTGGGCGAGTCCGCCACGGTGGGTTCGCCGCCAGCCATCGTCAACGCCGTCGTGGACGCCCTGAAGCCCTTCGGCGTACGGCACGCCGACATGCCGCTGACGCCGTCGCGGGTCTGGGACGCGATGCGCGGCCAGGCCCGTCCGCCGATCTGAGGGAGGCGACCATGACCACCATCGCGGAGCGCGCCCGGGAGCTGACCGTCTCCCGGGAGCCGTTCGTGCACGCCACCGTGGTCCGCACCCAGGACCCCACGTCGGCGCGGCCGGGCGACGCCGCCGTGATCCGGTCGGACGGCTCGATCGAGGGCTTCGTCGGCGGGGTGTGCGCCGAAAGTTCGGTGCGGGCGGCTGCGCTCGACACCCTGCGCGACGGCACCGCGCTGCTGCTGCGGGTGCTGCCGGACGGCACTCCCCCGTTCCCCGAGGCGCCGGGGGCGCGGGTGGTGGTCAACCCGTGCCACTCCGGCGGCGCGATCGAGGTCTTCCTCCGGCCGATGCTGCCGCCGCCGGCACTGCGGGTGGTCGGCGACACCCCGATCAGCGCCGCGGTGGCGACCCTCGCCGCGTTCCTCGACTTCGACGTCGTCACCTCCGACGAGGACGCCGGCTGCACGGCGGTCGTGGTGGCTGGGCTCGGCCGGGGCGAGCAGGAGGCGATCCGGGCCGCACTGGACGCCGGCGTGGGGTTCGTCGCGCTGGTCGCCAGCAGCAGACGCGGCGCGGTCGTGCTCGACGAGTTGGAGTTGACCGACGTCGAACGGGCCCGCGTCCACTCACCGGCCGGACTGGACATCGGGGCGTGTACGCCGCAGGAGATCGCCCTGTCCATCATGAGTGAGGTGGTCCGGGCGATCCGGGTGGACGGGCTGGCCCCGTCCTCGGGCGCGCCGGCGGCCCGGCCGCAGCAGGCCGTCGACCCGGTGTGCGGGATGACCGTGCTGGTCGGGTCGGAGACACCGCACGCGCGGGTCGACGGGCAGGACTTCTGGTTCTGCTGCGCCGGCTGCCTCGCGAGTTACACAGCGGCGTAGCCCGTGTTCCTGACCGGCCTGGTGCTCGCCGCGGGGGCGTCGGTGCGTCTCGGTGAGGCGAAGCAACTGCTCCCGTACCGGGGGCGCACGCTGCTCGACGCGACCCTGGAGTTGGCCCGCTCGTGCGGCTTCGACCAACTGCTCGTGACCCTGGGCGGCGCGGCGGGCGGGATCCGCGCCCAGGTGGACCTGACCGGGTGTCAGGTCGTCGAGAACTCGACGTTCAGCACCGGCTGCGGCTCATCGGTCAGCAGCGCGGCGCGGGCGGTGGACCCGCGCGCCGACGCGCTCGTGCTGCTGCTCGGTGACCAGCCCGGGGTACGCGCCGCCGACGTCCGGCGGGTCGCCACGGCGGCCACTCCGCTGGCCGTGTGCCGGTACGCCGACGGGCTGGGCCATCCGTTCCGCTTCGGCCGCGAGGTCCTTCCCGAGCTGTACGACCTGCACGGCGACAAGGCCGTCTGGAAGCTGCTGCATTCCGGCCGCTACCCGGTGACCGAGGTGCCCGCCGACGGGCCGGTGCCGATCGACGTGGACACCCGCGCGGACTACGAGCGACTGCTGGCGGGCGAGGCATGAAGGACGCGCTGAGCGTCCGGCACCGCCTCGACGCCGTCGACTACCTGGTCGACGACGGCATGGCGATGGCCCTGTTCCTGGCGCTGCGGCTCGGCCGGCCACTGCTGCTGGAGGGCGAGCCGGGTGTCGGCAAGACCGCCGCCGCCAAGGCACTGGCCCGAGCGTTGGAGACGCCGCTGATCCGGCTGCAGTGCTACGAGGGGCTGACCGCCGGTGAGGCGCTCTACGAGTGGAACTACCAGCGGCAACTGCTGGCGATCCGGCTCGCCGAGGCGCAGCACGCCAGGCTCACCGACGCGGATCTGTTCAGCGCCGAGTTCCTCCAGGAACGGCCGATCCTGCGGGCCGTACGCCATCAGGGGCCGGTACCGCCGGTCCTGCTGATCGACGAGATCGACCGCGCCGACGACGAGTTCGAGGCGCTGCTGTTCGAGTTCCTCGGCGAGGCCGGCATCACGATCCCCGAGCTCGGCACGTTCGCCGCACGCACACCGCCCATCGTGGTGCTCACCTCCAACCGCAGCCGGGAGCTGCATGACGCGCTGCGTCGCCGCTGCCTGTACCACTGGATCGACTTTCCCGAGCCGGCCCGGGCCGTGGAGATCGTCCGCCGGGCCGTGCCGGGCGCGACCGAGCCGCTGGTCCAGACGGCGGTCCAGTTCATCGGCGGCGTACGCGGCCTGGAGTTGGAGAAGTCACCCGGGATGGCGGAGACCATCGACTGGGTGGCCGCTCTCTCCGTGCTGGGCGCCGCAGACCTGGCCGCCGACGACGTCCCCCGGACCCTCGGCACCATCGCCAAGACCCCCGACGACCGCGCCGTGGTCGCCGCCGCGCTCGGCGCCTACCAGGAGAGTCAGCCATGAAGATCACCAACGAGTTCGCGGTCACCGTCCCGATCGAGCGGGCCTGGGCGGTGCTCACCGACCTTGAGGGGATCGCGCCGTGCCTGCCGGGCGCCCAACTGACCGGCGTCGACGGCGACGTCTACCGGGGCAGGGTGAAGGTCAAGGTCGGGCCGGTCATCTCGGAGTTCGCGGGCACGGCACAGTTCGTCGAGAAGGACGACGCGGCGTACCACGGGGTGATCGACGCGAAGGGCCGCGACGCCCGGTCGACCGGGAACGCCTCGGCGCTGGTCACCGCCCGGTTGCGGCCGGACGGCGACCGGACGCTGGTCAGCGTGGACGCCGACCTGAAGATCTCGGGAAAGCTGGCCCAGTTCGGCAGCGGCATGATCAAGGAGGTGTCGGGCAAGCTGCTGGCCCAGTTCGTCGCCAACCTGGAGGCCAAGCTGGCGGCCGAGCAGGCGACGCCGGTCGCCGGGGGCACCGCGCCGGTGCCCGCCGCCCGGTCCGACTCCGAGCCCGTCGCGTCGGCGCCCGCCGCTCGGCAGGAAGCCGAGCCGGTCCCGGCCGCGTCCGCCGCGGCGGTCGCGACCACGCCCGGCACCGCTGCCGTAACGCCCGCACCGGTCGAGCCGTCGCCGGTAGCGCCGTCGCCGGTAGCGCCGTCGGCCGCCAACTCCTCCCCCGCAGCGCCTTCCCCCGCCCGGCCGTCGGTCGCCGAGCCCTCAGCCGCCGACCGGTCGGCCGCCACCAGCCGGGCCGCGCCGGCCGTCGAGTCGGCGACCGCCGGCACGCGGACCACGCCGGCCTCCGAGCCGGAGGCGCTCGACCTGCTCAGCATCGCCGGGGGTTCGATCACCAAGCGGCTCGTACCAGTGATCGTGGGTCTCGTCGCGGTCGGCGCGGTGATCGCCTGGCTGGTCGCGCGTCGGTGAGCGCGGTCCTGCTGCGCGGGATCGACCGGGCCGCGTTCGCCGTGGCCCTCGCCGGCCGACTGCGGAACGCCGGCGTCCCGGCCGGGCTCACCGACGTCGACGACTTCGTCCGGGCGCTCGCCGCGAGCCCGCCCGACTCGATGTCCACGCTGTACTGGACCGCCCGGATCAGCCTGGTCCGGCGGCACTCCGATCTCGCCGCGTTCGACCGGGTCTTCGCGGCGGTCTTCGCGGACCCGCCACCCCTGCTGCCACCCTCGCGGTCCGCGCCCCCGGCGGAGGGTCACGACGACGTGTACGTGCCGGTGCCCGCCGACACGGACGACACCGGCCCCGGCGGCGGACTGCCGTGGGCCACTCTGCCGCCGGCCGTCGCCGAGGCGACGGAAGCCGACAGCGCGCTGCGGCTGCCCGAGCGGCGTCCCAGCGCCCTCGCCGGGCTCGCCGACCGGCCGTTCGATGAACTCGACGCCGCGCAGGTCACGATGCTCGGCGACGCTCTGCGCGCGGCCGTCGCCGGCTGGCCGACCCGGCGCACCAGGCGGCACTCCGTCGGCTCGGCCGGACCGCGAATCGCACTGCGGCCGACCATCGCCCGTGCTCGGCGCACCGGATGGGAACCCGTCGAGATCGTCCGCGAGCGGCCGGTGCGGCGCCCCCGCCGGGTCGTGCTGCTCTGCGACGTCAGCGAGTCGATGCGGGCGCAGGCGACCGCGTATCTGCACCTGATGCGGGCGTTCGCGGTGGTCGCCGACGCGGAGGTGTTCGCGTTCGCCACGAGACTGACCCGGCTCACGGTGGTGCTGCGACACACCTCGGCCGCCGAGGCCGTCGCGCAGGCCAGCGCCGCCGTGACCGACCGGTACGGCGGTACCCGGATCGCCACGAACCTGCGCGCCCTGCTCACCTCCCATCACGCCGACGTCGTACGCGGGGCCGTGGTGGTGATCGGCTCGGATGGCTGGGACAGCGACCCGCCCGACGAGTTGGCCGCCGTGATGGCCCGGCTGCGCCGCCGCGCGTACCGGATCGTCTGGTTGAATCCACGTGCCGGCGCCCCCGGCTTCGCTCCTCGGGCGGCGGGCATGGCCGCCGCGCTCCCCTACTGCGACCGGCTGCTGCCGGCCGGCACGTTCCAGGACCTGCTGGTCGCCGCCCGTCAGCTCCAGAGCGTCACGTGCACCGACGGCTTGAAGTGGCCGACGTTGACGCCCGCGCCGCGCATCATCGCCTGAATCGCCCGCGGGGTCGACGAGAACCGCCACAGCTCGTTGGCAGCCGACAGCGGGCCTGGGTTGGCGAGCACCTGCGAGTGCCACACCGCCTCGACAGTCGCGTGCGGCCCCACCACCTGCTTGAGTTGACCCTCGCGGAGATCCGGCGCGACGGTGAACGCGAGCGCCGGTGAGACGCCCCGGCCCCGCTTTGCCTCGCCCAGCGCCGCCGCGTGGCTCTGGAAGATCTGCTGCCGGTCGTCGGGCACCGCCAGCCGACGCAGCATCGCCGGGACCGCACCCAGGTCGGTGGCCGCCGACGGCCCGAGCAGCCAGGTCTGCTCCCGCAACTGCCCAGGGGACGCCGGCACGCCGGCGAGCGGATGGTCCGGGCCGGCGACGAGCACGAGCCGGTAGTTCATCATCGGCCGGCAGGCGATCGCCTGATCGACGACCGGCGGCTGCGGCCCGATCGCGATGTCCGCGGCGCGGGTCAGCAGCAGCGACTCGAACGCGCCCGGGTCGCCCACGCTCAACTCGACATCGAGGTCGGCGGCCCGCTTCGCGAACAGCTCGATCAGCCCCGGCGCGGCGAACTCGGCGAACAGGCTGGACGCGGCCACCCGCAGCAGCCGCCGGCCGCGCTTCGCGCCGCTCACCTCAAGCATCGTGCGGTCCTGTAGGCCCAGCAGCTCCGCCGCGCGGCTGGCCAGCCGGAGCCCGCCGGGGGTGAACGCGAGCCCCGCCGCGGTCTTGGTGAACAGCTTGTCCCCGAACTCCTTGCGTAGCTGTGCGACGTGAAGTGACACGGCCGACTCGGAGACCTGAAGCTCCGCGGCGGCCTGCTTGACGGACCCCAGCCGGACCACGGCGACGTACGCGCGCAGCTGCGTCGGGGTCATCGGCGTCACCCACCTCCCCGCCCGATCGCGTGGTTCGGCTCTCCATGGAGACGAACCACGATCATCTCCCGCTGAGCTGCCCCTCCGCCAGCATCGGTTCACCCGAACCAGTGGCGGCGCTTCACAGCGTCTCAGGCCTGGTCCACGGCGGCGGGAACGCGCTTTTTGAGCCTGTTGACTCCGCATTCGACGGTGTGCCGACGCTGGTAGATCGTGGGGTCGAAGGTGGATGGCCGGTCGCTGCGGGCGGTCGCCTCACTGGCCGGTCGGACTGCGTCCCACAATGAATAAACTAACAGTGATCTTGCGCGAGCGGTATCGGGCAGACGACCGACTGCCCAGGTCAGCAATGGTGGCTAGGTTCGTCCAATGCCCACCAACATGATCACTGCGAGATCCGCCGGCACCTATTCCCTCGGAGACCTGACCGTCAACCGGATCGGATTCGGCGCGATGCGCCTGACGGGCAACGGCGGCGCGGCGAGCGACCGCGCTCGGGTCATCGGCGTGCTGCGCCGGGCGATCGAGCTCGGCGTGAACCACATCGACACAGCGGCGTTCTACTTCACTCCGCTCCGGTCGGCGAACGAGTTGATCAACACGGCACTGTCGCCGTACGCCGATGACCTGGTCATCACCACGAAGGTCGGGCCGGGCCGCGACCCCTCGGGGGAATGGCTGCCGCTGGCCCGGCCGGACCAGCTGCGCGGGCAGGTCGAGGAGAATCTGCGCCAGCTCGGTCGCGACCATCTCGATGTCGTGAACCTGCGCCAGCACGGGCTGGACTCCGTCGCGGAGCACTTCGGCGCGCTGGCCGACCTGCGTGACGCCGGACTCATCCGGCATCTCGGCCTGGCGAACATTCGCCCGCAGCATCTCGCGCAGGCGCAGGCGATCGCCCCGGTGGTCTGCGTGCAGAACCCGTACGGCGTCGACACCCGCCGCATCCACGACCAGTTCGTGCGCGCCTGCGGCGAACAGGGTGTCGCGTTCGTGCCGTTCTTCGCCATCGCCGGCGACAAACGTGAGGCCGGCGGCGTGGCCGCCAACGCGGCGGTGGAGGCCATCGCACGCACGCACGGCGCGACGCCGGCACAGGTGCGGATCGCGTGGACCCTCAGTCGCGGGCCGCACCTGCTGGCCATCCCCGGCACCGGCAACCCCGATCACCTGGTCGAGAACCTGGCCGCCGGTGCGCTGAGCATGTCGCCGGACGAGTTGGCCACCCTCGAGTAACGGCGCCCGGCAGGGTGCAGCCCTGCCACGAGCCCACGATGGTCGACGAGAGGCCCGTCATTTGCCGACAGAGACGACGTCCATTCCCATCCCGCCGCCGAACAGATCATGGCTCGTTGCCCGAGGACTCATCCCCGCTCACGGCCCTCGCCGCGTCCTGGCCTTCGCGACCTTCGTCAACATGCTCGGAAGTGGCATCTTCATGGCCAGCGCCGTGCTCTTCTTCACCCGCTCGGTCGGGCTCCCCCTCGCGCAGGTCGCCCTGGGCATGGGCATCGCGGCCCTCGTCGGGCTGCTCGCCGGGATCCCGATCGGGCACCTTGCCGATCGGCGGGGCCCGCGCGAGATCTATCTGCTGACTCTGATCATCCGAGCCGCCACCATGGCCACACTCGCCTTCGTCCACACGTTCTGGCTGTTCGTCGTCGTGATCTGTCTGACCCAGCTCGCCCACTCAGCCGGCGGGGCGTCCCGCGGTCCGCTCGTGCGTGGTTTCGGCGGCACAAACCTGGCCCAGTACCGGGCCTATCTTCGTTCGGTCGCCAACCTCGCCGGATGCTGCGGTGCCCTCGCCGCCGGTGCCGCGGTGCAACTGGACACCCGCGCGGCTTACCTGGCCCTGGTCGTCGGCAACGCCATCAGTTTCGTGGCATGCGCCGGCATCATCACCCGGCTGCCCTCACTGCCACCGATCCCGGTGCCCCACCTGACCGGGCGCTGGATCGCACTGAAGGACAAGCCCTACATGGCAGTCACCGTGCTCGACGCCATCATGGGAATTCAGGGCCAGGTACTGGTCTTCGCGCTGCCGTTGTGGATCATCTTGCAGACCGACGCGCCACGCTGGTTCATCGGGGTGGCCGTGCTGGTAAACACCGCCCTCGTGGCGGCGCTCCAGGTCAGAGCGAGCCGGGGAATCGACACCAGTCCAGCGGCAGGTCGAGCCATGCGCCGTTCCGGGTTGGCGTTCCTGGTCGGGATGGCCCTGATCGCCGCCACGTCGACGATGCCCGGATGGCTCGCGGTCACGGTGATGACGCTCGGAGTCGCCGTGCACACCGTCGGCGAGCTGTGGCACGCGGCGGGCTCGCTCGAGTTGCAGTTCCGACTCGCGCCTCCGCACGCCCAGGGGCAGTACACCGGAGTCTCCGTGCTCGGCACGGGCCTGGCGAACGTCGCCGCCCCCTCCATCCTGGGCCTGCTCTGCGTCGCCTGGGGCGCCCCCGGCTGGTTGCTGATGGGCGGAATCTTCGTCGCGGTCGGGCTGGCCGCCCCGGCGGTCGTCCGGTGGGGGGAGCGAACACGTCTGGACCCGGCGGCGGCCGTCTAGGGTCGTGGACGTACGGAATCGGCTTGCTGGCTCGGGGGTGCGGGCCTACCGTCGTGGGGCACCTCCCGGTGCGCAGGTAACGGCTACTTCCGCTCTCAACGGGGAGACGTGGGTTCGAATCCCACCGCCACTTCGGGTGGCGTCGACCAGCGGCCCAGGTCACCTTGGCCCGCAAGGGCCGGTCGCCGTCGCCGCTTCGATCTCGGGAGGCGCGCTCACGCCGCACGCCCGGTGCGACGGACACGGCTACTTCCATGGTGCAGGCCCTGCAAGGGCCCCGCGGTTCGAACCCGCGAAACCGTGTCCACTTTTGATCTCGGGTGTGCGGCGTGACCACTCGCTACCGATCACAAGATCGCAAACTCCGTTGCCCGGGCGTCGGCGCCACCGCTACGGTCATGACCGCACTTCCCGGTGCGCAGGTGACGGTTACATCTGAAGGGGTTCGGACCCCGGTGAAGGACCATCCGTCGCCGACCTCGATCTCGGGAAGCGCGACCACACCACACACCCGGTGCGCAGGCAACGGTTACTTCAGGGTTCCGCAGATGGGGGTTCGAGTCCCCCGACACCTTCGGGTGGATGGTTCAACGGACAGAACGGCGGACTAGTCCGTGGCCGATTCTGATCTCGGGTGTGTGGTGCGGTGGCGCCTTCCCGGCCGACTGACGTGGGGGACGTCATGGCCAAGTTCAACATCAAGCTGCGCAAGAGCCGACACCGGCCGGTGACCGCCGAGGGCGCGCCAGGCTTCACCCGTGAGCCGCGCATCGAGCTGTTCCTGCTCGGTGTGTCGAACATGGTCGGAGAGGACACCTTCTACGAGGGCGCCACCGACCGGGATGCCCGCTTCCGAGACCTGGTCGCCGCCGTCGCCGTCACCGACCCCGACTGGTTCGCCCGTTTCGTGCCGTGGCTGCGCTCCGGCGCGATGATGCGCTCGGCGTCCGTGGTGGCGGCACTGGAAGGTGCCCGCGCCCAGGTCGCCGGGGAGATGCCGGGGTCGCGGGCGGTCGTGGACGCCGCGTTGCAGCGTGCGGACGAGCCGGGCGAGGCTCTGGCGTACTGGCTGGGTCGCCACGGCCGGGCGTTGCCCAAGCCGGTGAAGCGGGGCATCGCCGACGCGGCGGTCCGCCTGTACACCGAGCGGAGCCTACTCAAGTACGACTCCGTCGGCAGCCCGGTGCGGTTCGGTGACGTCATCGACCTGACCCACCCCACCGCGAAGGACGAGCGGCAGGGTGACCTGTTCCGGCACGCGCTGGATCGGCGGCACCAGCGGGACAACCCGCTGCCGGCGTCGCTCCGGATGCTGGCGGCGCGGGACGCGCTCATGGCGTTGCCGGTCGCGCAGCGCAGGGAGGTCACCGATCCGGCGGAGCTGGGCGCGGCCGGTATGACGTGGGAGGCTCTGGCCGGCTGGCGACAGAGCGCGATGGACGCCGCGGCGTGGGAGTCGATCATCCCGAACATGGGCTATCTGGCGCTGCTGCGTAACCTGCGCAACTTCGACCAGGCCGGAGTCAGCGACGCCGTCGCGGACACGGTAGCGGCCAAGCTCTCCGACCCGGGCGAGGTCTCCGCCTCGCGCGTGCTGCCGATGCGCTTCCTGTCGGCGTACAACGCGACACCGAGCCTGCGGTGGGCGTACCCGCTGGAGAAGGCGTTGCAGCACGCCCTGGTGAACGTGCCCGCCCTGGACCGACGGACCCTGATCCTCATCGACACCTCCGGTTCGATGCAGAGCTCGTTCAGCAAGGACGGCTCACTGCGCTGCTGGGACGCCGCCACGGTGTTCGGCCTCGCGCTGGCCGCCCGAGCACAGGCGGCAACGGTGGTGTCGTTCTCCCATGCCAGCCGGGTGTTCCCGGCGGTGGCGGGCGAGTCGGTACTGGCGGCGGTGCGCCGGTTCAAGGACGGCGGCTACTTCTACGGCATGGGAACCGACACCGAGAAGGCGGTACGGCAGCACTACGATCGGCACGACCGGGTGGTCATCCTCACCGATGAGCAGGCCCACTGGCACGGGGCCACCGACGTCGCCGCAGCGGTGCCCGCTGAGGTGCCGGTGTACACCTGGAATCTGGCCGGGTACCGGGTCGGGCACACGCCAACCGTTGGCAACCGGCACACCTTCGGCGGCCTGTCCGACGCCGCGTTCGCGATGATCCCACTCATCGAGGCCGGATCCCGCGACCTGTGGCCCTTCTGATCCGCGCGGCGGGGCTGGACGTGCCCCGCCGCCGGATCAGCCTCTCGCTCACCTCATCGAGCGTTCAGCGACGGGTGCCGCGTCGACGCGCTGCCCAGACTCCACCGACGATTGCCGCCGCGGTTGGAAGGAGACAGCAGAGGGTGAGGAGGAACAGGTGCCACGGCTTGATTGCTCCCATGGCTGCGAGAGTAGGCACCGGTGACCAACGCTGCCAGCACGGCCGAGCAAGCTGTCAGTGGCGGGCCCACTGGCTAACGGAACGAGCGGAAGAACGTGCGCACGTCCGCGGTCAGGAGGTCGGGGGCTTCCATGGCGGCGAAGTGGCCACCACGGTCGAACTCCGACCAGTGGGTGATGTTGTTGCCGGGCTCGGCGTACCGGCGGATCGCGATGTCCTGGGCGAACACGGCCACACCGGTCGGCGTGGTGGCGGGTGTGGTGTGCCAGGTGCTGGAGTGCATGTTCTCGTAGTACAGGTGGGCGGCTGAACCTGCGGTGCCCGTTAGCCAGTAGAGCATCACGTTGGTGAGCATCAGGTCCCGGTCGACGGCCGTCTCGGGCAGGTCAGTCGCGGGGTAGGTCCACTCCTTGAACTTCTCGACAATCCAGGCGAGCTGCCCGACCGGCGAGTCGTGCAGGCCGTACGCCAGGGTCTGCGGCCGAGTGGCCTGGATCTTGAAGTAGCCGCTCTCGTCGTCGGTGAAGTTCTTGAGTCGTCCCAGCCGGGCCTGCTCCGCGTCGGTGAGGGTGGCCCGTTCCTCGTCGGACACCGTCCCGAACGGGATGAACCCGAACGTGGCCGCGTTGACGTGCACGCCGACGACCCGATCGGTGGCCCGGCCCAGTTCCGGGGCGACCAGCGCGCCCAGGTCGCCGCCTTGGGCGCCGTAGCGCTCGTAGCCCAGCGTGCTCATCAACTCGGCCCAGGCCCCAGCTACTCGCCCGGTGTTCCAGCCGGTCTGCCGGGTCGGCCCGGAGAACCCGAACCCGGGCATCGAGGGAATGACGAGGTGGAAGGCGTCTGCGGGGTCGCCGCCGTGCGCGGCCGGGTCGGTCAGCGGACCGACGACTTTCAGGAACTCCACGACCGAGCCCGGCCAGCCATGGGTGAGGATCAGCGGCATCGCGTCCGGTTCGGGCGAGCGAACGTGCAGGAAGTGGACGTTCTCCCCGTCGATCTCGGTGGTGAACTGCGGGATCTCGTTCAGCTTGGCCTCGTGCTTGCGCCAGTCGTAGGAGGTACGCCAGTAGGCGGCCAACTCCTTCAGGTAGTCCAGCGGAACGCCACGGCTCCAGCCGACGCCGGGCAGTTCGCTCGGCCAGCGCACGGCCGACAGCCGGGCACGCAGGTCATCAAGGTCGGACTGGGGGACGTCGATCCGGTATGGAGTGATCGTTCTGCTCATGCGGAAACGCTAACAACACTAGCGGACAGCTTCGGTCCTATAGTCGTGGCAGACTGAAATGGTGAAGGAGACCTCCGCCCGACTGCTCCGACTGCTGACACTGCTGCAGACCCGCCGTGACTGGTCCGGCCAGGACCTCGCCGACCGGCTCGGAGTGACTACCCGCACGGTCCGCCGCGACGTCGACAAGCTGCGCGATCTCGACTACCCGGTGCACGCGAGCAAGGGCATCGCGGGCGGTTACCGGCTCGGTGCCGGCGCCCAACTTCCCCCGCTTCTCCTCGACGACGGCGAGGCGGTCGCCATCGCCATCGCGCTGCGCACCGCGGCGTCCAGCAGCGTGTCTGACATCGGCGAGACGGCACTACGTGCCCTCGTGAAACTCGAACAAGTCCTACCCTCACGGCTACAGCACCAGGTCAACGCCCTGCAACTGTCCACGGTCCGACCTCCCGGCTCCCGGCCAACGGTGGACACCGAGGTCCTCACCGCCATCGGCACGGCGTGCCGTGACCGGCAGGTTCTGCGGTTCGACTACTCCGGCCACGGCGGCACCACCAGCGCCCGGATCACCGAGCCACACCAACTCGTCACCTGGGGCCCCCGCTGGTACCTGGTCGCCTGGGATCTCCAGCGCCACGACTGGCGCACCTTCCGGGTGGACCGGATGCAACCTGCGGCCTCCACTGGGCCACGCTTCACGCCCCGCGAAATTCCCGGCGGCGACGCAGCGGCGTACGTCGCGCGCGGAGTTGCTCAGATCTGGCCATACCAGGCCATCGTCGAGCTACACACGCCGGCCACATCGGACGCGGCTCGGGACGCCGCAACCTACGGACGAATCGAACCCATCGATGAGCACAGGTGTCGCTTCTATTTCGGCGCCGAGAACGTCCGCGGAATGGTCTTTCTCCTCGGTGCTCTCGACGTCGACTTCCGTATCGAGGATGCACCGGAGCTTGCCGAACATCTCCGGCAGACTGCCGACCGGTACCACCGCGCCATCCAGTCCCCGGCTCTCTCGTAGCATAAAGACCGGGCTACCGCTGCCAGGTGTCGATGGTCTGTACGCCGTCGCGCACGACTCGGTCCAGGATGGCGGCGTTGCCGCTGGTGCCCTCCCAGCCCTGGTCATGGAACACGGTCACTGCTCCGTCGACACGTGCCACGGCGATCTGGCTGGACGCGTCGCGGCCGGTGCGTTCGCCGTTCAGGCTCTCCTCGGCCCACCTCCGGGTCAGCAGCAACGCCTCGTCCCCGACGCCGGGCAGGGCCCGGCTCTCGACCTTGACGGGGTTTCCACCCTGGTCGTAGGAGGGACACGCTCGAACAGCACCGAGGAGTCGTCGCATGTAGGCCGAAGCGCCGTCGCCGTCAAAGGTGAAGATGGTCTGATGGATCATGCCTTGCGGCACGTTGCTGGCTGGTTCCCCGGCCGTCTTGTAGGTGAGCGTCATCGAGGCGCTCGCGGTGACCTGTCGGCCTCCGGTGCCGAACTCGTTGCCGCACAGCGTCGGGAGGGCGTCCGCGACGGGCGTCGCCCGCCGCGGGGACTTCCGCAATTCGGGTGGCAGTTCACCGAAGGCCGACGTCGGGATGGTCACCGGGGTGCTCGCGCTCGGAGAGGGTTGGCCCACCTGGCCTGTCGCTGCGGACGCGGTCGACGGTGGGGCGGTCGACGGGGCCGGAGCGGTCCGGTCCTCGCCAACGGTGCAGGCGGCGGTCAGCGCGACGGTGCCGAGCAACGGCAGGGTCAGCGCAAGCAGCCTTCGCGCTCTGGCGGTCGGTAGCGGCGTGTAGTGGCTCATCATCACCTCCTCGTCCGGCCCGAGAATTCCCTGCGCCGACCCGACCGAAACGAATATCGCCGACGGACGTCAGCCCGCGTCGGGCAGCCACGGCCCGAGCACGGTGGGATCGGCGACGGCCTTCTCCACCTGCGTACGCTCCTGCTCGGTCAACGTCAGCGCCTGGAGGCGGCTCCCCCAGTCGGGCACACGCTCGGGCTCATCCAGCGCGATCGACAGCTCGATCAGCCCGGCGAGCGCCAAAGCCTGTTCGACCGCCGGCGCGTCGTCGCCGTGCCGGCGCAGCCCCGAGTTGAGTGCCCGGAACGCCGCCCGGTCGTCCATCTTGAACTCCCGCAGGATCCGGGCGTTGTCGAGCACCCGGGCCAGCCCCTGCAACTCCTTCGAACCGCCGTACTCCACCGCCGGCTCGTCTCGCTGGATGAAGGTGATGGTGTTGCCCGACGGGTCGACGATGCCGAACCGGGACGCGCCGGCGCGGTACCGGGTGATCCTGGGCAGTCCCTTGGCGAGCACCTTGCCGTAGGTGCGGCGCATCGCCTCGGTGAACGCCGCGTGGTACGCCGCGACCGCGTCGACCATCACCAGGCAGCCGCCGCTGGTCTCCGCCGTCGGGTCCAGGTCGCTCGGCGCGCGATCGTAGTGCAGGTGGATACCACTCCACCCGAAGGCCAGGTAGACGTACGGCTTGGTCTGCTCGTAGTGCACGTCGAACCCGAGCGCACGCCAGAACGCCAGGGTCGCCTCCGGCGACACGCAGTGCAGCAGCGGCACGATGGTCTCGTTGGGCTGGATCCGGTCCTCGTTGATCGCCATGGCCACTTCCGATCCCGTGGACAGGCCGGCCATTGTGCCAGCACAGACGAGGGGCCACGACCTCGTTTCGTCTCCTACCCAGGGAGGAGGCGGCGCTCCGACCTCCGGCCGCAACCGGGGCTCGCGGTCGGACGCGACCACGAGGCCCGGCCAGGAGCATCTACAGGCATGACTATCGCTCTGCGCCGGGCGGCACACTGGCACCGCCCACTGATGGTTTTCGTCTACGCCATGGCGGTGCTCGCCGTCGTCTCCGCGGTCGGGATGCTCGTCGACTCGCGCGTCCTCACCGGAGTGCCGATCTGGCTCAAGCCGTTCAAGTTCGCCGTGTCCTTCGTGGTGTACGGCACGACCCTCGCCTGGATGCTGTCGCTGCTGCCGCGCCGCAGCCGGATCGCCGAGTGGGCGGCCACGGTCATCGTCGCGACATCGGTGATCGAGATGGTGGTGATCGTCGGGCAGGTCATCCGCGGTACGACCAGCCACTTCAACGACACGACCCCGCTGAACGCCGCCCTGTTCGGCGTGATGGGTGCGTCGATCATGGTGCTGTTCTTCGCACACTTCGTCATCGGGATCGTGGTGTTGCAACGGCGGATCCCCGATCGGATCGCCGCCCGCGCGGTCGGGTGGGGGCTCGGCCTGTCCCTGCTGGGCATGCTGGCGGCGGTACCGATGGTGCTGCCCGCCCAGGATCCGGGGATCGAGGGGATCAGCGGGGCGCACAGCGTCGGGGTCACGGACGGCGGGGCGGGGCTGCCACTGGTCGGCTGGAGCACCACCGGTGGCGATCTGCGGATCGGTCACTTCGTGGGGCTGCACGCCCTCCAGGCGCTGCCGATCCTGGCGATCCTGCTGAGCCGGTTCCTTGGCACGCGGCTGGACGAGCGCACCCGGGCACGGCTGGTGGTCGTGGCGGGCGCGGCGTACGGCGTACTCACGGTGTTGTTGACCTGGCAGGCCCTGCGCGGTCAGCCGCTGCTACGTCCGGATGCGCTCACGCTGGCCGCCGTCGCGGCCCTGGTGGTCGTGACCGCGACCGCCACCGGCCTGGTGGTGGCTCGTCGGCGCGGCCCGGAACTGGCGCTGGCCGCATGACCGCGACGCTGTTCACCCTGACGTTCGCGGTGGCCGCGCCGTTCTGGGCGCTGATGATCCTGCTACCGCGCTGGTCGTGGACCGCCCGGATCATCTCCTCGCCGCTGATCGTGCTGCCGGTCGTGGTGATCTACGGCCTGCTGGTGATCCCGGCCTTCGCAGAGGTGCTGCCGGCCGTGACGTCGCCGACCCTGGACGGCGTGCGGGATCTGCTCGGCACCTCGGACGGCGCGGCGGCGGGCTGGGCGCACATGATCGCGTTCGACCTGTTCGTCGGGCGGTGGGCCTGGCTGGACAGCCGGGAACGGGGGGTACCGGCGCTGGTCATGGCTCCGGTGCTGGTGCTGACGATCCTGCTCGGGCCGCTCGGCCTGGCCGCCTACCTCGGGGTCCGGGCCAGGTGGCCACGGTCGGCGGTCGTCGCCCCAGCGCCGCAGCCCCTAGGCTGACCCCCGTGGGGTGGGCGGGACGGCTGTTCGACATGCGGAACACACTCGTGCGGATGGTGCTGCTCGACCTCAGCGGGGTGTGCTACCTGGCCTTCGGCACCCGGGCCGGGCCGACGCCGACGGTCACGCAGTGGGTCCTCGCGGTGGTCGCGTTCGCCGTGGCGCTGGTATTGCACCGTCGACCGCTGGCCAATCTGGTGGTGCAGGCCGGGCTGCTGGCGATCGCGATCCCGTTGATCGACAACTTCACGATCAACCAGGTGGGCGCCAGTTGGGCGTTGCTGGAAGTGACCATGCGGGTGCGTCGAGGACGCACCATCTGGCTCGCCGCCACGCTGCTGGCCGTGGTCGATCTGACCGACTCGATCGGTGACCCGCTCGGCCGGGTCGCCTCCGGCCTCGTCGGGCTGACCCCGGAGGTCGGCGTACCGCTGCTGCTCGGTCTGGTCATCCGGACCAACCGGGAGCTCAGCCGGCAGGCCGTGGAGCGGGCTGCGGCCGAGCAGCGCCGGCACGAGTCGGAGAGCCGCGCCGCGCGTGCCGACGAGCGGAGCGCCATCGCCCGCGAGCTGCACGACGTCGTCGCGCACCACGTGGCGTCGATGGTGCTGCGGGTCGGCGTGGCCCGGCACGTCCTCACCGACCTGGACCCCCGGGTGGGCCAGGTGTTCGACGACGTACACGGCACGGGGACCGCCGCCCTGGCGGAGCTGCGCCGGCTGGTCGCGGTCCTGCGCAACCCCGATGGGGTACGCGGTGACGCCGCGCTGACCGCGATCGAGCCGTCGGCGCTGCCAGCGGCGCTCGGTGCGACCGTCGACCGGGCCCGCCAGGCCGGCGTCACCGTGGAGGCCGAGTTCGACCCGGCGATCGGTTCGCTCGACGCGGTGCGCGGCCTGGCCGTGCTACGCCTGACCCAGGAGGCGCTGACCAACGTGGCCAAGCACGCCGGGACGTCCGCGCTGGCACGCCTGGTGGTTGCGGTCCGGGACGGGGCCGTGCACTGGGAGGTGTCGGACAACGGGCGCGGCGGGGTGCCGGCGGTGCCGCCCGGTGGCGGTCACGGCATCACCGGCATGCGCGAACGCGTCGAGGTCCTCGGCGGCCAGTTGGAGGCGGGCCCGACCGACACGGGGTGGCGGGTGCGTACCGTCCTCCCGGCCGTGCCGGCCGCGTCCGCCGCCGGACCGTCGGCCGTGTCGGTGCCCCGGGACCGCGAGGCACCTGCCGGGTCGCCCGCGCCGGAGGCGGCGTGATCCGCGTCCTGCTGGTCGACGACCAGCACCTCATCCGCGCGGGCCTGCGGATGCTCTGCGATGCCCAACCCGACATCGAGGTTGTCGGGGAGGCCGACAGTGGCCGCGACGCGATCCCGCTCGCCGCGCGACTCGTCCCCGACGTCGTCGTGATGGACCTGCGCATGCCCGGTGTCGACGGGATCACCGCGACCAGCCGCATCCTCGCCGACCGCCCCGCCACCCGCGTCCTGGTGCTGACCACGTTCGGTGACGACGACCACCTCTACCCCGCCCTGACCGCTGGCGCCTGCGGGTTTCTGCTCAAGGACGCACCCCCCGCCGAGCTGCTGGACGGCATCCGCCGGGCCGCCGTGGGTGACAGCCCGTTCAGCCCGGAGGTGCTGCAACGCCTGGTCCAGCGCGCGGTGCACGCCCGTGCCGAAACGCCGCGGCCGGTGCAGGGACTGACCGCCCGCGAACAGGACGTGTTGAACCTCGTCGCCGAGGGCCTGTCCAACACCGAGATCGCCGACCGGCTCCACATCGGTGTCACCACGGTCAAGACGCACATCACCAACCTGATGACGAAGACCGACAGTCCCAATCGGGTACGCCTTGCCCTGTTCGCCCGTGGCGCCTGACCCGTGTTCGCGCTCGGTGGACGGCTATGACCTCATTCGCGAGGACACGGCGATGACGAGCACCAGCGGCACGATCAGCAGCGCCGGCGCCAGTACCGGTAGGTGCAGGGCGACCAGGGCACCGACCGCGGCGCCGGTCATCAGGGCCAGCAGGACCTGGGCCTTGGGCCACAGGCTGCGCCACGGGCTGCGCGCGGCGACGCCGGCGATCAGACTCGTGAGGGTCCCGGTCAGGTACGTGGACGACAGGCCCGGTACGCCGAACCGTTGGATCGCACTGCTCTGCACGCCCAGCGCCGCCGCCGACAGCATCAGGAGCGCGAGATGGACGTGCTCGTCGTGGGTGGGAAGGCTGATCTCCCAGACGACGAGGAACACGACGAACACCACGAGCTCCAGGACGAGCGCCCAGGTGACCCGTCGCGGCCAGACGGGATCGTCCGGCTGCGCCGAGCCGACGACGCGGGCGCCCGCGAGGACGCCGACGATGAAGCTGACGATGGCGCAGCCGGAGGTCAGGGCGAGCTCGGCCTCGCCCCGGCCCGCCGAGAGTCCGAGGAGGACCATGTTGCCGGTCATGACGCTGGCGAAGGCTCCGCCGAGGGCGAGGAAGCCGATGGCGTCGGCACTTCCGGTCAGGAAGGTGAGCACGACGACGAGGGCCTGCCGCCGCCGCAGGAGGTGCTGGCTGTCCTGCGCCGCGGCGCGGGGGTGAATGACGCGGGGCGCTGTGCTCGACACTGTCGGCCACCTCCATAGATTGTTCTTCGTATACACTTTGTCCCGACAGATCACGGAAAGGCGATCAGGTTGGCTGAAGACCTGCGGGACAAGCTCGGCGCTCAACACCTACCGCTACGCGACCAGGTCCTCGCCGCACTGCGGACCGCCATCATCGACGGCGACTACCTCCCCGGAGAGCGGCTGACCGAGGACCGGTTGGCCGAGGACTTCGGCGTCTCCCGCAACCCCGTCCGCGAGGCGTTGCGCGTCGCGGAGGCGGAGGGCTTCGTGGTGATCCTCCCCCGCCGTGGGGCAGTCGTCGCCTCGCCCAGCAGCGGGACCATCGGGGACATGTTCGCCGTCCGCGAGCGCCTGGAGACACTGGCCGCCCGGCTGGCGGCCGAGCGGGCGAGCGCGGCCGACGTGGCGGCCCTGCGCGCGCTGCTCGACCAGGGCCGCGAGGCGACCGAGCGGCATGACCTGCCCCGGGTCGCCGAGCTGAACAGCGCCCTGCACCTGCGCATCCTCCAGATCAGCGGAAACCCCTGGCTGTCGTCGATCGCCAAGTCGCTGTACCTCCATGTCCAGTGGGTCTTCCGGCTGGGTGCGGCGGAACGCGCTCCACACTCGTGGGCCGAGCACATCCAACTGGTCGACGCCATCGAGTCAGGTGACGGCGACCGCGCCGAGCGGGCCGCACTCGACCATCTCGACGCCGCATCCGCGGCCGCCTACGAGAACGCCGAAGGCGGATACGGAGCGGCCCACTAACGGCCGCACGCGTAGCCCTGCATGCCCCGGGGGTTCGCTCCGGCGGCGAGCACGCCCGTGTCCGGATCGCGGGTCACGGCGCAGAGCCGGCCGAGGCTCCACGCGTCGGACAGTCGCACCTCGTGCCCGTACGCCCGCAGCGCCGCCAGCGTGTCCTCGCCGAGCCGGTCCTCCACCACCAGGACGCCGGGCTCCATGTCGCGCGGGTAGAACGACCCCGGCAGGCTGACGGTGTGCCACGCGGGCGCGTCGATGGCCTCCTGCAGGGACTGGCCGCCGACGAGATGCCGAAGCAGGAACGGCAGCTGCCACTGGTCCTGCTGGTCCCCGCCGGGTGTGCCGCACGCCAGTACCGGCTCCCCGTCACGGTGCACCATGGTCGGGCTCAACGTCGTACGCGGTCGCCGACCCGGGGCGAGGGACGAGGCGAGGCCCTCCTCCAGCCAGAACATCTGCAGCCGACTGCCCAGCGGGAAGCCGAGCTCCGGAATGGTGGGCGAACTCTGCAACCAGCCGCCACTCGGGGTAGCGGAGATCATGTTGCCCCAGCGGTCGACCACGTCCACATGGCAGGTGTCACCGCGGGTCACCCCGTCCGACTGCACCGTCGGCTCCCCCGTCGTGGGATCCGTCGGGGCGGTCGGACGCCCGGCACCCGGTCGGACGTGCGCCGGCAGGCGGGGTTCCGCCCCGTCGGGACGCCCCGGCTGCAGCTCCGCTGACGCTCGGGAGCCGATCAGGGCGGCCCGCTCCCGCGCGTACTCCCGGGAGAGCAGCGCCTTGGCGGGCACGTCGCCGCCGTCGCCGAACCAGGCCTCACGGTCGGCAAAGGCGAGCTTGAGCGCCTCGACCTGGGCGTGGATGCCGGTCGCGGTCGCCGGGTCGTACGCGCCGGGGTCGTCGAGCGCGTCGAGGACGGACAGCGTCTCCAGCAGCACCGGCCCCTGGCCCCAGAAACCGGTCTTCGCCACCGAGTAGCCGTGCCAGTCGAGGGTGGCCGGTTCCTCCCAGGTCGCCGAGTAGCCGGCCAGGTCGGCGCCGGTGACGAGACCGGCGTGGGGACTTCCGCTGGAGTCCTGGAACGGCTGCCTGCTGAACTGGTCGATCGCCTCGGCGACGAACCCCGTACTCCAGGCCCGACGAGCGGCCTCGATCTGTGCCTCCCGGTCGGTGCCGGCGGCCTGCCCGGCCTCGACCAGTCGTCGCAGGGTCCGCGCGTACGCCGGGTTGGCAAACATCTCCCCCGCCGCCGGTGGCCTGCCGTCGCGCAGCCAGAGCTGCGCGGAGGTGGGCCAGTGCTCCTCGAACAGGGACCGCACGGCCGCCACGGTGTCACCGACCCTGCCCACCAGCGGGTGGCCGGCACCGGCGTAGCCGATCGCCGGCTCCAGCACCTCCTCAAGGGAGAGCGTGCCGTGCTCGCGCAGCAGGAGGAGCCAGGCGTCCACTGCGCCGGGTACGGCCGCCGCGAGCGGGCCGGATCCGGGGATGAGGTCCATCCCGAGGGACCGGAAGTGCGCGATGGTGGCACCGGCCGGCGCCGGCCCCTGCCCGCACAGCACCTTCGGGTTCGGGTCCTGGGCGGTCGCCACGATGGCCGGCACCTCGCCGCCGGGGCCGTTGAGGTGTGGTTCGACGACGTGCAACACGAACCCGGCGGTGACCGCGGCGTCGAAGGCGTTCCCGCCGCGTTCGAGGATGCCCATGGCGGACTGGCTGGCGAGCCAGTGCGTCGAGGACACCATGCCGAAGGTGCCCTGGAGCGTCGGTCTGGTGGTGAACGTCATGACAACACCTCACTCGTATCTGCGGCCCGGACGTCGGGCCCGGTGCCGTCCGGCTGGACCAGGTGGCACGCGGCCATGCCGTCACCGATCGCCACCTGTGCCGGTACCTCCGTCGCGCACCTGTCGAACGCGAGCGGGCACCGGGTGCGGAAGCGGCAGCCGGACGGCGGGTCGAGCGCGGACGGCAGGTCGTCGCCGAGCAGCACCAGCTGACGCTGCCGTTGGCGGACGGGGTCGGCCACCGGCGCGGCCGACAGCAGCGCCTGTGTGTAGGGGTGGGCGGGCCGGGCGAAGATCCGCTCGCGCGAGCCCTTCTCGACGAGCTGACCCAGGTACATGACGGCGATGTCGTCGGCCAGGTACTCGACCGCGGACAGGTCGTGGGTGATGAAGAGGCAGGCGAAGCCGATGTCCCGTTGCAGGTCGGCGAGGAGGTTGAGCACCGACGCCTGCACGGACACGTCGAGCGCGCTGGTGGGTTCGTCCGCGATGAGCAACCTGGGCTCGGAGATCAGTGCCCGGGCGATGCTGACCCGTTGGCGTTGCCCGCCGGAGAGCTCATGGGGGTAGCGGCGTGCCACCTCGGCGCGCAGGCCCACCCGCTCAAGCTCGGTGGCGACCCGGGCCTCCCGGTCGCGCCGCGGGATCCGCCGGCCGGACAGCCGCAGCGGCTCGGCTACGACCTCCCCCACCAGCATGCGTGGGTCCAGGGAGGCGGCGGGGTCCTGGAAGACGATCGACACCGCACTGCGGTGCGGGCGTAGCTGTCGCCGGGACAGGTGCGTGACATCCGTCCCGGCGATCCTGACCACTCCGGCGGTCGGTTCCACGAGCCGCACCACGCAGCGGCCCACGGTCGACTTTCCGGAGCCGCTCTCCCCCACCAGGGCCGTGACCCGGCCCTTCGCGATGGTGAGGGACACCCCGTCCACGGCGCGTACCGGGCCGAAGTGCATCACCAGGTCCTCGACCTGCAGGGCGTCCGGCTCTGGCGTCACCGGTTCACCTCCTCGGGTTGCATGCGGGCGGTCGGGCAGGGGTGCCAACAGGCCGCGAGGTGGCCCGTCGCGGCGAGCGTGCCCCCGGCCCGCACCGCCTCCAGGGGCGGGGCGGAGTCGCGGCACCGCGTGTCGGCTGCCGGGCAGCGGTCGGCGAATGTGCACGCGTCCGGTTGGATCGACAGGACGGGCACCAGGCCGGGGATCTCCTGCAGCCGGTCGGTGCCGGCGTGCCTTCCCGGTGTCGGCGACGCCGACAGGAGCCCGGCGGTGTAGCGGTGGTACGGGTGCGCGAACAGGTCGGTGACCGGTGCCCGCTCCACCACCCGCCCGGCGTACATGACGACGACGCGGTCGGCGATGTCGGCGATCACGCCGAGGTCGTGCGTGATGATGAGGATGCTCGTGCCGAGCCGGTCGCGCAGGTCCCGCAGCACCTGGAGGATGCCGGCCTGGACCGTGACGTCCAGCGCGGTGGTCGGTTCGTCGGCCACCAGCACCTTCGGCCCGCAGGCCACCGCCATCGCGATCATCACGCGCTGGCGCATACCTCCGGAGAGCTGATGCGGATAGTTGTCGACTCGTTTCGCGGCGGACGGGATCCCGACGAGCGTCAGCAGTTCGACGGCGCGTGCCCGGGCGGCCCGTCGGGACATCCGTTCGTGGACCTGGAGCACCTCCCCGATCTGACGCCCGACGGTGAGCACGGGATTGAGGGACGTCATCGGCTCCTGGAAGATGTAGGCGATCTCCTTGCCGCGTACCCGGCGGAGCACCGACTCGCGGGTGCCGACCAGCTCGGTGCCGTTGAGCCGCGCCGAGCCGGTGATCCGGGCGCTCTCCGGGAGCAGGCCCGCGATGCTCATCGCGGTGACGCTCTTTCCGCATCCCGACTCGCCCACCATCCCGACGATCTCCCCGGGCGCGAGATCCAGACTGACCTTGTCGACCGCCGAGACGGTCCCGGTCTCGGTCGGGAACGAAACCGAGAGGTCGCGTATCTCCAGGACGGGTGTGTCGACCGAGGCGGCCTTTCCGGCCCGTTCGACCGTTGTCATCGCCGGTCTCCCTTCGGGTCGAGTGCGTCCCGGAGGGCGTCACCGAAGACGTTGAAGGCCAGCGCCAGACCCATGATCACAACACCGGGGAGGACGGCGGCCCACGGGGCACGGGAGGCGAACTGCTGGGCGGTGGCCAGCATGGTGCCCAGGCTGGGGGCCGGGGGTTGGATGCCGAGGCCGAGGAACGAGAGCACCGCCTCGCCCAGGATCGCCGCCGGGATCGCGACCGTGGCCTGCACCAGGATCACCGACGTCGCGTTGGGCAGGATGTGCCGGGCGAGCACCCACAGGTCGCTGGCGCCGTCCACGACGGCCGCGGCCACGAAGTCCAGCGACTTGAGCCGTAGCGTGTCCGAGCGCACCACCCGGATCACCCCGGGGATCTGGGCGATGCCGATGGCCACGGCGGCGTTGCCGAGACTGGCGCCCCGGATGGCCGCCAACCCCACCGCCATGATCAGGAACGGGAACGCGAGCAGCAGGTCGGTGAAGCGCGAGATCACCGCGTCCCAGGCGCGGAAGTAACCGGCCGCGAGCCCGAGCGGCACACCGATGACCAGGGAGGTGGCCACCGCCAGGAGCCCCACCTGCAGCGATGCCCGCGCCCCGAGCATGATCCGGGACAGGACGTCGCGACCCAGGTCGTCGGTGCCGAGCACGTGTCCGGGGGTGCCGGGGGGTGAGAACGTGTGGGCGAAGTCGGTCTGGTCGACGGAGTACGGGGCGATCCACGGCGAGAGCAACGCGATGACGGCGGCGAGGGCGAGCACGACGAAGCTCACGACGGCGAGCGGGTTCCGTCGCAACCGGCGCAGAACGCGGGTGCGCCGGGTGATGCTGCCGGAACCGGTCTCCGCCATCGGAACGGTGAGGACGGTCATGCCGGATCTCCCGTCACCCTGATCCGTGGATCGATGACCGAATAGAGCAGGTCCACGAAGAAATTGATCACGATGTAGGCCGTGGCGGTGAGCAGGACGACGGCCTGGATCACCGGATAGTCCCGCTGGAACACCGCGTCGATGGTCATTTTGCCGAAGCCCGGAAGCCCGAAGATCTGTTCGGTGACGACCGCCCCCGAGATCAGGCCCCCGAGTTGCAGGCCCACGACGGTCACCACCACGATGAGGCTGTTCCGCAGCGCGTGCTGGGTGATGACGGCTCGCGGTCGGAGGCCCTTCGCCTTCGCCGTCCGTACGTAGTCGGAGGAGAGCGAGTCCAGCATCGCCGAACGGGTCTGTCGCATGATGATGGCGGCGAGGCCGGTCCCGAGGATCACGGCCGGCAGGACGATGTGGTGCAGGTTGTCCACGGGATCCTCAAGGAACGGCACGAACCCGGAGGCGGGGAACAGCCCGGTCGCCACGGACAGGTAGAGGATCGCGAGCAGCCCGAGCCAGAAGTGCGGCACCGACAGGCCGATCAGGGCCAGCCCGTTGGCCAGCCACTCCGCCGGGCGCCCGCGGCGTACTGCCGCGAGCACCCCGGCGCCGACGCCGAGCGCCGTGGCGATGAGGATCGCCAGGATGGAGAGTTCGGCGGTGACCGGCAGGGCGGTCGTGAGCATCGACGAGACCGGCGTACCGGTCCGGATCGACACCCCGAAGTCGCCCTGCACCATGCGTTCCACGTACTGCGCGAACTGCAGTGGCAGCGGCTGGTCCAGCCCGTAGTGCCGACGGATGGCCTCGAGTGCCTCCGGTGACCGGTCCTCCCCGGCCAGCGCCAGGGCGGGGTCACCGGGGAGCGCCCGTACACCGAAGAACACCACGATCGTCGACAACAGCAGGGTCAGCGCAGACTGCCAGGCGCGGGTGAGGAGATATCGGGCCACGGCGACCTACTTGGTGAAACCGGCGAAGGCCGCGCGGATCACGCCGTCCGGGAAGACCTGCAGGCCCTGGATCTGCTTGCTGACGGCGGTCAGGTTCCGCTGCCGGTAGAGGTAGATCAGCGCGTCGTCCTGCTGGAGCAGCGTGACCGCCTGCCCGTACAGCTTCTTGCGCTCCTCGATGTCGTTGGACTGCCGGGCCTGGGTCAGCAGGGTGTCGAGCTGGGGGTTGCTGTAGCCGGCGACGTTCTGGCTCGCGCCGGTGCCGACGAAGTTCGTGATGTTGGCGTCCGGGTCGATCCGCCCGCTCCAGCCCAGTTGCAGCAGCTCGAAGTTGCCGCGGTCCTGCTCGTCGAGAAGGGACGAGTACTCCACCGGGTTGATCTTCAGGTCGAACCCGCCGTCCTTGACCATGGACTGGAGCGCCTGCGCGAGGCGCAGCGTGTCGGGCGTGTTCGACGCGAGCATCGTCACCGGGTACGGCGTCTGCACACCTGCCTCGGTGAGGAGTTGCTTGGCCTTGGCGGGGTCGTGCGCCGGGCAGGTCTGCGCCTCCGGCGACGAGAACGTGCTGGCCGGAGAGATGGGTGAGCAGGCGGCGGCGTGGATGCCGTTGAAGACGGCGTCGACCAGCGCCTTCCGGTCGATTGCGTGCTCGAAGGCCTGCCGAACCTTGGCGTTCTGCGCGAGCGGGCGGTTGATCGGCTTGGGCGGGGTGCCGATGCCGTCGACATTGCCGATGTTGATCGTGAGGCCCTGGTAGCCGAGGGACTGCGACTGCAGGACGGAGACCGCGGCGTCCTGCCGCAGGGAGGCGACGTCCTGGGTGGAGATGCTGTCGGCGACCTGGGCGTCGCCGGAGCGCAGGTTGGCAGCGCGGATGCTCGCGTCGCTGAGGATGCGCCACGAGATGGCGTCGAGGTGGACCTTGTCAGCCTCGTAGTAGTTCGGGTCCTTCACGACGTCGATGGAGTTCTGCGGTACCCGCTTGGCGAACTTGAAGGGGCCGACGCAGACCGGCGCCGAGGCGAAGTCGTCGCCCAGGCTCTGCAGGGCCTTGGCGCTCATGATCATGCCGGCCCGGTCGGCGAGGGCGCCGAGCAGGGGCGCGAACGGTTGCTTCAGCCGCAGCACGACGGTGTGCGCGTCCGGGGTGTCGACGCCGTCGATGGGACCCAGTTCGCTCTTGCGTGCCGACCGGGCGTTGGTCAGGTGTCGCTGCAGGGTGGCCTTCACGGCGGCGGAGTCGAACGCCGTGCCGTCCCCGAAGCGCACCCCCTGACGCAGCGAGATGGTCACCGTCCGGCCGTCGCTGCTCGTGGTGGGCAGGGCGGTCGCCAGTTGGGGTACGACCTGCGCCTGCTCGTTCACGTCGTAGAGCTTCTGGCACATCGCCTGGAAGACATAGCGGGAGTAGAGGCTCCGCGACAGCGTCGGGTCCAGGGCGTCGGGCTCCGCGGAGAGGGCGATGACCAGCTTGCCGCCCTGCTTCACGGCAGCGGGGTCTGCCGGCGTACCGAAGGAATCCTGGCCTGCCGACTGGTTGTCGCCGGACTGGGCGTCCCCGCTGTCCGACACCGGTGAGCAGGCAATGACCGTGCAGAAGACAGCGACCGCGGCCACGGCGGCCCGGAGCGGACGGCGGCGGGGCAGGCTCGTTTCCCTGAAGGTGAGGTTCGTCATCGGGAGCTCCTCGAGTGGGCGATTCCGGGGAGCGTATGTTGTATACGATGACCGCCGCAAGACCCTTGGAGGGCTCTCGAACGCCCGGTCATCGTGGACAAAACCCGGGCCCGCCTCAGCCGCCGGGACGCGCCCCGGCGCGGGCCGGGCCGCCCCGCACCAGGCTGATCAGGACGACCAACGCGAGCACCGCCACCACCGCACTGAAGAGCTCGGCAGCGGCCCGCAGACCGGTCACCTGGATCAGCAGGCCGACACCGACCGCCGGCACGCCGAGCATGGCGAACAGGATGGCGAAGAAGGTCGACACCACTTCGGCCTGGCCTTCCGGCGCGGTCTTCATCGTGATCGTGGTGATGCCGTCGCCGACCGCGACCCCGGCCGCGACACCAGTGATCGTCGAGCCGATCAGCAGGGTCACCAGCACCGCCATCCACATGCTGAACGCGAGCAGGCCGGCCGCCACGATCAGGCCAGCGCAGGCGCAGGCCAGCGCGGTACGTGAGGACAGAACACGGGTCAGTAGCTGACCGAACGCGGCACCGGCGAAGGCCAGGAAGACCACCAGCGCGGCCAGGGTGTGCGACTCCTCGTGCAGGACCATGCCGAGAAACAATCCGCTCACCGCCGTGAGCACTCCGAGTGCGGCGAAGCCCGCGCCGGCGGTGGTCGCGGAACGGACGAAGTCGCCGCGGATGTTCGGCGGTACGCGTAACCGCTGAGGTCGCAGGGTCAGCGGGGAACGTTGCGCCACCGTCTCCGGCACCCCGATCATCGCGATGATCCCGACCACCGCCAGGACCAGCACGATGACCCACGGCAGCCGGAGCGGCTCGGGCGCCACGTCCGACACGATTCCGGCCAGCAGGGTGCCGGTGGCGAGACCACCCAGGTTGGCGAAGATCGCCACGGTGGCCGCCCGCCTGGGATGCCGCGGATCCTTGATCAGCTCTGCCAGCGCCGCGGTCGCCGCCCCGATGACCAGTGCGGCGGAGAGACCGGCGAGCACGCGGCCCACGACGAGCATCGCCAGGTCCACGGCGGCCAGGAACACGGCGTCGGCGGCGACGGAGAGGACCAGTGCGGTGAGGATGACCGGCCGACGGCCGATCTGGTCCGAGAGGCGGCCGAAGATCAGCAGACCGACGACCACGCCGAGCGCGTACACCGCGTAGATCACGGTCACGGTCAACGACGAGAAGCCGAACTCCATCTCGTAGAGCGGGTAGAGCGGGGTCGGCACGGTGGTTCCCACGAGCGTGATCCAGAACGCGAAGGCGACCCGTACGGCGCCTGACGTGGAACCGGACCGCGCCGTTCCGCCATCGGCCTGGCTGGCGTTGGACATGACCAGTCCCCCCGGGCTCAAACCCCTGCTGCGGGCCGGCGCCGCCCGCACCCTCCCGTCGCGGCTGCTGTCCCTGTGTGCAGCATGGCCGCGGCCCTCGGCCGAGGTGCGGTAACAGCCCTAAACGCCCTCATCAGGTGGTGCGCTCGGGCTCACGACCGACGGGGTCGGCCGTGCAGGGCGGCCCGCAGCGCCGGCCCGAAGACGCGCCGGACGTCGGCCGGGGACAGCCCACCGATCGAACGGATCGGGTTCAGGTACCGCGTGAAGATCAGCCCACCCAGCACGCCGACCGCGGCGGTGGCGCGTTGCGTCGCGTCGGGCCCGCCGAGAAATTCAGCGATGCGGAGGCGCAGCTCACCGTCCAGGTAGTCACGCAGGGCGCGCATTGTGTCGTCGTCCTGCACCGCCATCCGGTTCTCGGCTGGCACGGTGGCGTCCCACAGGCCGGTGACCGAGTCGAGCAGGCGGTCGGCCAGGCCGGCCTGGTCACCCCGCAGGGCCTGGTCGAGAGCGGCGGGCTCGACGCACAGCAGGTTCAGCGACTGGCTGAAGAGGCCCTGCTTGGAGCCGAAGTGGTAGCTGATGAGCGCCGAGTCGACGTCAGCGGCCGCGGCGATCGCCCGGACCGTCGTGCCCGGATAACCGTGCTTCAGGAACAGCTCGCGCGCGGCCTCGGCGATGCGGGCCTTGGTATCGGGGTTGCCTCGAGGTCGACCCCGGGTTTTATTCAACACGATTGAATAATGCGCCTCTCCGGTGGCACGGTCAACGTCGTCAACCCCGCAACGAGGAGTGAGCACATGCGCACTGTCGTCTTTGGCGCCACCGGCCCCACCGGCCGCCAGATCATCGAGCAGGCCCTGGCCGCCGGCCACGAGGTCGTCGCGGTCACCCGCCGCCCGCACAACGTCCAGCCCCGCGCCGGCCTCGCCGTCGTCAGCGCCGACGTAGCGGACCTGGACGCCGTCCACCGGGCCGTCGCCGGCAGCGATGCCGTCCTGTCCAGCCTGGGTGTCCCGCTCACCCCGAGGCCGATCACCGTGTACTCGCGGGGCAACGCGAACATCGTGGCCGCGATGCACCGACACGGGGTGAAGCGCCTTGTCACAGTCAGCTCCAGCGTCATGGATCCAACGTGGCGACCGACCGGCGAGTTCTTCTTCAACAACGTGCTGGATCCGCTGTTCAACCGCAGGGTGGGCCGCACCGCGCACGAGGACATGCGTCGCATGGAGTCGCTCGTACGCGACAGCGACCTGGACTGGACCATCGTCCGGCCGTCCGGGCTGTTCGACCACCCGGCCGCCACGCGCTACCACGTGGCCGAGAACGTCGCGGACGGCCTGTTCACGGCACGTGCGGATCTGGCGGCGAGCATGGTGGCGCAGTTGACCGACGACCGTTTCGTCCGGCGGGCGATGGCGGTGATCACCACCGAGGTGCGGCCGAGTATCGCGGGTCTGATCTGGCGCGAGGCCGTCATGAGGAAGAAGTGACGCACCAGCCCGCGTCCTGGCCCGCCGCCCGACGGTTGCGAGGGCCCGTCGTCCCGCTTGCCGTGCTGGTCGCGCACGGCCAGCCGGACCAGCGCGGCGACCGTGCGGCCCTGGTTGCGGACCGTCGTGCCGCCTCAACCGGCGGTCGACGTCCGCCGTGCGCCGGGCGGCCACAGCACGGTCGTCGGGATGTGGCGCTGCCGCGCCCAGCCCACGGTCCGGTCGGTCGCCGCCTCGTGGCAGCCGGTCTCCCCGTCCCAGACAGCCACCACCCGGTGCACCCGGCGGAGCAGCTCCCGGTTCGCCGCCACGTAGGCCGCCGTGCCGGAGTGCCGGCATCCGGTGTGGACGACCTCGGCCGCCTGGTCGAGCAGCTCGTCGAAGGCGGCACGGCCGGCCGCGGGAATCGCCCGATCACGGTAGTCGGGGGCCGGCAGGACCACTTCGTACGTGCCGCCGGTGGCGAGCACCGCCCGCGCGAAGATCTGGTCGGCGCCGGTGGCCAGGCAGGTGACGCCCCGCACCGGCCGCTCGCTGATCCGTCGCAGCTCGGTACGGAGCGCGTCGTAGACGAGCCGCTCGGTGGCGGGGGTCAGGTTGGTGTGCCCGGTGATCCCCACCCGGACCGGCGCAGGGTCCAAGGTCATCAGACAATCCTCTCCCCCGAGGCGTCGCCCGACGCGCGCGGGGAGTCTTCCGGGCCACCGGCCTGGCGGGGCGGCCCCGGCGGGCCGGTCGGGTCGGGGGTCAGCCGGATCATCTCGAACCCGGCGTCGGACAACACCTCCGGCAGCGCCCGGATCTCGTCCCGGTTCGTCTCCTGGACGTCCCACGGCAGCTCGTCCCACGGTCGTAGCGCGGGGTGCCGGCGGCGGGTGTCGTCCCGCGGCTCGCCGTACACCCAGCCCTCCCCCCGCCGTTCCCGGCACCACCGTTCGTGTTCCAGTTGAGCCAGTTCGTCGATCCGGTCGTCGATGGCCCGGACGGCGTCCGGGTCCGCCGCCCCGGCGGTGGGGCCATGCCGGGGCGCCACCACGCAGCCGAGGCTCAACAGCTTGGCGGCGATGTCCTGCACGTGGGCACGGTTGGCCCGGCGTAGCGACTCGGGAAGCCGTGCCCAGTCCACCATGGCGGGTGTGTCGCCCCGGCGCACCCCGGCGCGCTCCTGCGACTGGAGGTACTTGTCGTGGATCTGCCGGGCCAGCCGTTCGGTGAGGTCCTCGGCGATCAACTCGGCGTCACAGGCCCGGGTCAGCACCGGATAGAGCTGGAGCCGGCCGTGCACCTCGTCGAGCAGGTCGTGCCGGCGGTCGCCGTGGAACGCGGCGGCGAGCGCCGCCTGCCGGTACACGGGTACGAACACCGTGCTCTCCGCCCGCTGCCAGAGTTCGGGGTTGTCCAGCGCCAACTGAAGCCCGTTGCGCTCGTCCACGGCGCAGACGTAGAGCCGGTCGTAGCCACGGCGCAGCATTCCCGAGTCGACCAGACCGTCGAGGTCCAGGTCGTACGCCCGCACCTCGCAGGCGGTGGGCAGGAAGGGGTGGCGGGTGGTCGCCAGCGCGAGCTCAGCGGTCGCGTCCGGGGCCACCAGGTCGACGTGCAGGGGTGGTACGGGCCGACCGGCCGGCGCTTCGGTCTGGCGCAGTTGCCAGTGCCGTGCGGTGGCCACGAGCGCGGCCCGACGGAAGCTGCCCCGACCAGCGATGAGGATCCGGACCGGGCGTCCCGTCGTCGTGGGCAGGGGATGGTGCCGGTACAGGGCCCGGGCGGCCACGTCGTCGACGTGGAAGTAGTCCAGCCGCAGCCGACTGGAGCCGGCGGCGCCCAGTCGTCGGGCCTGCAACGACAGGCACATCTCGGGGTCATGGACCTGCACGTAGACCCGGGCTGGCTGCCGTCGGTCCTGAATCAGCCGGCTCGCGGCGTTGGCGATGGCATGGTTGCGGTCGTCGTCGTCCGTGCAGGCGTAGACCGTGCGGGCGTGCGGCAGGCCGGCGCCGCGCAGCACCTCAGGGCTGGTCGGGTCGCCGGTGACCCCGAGGTAGCGGTGCCGGCGGTACTCCAGTGGCCCGAACGGCTCGGCGCGCACCACGACCACCCGCTCGCCCTCACTGAATAGCCGGTCGGCGAGCATGTGGGCGAACTGCGAGTCGCCGCAGACAACGGCGTGCCCCCTGGCCCGGCGGGCGCGCAGTCGCCGGATCTCGGCCGCCAGCAGCAGCCGGCTGGCCTCCACGACCGCGAGGAGGGTGAACAGCGGGGCGGCGAACCGGGCGACCTGCAACTGCCACGGGTACGGGCCGGGCTCCTGCAGCGGCTCCGCGCCGAGCACGAAGAGCTGGAGGTCGTAGTAGATCACGTCGTACAGGTCGTGGCCGGTGTCCGGCTCGGCCCGCAGCAGCCGCTCGAAGCCGATGAAACCGAGCACCAGCGCGAGCAGTCCGATCACCGCGAAGACCGCCCGCAGTGACCGTCCGGCCGGGCGGTACGCACCGGGGACCGGACCCGTCATCGACCAACTCCCTCGTCCGCGGGACCGTCTTCGCACCAGTGTCGCCGGCCGGCGACCGGGTGCCCACCGACCGCCCGGACCGTTCCCGGTGATCAGGCGGGATCGGTCCATCCCGAATCGTATTCGACGCAGTCGATCCGACCGGACCAGCGGCACCCCGGCTGATCGGCCCTTTTTGCAGGTGAGCGCCGCAGTCTGCGGCTGCGTACCGGTCCCCTCCGGTGGCTACCGAGGGCTACGATTGCAAGACGGGCCGGAGGGGGCGCACGAGCGGGTCGGCCTCGGGTCCCCCGACACCTGGCGCCCAGGCCGGAGCTACCGGAGGATCAGGGAGATGGACGCACTCGGAGGTCCACCGGCGGTAGGCCCGGTCAATCCCTTCTCACCGACCGCCGTGGCCCGGGTTACGGAGGACGGCACGGGCGGCAGCACGGTGATCACCGCTGCCATCCGCGACGCGACCGCCCAACTCGACGACTACCTGCGCACCGGCGACGGTGCCGTCGTCGCCGTCGTCGGTGACTACGGCACCGGCAAGACCCACCTCGCTGTCGAGTTGCTCGCCCACACCCGGCGGGTCACCGGAGCCGCCGGGCGGGCGATCTACCTGGACGCGCCGGGCGACACGTTCTTGTCACTGCACCGGCGGTTCCTCACCCTGCTGTCCCGCGACGTGGTGCGCGACCTGCTGACCCGGTACCGGACGGACCCGGCGGGCCGCACCACCTCGACGGATCTGCTCGTCCTGCGGCTGCGCGAGGAGCTCGCGGAGGTCACCACCGACCCGGCCTTCGGCACCGCGCTGGCGATGCTGCTCGACCCGGCCACCGAGGCGGCCGCCTGGGACTGGTTGTCGGGTCACCCGCCGGGGCCGGCGCTGGTCGCCGCCGGCGTGACCCCCAGCGCGGACGTGGAGGCCACCGCCGTCGAGGCGATGGGGGTGCTGGCCCTGCTGTACGGCCGGCGGCACGAACGTTTCGTCCTGGTCCTCGACGAGCTGGACAAGATCCTCACCGCGGGCGGCCGGCCGGGGCAGGAGACGATGGCCCGCCTACAGCGGCTGCTCGGGGTGTTCACGTCCGCCGGGGCCTTCCTGGTGATCGCCGGGCTGCCCGACATGCTCCATCTGCTCAGCACCGACGTGCGGCAGCGGATCGGGCCGATCGTGCGGATGTCGGCGCTGAGCGGTGCGGACGTCCGCACCTTCATCCGGCAGACCCAACTGCGGGCGCTCGGTGAGGCGCGGCTCGCACCGTTCACCGTGGAGACCACCGAATACCTGGCCAACCTCGCTGACGGGGTGCCCCGGCGGGTGATCCGGCTCTGCTACCACCTCTTCCAGCGCGCCGCCCAGGCCGGTACGCCGGTCACCCACGTCATGGTCCGTGAGGTGGTCCGGGTCCAGTTTGACCTGGCCAACCGGCAGGACGTCGCCGCCGACGTACGGCGGGTGCTCACCCAGGACGGCTGGTCGTACCAGCGGGACCATCTGGTCGGGTCGATGCGCGACCTCCCGGTGGACTTCTGGATACCCCTGGAGGAACGCAACGCCGGCTGCTGCGTGCTGCTCACCGAGTCGGTCCTCAAGTCCGAGGAGGTCGACGAGCTCAACCGGCGGGTCGTCGCGATCCGGGCGGCGGTCCCGGACAGCGAGGTCGTCCTCGTCGTCGTCGGCCACCTGCCCGCCGAGTTCGCCGCGGACCTCGCCGGCACGTTCAGCGTCGAACCGATCGTCCACGATCCGCAGTCGTTCGCCGAGGATCTCTCCGGCAGCGTCAAGGCCCTGATGCGCCGGCTGGAGCAGGCGATCGGCGCGGACGCCCTGACCTCGGTACGGCAGCGGGTCGAGCGGATCCACCGGCAGCAGAGCAACACCCAGCGCTCCATCGAGCAGCTGTCGTACCAGCTCGACGAGATCCGGGGCGAGCTGCGCCAGGACCTGGCCGGCCCGGCGGGACGGCTGAGCGTCGTACCGGAGCGGCACGACGCGGCGACGGGGGCGACGTACCCGCTGCCGGGGCGGGTGGCCCGGGTCTTCGTCGAGGCCATCACGGCACTGGACCAGCTCACCGGTTTCGAGCGGCGGCTGCGGGACGCATTCGCCCCGCACCGCGTGGCGACCGTCGCTGGCGCCGACGGCGGGCAGGCCCTGCGGTCGCTGCTGCGCTCCCGGGACGTGCAGCGCGCGGTCGGTACGTCGGTGGTCCTCCGCCGGTTGATAGAGGCGTTCCGGGAAGGGGCCGAGCAGTGGTACGACGGCCACCGCGCGAATCCTCAGCCGACGGATCTGGAGCGGTTGGACCTGCTCTGCGAGACCTACGACGGGATCGCCGAGTACCTGCCGCTGTTCCAGTTGGACACCCTGAGCGGGCTGGCCGCGCCCGGCGCGGGTGGTGAGGACGGGGCAGACTCGGCCGATCGGTCGCGTACCTGGTCGCAGGCGCGGTCGGTCTTCGACGGGCTGGGTGGTCGGGTCCGTCAGTTGCTGCTGGCCGGCTGAGCGTCGCCGGTCGGGCTCAACGGTCCGGTTCCAGGGTGCGGGCCGGTGGGACCTCACGCATCCGGGGCGGCCCGGTCGGGTCGGCGTCCGGCCAGGGCGCGACCATTCCCGGGCCGCCGGGGCGACGCCGGTCGAGCAGCGCGGTGGCCAGGGCGTGGATGACGTTGATGACCACGATGGCCGTCGCCACGATCCCCACCGTGCCGGGGAAGTCCCGTTCGAGGACGAGGGCGAGGATCACCGCGGTGATGCCGTTCTGCTGCCCCCAGGCGAGGTAGCGCCGGTCGGACGTGGGTAGGCCACGGGTGATCGGCACCGACACCACCAGTTGGGCCGCCACGGCCGCCAGGCCGAGCACCACCCCAGGGACGACGTCCACCCCCTGCACGAGCAACAGCCCGAGCAGGAAGGTGGCGACCAGGTACGCCGCCTGGGTGGACCGGCCGACGACCGGACCGAGCCGAGGTCGGAAGAAGAGCCCGGCGATCGCCACGCCGAGCATGAGGAACTGCCAGGCGGCGAAGAGAACCAGCGCGACCAGCAGCGCCACGGCCAGCCAGTTGAGCGCCGACCGGACCCGGGGTCGCACCGGGCGGGGCCCGTCCTCCCGCAGGCCGGCGGCGCGCAGCAGCAGCCACAGCAGCCAGGCGCCCGCCGCGAAGGCGATGTTGGCGAACAGGTCGACCAGGAGCTCCAGCGGACGGTCGCTGATCGCGCCGGCGAGCGCGCCCCCGTCACCTCCGCTGAGGTCCAGGGCGAACGCGGAGACGTAGACGGTGAGCAGCACGGTGATCGGGTCGTCGAAGGACGCCCAGATCGACAGGATGGAGCGGGCGCGGGCCGAGGTGCGGTCGGGACGGCTCATGGCGGCCACCGCGAGCGGGTCGATCTGGGCGACGGCCACACCGAGGACCAGGAATGCGGGGTCGCGGAAGGCCAGCACCATCACCCCGGCGATGAGCGCGGCCTTGGCGACCACGCCCACCGTGACGGCCAGCAGCACGGTGCCCAGGTGGGCACGGACCTCGGCGAGGCTGATGTCCCGGGTGCTCCCGACCAGGCCCACCGCCAGCAGGACCGACGCGAGCAGAACGTACTCGGGGGCGCGTTCGAGCCCGTCGATGTCGCCGGCCCAGGCCACCAGCAACCCGGCCAGGGCGGCGGCGACCACGGCCGCTGATCTCGCCAGTACGGTCACGGCCATCCAACCGACGCGTCGCTCCTGATTGATCCGAGGTGACGATACCGACGGCGGGAAACCACCTCAATCACGAACCACGTCGATCCCCCCGGACAATTCAGGCCGGCACCGCGAGTCGTCGGGCCACCGTCGCCATCTCCTCGTCCGCGCGGGAGACCAGGTCCTGGTCGAGGGTGACGCCGAACAGATAGTCGTCCGAAGAGAGCCGGTAGTAGTAGATCGCGCCCATCTCCACGTCGAGGACCAGCCTGGTGACGTCCCCAGCGACGGCCCGACGCAGGTCCCGACCCACCTGCAGGGCCAGCAGCGACAGGTCACCGGCGAGGCGCTGGTAGCGGTCCCGCCGATCGGCCACGGTGATGCCCCGGTTGAAGAACGGTTCCAGATCGGGGTGCTCAAGGATGTCGACCGCCGCGTGCTCACCCATCCGGTGGTGGCTCAGGTAGTGCAGGCCCGCCGGGCGCAGTGCCGCCGTGAGGGCCCCGTCGGGCGTGGACGACCCGGTCACGTGGGTCGGGAAGTCCTCCCCCGGCGCCGGGTCCGGTGTCGGTTCCCCGTCCGTGTCCGTGTTCCAGCCGCCGGGGTTCTGCGACCGCTGCCGCAGCAGCCGGCGCAGGTCGGTGGCGAGCTGCGAGGCGGCCCGGTCGACCACGCCGACCCGGCTCGGGTCGGCCACCGGCTCGGCGTCCGCCCCGGGTACGGCGGCGAAGCCGACCACGTGTTCGTTGCCCACCACAGAGTTGCAGAAGACGAGACCCGACCGGGTCTGCACGACCGTCCGGATCAGTGCCCCGGTGTGCAACTCCCCCAGCCGGCGGTGCAGCTCGCTGACCCGGTACACCAGTTGGGCGCCGACCCGGCGGTGCACCTCGCGGCGTTGCGACAGGTCGGCCTCGTCGCTTGGCGGCGGGGCGGACGGATGGGCGAACAGGTCCAGCGCGAAGTCGAGCACCCCGGTGGTGTAGTAGGCGACGTGGTAGACGCCGCAGCCGCTGAGCAGCAGCCCTCGGCAGAGGTCCCGCTTCTTGAGGAAACCCGGGACGTCCTGCTCGGCCGTCTCCTCGACCAGGGCGTCGCGCAGCTCCGGATCCGTCACCAGGTCACTCCCTCAGCTCTGCGGCACATCGATATCGGTGTCGGTCAGCGCAGCGGCGGCGTTCGGGGCGTCGTCCCGCAGCGCCTGGATCGCGGCGAGGTTGGCGAGGGCGTCCCGCGTGACCGGGTGGCCACGGCCGAGATAATGCAGGGAGGTCACGCATGTTTCCTCCTGGACCGGCAGCGCGCTGTCGACGTCCCCACGGGCGGCCAGGTTGCCGGCCTGGCAGGTCGTCGCCGCCAGCGTCCACGGGTGCGCGTCACCGAGCTTCGCCCGCAGCGAGCGCAGGCCGCGCTCGCCGTACCAGACGGCCTGGTCGAACTCCTTCGAGCCGCGCTGGAACAGGCCCAGGTTGACTGAGCAGATCGCGGTGAACGGGTGCCCCGACGCCAGCTTCCGCTCGTAACCGCGCAGGCACCGCATGGCGTGCTTGACGGCGATCCCGGCGTCGCCGGCGTGGTAGTAGTCGGCCGCCAGGCTGAGCAGGCTACCCCGGGTGTGCGGGTGGTCCTCGCCGAGGTGCTCGACATAGCCGCGGAACGTCTCGGTGCTGCGTTTCTTGGCCGGGATGGTCAGGCCGAGTCGGCGCTCGGTGACGGCGAGGCTGCGATTGACCCGCAGCTCGTCGAGGAGGCGGCCGGTGGGCAGCTCGTGGATGCGGGCGAGCGCCTCCCGCAGGGTGGCCAGCGACAGCTCGTACTCGCCGATCTCCCGCTCGCAGGTGCCGACCTGGCACGACGCCCGCCAGGTCCGCGGGTCCTCCGGGCCGAACAGCAGCATCCGGCGGTCCCGTTCCAGGCGGGCGAGCCGCAGGGCCTCCGGGGCGTCGCCGGTGAGCAGGAAGGAGATCCCGAGGTTGTTCACGGCCATCCGGGTGTTCGGGTGGTCGTCGCCGACCGTCTGGCGGAAGCCATTGAAGGTGGCCTGGTCCTCGACCAGGGCATCCTCGAACCGGCCCAGGCCGCGCAGGTCACCGCCCCGGCCGCGACCGGCGATGAGGGTATGGAAGTGGCGCAGGCCGTAGCGGCGGCGCTGCTCGCTGAGCACCCGCTCGTCCAGCCGCAGCGCCTCCTGGTGGTTGCCCAGCGCCCGGTACAGGTTCGCGGTCTGGACGAAGAGCCGCATGGTCAACTGGTCGGTCTCGTCACCGCGGTCCCACCGTTCGCACGCCGCCGAGGCCAACAGCAGCGCCGAGCGCCAGGCATCGCTGTCGTTGGACAGGAACAGGTGGCGCACCTGCTTGACGACCCAGTGCCGGACCCGCCGGTCGTCGGACTCCAGCGCCCCGGCCGGTACGAGATGCCGTTGCAGCTCGTCGAAGACGGCGGCGTAGCGGTTGTCGTCGGCCTCCGGATCGGTCGGAGCGTAGCCGGCGAGGCCATGCAGGACCTGCCGGTGCCGCTCCCGCCGCTCCGGCTCGGGGATGGCCTCCCGGAGCAGGACCTGGATGGCGCGGTGCATCCGCAGTGCCGCACCGTGCCCCCAGTCGACGTCGTAGAGCGCGAAGCGGGCGCCGACGGTGAGAACCAGGTCCACCTCAACGGCGTTGATCAGCAACTCGTCGGCGTCGGTGCCGGACGCGGCGGCGAGCTGGGTCAACATCGGAGTGGAACGCAGCAGTGGCAGCCCGATGCCCTCCGGCGAGAGGAAGGCGCTGAGCTCGGCCAGCCGGATGGCCAACTCACCGAAGGGCGTGGCGCGCAACGCCTCCAGCGTGATCCTGAGGACCCGGGCCACGCTGGCGGTGTGCGACCCGGGGATCTGCTCGCCGAGGTCCTCGTCGGACTGTCCCTCCAGCGCGGCCAGCAACTCCCGAACACCCTGACCCACGGCCTCCAGGCTGGGCACCCCGCCGTGCTCCAACCGTACGACGCGCTGCCGCATCCAGGCCGTGGCCAGGCGCAGCGCCAGCGGCAGGTGCTCCAGCGCCACCGCGATCGACCGGGCGTCCTCGGTGCCGATGCCGAGCACCCGACGCAGCATCGCGACGCTCTCGTCGCCGGTGAAGGCGGCAACCTCCAGCGGTGAGGGCAGCCCCGAGGAACCGTCGTCCCGGGAAGTGATCAGGACGTGCCCGGCGCCGTCGTGCGGCAGCAGGCCGGTCAGCACATCGGCGTCGTCGGCGTTGTCGTAGATCAGCAGCCAGCGCGGGAAGGCACCGTCAGGTGCGGAGAGCGCCTCCAGGGCGGCCTCCGCAGCCCCAGTGCTGTCCACCGCGTTGATCTCGTCGGCCAGCGCGCCGAGCCCGTTCTGGACGGTCTCCCGGTCCTGAGCGGGGATCCACCAGACCACGTCGTAGTCGTAGGCGAAGCGATGCGCAAACTCCCGGGCCAGCTCGCTCTTGCCGACCCCCGCGCCGCCGGTCAGGGTCAACGGGCGGTCCTCGCTGGCGAGGTGGTCGCGCACCCGTTCCAGGTAGTCGTCCCGGCCGACGAAGGACGGGTTGCGGGGCGGCACGTTGAACCGCAGTCGCCGGTCGGCGTCCGCCGGGAAGCGCGCGACGTTGCGCAGGTCGCCGGCGGGCTGGGCGGAGGCGATCAGGCCGAGCTGGCTCAGCAGCAGCGACTGCGCCCGGATGGCGTCAGCCGCGCGCAGATCGATGACCCGCTCGGGGTCGAACCGCTCCCGCCACGCGTCGCCGGCCACCAGCACGCCGAGCACCTCCGCCGACTGGTCGGCGGACTCCGGACGCAGCCCGGACAGCTCCGCACCGGCCCGGTCGGCGAGATCCGGCGAGAGGACCGCCAGCACGGTGGCGTTCGGCCCGAAGTCGGGCTCCACGCCGGGGCGTACCGCCCACAGGTGGGGCCGGACCCCGGTGCGACGCAGTTGCCCGCTGATCCAGTCCGCCCACGGCCGGTCGACCGGGTCGTACGCCACGGCGATGTCGCCGAGACTCTCCGCCGGCTCCAGGAGCACCGCATGCCGGTAGCGCTTGCGGATCCGCTCCGGCACCGGGGCCGCCCGGGTGACCTCACCCCCGGTGATCCACTCTGTGATCCGCTCGTACGCCGCCAGCGGGCTGCCCGCGTCGTCGGGCTCGTCGGCGAGCACCGACAACACGTCCTCGAAGGTGTCGTAGTTGCGCCCCGGCACCTCGACGATCCCCACCGCCGCGGGGTCGGGGGCGTCGGACGACTTTTCGAGCAGTCGGGCGAAGGCCTGGCGGACAAAGTCGCGGGACTCCCCGCGCCACGGCTCGGGGACCTCGTGCAGGGTTGGCGCGGCCAGCACCCGGATCCCGCCGGTGGCCCGCTGCCGCAGCTCCGCGGCGAGCCCGGCCGCCTGCTGCACCGCCGGCCGGCGAGGTGGCATGCACACCACCGCGACGTCGCTGAGCACCGCGCCGTGGGTGATCCCCGGCTCGGTCAGGTCGACCGGGGCGTCGATCAGGACGTAGTCGTACTCGGCCCGCTGGAGCAGCTGCCGGAGCCGGGCGGCATCGCCGGTGGGCGGGCCGGCGGCGGTGGCGCCGAGACCGACCATGGCGAACGTGGCGGTCGAGCCGGACACCGCGTACCGGTAGAGGGTGCCCTGCTCGGGCGCGGTCGGTGCGATCATCGTCGCGGGTGGCACCGGCGGCGCGTCCGGTGCGGGGGTGAGCACGGCGGCGAGGTCCTCGCCCAGCTCCCGGGCAGCCGGGACGGCGTCCACCTGGACTGGGCGCAGGAAGTCGTAGACCCGAGGGGTCTTCGGGCACCAGTCGACGGCGAGCACCTTCTTGCCGTTGCCGGCGAGGATCCAGGCGACGTTGGCCACCGCGCTGCTGCGGCCGGTGTCGTCGGCGGGCGACACGAACGAGACGATCGTGGCGATACCCGGTGTCGCATCCCTGCTGATGTTCATGGCTCTCCCCGGCCCGGGCGGTGGAGCGGGTCGCCAGCGTCGGCCGCGGCGCCCGTGGGGTCAGTCGTCGCCATCGAGGGCGCTCTCGAAGCCTGCGTACTGGTCACCGGGGGCGGCGGCGCGGCGGTCGAGCCGTCGCAGCGCGGCGACGAGGACGCCGACCGGCAGAGCGTCCAACTCGGTGAGGTCCAGGTCGGTGAGGTCGATCAGCTCCGAACGGAAGTCGTCCTCTCCGGTGTCCATCCCCGACCACCGCCTGTCTCCGTGTCGCGCCGCGCCCGGTCCGCTCCCCACCGCCGGGCCAGACATTGACCGGTGGCCAGATCCGCTGAGTGTGCTCATGATAACCGTGCGCCGCACTTCGGGCGGACACCCGGACGGCGGTCAGACCAGGTACGACGGGTCCGCACCGGCACCCGCCGGTCGGCGGCGGCACGCGGAACGTCGCATGTCGATGTATGCTCCACTCTGGTCAGGTGGCCGGATCGGCGACCGACAGGACGGCGGAGCGTCTGATGCCCGGACCCGTTGGCGGCCACCAGCCGTCGCTCGGCGCGACGGTCCGCTCCGCGCCGCCGAGGCGACCGGTCCCCTTTCGACAGTTCGTGGTGAAGCTGCACAGCCGCTGCGATCTGGCCTGCGACCACTGCTACGTCTACACGATGGCCGACCAACGCTGGCGGTCCCGACCCCGGGTGATGTCGGCGGCGACGCTGGCGCGCACCGGGGAGCGGATCGGCGAGCACGCCCACCGGCACGGGCTGAAGGGGGTGAGCATCGTCCTGCACGGCGGCGAGCCGCTGCTGTCCGGGGTGGGCGGCGTCGCACGGGCCGTCGAGCTGCTGCGGCGCGGGGCCGCGCCGGTGCCGGCTCGGGTGAGCGTGCAGACCAACGGCGTCCGGTTGGACGACTCCTTCCTGCGCCTGTTCGACCGGCTCGACGTCGGGGTCAGCGTCAGCCTCGACGGGGACCGCACCGCGCACGACCGGCACCGACGGGGGCCGGACGGGCAGGGCAGCCACGACCGGGTCGAGGCCGCGCTGCACCGGCTCACCGGGTCGTATCGGAGGCTTTTCAACGGGCTGCTCTGCACCGTCGACCTGCGCAACGATCCGCTCACCACCTATCGCAGCCTGCTGGCCCACCAGCCCCCGGTGGTGGACTTCCTGCTGCCCCACGGCACCTGGTCGGCGCCGCCCGCCGGCCGCCCACCCAACCCAATGCACGCCCCGTACGCGGACTGGCTCATCGCCGTCTTCGACGAGTGGCACGCCGACGGCGGGCAGCAGACCCGGGTCCGCCTCTTCGACGAGATCATCCAACTCCTGCTCGGCGGTTCCTCCCGCCTGGCCGGGGTAGGGATCAGCCCGGTCGCTGTCGCCGTGGTGGAGACCGACGGGGCGATCGAGATGGACGACACCCTCGGCGCCGCCCACGCCGGTGCCGGGCACACCGGCCTGCACGTGGACCGGGACACCTTCGACGCCGCCCTGGACCAGCCCGGCGTCCGGGCGCAGCAGGCCGGGGTGGCCGGGCTCTCCGCCGAGTGCCGCACCTGCGACCTGCACCGGGTCTGCGGCGGCGGCCTCTACACGCACCGCTGGCGCGCCGGTAGCGGCTTCGACAACCCGTCGGTGTACTGCGCCGACCTGTACCGGCTCATCGGCCACATCCGCCGCACCCTGCGCCGGGACGTGACGGCGCTGCGGAGGGCGGCGCGGTGACGCCGGCCGGGCACCGGCTGCCGCGATCCATCCTCGACGACCTCGCCAAGGGGCAGGGCGGCTCGGCCTCCATCGAGCTGCTGAGGGCCGCACAGCACAGCAAGAACCTGATGCTGGTCCGGGCTCTGGTCGTCCTCACCCACCGGGTGGACCATCCGGACCGGGCAGCGGTCGAGGCGGCGTATCGGATGGTGGGTGGGCTGACCCGGGACCAGCGCCGGGCCGCGTGGGGCCATCCGCCGGTGGCCGCCTGGGCCTTCGGCACCGCGTCGCTGCTGCGCCGGGGCGGACGCGCGGCGGCGTACCCCGGTCTGCTCGCGGCGGTGGCCGCGGCCGCGGCGGTGCGGGCCCGCGCGGACGCCGACCTGGACCTGCCGCTCAACCCGGCCACGCCGGGCCGGCTGGACCTGCCCGGCCTCGGCACCCTGCGGGTCGACCCCACGGCGACCCGCGCCCGGGTGCGGTGCGCCGGCGGGCGCGCGGAGGTGCGCTGCGCCGGCGAGCGGATCGAGATCGGGTACGACCACGTGCCCGACCACCGGTGGCGACCCTTCCCCGAGCTGCGCGCCACCCACGGCGGGCTTTCGCTGCGGCTGCTGCTGGACACCGGGACGTGGCGACACGTGCCGACGACGGTCGAGGTCGGCGCCCACCCGATCGCCGGTCCCGTCTCCGACCCGGGCCGGTGGCTGCACCGGTTGCGCGGGGCGTGGCGCCTGCTCACCGACGAGCATCGGGCGGTCGCCGAGGAGCTGGCGGCGGCGCTCTGCGCACTGGTGCCGCTCGCCGCGCCACGGGCCGGAGTCCGCAGCGGCACGTTCCACCACGGCTTCGGGTCGGTGGCGATGTCCCTGCCGCCGGATGCCCGTTCCACGGCGGTCACCCTGGCCCACGAGATCCAGCACCTGAAGCTCGCCGGGCTGACTGACCTGTTCCCGCTGGTGGAGCCGGGGCCGGAGGAGTCGTTCTACGCGCCGTGGCGACCCGACCCCCGACCGCTGGACGGCCTTCTGCACGGCGCGTACGCCCACCTGGGGGTGGCCGGCTTCTGGCGCCGGCAGCGGCTGGTGGAGCATGACCGGGCCGCCCGGCACCACGCCGAGGTCGAGTTCGCCCGGTGGACCCGGGCCGCCGGGGAGACCGTCCAGGTGCTGACCGCGCGGCCGCGACTGACCACGGTCGGCCGATGCCTGGTCGACGGCATGGCACCGGTCCTCGACCGCTGGGCCCGGGAACCGGTGACCCCGGACGCGGCGGCCGAGGCCGGGCAGCTGCTCGCCGCGCATCGGGCCCGCTGGGACCGGGAGCGGGCCGGGGCGCGACCAGCGTGACAGCGAGACTCGCCGAGCTCCTCTACGCTGTCGCGCATGGGGGACGGTAACGAGCAACCCACCCGCCGTGAGTGTTTCGTGATCGCTCCGATCGGCCCGGAGGGCTCCGATATCCGCCGGCGTAGCGACCAGATCCTCAAGCACGTCATCCGCCCGGTGGTCGAGGCGCGGGGGTTCCAGGCGATCCGGGGTGACGAGATCGAACGCGCCGGCCTGATCACCTCACAGGTGCTCGACCGGATCATCCAGAACGACCTGGTCATCGCCGACCTCACCGACCAGAACGCCAACGTCTTCTACGAGTTGGCCGTGCGGCACGCGCTGCGAAAGCCGTTCGTGCAGCTGATGGCGAAGGACCAGCAACTCCCCTTCGACGTGCAGGGCATGCGCACGATCCTGGTCGACCACACCGACCTGGACAGCGTCCACTCCGCCATGGAACAGCTCGGCCGCGCCATCGACTCGATAACCACGGACGCCGACATCGTCACCCCGATGTCGGTCGCCCTGACCCTGCAGGACCTGCGCGGCTCGTCGAGCCCGCACGAAACCGGCCTGTCGCAGATCATCGAGACGCTGCCGCAGATGATGGACATCCTTCAGGACCTGCAACGACACATGGGCACGGGCGGCCCGGTCGAGCCCTCGGAGGCGGACGACCACCGGCGGCTGCGCGGCCTCATCGTGTCGTTGACCGACCGTGGAATGGTCACCGAGCAGGATCTGACCGGCCTGCTCGGCGGGGCCAGCGGCAAGTTCGACAAGTGGGTCCAGCACCTCATCCAGCGCTCGAACGGTGCCGGCTGACCGTCCTGATGCGACGGTCGCTCCGACGTCAGGGCGTCAGCGGGCTGGCGAACCTTTGTGCGCCGGTCAGGCCAGGGTGAGGCGGCCCTCCTGGTCGAAGCGGAGGCGGCCACTGGTCAGGGCGACGTGGAGCCCGTACCGGAGCAGCTTGTCGATCTTGTCGGTACGGCGGCGGTAGCCGAGCCGCTCCAGGCCGGCGCGCAGCAGCCGCTCCTCGTCCATGCTCGGCGCGTCCTGCAGCACGTGCACGAAGGCGTTGGCCACCTCCTCGGGCGGCACCTCCTCGAACGCCCGGTCGTTGCTGGCCTGGGTGACCCGATACGCGCGGTACGTCTGCGGGTCAGCCCCATCGGGCCAGGCGTACCGGCTCACGGTCGGGTGCGCGTACAACCGGCGGGAGTCGACGAGGGCGAGCACGGCAGTGCGGCGGTCCTCACGGGTTCGGAGGAAGCCGAACCGGGCGAGGGCCAGGCGTGCGAGACGGTGCTGCTCGACAGGTCCCTCCGCCTCGATGATCTCGCGGAGCGCGGTCCGCATCAGGTTGCGTACCCGCTGGTCGGTGGCGAGCAGGTCGAGGTCCGCCTGGTCGCCGAGCGGCGTCGGGACGTACGGAATGAACGGGCTCGCCGTGATGGTGCCTGACGCTCTCGCGGGCGCGACCGTCACCGAAGGCGGTGCGGACACGGCGGCGAGTCCGGTGACGGGCGCCAACGACGCGCCCCGGAGGGGCTCCTCGTCCGCGGCGAGCCGCGACTGTGGCAACGCGGCGGCCGGCGCCGGGCGCGACGGCGACGGCTCGATGTCCGTTGCGGCGCGCGGCTGAGGCAGCTCGATCTCGCCGTGTTGCGGCTCGGCCGGCTCGGGCTCCGGTTCGGCTGTCGCGGGGGCCTCGGCTCGGGTGACCGCCTCGTCGACCTGGTCGAGCAGCGCCGACCGGTCGTGGATCCACGCCGGCAGCCAGAACCGCACCACCTCCGGCCAGCCCATGATCGTACGAAGTAGCGCGGGCGCCGAGTCCCGGTCCGCCACCGTCGGGCGGGCGCTCCAGTCGGGGCCGTCGAGCATGACGGCCACCTGCCACCGCGGCGCCCCTGGCCTGCGGACGGCGAGGTCGACGGTGAAGTCGGAGAGGCCGTGTGAGGTGCGGACCTCGTGGCCGCGGTCGCGCAGCGCCGCGGCCACCTCCTCGCGAATCCGACTGCGCCGCTCGGTGCGGTCGGTGGCGAGGTCACCCAAGCGGTCCGCGCCGGCGGCGGCCATCTCGCAGTACGCCCGCAGGTGCTGCGTGCCCAGCGCGGACGTACGGGACAGGTCGATGTCCGACGGGTCGAAGGACGAATAGAGGACGATTTGGCGGCGGGCGCGGGTGATGGCCACGTTGAGCCGCCGCTCGCCGCCTGCCTGGCTGAGCGGGCCGAAGTTCAGCGGGAGCTGGCCGGTCTCCGGGTTGGTGGAGAAGGCCAGGGAGAACAGGACGACGTCCCGCTCGTCGCCCTGCACGTTCTCCAGGTTCTTGACGAAGATCGGCTCCGCGACCGCACCGGAAAGGTGCTCGCGGATGATCGGGTCGACGCTTTCCTCCAGCAGGTTGAGGATGAGGTCCCGCTGCTGGATGTTGAAGGTGACCACGCCGACGGACTGGGTGGCGGTCGCCGGGTCGTGCAACCGCCGGGTGATGTCCACGAGGATCGCCCGCGCCTCGACCTCGTTGGTCCGTGATCCGCCCCGGTCGTACTGGCCGTCGACGCGCCGCCAGGTGACACCTGCGGTGCTCGTGGCACCGGGCGACGGGAGGCTGGAGAGTTTGTTGTCGTAGTAGTAGCGGTTCGAGAAGGCGATGAGTGACTCGTCGTGACTGCGGTAGTGCCAGGAGAGCCACCGTTGCGGCAGGCCGGACTCGACGGCCTCGCTGAGGATGCTCTCCAGGTCCTCCGGCACCGGGCCGTTGCCCTCGTCGATCTCGTCGACGGTGTGGCTGGCCTGCATGATGCTGCTCGGCGGCATCTGCCGGGAGTCGCCGACCACCACCACGGCGCTGCCCCGGCCCATCGCGCCGATCGCCTCGGCCACGCGGATCTGTGAGGCCTCGTCGAAGATGACAAGGTCGAAGCGTTGGCTCCCCGGTGCCAGGAAGTTCGCCGCGGACGCGGGGCTGACCAGCACGCACGGGGTCAGCGCCAGCACGGCGTCCGGGTACTGCTCGAACAGTTCACGGAAGGACCTGCCGCCCCGCTTGCGGCGAAGCTCCGCGGCGAAGTCAGCGAAGCGGCCACGCCGGTCGGTCGGGCTGAAGGGGCGGCGACGGACCAGCACCGACGGCAGCTGCGTCGGCAGCGCGGACCGCAGCTCACCGGCGGCCGCCTCGAACTGGCTGATCTCGTCGTCGTGCAGCTCCGGGTCGAAGTACTGCAGGCCCCCGGCGCGTACCCGCTCGGCGAGGGATGCCGCCGCGACTCCCCGCCGGTAGACCTCCTCGGCCAGCTGCGCGGGCACCTCGGCGCGCAGCAGCTGGTCCCGATACTCGGTGAGGCCGGCCGAGGCGAGCACGTCGGCGTGGCCCAGGACGGTCGCCCATCGGCGCAGCGGGAACAGCTCCTCGCTCTGCAACTCGTGCAGCCAGGCCACGCCGTCGCGCTGCCAGGCGTCGACCCAGTGCGAACCGGCGGCCCACAGGGTCAGCTCCGGCCCGGCGGAGCGCAACACCCCGCGCCAGGCCCGCCACCGCGAGGCGAACCGGTCGAGAAGGGTCGCGCCGACGTCGGTGAACCCGCTGTGGAACAGCTCCCAGGCCTGCGGGTGCCGGGCCAGGAGCGTCCGGCCGGCCCGGGTCGCCTCGATCGCCTCGGTCAGCCGCTCCTGCGCGTTGGGGTCTGTGGGCTGCCACTGCGGCAGCCGCAGCCCGCCCACTGCGACAACATGCTGGTGGAGCGCGACCGCCTGCGCCTGGGCGGCCACCAGCCGACCGGTGGCAACCTCCACCCGATCGGCGTCGAGCGTCGCACCGGCAACCAGGTGCACCGCCAGCCGATCCACGATGGCCTGCCGGCGCTTGCGCTTGCCGAGCAGCTTCTTCGCCGCCTCCTGAGCCTCACCGTGCCAGGCGGTCAGCTCCGGGCGGGCGAACACGTCCGGCCGGAAGGTGGCGAGTTCGCCGGCGAAGCCCTGCCGGAAGGCCGCCAGGTCCGCCTGGAGTCGGGCCACCGCCTCGTCCCACCGCCGGTCGCTGGCGCGCAGGGTGGTCTCCCGGTCCGGCAGCAGTCCGCGTACGGCGAGCCAGGCGCCCGCCTGCAGCTCGCTCACGGTCTCCGGGGCGGGCAGCGTCCGCAGCAGTTCGACCAGGTGCGGGTGGGCGGCGAGGTCGGCACGGAGACGTTCGAGCTCGGCGGCGATCTCGGTGACGGCGGCGCCGTGCAGCCCGTCGAGGGTGCGGCAGCCGCTGAGCGCCCACGGGTGCGCGGCCCGGATCCGCGCCGAGCGTGCGGCCGCTGGGAATTCCCGCAGGGTTGTCTCGACCCGAGCGCGTGCCTCGGCGGGCGCGTGCAGGTAGCTCACCGGAATGGGGGCGACCGGGCCGTCCCCGTACGCCAGGGTCTGCTCGTAGGCCGACCAGAGCGACATCCCGACGGGGTTGGTGGTGTGCACCTGGCCCGGGTACTCGGCCAGTGGGGCGAGTCGCGTCCGGTAGGCCGTCTCGACGGCCGTCCAGGTGCCGTCGCCGCCCTGGTCGTACTGGTCGAGGGCGTCGCGCAGCTGTTGGCGGATGGCGTTGAGGGACTGCTTGCGCCCGTGCAGGTCGAGGGCGAACGGCCCGAGGCCGATCTGCTTGAGGCGGCGCTTCACCACCTCCAGCGCGGCCTGCTTCTCGGCGACGAACAGCACCGACCGGCCGGCGCTGACCGCCCGGGCGATCATGTTGGTGATGGTCTGGGACTTGCCGGTGCCGGGTGGGCCCTCCAGGACGAAGGAGTGGCCGCGCTCGGCGCGCACGATGGCCTGCATCTGCGACCCGTCGGCGGGGATGGGCAGGTGCAGGTCCGCCTCGTCGACAGCGACATCGACGTCGTGCTCGGGGCGAGCGGGGTCGTCGAACGTGGCGCCGGACGACTCGACCAGGTGCCGGACGACCGGGTTCTCCATGAACCGGGGCCAGTGGTCGGTGAGGTCCCGCCACATCTGAAAGGTGGAGAACTGCAGCAGCCGGAGGCTGGCGGTCTCGTCGATGCGGTAGTTGAGCCGGTTGTCGAGCAGGCCGGTGTTGATCGCGGCCAGGGTCTTGGCGATGTCGATGCCGTGCTCGTCGAGGACCGGCTGTTCCAACGCCGGGATCCGGACGCTGTGCTTGACCCGCAGCCACTCGATCAGGCAGTAGTTCGGGCTGGCGACCTCGGTGCCGTCGATGACCATCGCGTAGGGGCGACGGCCGCTGCCGCCCTCGATGCGCACCGGTAGGAGGAACAGCGGCGCGTACGCCTCTCCCCCGGTCGTCTTGGTGTGCACCAGGGTGCCGATGGTCAGGTAGAGGTAGTTGCTGCCGGTCTCCTGCTCCATCGTGCGCGCCTCGCGCTGCAGCGCCCGCATCGCCGTCTTGTAGCGGGCGTCGGTGACCGCGCCGTAGACCCGGCGGTCGGTGCGCAGTTCCCGGGTGAGGATTTCGGCGTCGAGGTCCTGTGCCCGGCGTGCCCCGGCCAGCTCGTGGACGTGGCTGATGTCGTCCTGCGGGATGACCTGCACCTGGCGGCCGTCGTGGATGAGGTCGTCGAGCAGGGCCAGGGCACCCGCCGGCACGTGCAGGTCCAGGCCGCGGCCACGCTTGGGCAGGTTGAGCAGCGGGTTGCGCAGGCTCAGGTCGAGCAGCGACTTCTTCCACTGCTGGACGCGCGCCGGCGAACCGTCGGACTGCTGCGGCACCTCGTCACCGTCGTCGGCGAGCTGTCGCAGCTTCGCGGCGGCGACGCCGGGCGGAAGGTCGAGGGATGCCCCTGCGTCGGCGGTCGACTCCTTGACCAGCGCCGGGGTGACCAATTCGTCGGCTGACGGCAGCGGGCGGATCCCCGAGCGATGGGCCAGGTGTACGTCGACGACGCCCTGCATGCGATCACCGTCGCCGCGGAAGTGGCCGAGCCCGACCCGTACCGCCTCGGTGAAGGTCGCCGACTGCGCGCCCGGCCCGATGCGGGTCAGCTCGACCGGCACCGCCCGACCGGAGTCCACCATCGAGATCAGCAGGTTGCTCTCGGTCACCGCAGCCGAGCCCAGCCGCTCCTCCTCCAGCAGGAAGCCGCCGAAGGCGTGCCCCTCGCTGATGAAGATGAGCGGGTGCAGCCCTGCCGCCTCCAGGCACGCGGCGTAGGTAACCGACAAGTCGAGGCAGTTGCCGAGCCGGCCGTCGAGCACCGCGGCTGTCGTCCGTACCTTCTGGCCGGTGTTCTCGAAGGACGCCGGCAGGGTCTGGTAGGTGATCTCGAGTTGGCGCAGCGCCTCGTACACGGCACCGGCGATCAGCGCCGCCCGCTCCGAACCCTCCTGGTAGCCCTGCAGCGAGCCGGAGCGGGTCCGCGCGAGCAGGATCCGGGCGGCAGCCCGCAGGACCGCCTCCACCGCCCGGGTGTTCGGCTGCACGAAGGCCGCGAGGCTGTCGTACAGGGCGGGGCTGTTGAACCACTCGTTGTGGGCCAACACTCTTGACGGGGCAACCAGCGTCAACGCCTTGTCATCTGCCTCGACTGCCTCGACGATGAGGCGGTAGTCGACCGGGAACGCCTCGTCGGTGCGGTACAGCAGCACGCGGTCGGGCGTGAAGTCCCGGAAGTCGTCCCAGCTCGTGCTCGCCCCCGGACGCAACGGGGCGGTCAGCGTACGCGTCCACGGCTCGGTCAGCGCGCCGTCCGGGCCGAGCAACTCCAGCGTCAGCGTCACGTCGGTCAGCGGCACCGCGCCACGGTTGACGAGCGTGAGGTGACGGACCAACGGCACCCGGTTGTGCACCAGGGCGGCGTTGATCGCCGGCTGCACGAGCAGCCCGACGGCGAGCTGGTCGTCGTCGGCGCTGAACTGCGCGAAGACGCTGTCGGACATGGGCGTTTCTCCAGCTGACGAGACCAGGGAGGGCCAGCCTAACGGTCACCCGACCGGTGGAGAGGGCCCCGGCCGTGCGCGGCGTCGGACCGACCAGTCGGCGGGCCGCCGGCGGCAGCCAGCCGAGGTCCGCTTCAAACCGGTGACGCGCGGCGCAGCTGGCCCCATGCGCAGCTCGTACAGGTATGTCCACGGCCGGAATCGCCGGCTACGGCCCGATAGACGGTTGTAAAGGTCCGCGTCGCCCAGCATGATCGTTCTGTGGCGCGGTGGGCACCGGGCCGCCGGGAGACTCGGGCAGCCCCTTCGGGGTACCGCTGCGGTGACGCAGTGAAGAGGCGACGGGAGGATCTCATGCAAGGGGAGCTGCAACGCCTTGTCGACGCTCTCGCCGTGTACGCGGGCCGCCCGGCGCTGATCGAGGACCGCCGTCAGCGGGTGGTGGTCTACAGCGAGCACACCGGGTTGATGGACGACGTGCGCAAGGCGTCCATCCTGCGCCGGCAGACCACCCCGGAGGTGATGGCGTGGTTCCGGGACGTCGGCATCATGGACGCCCGTACCGCCGTGCGCACGCAGGCGTCGCGAGAGCTCGACCTGCTGCCGCGGGTCTGCGTGCCGATCCGTCACCAGGACCTGCTGCTGGGGTTTGTCTGGTTCATCGACCCGGACGGCACGATGGCCGACGCGGACATCACCGCAACCGGCCTGATGAGCGAGCTGTCGCTGGCGCTGTACCGGGAGAACCTCCTCGGTGAGCTGGCCTCCCAACGGGAGAGCGAGGCGGCGCGGACCCTGCTCTCCGACAGCGAGGCCAGCCGGGACCAGTCGGTGCGGACCCTGCGCGAGGCCGGCCTGATCGCCGGCGACGGGCCGGCCACCGCGCTTGTCGCGCAGCTGGTGCCGTTGCACGGCGAGCTGCCCGACGAGGTGGCCCGGCTGGCGCTGGAGCAGGCGCTGGTCACCACCCGGCGGTGGATCGGCACCCGGGAGGCGCTGCACCTGGTCCGCGACGACCACGGGGTGCTGCTGCTCTGCGGCGAGCGGGGTGCCGGGCGCCCCTCCCCCGAGGTCGTCGCGAAACTGCTCGACGACAACCTGCGGCAGGCGACCAGCGGGCTCGGTTCGGTGGAGCGCGTCGTGGTCGGGGTCGGGCAGCCGCGGCCCCGGCTGACCGAGGCGATCGCGTCGTACGTGGAGGCGCTGCAGTCGGCCCGGGTGGGCGTGCGGTTGCCGGCGCTCGGCCCGGTGGTGTCGTGGGCGGGGCTGGGCATCTACCGGGTGCTGTCGCGGATGGAGGGTCGGCACCTGGACATCGCCGACGTGCACCCCGGGCTTGAACGGTTGCTGCAGGAGCAGCCGAACCCGGTGTTGCTGCAGACCCTGGAGCGCTATCTGGATCTGGCCGGGAACGCGCACGCCACGGCCGAGCAGCTACGCCTACACCGCACCACGCTCTACTACCGGCTACAGCGGATCGAGGAGCTGGCCGACACCGATCTGAAGAACGGAAACGAGCGGCTCTGTCTGCACCTGGCGCTGAAGCTGGGCCGGTTGACCGGCGCCTACCGGCCGCAGGAGTGACACCGGTGGGCAGGGCCGCCGCCCCGCCCACCGGGTCCCCGATTACAGGCCTGCGGCCACGGCCGCCAACCGGCCACCGACGATCGGTAGCTCGATCCGGCTGCGGTCGAAGTGGACGGTGATGTCGGCCCGGTTCTGCTTCGCCCGGCTGCTGTAGCCGGAGTACGAGCCGAGTAGCACCACGCCGACCTGGTTGCCAGCCGCGAAGACGTAGTCCTCGGGAAGCAGCGGCACGTCGACGGAGTTCTTCTTGCCCGGCACCAGCGGCGTCGTCACGGACGGCGACTTCAGGTTGAGGCCGTCCAGGATGCCCTTGGTCACCAGCTCCTGCGGATCGGTGACGACGGTTTTCTCGGTCTGTCGGTAGCAGGCGTCCTCGGCGTGTCCGCCCCAGGTGGCCGAGTTGCCCCAGCAGTCCTCGGTGGTCAGCGTCCGGATGCCGTCGCCCGAGGTGCTGAACCGCGGCCGGGTGCCGTAGTCCACCAGCAGGCCGGCGAAGCTGGTGTCTTCGCCGTTCACCGATGCGTTGATCTTGACGATCGGGGTACCCGAGATGTGCAGGGGCTTGCGCAGCGGCTGGGAGAGGAAGACCAACCGGTTCTCCGTGTTCGCGGCCGGGTCCGACGGGTGCCGGATCGCGTTGGTCTGGCTCATCGACGGGGTGTCCTGGAACGTCCGGGACGCCTTACCCGGCTGTGGGCGGACCGACAGCCCGCCGGCCGTCCCCTCGTCGCCGGGGCGCAGGAACACCTGGGTGCTCCGGACGGTCGGGATCGGCCAGCTGCGGTAGGTCTCCCAGACGTCCGGCGTCCGCTCGATGTCGGCCATCGGCTCGGCCATGATGCCGTTCTTCACCCCGTGCAGCCAGAAGTCGAACCACCGGTGCAGGGTGTCCACCCACTCACCCCGACGGAAGTCGAACGGGTCGATGTGACCGGTGCCGGTCAGCCAGAGCTTGCGCGGCACGTTCTCCTCGGCCAGCGCGTCCCACCACTTGCTGAAGTGGTCCGCTCGGACGTTGTTGTCGTTGATGCCGTGGACCACGAACACACTCGCTCGCACCCGGTCCGTGTGCGGGACGTAGTCGCGCTCCGCCCAGAAGGCGTTGTAGTCGCCGGTGACGTCGTCGCTGTCGACGCCGAGCTGGGTCCGCACCGCCGCACAGTGCTCCCGCCGCTCCGGGTTGGTGACCGTGTTGGAGAGGCTGCCGGAGTAGTTGTTCGCTCGGGTGACCAGGCCGTTGCTGCGTGAGTAGTCGTACCAGCTGGAGATCGCCGAGATCGGCACGATGGTGGTGAGCCCCCGCACGCCGCTGGCGGCGGCCGCGTTGGCCAGCGTCCCGTCGTACGACTTGCCGATCATGCCGGTCTTACCGTTGTGCCAGTCGGCGACGACCCGCGTGCCGGCCGCGTCGGTGCCGGCTCGACGACCGTTGAGCCAGTCGATCGCGGTCGGCGCGCTGATGTTGTCGGCGCGACCACCGGTGACCGGACAGCCGGTCGAGTTGTTGGTGCCGATCATGTCGAGCAGGACCACCGCGTAGCCGCGCGGGACGAAGTAGTTGTCGTAGAAGAGCGGCCACTGGTCGTTGAGGCCGTCGCCGTCGATGTCGGCCTTGCATTCGCTCTCGTTGCCGCGACACACCGTGGAGTAGTAGGGGCTGGCATCCATGATCACTGGCACCCGCAGGCCCGCCTGGCTGGCCTTGGGCCGGATGATGTCCATCGCCACGACGTCGCGGGTGCCGTCGCCATCGGTGTCGACGTCGGAGGTGACGAATACCCGCTCGCGGATCGCGTCGGCATACCCGAACACCGGCTGGGTGACTCCGTGCTGAATGACCGGCCTGAGCCGGCCTGCCGTCGGGTTCGCCGTCGCGGTTGCCGCCGGCAGGCCGACGGCGATGGCCGCAACGACCACCACCGACCCTCGCCACCAGCTCCTTGTGGTTCGCATCGTGCTCCTCCCCATCTCCGCCACCGGCCGTGGAGGCGGTCGTCCCGGGCGAGGACGACGTACCGGCGGTGCGGCAGTTGACTCGCACCCTAGAAACCGATTCACGGATGGTCATCGGACAGATGCGGGAGGTGATCGTCGTCCGGTCCTACGTCTGTCGCATCTCGACAGGCGTAGGACCGGACAGCGGGTGATTCCAACAGGTGCCCGATGACGCGCCGGCCGCCCGGCCATAGGTTCGCCGCACCACCTCCGCCGGTCGACCCGACCGTCACCCAGGGTCACCGGCGGAGCCCATCGGCGGCATCGGAGACGAGCGCGCCACCGGTTGCCGGGCGACGGGAAGGGCGGGATGTGCAGTTCTCGGGCCCAGCCGTGATCCCGCGGTTCATTGGGCGGTTCCTGGTGCCGGCGGCGTTCGCGGCGCTCTTCGCCGCACCACTGTGGTTCATGGTGGTCGGCTCACTACGGCCCGCCGGCCTGCCCCCGCCCCGCACCTTCGAGGTACTCCCACCCGAACCGACCGTGGCCGCGTACGCCCGGCTGCCGGAGCTGATCCCGCTGTTCCGGTTCCTGGCCAACTCGGCGCTGGTCGTCGCGGTCGCCGTGCCGCTGACCGTCATCGTCGCCTCACTGACCGGCTTCGGGCTGCGGCTGTTGACGCCGGTGGCCCGCCGACGGGCGGTCCTGGGCCTGCTGGCGGTGCTCCTGGTGCCGGTCACCGCGGTGTGGGCCACCCGGTTCGAGCTGTTCCGGCTGGCCGGCGTGGTCGACACGTACGTCCCGTTGCTGGCCCCGGCGCTGCTCGCCGGCAGCCCCTTCCTGGTGCTGCTCTACGCGTGGAGCTTCGGCGGCGTGCCGGACACCCAGCTCGGGGCGGCCCGGCTGGAGGGCGCCGGTTGGTTGACGATCTGGCGCCGGGTGGCGCTGCCGCAGGTGCGCCCGGCGACGCTGGCCGTCGGCGTGCTCGCCTTCACGCTGCACTGGTCCAACCTGATCGACCCGCTGCTCTACCTGCAGAGCGGTGACCGCTACACATACCCGCTCGGCCTGCAGTTCCTGCGGCTGCTGAACCCGACGGACTGGCCGCTGCTGATGGCCGCGTGCGTTGTCGCGACAGCGCCGTGCGTGGTGGTGTTCCTGCTCGCTCAGCGAATCCTGCTCAACGACGATCCGCTGACGGCACTGAGATCTGGAGGTCGTAGATGAGCACGGTCCGCGCTCGACGATGGGTTGCCCTGATCACCGCCGCGCTGCTGCTCGGCTACGCGGCCGGCTGCGGTGCCGGCGACCGCGCGGCCGACCGGCCAGGGATCACGGTCGTGCTCTTCGGCGACGCTGAGGAGATCGCCGGCTACCGCAGCCTGGTCGCCGCCTTCGAGCAGGCCCACCCCGACGTGCCCGTCAACCTCTCCCCCGTCGCCACCCAGGACGATCTGATGGCCCGCCTGACCACCTCGTTCGCAGGCGGGCAGCCACCCGACGTGTTCCTGCTCAACTACCGCCGCTACGGCCAGTTCGCCGCCCAGCAGGCGATCGAACCAGCGCAGGCGTACCTCGACCGCAGCGCGGCGCTGAACGAGAGCGACTTCTCCCCGCGCGCACTGGACGCCTTCCGGTTCGACGGCAAGACGCTGACCTGCCTGCCGCAGAACATGTCCTCCCTGGTCGTCTACTACAACGCCGACCTGTTCGCGGCGGCCGGCGTGCCACTGCCGAAGGCCGGCTGGACCTGGGACGACTTCCTGGCCGCCGGACGGGCCCTGACCGGCGACGGAAAGTACGGCGTGGGCGTGGAGCCGTCCCTGCCGCGGCTCGCCCCGTTCGTCTGGTCCAACCGGGGTGAGCTGGTCGACCACCCGGACAAGCCGACCACCCTGACCCTCACCGGCGACCCGGCCAGCCGCGCCGCCGTCGACTGGTTCCTCGACCTGCAACTGAAGCACCACGTCGTGCCGCCGGACGCCGAGGAGCAGAGCGAGTCGAGTGAGGCCCGGTTCCTGCGCGGCACGCTCGGCATGTACCTCAACAGCCGGGTCGCCGTGCCGACGCTGCGCACCATCGACGGCTTCACCTGGGACGCGGCGCCGCTGCCGATCGCGCCAGGCGGCGTACCCGCGTCGATCCTGCACAGCGACGCCTACTGCATGAGCGCCGGCCTACCCGACCACGACCAGGCCTGGCGGTTCATCGAGTTCGCGATGGGCGGGCAGGGCCAGCGGATCCTCGCCGGGTCGGGCCGCACGGTGCCGTCCCGGCTCGACGTGGCCAACTCCCCCGACTTCCTCGACCCGCAGCAGCCCCCTCGGTCGTCGCGGGTCTACCTCGACGCCGAGCCGCACCTGCGCGCCACCCCGCGCACCGGCACCTGGTCGCGAGTGGAGCGCGAGGCCGGCGGCCTGCTCGCGGAGGTCTTCTACGGCCGGATCGGACGCGAGGAGGGGCTGCGACAACTGGAGGAGAAGCTCCGGCCGCTCTTCACGCTCCCGGTAGGCGCCGGTGGCTGAGCAGGGCGTGATCCGACTCGAATCGCTGACCAAGTCGTACGGGAAGGTCATCGCCCTCGACGGCGTCGACCTCGCGGTGCGCGCCGGCGAGATGGTGACCCTGGTCGGCCCGTCCGGCTCCGGCAAGTCGACGATCCTGCGGCTGATCGCCGGCCTGGACCGGCCGGACCGTGGTCGCGTCGTCGTCGACGGGCAGGACGTGGCCCAGGTGCCGCCGCACCGCCGCGCGGTGGCAATGGTCTTCCAGGACTACGCGCTCTACCCCCACCTCACCGTCCGCGGCAACCTGCTGTTCGGGCTGCGGGTCCGCCGCGTCCGGCGCGCGGAGGCCGAAGAGCGGGCCCGGGCGGCGGCCGACCGGCTCGGCATCGCGGATCTGCTCGACCGCTACCCCGACGAGACCTCCGGCGGGCAGCGCCAGCGCATCGCCCTCGCCCGCGCGCTGCTGCGCGAGCCGACCGTCTATCTACTCGACGAGCCGCTGGCCAGCCTGGACGCGCCGCTGCGCTTCGCCACCCGCGCCGACCTGCTCACCCTGCACCGCGAACTGGGCACCACCACCATCCACGTCACCCACGACCAGGCCGAGGCGATGACGCTCGGCGACCGGGTCGTCGTCCTCGACCACGGTCGGGTCCGCCAGATTGGTCCGCCGCAGCAGGTCTACGACGAACCCGCGGACACCTTCGTGGCCGGATTCCTGGGCAGCCCGCCGATGAACCTGGTACGCGGTGGCGGCGTGCTGGGCGGCGCCACCGACAGCACCGTCGGCGTACGCCCGGAGGATCTGAGCCTCGACCCCGACGGACCGGTGGCGGCGACCGTCGAGGCGGTGGAGGCGCTCGGCAGCGAGGCCATCCTGCTGACCCGCTGCGACGACGGCACGCGGCTGATCGTCCGCACCGGCCCCCGGCCCGGCGTATGGCCGGGCGACCAGGTACGACTGCGCGCCGACCCGGGCCGGATCCACCGCTTCGACGCCGACACCGGGCGACGCCGGTGAGCACCGGCCGGGTCAGCCGGCCGCTGACCGCGTGGGCGTTCCTCGCGCCGTACGCGGTGGCGGTCGCGCTGCTGATCGCGCTGCCCGCACTGCTCAACCTCGGCTACGCGTTCACCGACCACACCGGACTGACCCGGGACCCGCAGTTCGTCGGCCTGGACAACGCGCGCCGTCTGCTCGCCGACGGCTTCCTCGCCGACAGCATCCGGGCCTCCGCGATCCACCTGGCGCTGGCCGTACCGCTGCGGCTGCTGGCCGCCATCGGGCTCGGGCTGCTGTTGGCCGCGCCCCGCCCTGGCGGCCGTTGGTTCCGGGTCGCGGTCTACCTGCCGACCGTCGTACCCGACGTGGCCCTGGCGGTGCTCTTCCTGTGGGTGCTCAACCCGCTCTACGGCCCGCTCAACCAACTGCTCGGGCTCTTCGGCCACCCGGGCATGAACTGGCTCGCCGAGCCCGGCTCCGCGCGGGTGGCGGTGGCGCTGATGCTCGCGTTCCCGATCGGTGAGGGATTCATCGTCGTGCTCGCCGCCCGACGGATGCTCGACGGACGGCTGTACGAGGCGGCGGCGCTGGAGGGCTGCGGCCCGTTCGGCCAGCTACGCCGGCTCACGCTGCCGCTGCTCGCGCCGGTGCTGGTGCTGCTCGCCGTCCGCGACACGATCCTCACCCTGCAGGTCAACTTCGTGCCGGCGTACGTCCTCACCGACGGCCGGCCCGCCAACGCCACGCTCTACCTGCCGGTCTACATCTTCGACCAGGTCTTCGAGTTCTCCGGCTTCGCCTACGGGGCGATGATCACGAGCGTCCTCATGGTGGTCACCGGGGTCATCATCACCGCGCTGCTGCTGATGGTGCGACGCTGGCGGGTGCTGCGCTGAGCGTGACATCCTGCTGCGGTGAGACTCCGGATGTTCGCCGTCGTCGTCACGGTTCCGTTGCTCGTCGCCTGCGGCGGCACGGACGCCGGGCAGCCCGCCGACCGGGGGCCGGGAATGCTCGCGAACCTGCCCAGCTGCGACCGGGTGCCGCTGGACGCCGACGCCGAGGTTGACAGCCAGGTCACCGGCCTTCTCCTGCCGGAAGGCGCGCGGGTCACCTCGGTGGTCGAGCAGGGCGCCCTGACCACGGTCGCGGCCACCATCCGGATGACCCCGCTGGACGTCCGTGCCCACTACGAGAGCCGTGGCGACATCGACCTGCTGCGCGCCGAGGATGAGGTGTTCGAGGCCGAGGTGCTGATGCGGGCGCAGGAACGACGGACGTATCTGCGGGCCACCGCGCTCTGCGCGGACGGAACGACGCTGACCGCGGTGGTCGGGCCGGACTCGGACGAGGCCGGCCTACCCGAGTTCCAGAGCAACTGACCATCGAACCGAGCTGGTGCACGCCCACCTGGAACCGGGCGTCCCGTGCACGCCGGCGCGATCGGGCTCGCCCGGTCTCGACAGGTGTCCTAATCAGACCGGTCGAATCGCAACACGTGCTGGGTGACGTGGACCACTCCACTGTCTAGCGTGCGCACTGTAGACCACTTTCCGGTCGCCATGGCGCGTGGACAGGGAGACTGCATGAGACTCACGCTCGCCCGAAGGTACCGCGGCCTCGCGATGACAACGAGCCTGGGGCTGGTCATCGCGCTCGCGCTGACCGCCTCGTCCGCACCCCGGCCGGTCCAGGAGTCGCTGGCCACCAACTCGCCCACCGGTCCGATGGAAATCCCCGACGAGTGGATGACCGCCCAGCGGATGAGCGACGGCAGCCGGGACCTCTCGGTGGCCAAGTACGCGAAGGCTCGGGGCGAGGCCCACGATCTCAACCTGCGCACCCGCCTCCTCTACCGCCACCTGGCGCAACGGGAATGGAACTTCTTCGGGCCGAGCAACATCGGCGGCCGGGTCGTGGACATCGCCGTCGACCCGCAGGTCCCCGACCAGATCTTCATCGCCGCCGCCTCCGGCGGCGTCTGGAAGTCCGACGACGCCGGCGCCACGTTCGAGACGGCCTGGCCGGACGACGGGACGCAGAGCATGGGCGCGGTCGCGATGACCAGCGACGGCGTCCTCTTCGCCGGCACCGGCGAGGCCCAGCCGGGTGGCGGCTCGATCACCTTCGGCGGCGACGGCATCTACCGCTCGAAGGACCGAGGCAGGACCTGGCGGCACGTCGGCCTGAAGGACAGCCACGCCATCGGCCGCTTCGCCATCGACCCGAGCAACGAGGACCGGATCTTCGCCGCCGCCAGCGGCAACCTCTTCGTACCGGGTGGTCAGCGCGGCGTCTACCTCTCGGAGAACGGCGGGAACAGCTGGACGCAGGTGCTCGCGCCGCCGAACGCCACCACCGGCGCCACCGAGGTCGTCATCGACCCGAGCAACCCGCGCCGGATGTACGCGGCGATGTGGGACCACCTGCGCGAACCACATCAGCGCACCTATGGCGGGCTCGGCTCCAGCCTCTGGCGCTCCGACGACGCCGGTCGCACCTGGTCGCGGATGACCAACGGCCTGCCCACCGACGCCGACCAGGGCCGCTGGGGCATCGCGGTCGCCCCGGACAACCCCCAGCGGCTGTACGCGTACGTCGGCACCGCACTCGGCCCGTTCCGCGCCTTCTACCGCTCCGACGACGGCGGCGACAGCTGGACGCAGACCCCGGTCACCGCCGGTCAGGCATCCCAGTCCACGTTCAGTTGGTGGTTCGGCAAGCTCTTCGTCGACCCCGGCAACTCCGATCACGTCTTCCTCACCGGGGTCAACCTGATGCGCTCGACCAACGGCGCGCAGAGCTTCTCGTCGGTAAGCGGCGTGCACGCCGACCAGCACGCGATGCGCTGGGACCCGAAGGTGCCCGGGCGGGTCTACCTGGGCAACGACGGCGGCCTCTACCGATCCGAGGCGAACGGCGCGAGCGGCTGGGTCAAGGCGACGTACGAGCCCTACACCCAGTTCTACACGGTGGACGTGGCGCAGACCGATCCGGTGTTGAAGGTCGGTGGCGCGCAGGACAACGGCTGCAACCGCGGCTACAACGGCGTCGGTGGCCCGTGGAACGCCATCGGCTGCGGTGACGGCCTCCAGGTGGTCATCCACCCGGAATCCCCGAACATCGTCTTCGGGTGCAGCCAGTACGGCTCCTGCTACCGGTCGGAGAACTCCGGCGGCACCCCCCGCCAGAACATCGGCACCGGGCAGACGACCTCGCAGCGGCGCAACTGGCTGACGCCCCTGCAGTTCGACCCGAGCGACCCGAACGTCATGTACTACGCCGGGAACATCCTCAACCGCTCGACGGACAACGGCCGCACCTGGACGCCGATCAGCCCGGACCTCACCGGCGGCGGCCCCAACGACCCGAACGGCTACCCGTGGGGCACGATCACCACCGTCGCCGCCGCGCCCACCGACGGCAACAAGCTCTACGTCGGCACCGACGACGGGAGGCTGTGGTGGACCGACGACCTCGGGCAGAACTGGCAGCAGGTCGACCCGGGGCAACTGCCCGGAACCTGGGTCACCCGGTTGGCGGTGAACCCCGCCGACAAGAACATCGCCTACGCCACCTTCTCCGCCTTCCGGTCCGGTAGCGACCGGTCGCACGTGATGATGACCCGCGACGGCGGCCGTACCTGGAGCAACATCGGCCGAGGTCTGCCGGACGCGCCAGTGAACTCCGTCGTCCCGACCGCCGACGGCCTGCTGCTGGTCGGCACCGACGTCGGGGTGTTCATGTCGGCGTGGAACGGCGGCGAGTGGGCGGCGTTGGGCACCAACCTGCCGCAGGCGGCCGTCATGTACCTGCGTTACCACGAGTCGAGCCGGCAGCTCACCGCGGCGACCTTCGGTCGGGGCGTCTACGACCTCACCGTGCCCCGCTGCCCGGCAGCGTCGACCAAGCTGCCGCTCAAGCAGACCGGTGTCGGCGTGATCGGCGTGCTCGCCTCCTGCCGAGCGGGCTGATCAACCGGTGAATCGTCGCGTCTGACGCGGCTCGCAGGCCACCTCCCGGAAAGGGAGGTGGCCTGCCCGTTGAGGCGCAACGCATTCGACACCGTAGCCCTTCGGCTGGTCGGCCAGACCGGTTCGGTACGCCGTGTCACGGCCAGCGCCGCCCTGCCTGCCACCAGGCCGACAGAGCCGTCCGGGCGTCCGCTCGGCCGGACTGACTCGCACGCCTGTTGCGCCTTCTGCCAGGTAGCGTCGACGACCCCTTCGGGCGGTCCCACCCCACGGCCGGGATCGCCGGACATGTTCGGGCTCCAAACGGCCGCGCGGTCGGGCTGGCTCAGACATTCCAGGTACGCCGCGAAGCCATTCTGGCCCTGGCCGTCACCGCCTCCGGTAGCCGTGGCGTCCGACCCGCCGCAGGCGCCCATCATCAGCACGGTCGAGGCGGCGGTCAGTACGGCCGCCACCAGGCGACCCCTTCCGACCGAGGGTTGACGGTGGTCAGCCGCCCGTTGCGAGCCGGCTTCTCCGTGGCTAGTGCTCAGCGCCGGCGCTTGTTCAGACTCGGCAGGCCGCCGGACACGGTCCGCACGCTGCCGTCCGGGTTGCTCCGGCCGGGCTTTTGTTGGGCCTCTGTCACCCGCCGCCCGGCCAGGTCGGAGGCACTCAGGTTGACGGTGACCCGGTCTGACCGCCGCCAGCTCTGTAGGTGAGCCAGAGCTAGCTGGCTGTCGGCGATGCCGGTCAGCGCACGAATCGCCGGCATGGCCCTGGTCGCGTCCGCGAGCAGGAGATGAGCGACGTCGGCTGGGCTCAGATTGCGCGGTGAGGCGTTGCCCGCCGGAACGAGGGACCCGTGGATTTCCCCATTCTCAAGCCACAGCCACACCGGCCGCTTGCCATCGCCGGCCCGCATCACCGGAGTTGTTGACGGGGTGGCCGGTCTGGGCGACGGCGTGAACGAGGCCGGCTTGGCCGAGAGATGGGCTTGCAGTGCGGCCGGCGGCTGCACTCGTCGCCGCCACTGTGCAGGGACGTCGACAGTCGGGCGGGGCGAGGCCGCGCCCGACGACGTCCCCGCGCCGGGTTGCGGCGGCTCGGTCGGGACCGCTTGCCGTTCCCCCACGAACCAGCCGGCGAATTCCCACTGCTCCGGCGTGAACCTGACCGGGATGACCTCGGTCAGGTGTGGTGCCGACGGGTCCTGAACAGTGAGTTGCGCGCGTCGCTTCGCATGGTCGGCTGCGGTGAGTGACCCGATATCGAGGATCGCGGCCAGCGGTATCCGCCTGAAGTAGGCCTTCGGCCACGGCAGCAACCGCCAACGCCGGAGGGCAAGGTGTTCCTCCTCGAACCAGGCGTCCCAACGCTGAGCGACCATCCCCGTCACCTCCCGTGCTGCGCACGTTAGCGGCCTGATGATCACGACTGCACTCGGCTCAACGGGCAGTTGAGATGACGGATCATCTGGTTGTGTCAGCAGTGCAGGCGGCGCGAACACTCGCCGTCGTGATGGCGGCGGAGCACCCGGCGCCGACTTCGGGTGGCGGAGGAACTGCCGGCTCTCACGTAGACAGTCATCTGCGCAGCCGGCGGGCGCAGGGGCCGATCGACAGAAACCTAGTTGCTGCGTTTGCTGGCGTCGAGGGCAGCCTGCTCCACTCGCTGGCGGTAGTCCAGCCACCATGACTCGTCGGCGGGGGGCAGGTTGTCGTTCCTGGGCAGCAGCCCGGCCGCGCCGTCGATGAGTTCGCGCACGATGTCAGCGTGGCCGGCGTGCCGTTGTGTTTCCGCGATGACGTGGACCAGGACGTGGTGCAACGTGACCGCTGCATCGCCCCACCACGGCACGCGGCCGACCTCATCCAGTGCAAGGGCTTCAATGGTGGTGTCGGCGTGGGCGATCGCGCGACGGTACAGTGCGACGATCTCCTCGCGGGTCTCATCCGCGGTCGCCCACATGTCGGCATTGGTCTCCGCTCCGTCGCCGACGTACGGCAGTTCCCGCTCGAACGGTCGGCCGAACACGACGCCGAAGTAGAGGATCTCCATGGCCGCCGAGTGCTTCACCAGACCGAGCAAGTTGGTTGCGGTCCGGGTCAACGGACGCCGAATATCGTATTCGCTGAGCCCGTCGAGCTTCCACAGCAGCGCGTCCCGGCCGCCCTTCAAGTAACTGTGCAGGTCTGCCTTCATCGCGGCACTATGGCATCCGGTTGGGTGTCGGCGCTGCCCCGGACGTTCCACGGAGCTCATGATCGGCAGGACACGCCCTAGTGCCGTGACCACAAACGTTCGCGGTGTTGGGTGACACGCCGTCCGGCCTGATGGTCCGGCGGCGTTATGCCGTTCAGGCTGTGGCGGCCGCGGGAGGTGCTGGCGGTCGGCCTCCCTAGAGTTGTGGTCATGACGGATCACCGGGAGCGGCCGCCCCACCTTGAACATCGGGGGTTCGACTGGCCGCCGGGGGGCGTGAACCCGTTCGATCGCGGCTTTCCCCAGGCCGGTCGGCTCTACTGGGCGCACGAGCAGCCCTCCTTGCTGTTCCCGGCGGATCAGCAGCCGGAGCGCACGGAGCTGGCACGGGCGATTCCCATGGATTACACCACGTTGCTCCTGATGGAGAGGGTCGCGGTGGTTACGCTCGGGGAGCGCAGCCGGCGTAAGTGGAAGCATCAGGCTCTGCACCGCAGTGTCGGCCCGTACCAGGAGTATCAACTCATCGTGCCGCCGGACGGGCCCAAAGAGAAATACTTTATGGTCGGCGCGACTTGGCCCTTCGAATGGACGCACCGTGACGCGGTGCGGCTGGGTCAACTGACTGGCCGGGTGGTGCTGGTATGCCGCGTCCTCAGCTACGAGTCCTGGCACTGAGCACGCGTACGGGATCTGCCACCGCCACAGCCTGAACGGCATGACGCCGCCGGACCATCAGGCCGGACGGCGTGGCACCCAACACCGCGAACGTTTGTGGTCACGGCACTAGGGGCGGTAGCGCCGCGGGGTGGCTGGACCGATTGGGCAAGATCATTTGTCCGGTGCGCGGTCACCATCGTCCCTTCGTGATCACCAGTGACCTGTCCGGCCGATGAAGTGGCCATTCCCGGTTCAACTCGCCACATCAAGATCTGATCTTGGATGTCGTACTTCTACGGCACGATGTGCGCCATGACGACGCACCACCCCGCCACCCAGCGCCTGGTCTACGGCCACGCGCAACTGCACGACTGCCTCGCCTTCGCCGACGCGAACACCGCCGCCGCGGAGGCCGAGGAGATCAAGGCCCTCGCCGACGCCCGCACCTGGGGAGAAGCCCGACAGGTCCAGATGACGCACCTGTGGAACCCCGCCGGTCCGGACCACTACGAGCCGGCAGACGGCTACGCCGACGACCAGCCCTTCGACATCAACGAGGTGAGCTCCGTCGCGGAAGGCGATTGGCCCCCGATGGTCACGGAGCGGGCGTTCAAGCTGCTCCCCGACGACCTGCAGGACCGGTTCGGTAAGCGCGAGTCCACCGTGCACAACGGGGACATCCTCATGATTCCGCTCGCCGGAGAGGCCGAGCTCGTGGCGGAGCTACGCCAGCGCGGCTACGAGGTGAACCGCGACGACGCGCTCATCAACGTCCTCGACGGCCGCACCTTCAACCCACTCGCCGGCTGAACTTCCCATCACGTGGCGGACCGCTGGTTCGACGTCAGCAGCCAGACCAGCGGCGCCGCCGCCCCTACAGCGATTCCACGTCGCTCAGCTCCGCCACGGGCATCCCTGCCCGGGCGCGCACCATGAGCTCGACGCATACGACCTCGGCTCGAATGAGTGCCTCGTCGACCCGGCCGGGCATCGCCGCCCGTTCGTGGACCCACGCCGGCAGCCAGAATCGCACCACCTCCGGCCAGCCCATGATTGTACGGAGCAACGCGGGTGCCGAGTCCTGCTCGGCCACCCTCAGGCGGGTGCTCCAGTCGGGCCGCCCGGCATGACGGTGACCTACCACCGCGGGCCGTCGGCCTGCCTACGGCGATGTCCACGGTGAGGTCGGACGTGCGAAGGCTCTCGGCAGCCGCGAGGCGACGGGAGGGGTTGACTCGACGGCTACTCACGGGGCGTACTGGATACACGTCCCCGCACTGTCGGCTGGCGCGTTCGGCGATTGATGGCGGTCGGGCATCCTCAAGGCCGGATGCCTGCTCTTGTTCGCGTCGATGCCAACCAGGGACGTCGAGAGATGGGAGGCCCAGGCCCCATGATGGTTCGCCCGCCGGCGAGTTGAGCCACCTCACTACGGCGTCTGTTGTGTTACGCCGTGGTGGATCCTGACCTCGTGGCTCGGCTTAGCCGTCTGCCGTGTGTCCGCCCGATAACCCCAGCCTGTTGTGCAGGTTGTGGCAACGCCTGTCGTCCTGCTGCCTGCCGCTGCGCGGGGTCCGCTCGTTCGGTGAAGCTCCGGCTGCTGCACGCGATCGGTTCCGCACGGCCGGCCCGCCGCGTCACGGTGCCCGTAAGGATGGCCGTAGCGAGTGCGACGACCATCATCCACATACCTCGATTTCTTGCAACGGAAGTTGGAGCAACGACATGACTTCAGTCAACATCACCACGGCGGGGCTTGCGGTCGTGGCCGTCCGCGCCTGCCCAGCCACCCTCTTCACGGCCACACACGGAATCCCTCCCGGCAGGTGGGGGGACCTTGGCGAAAGCTGAGCATCGGTCGCAGGGTCCGTCCGGCCGGGCGCGGTCAGGACGGGAGCGACTGGAGAACCAGGTCCAGGTGCTGATCATGCTGGTGATCGGCGGGACGGCCGGCGCCGCGTCGTTTCGTCACGTCCACGACGTCGCGGCTGCGCACGGCCAGCCGGGCTGGCTGGCGTGGGCCGACGCGGTCGTGCTGGAGTTGACATCGATCGCGGGCGGCCTGGAGCTGCGCCGCAACCGGCGCTTGGGCAAGAGCGTCGCCTTCCCCTCCACGGTGTTGACGGTGGCGGTTGTCCTGTCTCTGGCGGCGCAGGTGGTGAAGGCGGAGGCGTCGGTGATCGGTTGGATCGCCGCCGCGCTGCCGGCGCTGGGCTTCCTGGCGATGGTGAAGATCGCTCTCGGCCGCGCCGACCCTGCCCCGCCCGACCGGACCACGCGGCCCGTCCGGACCACATCCGGACCGGCGCCCGTCAGCACAGCCGCATTCCCGGACGATCGCGAGTCGGTCCGGGTCCGCCGGAGGCCGGTCCACCCCAGAACGGCCGCCGGCCGGGACTCCACCGCCGCGGTCCCCGCTGCAGCGGACCAGGGTCCGGCGGTCCCGGACCGACGGGGCGGTAGCGCGCTGGACAGGGACGGCCGTCCGGAGCTCGTCGCGCTGGTCCCGGACGCCCGGACCGCCGCTCGCACCCTCGCCGTGCAGGGGACGCCGCTGTCCCGTGCGGCGCTCGCCCGACAGTTGCGTGCGGAGGGACACCAGCTGTCCAATGCCACCGCCTCGGCGCTCGTGCGCGTCCTGCGCGCCGAAACGACTCCGCCCATCCCCGCCGCGCCGGATCTGTCGGGGAAGGCGGCCGTGTGATGGAACCACGACCTGCGACTCCTGTCAGCCCGAGCCATCGCTGTCAGACACCGTGCGTTTGTCAGGGCCTGCGCCAACTGACAGAACCTGACCCGACCTGGCAGCGCATCCGCCCGCCTACCTCGCCGCAACGGCCGGTGCGTTTCGCCCGCCATCCCGCATCCCGATCAAGGAAAGAATGATCATGCTGATTCGGCTCAACGACCCTTCTCCGCGTCGGCAGCACCGTCACCGTGCCGCGTCGCGCCTTTTCTCACGTCACCACGGCAAGGCATTGGAGGTGACCGGCGGTGCCGATGTCGGTGTCGGTCTCCGTTTGACCGTCCGCCTTGATACCGACCCCCGAACCGACCCTCTGTCCCGACCAACAGCGCAGGTCAGATCGGCTTTCACGGCTTCACACCAGCTCCAGACAGACCCTCGACTCTGGGGTCTCCCCCCAGGGGACGCGTATGCGTAACCGGCTACCTGCTGCGGATCCGCTGCTGCGCCTGCAGGCAAGCATCACCGCCCGCGACGACCGCCTGCTCGGCTGGCTGTACGACCACGGAGTGCTCACCACCGACCAGATCGCCGAGGCCCTGTTCCCATCCCTGGACTTCGCCCAACGCCGACTGCGCCGCCTCACCCTCCTTCAGGCGGCGGACCGTTTCCGACCCAACCGGGCCTACGGCGGCTCCTACCCCTACCACTACGTCCTGAACCAGCTCGGCTACGACCACGTCCATGCCCAACGCGGACTTGGAGCACCCCGCCGGGACCAAGCACGCCGCCGTAAACAGTCCCTCACGTCGCGGCGGGACCTGCCACACCTGCTCGGCGGCAACCAGGTCTTCATCGACCTCGCCGCCCACGCCCGCACCCACCTCAACACCAGTCTGGACCGGTGGCAGCCGGCCTCCGCTTTCCACAGCCCCGGAGTGTTCTACCGCGTCGGGGACGACCCGCAGATGATGGCTCGCGGACCAACAGGGCTGCCCCGCCCGGACGGGGCCGGCGTCTGGACCGAACACCGGCGTTCCGTGCCGTTCTTCCTCGAGTACGACACCGGCGGGGAACGCCTCGACATCCTCGTCGAGAAAGTCGCCAAGTACGAACGGCTGGTCTGGATGACCACCTGGACATGGCCGGTCCTGTTCCACCTACCGTCGGCCCGGCGGGAGGCGAACCTGCACCACCGCCTCGCCGTCCTCGCACCCCAGGCGACCATCGCCACCACCAGCGCCGAACTGCGCACCGCACTCGGCGCCAGCCCTGCCGAGCCGGTATGGCAGCTCTGGAGTACCGCCAGTCGGATCCGGCTGGTCGATCTGCCCTACACCGCCACCGACCACGACATCGCGTTGTGAACCCGCGCCGCATGGCCGCGACGGCGGGCAGCCGCATGAGGTGTGGGCAGGCCTGTTGCCGCGATCGCTCGGTAATCCCGCAGCTGCGCGGATGGGGCACACCTGCCCTCCGTGTTATCCGAGGAACCTCAGGGATCGACGTCGCCGGTCAATCGCAGCTTGGCCAACCGGGCTGCGGTCAGGACGATTCCGCCGGCTCGCAGGAGCGTGGAGACCTCCTCGATCGGCAGTGGACCTCGTTGCAGCAGCACGTCACCCGCCGCCGTGTGATTCGGCGGCATCACCGGCGACACCATTTACTCCCCAGACCCCCGTACTGGTCGACGGTCGGCAGCTGTGAAGTCGGAACATCGGCCGGCACGCCAGAGCTGGCCGCACCGATCATGCTTCGGCCCCCAACCGAACCATCGATTGCTCCAGATCCCTGACCTGCTCGGCATCCAGGACCAAGAGCAGGCACAGAGCTAGCCAGACGATCGGTCGGCGGGAACCCCGGACGGCCGTGATCATGTCCCCCATCCCTCCAAGATCACGAGCCTACGCCGGCCTGCACCTTGCGGTCATGAGCATGGCCTTGAAGCTGCGGAGCGTTTGCTCATGGACACGCGGTCCAGGACGTCCGCGCATGGCGGCTAATGCCGGCGGCTGTCTGGCTGACGAATCACGCCGAGGCGCGGCGCGGAGCTGGCGGATCCAGCACGGAAACCGGCTTGGCGAACCGAGCTCGAGCAGCCGCAGATCTTGTGGGGTGAGGGGCTGGTGCAGCGCAGCTACGCAACCCGCCCCTCTGCCGGCTACTCGCCGAGCTCCGTCTGGCAGGACCGCGCCTGCTCACGGCAGTGCTGCACCAGGCTCTGATCGCCACCCTGCCGCTCCAGCAACCGGGCCAGCTCGGTGAAGTCTTCCCGGGCGGTCCGATAATCTCCCGCGAGCATTCGTAGGTTCGCCAGGTCGAGCCGGATCGCCACAACCTGCGTGTCGTGTTCCATGCGGCTTTCGTGCGCCGACGGTAGAAGCCGCTCGAGCATCTCGACGGCTTGTGTGAAGCGCTCCTCCTCGGCGAGCGCCTGCGCGTACTGGTGCAGCTCCGCGAGCTCACGATCCGAGCGGTGAACGGGTAGCCGGCTCGGCCAGGTTTCCGGCCGTCCCTCGGTTCCGCCGCTGCCCCGGGCGGATGCCGCCCGCTCACCGTCCCGGAACGGCGCGAGCAGCTGCGCGACACCCTCAGCAGTTTCCGGCCGGTCCGTCGGTTGCTTGCCGAGCAGGCAAAAGATCAGGTGTCCGAGGTCGTCCGGGAGGTCAGAGCGGTACTCGGTGACGATGGGAATCGGGGAGTGCATGTGCTGGCGCAGCATGTCGGGCGCGTTCTTCGCCTCATACGGCGGCTTGCCGGTGAGCATCTCGAAGAGGATGCAGCCGAGGGCATAGAGGTCAGCCGCGGGGCCGGTGGCGGCGCCGGAAGCTTGCTCCGGCGCGATGTAGGCGGGCGTGCCCAACGTGTGCCCCGTCGCCGTGAGACGGGACTGCTCGGCCGGACCGAGCAACGCGGCGACACCGAAATCGAGAACTTTAACTGACCCCGATGGCGTGATCATGAGGTTCTGCGGCTTGAGGTCACGGTGCACCAGCGAGGCGGCGTGCGCCGCGGCAAGCACGGAACAGACCTGCGTGGCGATCGAGACGGCTTCCCCGACGGCCAACTGCTCCTGCTCCGCGATGAGGTCGGCCAGCGGATATCCCCTGACGAGCTGCATGACGATGTAGAGGTCGTCGCCGTGCTCGCCGAGGTCATGCACGGCCGGCACGCCCGGGTGGTCGAGCCCCGCGGTTAGCCGTGCTTCCCGCCGGAAGCGTTTGACTGCGACCTCTCGCTCGTCCTCCGCCACCTCCCGATGTCGGAGAAACTTGACCGCGACGGGCCGGTCGAGCCGCTCGTCGTAGCCCGCCCAGACCTGCCCCATTCCGCCGCGGCCGATCGGGTACGTCAGCTCGTATCTGTCGCCGATACGGTCCCGCGCCTGCACCTACAGTCTCCCCCGTGTCGCACGCCGTCCCCTGCTGAGCAGAGCTCGGCAATCAGGCTAGCTGTCGCTGTACGAGGCGCCCGGTCAGGAAGGGGCTGGGCGTGCCGTGCCAGAACACCGCGAGCTCGTCGCGAGCACGGGTGGCAGCGACGAAGAGCAGGGAGCGGTCCCGCTGGCGCTCGCGCTGGTACCGCTTGGGGTCGGTGTCCCGGTACCGACTGATCATCTGTCGGGGCACCAGCCCGTCGCTGACCCCAGCGATGATCATGCGCTGGTACTCAAGCCCCTTGAACCGGTGCATCGTGCCAATGTGCACGCCGTCAGGTCGCTTCGGGCCGTCCGGGCCGATCTCCACCACCGACAACCCGTCGGCCTCCAGCCGGCTGATGACGTCGGCAGCCAGGTCCTTCGTCGGTACACAGATGGCCACCGACCCGTCGGTCGGGTTGCCCCACCTGCGCAACTGATCGACGATCAGGTCCCGCTCCTGTGCCCATGTCGCTGCGCCGTGGAAGACCGGGTGACCGCCACGCAGCAGCGATCGGTAGCCGGCCAGGTTTTCCTCGCCGCCGTCGAGGTCGTCGTAAACCTCACCGGTCATGATCTGCAAGGCATCGGCGAGGATCTGCCGCGTGGTGCGGTAGCTCAGCGTGAGCCGCGAAGACCGGCCGCGGATGTTAACGCCGAGGCTGCTTAACGTGACGTGGTTGTCGTAGATGCGCTGGTGGGTGTCGCCGGTGAGGAACATGTCGTCCGGGCCTGGCGCGACCATGGCACGCAGCATCTTCCAGTGGGCGGCGCTGAGGTCCTGCGCCTCGTCGACCACCACGTGGCGGTAGCGCGGTCGGTAGAACCCGCCGGACGACTCGCCGGCGACGCCGGTGTTCTGGGCCGTGCGGTCCATCTCGAGGCGGGCAGCCCGTTGTGCCACCTGGCGCCAGGTCCAGACGCCGCGGTTCTCCAGCCAGGTGGTGAAGCGCTCGGTCAGCTGCCAGATCTGGTCTCGCTCGATCCGGGAGAGACTGCGGCCGCGGTTGGGGCGGCGGGCCTTGAAGTAGTCCGTCCGCGAGTTGAGCACCTGACCGAGGATCACCTGGGTCCACTCAGCGGTGAGGAACTCCGCCTCCCAGGCGGTCTCTCCGGTCTCGATGAGGAACTCGTCCCACAGCTCAAGGACGCGATTGTCGTCCACCACGCGTCGGCTGCCACCTGCCTTGGCTTCTGCCACCACCCGGCTGGCCAGCCGGTCGATGTTGACGATGTCGACGCGCGACACCAGCTCCTGCCCGCCCAACGCCATGAGCCGGGTCCGCAGGTCGGCAGCCAGGTTCCGGTTGAAGGTGGTGAGCAGGATCGGTTTGTCCGCGCCGTGTGGCAACTGCCGGGCGAGGTGCGCCACCCGGTGCAGGGCGACGATCGTCTTGCCGGTGCCCGGGCCACCGCCAACCCGCGCCGGGCCGTTGTAGCGGCGCTCGACCAGCTTCCGCTGAGTGGGGTGCAGGAAGATCTGCCACCGCTCGAAGGCTTCGCCGAGCATCGCCTGCAACGCCTCGTCGTCGGAGGTCACCTGCGTGGCGGGGCGTTCCACTGCCGCCTCGAAGTCCTCGGGGTCGACCGGCTCGTCGGCGCGGACCGGGTCTGTGACCTGTTGGAGCACGTCGTCGTAAGGAGTGCCGTCGAAGAGCGCGAAGAGCACGTCGGTGGTGAGCTGCGGCGCCCTGTCGAGCAGTTCCAGCAGCTCGGCCTCGGTGGTCAGTTCCCGGATCTGTGGTAGCAACGGCTCGGATACGCCGAGATCCAGCAGCTGGGCGTCGGTGTAGGTGTCGAAGAGCGGTTTCTGCGCGGGCTCCGGTTCGACATGCGGCGGCACGACCCGGCCGATGATGCTGTCACCAACGGGCGCCATGTCGATGACCTCGATGCCGCCGGTGATCCGGTTGATGCGGTACGCGTACCGGGTGAGGTCGTCGTACACCTCACCGCGGTGCTTGACCGCGACGAGCAGGTAGTCGCGCTCGGCGATGTGCAGCAGCAGCGCGCGGTAGTCCTTGTTTACCCGGGCGGACATCAGCCGGGAGTCGCTGTTGAGCGCCTTCAGGTTGAGCCCGGGGTTCTCCGGGTTGTGCCGGAACTTGTGCATGAACTCGTAGACCGCTCCGATGTCGGCGCGGGTGAGCTTCATGACCTCCTTGTCGGCGCGGTCCAGCATCCGCAGGGTGGTTGCTCCTGTGTTCATCGACGTTCTCCCCCGCTTGTCGCCTTGATCGCTGCCGCCAACTCGTCGATCGACCATTCCCGAGCGGTACGGGCGTGCCAGCCCGCGTCCGCGTACGCCCGGTCGCGATCTTCCGTCTCCGGGTCGTCGGACGGACCGGTGAGCACGATCGCGATCCGCCGGTCGGGCCAGGCCAGCTCAGCCTGCCAGCCCTGGTCGCCCAGCTCGTAGCCGACGACCGGTGCGGGCAGATCCTGTCGCGCGAGCTGCTGGACGAGCTGATCCAGGGTGTTCTCGGCCGGGTCCAGGTAGCGCAGGACGTCCCGCCACGGCGATTCCGTGTCGAGCGTCTCGGGCTCGGCGGCTGCCGGCTGCGCCGCGACGCCAAGCCACGTTGCCGTCTCCTCATCGAGCGGCAGCGCGCGTTGAGCCAGCACGAAGCCGGTGCCCTCGGTCACCGCCATCGAGGCCGGCTCGAAGGTGTCGAGGGCGGAGCTCGTGAGCTGGCCGGCGTCGCCGCCACCGTTGGCGAGGAACTGGATGACATTGCCCCACGCCAGCCAGGCAGCCCAGCGTTCCTTGTGCCCCTCCCCGGCGATCGCTGCCGGCAGATCGTCGACGACGGCGAGGGCCGACATGGTCGGCAACGGACTGCTGCGCGCGTCGAGGACGACGGTCACCGGGCAGCCCGCGTTGTCCTGAGCACGGGCGACCATGATGTGCCGCGCAGTCGAGGCGGGAAGGGGCTCTCCACGCAGAGCGGCGACCAACCTTTCCGCTACGCCGGCGGAGTCGGTGGTGCTGTTGTCCCGGGCCTGCTTGAGCATGCCCCACAAGCCCGCTTCCGCCCGCCGCTGCCAACGGGTGAGATCCGGATCGGCGAGGAACCGCATGAGTTGTTCGATGGGATTAACCCAGATCGTCTCCTCAAGCTCTACCGGATCGACGCCGGGAAGCATGCCGCGGAACTTGTCCCTGGCGGTCTGCTTACTCATCCCGCCGTACGGGGTCCACCGTCCCTGCCCGTCCGCGCTCCCCCAGGTCTTGACGTCGTCCCAAGTGGCGGCGAAGACCAGGTAGCCGTGCGCGCGCAGCCGGGCCCGCTTCTCCGCGTCGTCGGCGAGCCGGTTGTACTGGGACGAGGCGTGGTATTTGAAGCCATCGAGGTAGACGGCCACCTCGGGTGACGGCGCGTCGAGGCGTTTGAAGTGGACGTCGGGACGGGTGCCTCGAACGGTGTTCTGCAGTTTCATCTGCCAGTGGGTGACGCTCTGGCCGTTGTCCCGGACGAACCGGAGGTCGGCGATGCGGGCACCGTCATGATCGGTGCGCCGGTCGATCCGCAGGCCCGAGTTGGGTGTCTCGCCAAGCGCCAGCAGCTTGGTGAGGAAACGCATCTCCAGCTCGCTTTCCACCTGGTGGATAAGCGAGATCTCGTCTGTGCGGGTGCCCTCCTGAACGTCCCAACTGTCGAGGAGCTTGTCCAGCATGCCCAGCGCCTCGTCCCGGCTCATGAGGGCGAAGTGCTCGTTGCGCGCGTGACGCAGGAGGCAGCGGTGACACACCGCCCTGCCTTCGTGTCGGCAGACGCAGTCGGCGATTCGCTGCCGCGCGAGCTCCAGGATTGCGCGGAACTCCCCCGGCTTGGCAAGGCGGTGCAGATAGCCGGTGCCTTGCGGCTGGGTGTCGTAGACGACCACGAAGTTGCGCGTCCCGTCGCTCTGCCCGTCCGGCATGGTGGCCGACACGGCCTGAAGGTGCGCGGGGTCGCCGCCGTACTGCGCGGCGATGCCGAGGCGGATCGCGGCGGCGAACGAAGCGATGCGCTCCTGCACCACGGCGGTCGCGGCGGGGATCAGGATGCGCAACGCCTCGGTTTCCAGCTCGTGGGCGAGGATCAGGTCGACATGGGCGTCCGGGGCAGCCGGCGAGCGCCGGTAGGGACACCAGGGCCGGTGGTGTTCGGCGCCCTGCACGACGGTCGAACCGGAGGCCTGCGCGGCGAGTTGTTGGCTTACCGCCGGGGCACCATCAACCGTGGTCCCGCCGCAGGAGGTGCAGGCGTGGAACCGGTTGATCCGCACCTCCTCGCCAGCGAAGAGTTCAGCTGCCCGGTCGTAGCGCTGCGCGCCCAGGTTGAAGTGACGGATCATCGCGTGCCGGCTGTAGTCGACACCGAAGGTGTCATGGGCGTGCCGCCAGGACGAATCAACCTTGGCCGGGTCGACGTCGACGGCGACGGTGGTGGCGTAGAACCGCCGGTCCCGGTCGTCGCTGTCGTCACGGATGCGGGCGTCGTCGCGCTTGTCGCGGCTGAGTACCCGGGTCGGTTGGAGGACCTGGAACAGCCGTCCGTGATCGGCGATGCCCGGGTCCGCGCAACGCGGGCAGGCGCTGGTGTCCTCCTTGGCGAGGTGGGTGCGGACGTAGCCACACTGCGCGCAGATCCGCCACTGCTCGTACGCCGGCCGGTCCGCCGGGCCGACGTCGAGCCCCGAGATCTCGTGTTTGTAACCCCGCACGTAGTAGCTGTTGCCAGGGGCGATCTCGACCAGCGCCTGGCGGGCGGGGCGCGCGTACTCGCGGAGTTCGCTGTGGAACCGGCGGTCGCCGTCGGTCTTGTCCTCCCAGGTCAGGGTGGCTTCCAGGTCGGTCCGGGTGTCGATGAGCGCGTAGTTCGGCAGAAGACCGAACTCGACCAGGGTGCCGTGGGCGGCAGCCGCGCTGACCTCCCGCAGCCGGCGGCGGACCGCACCCTCCTCGGCCTTCAACATCTTGATTTCGCGGGCGTGGTCCGGGTCGCTGGGCACGAGCGTGCCCCGGGCGGTGGCGAGTTCCTGGAGCCGTCGACGCAGGTCGGCCAACCGGAACTCCCAGACCTCGTCGGCTTCCTTGGCACGGTGGACGATGCCGTCCACCGCGAACTCACGCAGCTGGTCGGCGGCGGCCCGCAGGACCTTGTCGCCGAAGAGGGTCAGGAACTCCTCCACCAGCCGGCCACCGTCGCGGCGGCCAGCCTCGGCGAGGCCGGTCAGCCAACCGGTCGGACCGAACAGCACGTGCGCCCGCCGTGGCATCGGCAGCACTCCGGCCAGGCGTCCGCGGGCGGCCAGGTCGATCAGGTGGGCGAGGTACTGGCGGCGCAGGATCTCCACGGCGGAGAGGAAACAGCCAGGCGGGACGATCTGGCCGGCAATCATGTCGCGCGGATCGGTGAGGTAGTAGCGATCCCGCTCGGATCGCCCCACCAGGGTCAGCACCAGCGCGTTGCCGCTTTTGCGGCCGGCGCGGCCCGCCCGCTGGACGTAGTTGGCCGGGCCGTGTGGGAGCGACGCCAGCACCACCGCGGAGAGGGCGCCGATGTCGATACCCATCTCCAGGGTGGGCGTGCAGGAGAGCACGTTCGGGTCGGTGTAGCGCTCGCCGTCACGGAACTGCTTCTCCACCGTCTCCCGCTGGGCACGGGTGAGCATGCCGGTGTGTTCGCCGGTGACCACCCGGAACACCGGGCGGTCCAGGTAGAGCCGCCGGTAGTAGTCGTCGGGAGCAGTGTCGTCGTGGACGACCTGGAGCTGACCGCGGCAGCGGTACTGCCGGCACGGCTGGCCGATCCAGTCGGTCACCCGGGCGGGGTGCTCCGTCTGCTGCCAGTGGCAGGTGTCGCAGCCGACCCCGGCCGTCACAGCGGACGCGTCGTCGAGTCGGGTCACCCGCAGGTGGCCGGGCATCAGCCCGTACACCGTGTTGCCGTCCTCGGTGTCGCCGGCGGCGACCACGTCGGCGGCGGCGAGGGCCGGCAGCAGGCGGGTGAGGAAGCCGGCAGCGTCGCCGGAGTCGAGGCCGAGGCAGCGGGACGTCCAGTCCTGGTACCAGTTGCCGCGCGCGGTGATGACGTCGAACTCCGAGCGGGTCTTCGGCGTCGCGAGCAGGAACGCGGGCGCAGACAGGCCCTTCGGGAACGCGGGCATCCCGGCGGGCCGGCCGCCCCACACCTGCCAACGGGTGCCGCCGCGCTTCAGGTACGGCATCAGCCACTCGTGGTACACGGCACCGCGGGTACGCAGCCGTTCCAGCAGACCACGGAGGAAGGCGAGGTAGCGGGCATCGTCCGGCGGCGTCCCGGCGATGGTGCCGGGGCCGGTCAGGTGGACGTCCCGGCAGATCGCGGCGGCTCCCGCCGGGTCGTCGAGGGCAACCTCAACGGCCACGCTGCGGGTCAACTCCAGGGTGCGACCCTGGCGGGAGCGCAGCCCGGTCTCCATCACGGTGGCGAAGACGAGTCGCTCGCTGATCAGCTCCCAGGTCTCTCGACTACCGGTGTGCTCGCCGGCGAGCAGGCTGTCGACGCCAGGCTGGTCGTGCAGGTCCGGCGGAACGACAGTGGAGAGGATCTCCGGCTGCGCCGCCGCCTCGATCATCTTGGCGAAAAGGTCGTCGAGCCCGACCGACTCCCCGGACTCCAGTTGGCTGGCGAGGAGGGAGCGCAGCGAGAACGAGTAGGACCGGTTGGCGACGAAACCGGCGCGGTGCGCCGCGTCCTGAACCGAATCGTTGAAGAGCAGCGTCTTCTTCTCGGCCTCGTCAAGCTCCCCACCGGTGAAAAGCTGCGTGATCGCCACCGAGGCGAGGGTCGCCAGCCCGGCGCCAAGGAAGCGGATACCGTGGTCCAACTCGCAGGACGGGCAGCGGTCCTTCTCGGCGTCGTCGATGTCGAGAACGTCACCGAGCACGACGATCGCGTCGTCGGTGGGCTCCCGGTCGCGCTGTTCGTCGAAGGGGCGCACCCGACGGCCGTACTCCAGGACCAGCAGCCCACGAGAGCGCTGGCGTACCTCGTCCTCGGTCGCGGCGATCAGCGCACGGACCCGGCGCTTGTCCCGGCCAACGCTGGCGCGGTAGATCTTGTCCGGGTCGGTCTCCAGTTCCTGCGGGTCCTTCTCCGGCGACAGGGCCATCCAGCCCGAGCGCCCGCAGTGCCGACAGTAGATGGCCGGTAACCGGGGGTAGCGGTTGTCGGCCACGACCGCGTCGGCGTCGGTGGCGTACGGGTCCAGCTCGCGCGGCGCTTCGCCGTACCAGCCGAAGGCGGGCTGGTGGGACGTGCCACGCAGCAGGCGGGAGACAGCGCGTACCCACATGTGGGTTTCGATGTTCAGCAGCGGGCGGCCGGGAGCCTCCGGGTTCTGCGCGACGGAGAGCAGGCCGACGAATCGAGCGAGAGCCATCGCCGTAATTTCGGGCGGGGTCTTCATCACGCTGCCCCAGCCAGTGGCGTTCTTGCGGGGCAGTACATCGATGATCTCGTCGAGGGTGCACGGCCGCGCCTGGAGCGAGTCGAGCACCGCCTTCGTCAACGGATGCTGACGCAGCAGGTCACCGAGGCGCGTCGGGTCATCGAGGCAGCGCTCCCCGAGGACCAGCTCCGCGACTTCGGCCATCATCAGCTCGGGGTCACGGTCGTCGACGGCCGCGAGCTGCTCCGGGCTGGGTAGCGGCAGGTTGAAGTCCTGGCGGGCGACGAACTCGCCGGCCTCGTACCGGTCCTCCCCCACCAGCGACCCCGCGTCGAAGGCGACACCGAACACCTGCTCGGCGACCTCACGAATCGCGGTACGACCGTCCCGGCCGCCGCCCTCACCAAGCGTCGCGGAGGTCGCCACCGGGCAGATCGGCCCGAGCGGCCGCTCCGGCTCGTCGAGGTCGAGCGCGGCGGCGAGCCGCCGCAGCAGCATCGCCACGTCGGTGCCCTGCGCGCCGTCGTAGGTGTGGAACTCGTCCAGCACCACGTACGCCGGCTCGGCGCCCTCCCAGAGCGGCAGGTCATCGGCGCGCTGGAGCAACAGGTCCAACATCTTGTAGTTGGTGATCAGGATGTCCGGCGGGGTGCGGCGCATCTCCGACCGCTTGGTGAACACATGCGGATACTCGATAGCCGCGACATCGCCGATGTAGAGACCGGCCGTGACCTGGCTCAGCGCCGGATCGGAGAGCAGCTCGTTGATGCGCTGCGTCTGGTCCGTCGCGAGGGCGTTCATCGGATAGAGCAGGATCGCCTTGACCCCGGCCCTGCCCTCCTGCTTCTGCCGCCGGCAGTGGTCGAGCACCGGGATCAGGAACGACTCCGTCTTACCCGAGCCGGTGCCCGTGGTGATCAGGGTCGGCTCGGCCGCCCTGCCCTTCGTCGACAACCGGGCGAATGCATTCGCCTGGTGCAGGTAAGGGGTGAAGCCGGCCGGCGCCCAATCCAGGTTCGCCCGCCAGTCCCCCTCCGCTGGGCGGAAGGGAGTGCGGATCCGCAGGTAAGGGCCGCGGAAGATGCCCTGCTCCGGGTGGGAGAGGAAGCCTTCCAGACCCTGACGTACGCCGTCCTCGGTCAGGCCGAAGGTGGTGGTCAGGTACTGGGTGAGGGTCCGACGCAGGGTGTCGGCGGCGATGGTCGGCCTCATGAACGGATCACCGCCGCATGCTACTTCACTCCTTACCGGGGTTGACCTGCCCCGACGGCCTCATCACCGGGCGAGTCAGATTCGCGACACCCCGACTTGTCGATCACCGCCTACGCTGCGCATCCATGCCCCCCAACCCTCCTCGGACGGCGGTACGACGGCGAGCTGCGGCTCTCCGCTGATCGGTTCGAGAGCATGCACGACCCGCAGGTGCCCGTCGGCCGCGGCGTCCTCGTCGGTGAGGACCCGGCCACTGCTGCCGTCGGTGCTGACCAGCACCCACCGGTCGGGGTAGGTGCCACCGTCGTCGACCAGCGCCCGCACCCCGAAGGTTCGGGCCAGGGTAGCCGCCAACTCTCGCTCCCCCTGACCGGCGGCGTCGGCGAGCTTGCTGTCACCGGTCAGGATCCAGCCGAATTCCTCGTCCTCGTCTGGAGGGTTGAGCATGGCGACCGGCCGAGGGGCATCGACCGCCCAGTCCTCGATCCGCCCAACGTAGACGGCCCCCGGTTAGATGCCGTAGTCCTCGCTCAGGAATCGGCGTAGCGCATCAGCGGCAGTTCCTTCGCAAAGTGGACCTGATAGCGCAACGCCTACTCCCGTCTCCGTCGAACTTCCATCAGAGTCAATCATCTGTCATCCAACTAGGACGGTCAGCCGCTTCCGCGGACAACTCGCCGCCATTAGCATCGAGTTCCTTGCAGGGCCTAGACGAACATGTGTTCGGCTTTTTTCATGGCCACATCCCGGTCCGAACGGCATCGGAGGGCAGCGTGGTAATCAGGCGAACCATCAGCGACTGGTACACCAACGCGGAGGGTCGGAATTCATCCAACTTCCGGCATGACTGGGAGAATGACGACCAACCGGACCGTACCCCTGATGCCTGGCTCGACCGACTCCAACCAGCGGATCGCGCGGGCCACGCCCGCCCCTCCCGTGAGGCTGCGTCTACCGGCACCTCGGGAAACGCCAGTCGCCGGACCATGCCCACGCAGCGGGACCTGGCAGACGCCGCCCGGATCCTTCGGGCACGAATGCCGAACATCAAGGACTCGACGATCGCTCGGCATCTGAGGCAGAACGGCTGGTCACAAGTTTCCGGGGACCAGGTCCGCAAAGCTCTACGTGCCCACCCTGCCCGCGCCCGGAGGCAGCCGTCTCCCAGTCGACCTTCGGGAGCACGCAAAGTTGCACAGACGCAGAAACAGCAATCGCACGGCACCATCACCATAATCAGTCCACCTACCGCGACCAAGCCCTCAGCGGGGACCTCGGCGGCCGCCCGCGAAACGCACTCCCTCGCCGAGGTAGCCCGCGCCGTGCGGGCGAAGTTTCCGCAGCTCGGTATCAAGAAATTGACCAAGCAGGTACAAGAACACGGCTGGCCGACGGCGACCGTGAAACAGGTTGAGGCGGCTCTCCAGCAACCGCGACCCGCACCACGGGTTCACAGCCGGCCAGCGCCGGTATCTTTCCCGGCTGCACGGGCTCCTCAGCCAGGCACATGTTTCGCGTGCGGGGTGGTGCCGTCGCTCCTGGGCATGTGCCGTTGCTCCTGAGGTCAGTGTCGGGCGGGGCCGTCGCCGAGATGAATGCCGCCGTGGATGTCCCGCGCCTGCACCACCGGTCCGTACACGTCACCGGAGACCGAGTTCGCCACGCCGCCGGTGCCCTCGGCGATGGTGGCCTCGACCTGCGACCACCGCGCACGCAGCTCGGCCTCGAATGCCCCGTCGCGGCGCGACTCGCGGTCCAGCAGCTCGGCGAGCCGGCCCACGGCCTCCGGTGACGCCTGATGCAGGGCGCCCTCGATGACAGCACGCGACCAATGGTCCGACGGCCATCGCCCTCGGCTGGGACCGCTCTGCTGCGGTGGAAACTCGCTACGCCGCTGATCGGGCTGGGCCTGCTGGTGGCCGCCCCGGCGGTGTTCGGCACCGTGACCTGGTGGTCCTCCTACGGAGTCGAATACCGGGTGCTGAGTGTCGTCATCTGCCTCGCCCTCACCGCCCAACTGGCGGTGGCGGTCTCCATCGGCGTCCGAGCGAGCAGGGACGTGCCCTGGATGAGGGTCGGGCTGGTCATTCTCGGCATCCTGCTCACCTGCGGCCTGGCCCGGATTCGCCACGAACTCTAAACCTCGTTCCACACCATTCCACCCCCGACAGTACGCCGATTAGGCGCGCGTCGGAATTGCGCGTGCATGGCTACTGTCGGGAGTGTCTTGTATGGTCAGACGCGTAATCGCTTTGCGTGGCAGCACCCAGCGGAATTGATTATCGGGGGCAACGGCCGCGTGTTTCACCGATGGCGTCAGGATGTAACAAAATGCAACGTGGAGAGGGCGGGAGCCGATGGCCGACGACATGGGATCGACAGTGCCGCGACGGCAGCTCGGGCGGGCGCTGCGCGAGCTGCGCACCGAGGCCCGGATGACGCTGGACGGCGCGGCAGAGGCCCTGCACTGCAGCCGACAGAAGATGTGGCGCATCGAGACCGGCCTCGGCCCGGTCCGAGCACTCGACGTCAAGGCCATGTGCGAGCTGTACGGGGCGACGCCCGACCTGGCCGGCGCCCTCACCGCCCTGGCCAGCGAAACCAAGGCCAAGGGCTGGTGGCACTCGTACGGCCTGGCGATCCCGACCTGGTTCGAGATGTACGTCGGCCTGGAGTCGGTTGCCTCGAAGCTGCGCGGCTACGACGAGTCCCTGGTGCCCGGCCTGCTCCAAGTGCCCGCCTACACCCAGGGCGTCTATCAGAACCGCCGCGACATGAGTGAGGACGAGTTCGAGCAAGTCCTCGCGGTTCGACGACAGCGGAAGGCGCTCCTGACCCGCAGGTTGCCGAAGGCCCCGGCCCTTTACTCGGTACTCTCCGAAGCGGTGCTACTCCGCAACATCGGCGGACGAGTGGCGATGGCCGAGCAGCTCAGGCATCTCTTGGAGCTGGCCGAGTTGCCCAACGTCTCAATCCGAGTGCTGCCCCTGGCCGCAGGCGCACAGTACGGCGCCCTCGCCGGGACCTTCATGATGCTGGATTTCCCTCTCCGCAACCGGGTGGTCCCTGAGCCGTCTGTCGTGTACTGCGAGTCGTTGACCGGCGCGCTCTACCTCGACCGACCTGCCGAGATCGCATCCTACGAAAGAGTCTGGTCCAGCCTCGATTCCCTGGTCCTCGATGGAGGACAATCCAGGCAACTGATCAACAAGATCGTTGGGGAGATCCAAAATGGCTGAGCTGAACGGCGCCCTGTGGCGCAAGAGCACCCGCAGCGGCGACAACAACGGCGCGTGCGTCGAGGTCGCCGACAACCTGCCCGGTCTCGTCGCCGTACGCGACAGCAAGGACGCGGCCGGACCGACCCTTACCTTCTCCCCCGCCGCCTGGACCAGCTTCGTCCGGGTCACCAAGTCTGGACACTGAGCCGAACATCAGACGGGAGCGCAGCCGACGGACGCGCCGGACGCGCTCCCGTCGCGCAATCGGGTCAGGAGGCCGCGTCCCCAATCGCGGGCGGGCCCCGTCCTGGAACAACGACCACCGGTTCCGCCATGCCTCCACGTTCGCCGGGTAGATCGCGGTATGCCGGCTGTTCGGTTGCGCGGGCGAACGCCGCCGACGCTCGCCATGAGCTCGTAGTGCCGATCGCGCATCCCGCCACGCAGGTCGTCCCCGGGCACGACATAAAAGTCCCGGCGTCCCTCGGTCACGTCCACGAGGACGTAGAGGTCGGTCGACATCGCCGTCATCCTGTCGATGTCCGCGATCATCCAGCCGCCCTGCACGGCGACCTGCACAGCCGTCGTCCTACCGTTGGTCGTCACGAAGGTCCGCGCACCGTGCAGGCTTGCCGAATAGCCGCGCAACAAGGCCTCAGCCACAGCAAGGTGCCGCCCAGTCTGTGCTTCTGGTGGTTACTCGGAGCCATCTGCTCTCCTTCAGGGTGGAAGGTCGGGCTACGACGGTTGCCAGCCCGCATCGATCGCATCCTGAAGCCGCTTGCTGAACACGGCATGCGCCTGCCGATATTCATTCTCCCGATCCGCCTTGTAGAACGGCGCCACATACCCCTCCGGCGCCGGATTCCGCTCCGGATTGTCGAGGTGCGCCATGAGTTGCTCGTAGTGTTCCTTGGTCTGCCCGAATCCAAAGGCGTATGGGTCAGCAGCGATCTTGCGACCGGTTGAGTCAAACCACATGTCGTCTTCGCGTTCGGTCAAGATTGGAAATCTAGCGCGAAGGACCGCCATCAGTTCGTCGGCCCCGATACCGAGCCACACGGCAACGATCGCGTCGATCTCTACGAGCGCCGCCCTACGCTCCCGCTCGGTTCTTAGCGCAGAAGCAGGCGACCAGACCGGACGGACAGTACCCAGACGATCGAGGTCGCGCCAAGCAACCGCCCAGTCTTCTTCGATCCAGTCCGACGCAAACAACTCGGACCAAAGTTCGCTGTAGGCACGAGTAAGACAATTAAGTCTCAGCGCTCTGAGCACCAAACCAACCGCGAGAGGATGGTCGCTACAGGCCGCTGGCATCGCATTCACGTCAGAGATTCGGAAATTGGTACGGGCCGTGATGCGAAGAAGGTAATCCAAAGGCAATGACGACCAGAATCCAGCGTTAAGTACAGTTGAACGGTTATCTGCGAGAGCGAGGCTATGCACGCCATCAACATGAGCGGGACCGGGCGGAATAAGGGCAGAGAAGAGCGAGCGTTCCGTGTTGAACGCGATCATTCGACGCCAAGCTAAGCGGTAGTATTTCGTGTAGCGAACCCCACCCCATAGATCTTGGCCTGATTTAGTGGCGGCCTCGCCCGGCTCGATGACATAGTTTGCACCCTGAATTCCAGCCGCTGGCAGTGTCGTCAGATCTACTGAGTCCCAGTCACTGTTGCTCCGACAAGGCACCCTCGGCTGCTTAGCAACTGGCGTCGCGACTCCGAAGTGTGGGCCTTGCAGAATTAGACCCTCGAGCGATTCTGGCACGGTCTGACGCCAGCGGATGAGCCCGACCTGTTTTGCGGTCGTCTCATTGTAGCCCGAGCTCATCCAAAACGACCGATCTGCCAATCTTGCCTTGAACCTAGCAAGAGCAGAGATGGCAGCCTGCTCATCGACGGTGACCGGGTACAACAACGGAGTCTTCCCGACATTCGCCTCATCCTCACCGCGAAGCGCCTGCCACTCGGACAACAGACTTCCGTCGACCTCGACAACCCGTTTACGGTGCGGTCGGACATCCCACCGACCCTGGTACCTCTGGCCGGGAGTCTCCCCACGTCCATCATGATCGAGCGAGGCAGGGACTATCGCAGCAGCACAAAGTCTACTCATGTGCGAGAAGCTAACGCTCCCTTGCGCACCGTAAATGTGCATACCAAATTCAATGTTCCGACTTGCGTCCTCAAATGCCCAGTTCGCGACATTAATGAAGCCGGCATGGACTCTAAGGTGCCGATAAGCAGCCGCGCGAAGCCGCCCCTCCTTAACGCCACCGAAGTGCGTGTCCGGATGAACCAGTCCGGCCGAACCCGAATAGGATAGGTGCCGCCATACGAGACACATGACCGCCCGATAGAGATCTGGACGAGTGCCTTCGAGCAGAGGGAATGTCGCCGCACCGCCAAGGAAAGAAACGATCCCCTCATTGGCAGTCATCTCCGCCAGAAAATATCTGCGCAAGGGTTCAGCCCGCAGCAGTTGCGCCTTTCGCTCCACCCACAAATTTGCAGAAGGTTTTTCTGCCAGCCGAAACCAAGGCTCCCGTTCCGCAAGCACCAAGTCCTCTTTCCAATCAGGACGAACCCAGGGCGGGTTGCCGACTTGGAGGTCGAAGCCGCCCTTGGCGAAGGCTTGAGCGAAGGTGAGGTCCCAGTGAAAGAAACCCTGCTGATCGGCGATCTGGCCGGTGGCGAGAAGCCAAGGGAAGCGGTCCGAGAGGGTCCAGGGTGAGTCAACGCCGATGACGCCGTCAAGCTTCCGCTCGAACTCGCTCATCTCGCTCAGGCTCGTGAGCTTCCGGCCGAAAAACCTCTCGGTGTTCTCGTCCACGTCACTCCGGCCGATGAGCGCTTCGGCAAAGGCAAGCCAGTCATCGAGGCTGGACAGCGGCACCTGCTGGCGGAGCTGTTCCGCCACTGTCATCCGCCGGGTGCCCCCGGTCGGCCTGGTCGGTAGCGTCGTCTGCTGCGGCTGCACGTTCCCGAAGAAGTCTGCGGTCTCGTAGACGGCCGGTTCCTCGTACGCCGGCTCGTCCTTGACGTGTGACACCTGGATGGGCGCGGCCGGATAGGCCGGGTCGGAGCCGTCGAGAAGCCCGACCTTGTCCAGCGGCCAGAACCACAGCGCGCACCAAACGTCCATCAGCGTCTTGAGCCGCCAGTACGGCGTGCCCGGCCCGGTCAGGTCGGCGAGGATCTCCTCCCGCGGCACTGCCTCCGTGACCGGCGGCAGATCGTCGACGCCCCAGACGGCAATGTCGCGACGGATCTCCCGCTCCGAGATGTCAAGCCGCTGCTGCACCAGGCCCCACAGGAACTCGACCCGCCGCGCGAGCGCTTGCAGCCGCTGTACCTGCGAGTTCTTCCCCTTGGCCGACGGCGTGCGCTTCATCGCCGTACGCCAGGCTTTCAATCGTGCGGTCTCGGCAGGCGCCAGCTCGCGGGCCTCCTTCTCGCCCGCGACCGCGCCCCAGCCGTCGGCCGGGAGCAGGAAGTGGTGGATGGTGCCCTCGTCGATTGGCCCGTCCCGGAAGGGCTGCTCCTTCGGTGCGGTGGTGAGCCACGACTTGTCGGCGAGCTGCTTCGGGCCGTAGGTCTTGCGGCCGGCGCCGATGAGTGAGTTGCCGCGTTGCAGGTGCAGGCCGAACCAGGGGGCCTGGAGGCCGGCGTGCATGACGTTGAGCCAGAGCGACACCTCGGCCAGCTCGACGGCAGTGCGGTTGAGGTCGACGCCGTAGCTGTTGTGCAGGGCGATGTACGCCTTCACCCGCTGGAGTTCGAGGTGGTAATCCTCCGGGTCGAGGGTGACCTCAAGTTCCTTCTGGCGGCGGCGCAGGTATTCGGCGGCGACCTGGTTGATCGCCTCGTTGAGGAACGCGCCGGAGCCGAGCGCTGGCTCGCAGATCGTCCAGTTCAGCAGCTCGCGGGCCGGGGTGACCGTGTCGTCCTGGTCGAGGCGGTACTTGAGGGCGAGCTGGACGGTGACCTCGGTCAGCGACTGCGGGGTGTAATAGGAGGCGCTGGTCTGCCGGTCGCGGCCGGCGAGCCGGTAGACGAACTGACCCGGCTCGTAGCAGACCCGGCTGCGGACGCCGGTGGACGCGTTCTCCTTGTAGACGAAGACGTTGTCGTCGTACTCGTCGGTCTTGGAGGCCGGGATCATCCACGAGCCGTCCTTCGGGTCGCCGTTCTTGGCGACCTCGTAGAGCTGCTCGGTGGCAACGAAACCGGTGTAGGACATCAGGCCCTCGTAGACCGCGCCGAGTTGGTTGATGCCGAGCTGGGCGTACGAGATGAAGCCGCCGCGGCGCTTCTTGCCGCCCTTGGTGAGCATCAGCCGGCGCAGCACTTCGTAGAGGACCTTGTTGCGCAGCCGGGTGTCGATCTTGGGCCCGTCTGGGTCGTCCGGGTCGCTGCCCGGTTCGGCGATCAGCCGGCCGATGAGCTTGGTCTTCTCCGGCAGGAACAGGTCGGAGCGCATCGGCTCGAAGCGCAGCCCCTCCCCCTCGCTGGCCTTGTCGTCGACCTCCGCGCCGCCGCGCGGCCGGTGCCCCTCGTTGACCATGCGGAACAGCAGGTCGAGGGACTCGTACAGGTGGGTGCCATCCTCGGCGGAGGAGGCGAGGCGTCGGGAGACGAGGTCACCGAGACGGGCGAGGCTGTAGCCCTCGATGTACTGGGGGTCGTTGACCGGCAGCACGCCGAGTTCGGGGCGCGCCTCGGCGTAGAGCAGGAACAGGATCCGGTACAGATAGCGCAGCGACTCCCGGCCCACCTCCTTGGCCAGCTCGCCGAGGTCCATCACGTCCTGCGGCTGGTAACCGGCCTGCCGGATCTGATCGAGGACCTCATTGGCGATGAGTTCGACGGAGACCTTCAGGCCCTCGCGCAGTTCGCTGGAGACACCGACGGCGTGCTGGCGAGAGCCGGCGACCAGCTCGGCGAGGGGTTCGGTGCCGCCCTCGGCGGGCGGGCGCAACGAGTCGGCGCCGAATAGCGCAGCGACGACGTCGAGTTCCTTGTCGTCGTTGCGGGCGTACGCGGTGTCGAGGCTGACGGCCAGATAGCGGCCCTCACCCCAGACGGTGCGGTCGGCGAGGGTGATCACGCCACCGCTGAGGATCAGCACGTAGCGGGGCTTGGGGCTGTCGGCGGCGAAGAGCAGGGAGGCGAGCTTGGCGCCCGTCTCGATGGTCTCGGTGCTCGACAGGGTGAGGGGGTCGAGCAGGCGGCCGGCGTCGTCCGGGTCCTGTGCTGCCTCGGTGTCGACCGCCCAGCCGCAGTCCAGCGCGACGATGCCGTGCGCGGTGGTCAGCTCGGCGTGGGCGACGTGGACGTCGTACTCCTGGCCGTTGCGCTCGACGGTGATGGTCTGCGGCTGCGGGTCGAAGCCGAGCGCCCGCAGCACATCCTGGTGCTGCTTCCGCAGCCGCTCGGGGTCGAAGAAGTCGACGTCGGTCAGCTCGGTCTTGGCGTCGAAGTACGGCCGGCGCAGGCCGCGAAGCCCGGCGCGCGGCGTGACCCGGTTGGCCTTCTCCTGCTCAGCCCATTGCTTGAGCAGACCGCTCTTGAGGGTGGTGGGCAGGATCTCGGCGAGGTAGTGCGCGGAGAGGTACTCGCCGCGGTTGGTCAGCGACTCGAAACTCATGCGGCACTCTCCGAGGACGGTACGAGGACAGCGAGCACCCGCAACAGCGGGTCGCCGGCGGTTTCCAAGCGGTCGAGCAGGTCGTGCTGCTCCTGGACGGTGGTGTCGACGCGCCGGCGTCGCTTCTCCCGGTGCGCGCCGGGCAGCTCATCGATGAGGCTGGCCTGCTGGAAGGTCCTCAGCTGCTGGCGGTGCTTCTGCAACGGCTCGGCGTTGGCCTCGGCCCACTCGGCGCGCTTGCCCTCCAGATACTGCCGGGCAACCTGGACGGCCTTCGGCAGCAGATCCTTCAGCGGGTCGATCGCGATGGCCTCAGCGCGGTTGACCATCGTGGGGCCGACGTTGGCCTCGTGTAGCACCTCGTCCATTGGTCGGATCGTCGGCGACGCGGGCAGGTCGGAGATGGCCATCCACTGGACAACGGTGGGTTGGCCGAGGCGGTTGGCGTAGACGCCCTGGATCAGGAACGTCGGCGCGGTCACGTCGGCGGTGAGCATCGGGGCCTGCTGGCGGCCGAGCCGGATCAGGACCTTGTCGACCAGCCAGTCGACCATCGGGTGCACGTCGCTGAGGAAGGCGATGTCCGGCCACATCGGGGTCTTGCTCTGCCGGGCCTGGTCGAGCTTGCGCTGGGCGAGGGCGCGGTCGAAGGTGACCTTAAGCCGTAGGTCCTCGCCCTCCCGGTGCGCCCGCAGGTAGGTGCGGGGCAGGTCGGTGAGCCGGTGCACCAGGTCGTCAGGGGCGAGGAAGGTCAGCAGCTTGTCCTCGCGGCGCAGGTCGATGTGATCCTCGGGCCGGTCCTCGTAGATCTCGTACAGGGCAGCGTCGACGAAGTCCTGGGTGGAGTCGAAGAGCTTCGGTACCTGAGCGCGCGGGACATCCGCCGTGACCGGTGCGGTGCCGACGTCCGCGAAGAGGTCGGCCATCACGTCGACCTCGGCGTGGGCAGCCTCGTAGGACTCGTCCACCGACTTGCCGGCGAGCAGGTCACGGACCAGCCGGTCCTCCTCGGCCTTGGCGTCGTACTGGCCCGTCACGGCCTCGACGCTGCCGAGGCTGCGATGGGCGGTCTCCTCCCGGTTGAGCAGCTTCTCGGAGACCGTCCGGTCGTCCTTGGCGTCCTCGCGGTCGGAGGTGAGGATGAGCGCACGGAACTGCGGTTGGTGCTTCTGCCCGTAGCGGTCGATGCGGCCGTTGCGCTGCTCGATCCGGATCAGGCTCCACGGGATGTCGTAGTGGATCAGGTGGTGGCACTGCTGATGCAGGTTGACGCCTTCGGAGGCGACGTCGCCGGTGAAGAGCAACCGGACGTCAGTGCCGGCCAGCTCGAACTCCTGGAGGATCGTCTGCTCGTCCTTGTCGGCCACACCGCCGTGCAGCACCCGGATCGCGGTCGGCTTGAGGCCGAGCATGCCGGGGACGACCTCGGCGAGCCACTTGATCGTCGGCACCCGCTCGGAGAAGACCACCGCCCGGGTGCTGCTGTTCTTGCCGACGCCGATCTTCCTCAGCTCGTCGACCAGCCCTTTGAGCTTGCTGGAGTCGCGGTCGGTCATCGCGGAGGTCAGCTCCGCGAGCCGGTCCAGGGCCGCCCGCTCGACGCCGGTGACGTTCTTACCGTTCTTGCGCCGGTTGGCCACCGTCTCGTGCAGCGCACGGTGCGAGGACAGAAACGACTTCAACAAGGTGTACGGGAAGAGCCGGTGCTGCCCCGTGATTGCCTCGTCGGTCCACTTGCCGGCCAGCCACACGTCGGTCAGCTCGTCGAAGATCTGCTCCTCGATGAGCGTAGCCGTGCAGTGCAAGGCTTCAGACGGGCCGCGGTCGGCCCAGCGGTCGCCGATCTGGTCGCGTACCTCCGGGCTGATCTTCGTGCGGCGCAGGTAGAGGTGCGCGATGTCGCTGGCCTGGTAGTCCTTCTCGTTGGCGATCGCCGCCGGGTCGAGCAGCGAGATCAGCTGCGCGAACGACTCCTTGTCGCCGTTGTGCGGGGTGGCGCTGGCCAGCAGCAGCGCGTCGGTCTTCGCAGCCAGGCGGCGGGCCAGCTCGTTGCGCTGGGTGCCCTTGTTGATGAGGTTGTGCGACTCGTCGATGACGACGGCATCCCAGGTCGTGGCGTCGAGGTGGTGGCCGAACTGACCGGCGTCCTTGAGGGTGTCGACCGAGATGATGGCCCGTTTGAAGTAGGTGAACGGGTTCCGCCCAGCGGGGATCTCCTGCTGGATGCGCTGAATGCCCGTCGAATCGAGCCGGACCAAGGGGATCGCGAACCGGGTCCAGAGCTCCCGCTGGAACTGCTCCAGCACCTGCTGGGGAGAGACCACCAGGATCCGCTCACCTCGGCCCCGGCGGATCAGCTCGGCGAGGATCAAGCCGATCTCCAGGGTCTTGCCCAGGCCGACGACGTCGGCGAGCAGGATCCGCGGCCGCAACCCGGACAGGGCCAGCTCGACGGGCCGCTGCTGGTAGGTCAGCGGGTCGAGCAGGAACCGGTCGGCGAGGGCCAACCCGCGCTCGGTGCGGGGCAGCGGAGTACGCCGCAGCACCGCTTCCAGGAAGAGGCGGCTCTGCCGGAACCGCGACGAGGTGTCCTGGATGAGGTCCGTCTCCTCGGGCACCAGCGGCGTGATGTCTTCGAGCTTGGTGAAGAAGGTCGCCTCGACGTCCTGCACGAACTCGGATACGCCGACCGCCTTCACCATCGTGCCGTCCGCGGTGCCGGTCTTGACGCTGCGGATCAGCCATTCCTCGTCGCGGACGACGATGCGGGAGCCCGGGGCGAAGGTCGCGGCCTGGGTGGTGGTCATCGGTGGTGCCTTCCTACAGGGTGGAGCGGCGGGCGTACTGGCGGCGCATCTTGTCGACGAGCCACGTCACATCGGCTGGCACGCTGGGCCGTTTGGCGTCGACCTTCGTGGGTTTCGCCTCCGGCACCGGGACGGTTTCCGCCTCGATGACCGGCGTGCCCTCCGGGTCCTGTCGCGGATCATCCAGGTCCGCAGGGACCAGCAGTTCCGTGCCACCGTCGTAGGTGAGTTCGGCGACTTCCTGGCGCAGGGCGTGGACGCTCTTGCCGCTGGCGGCGGTGGCGACCGCGAGCAACCGGGCGCGAACGTCGGTCAGACCGGGTCGGGCCGTGGGGTCGAAGGCGAGCATCGTGCCGAGCAACTGCACCAGCTCGGCCGGCACCTCGGAGAGGTCGGGAAGGTCGCTCGGCTCGCTGATGCGCAGTAGCAGGTTCCAGGAGTTCGTCGGCGGGTAAAGCCCACGCCCGGTCAGTGCGAAGACCAGCGTCGCGGCGAGGGCATAGACGTCGACCGCTGGAGTGAGGTCTCGCTCACCCTTGACCTGCTCGGGCGACATGTAGGCGGGGGTGCCGACCAGGGCGCCGGGCTCGGTCAGGTAGTCGTCCCGCTCGATCAGCACTGCCAGGCCGAAGTCAATGAGCTTGGGACCGTCGGGGCCGAGGATGATGTTCTGCGGCTTGAGGTCGCGGTGCAGCAGCTTGACCTGGTGCACCTTGGCGAGGCCTTCGGCGAGCATCGCGCCGGCCATGGCGGCCAACGGCAGCGGCAGCGGCCCTCGCGCGTCGACGTGCTGACGCAGCGTAGCGCCGGGGACGTACTCCACGGCGAGCCAGGCCGGGTTCGCGTACGGGTCGGCACCCTCCAGGCGGGCTACCCGTGAGCCGAAGACCAGCTTGAGGCTGTCGACCTCGGCGGCGAACCGCTCGCGCACCGTCGGCGCCTCGATGAGGTGCTGCTTGATCACCTTGACGGCGACCCGCTCGGCGGTCGGCGACACCGCGAAGAACACGTCGCCCATTCCACCGGAGCCGAGCGGCCGGACCAGTTCATAGCCGCCGATTCTGCCTAGCGTCATTCGTCCCCCTCACGATGACACCCACCAAACTGCTCGTCTGCCCTGTCGGCTCGACGCCTGGCGGACGCATGACCGTACAACGTTGAACTTTCACCGAGGAAGCGTCCGAATGGCGGTTAGCGCTGGCCCGCCGTCTGATATCCGACGACACGGGCCGCTCTGTAGGCGATCGGGCACGGCGGTCATCGCGTCTCGTCCGGCCGGATTGTTCCCCGAGCCAGGCCGTCGGCGGTGAGTTGGGCCAGCTCCGCTCCCAGCGAGGCGGCCTGCCGGATCGCTGACTCGAACGCGTCGAGGCGTCGGAATGCGTCCCCGTGCGCCCGCTGCTCGTCGAGCGACAGCCGCCGCACCTGCGCCCGTCGAATGTCGAACCGCATCGTCCCCGACAGACTCGACGACTGCTTCTCGTTCGTCGACGTCCGCAGCTGACCGGCCAGGAACCACGGATCCAGCGCCGCCGGGTTGGGTCGCAGCAGGTAGAGGTTGCGCCCCAACAGCGCCCCCTCGGCGGTGACCACCCGCGCGGTGAGCTGCCGCGCGATCATCGGCACCACCACGTCCCCCACAGCGAGGGGGATCTCCTGCCCGAACCGGTCGTCGACCCTCCCGGACGCCTCCACCCCGGCGAGCACGTCCGGCACGGTGAGCACCGGCGGCCCGTCGGGTGCGGGTGTGGACGTGCCGGCACGGACCGGGCCGATCAGTTGGAGCGCCCCGGTCTTCGCCAGCTCCCCCACCGTGAGGAAGAGGCCGTCCGGCCCGTCGGGCGCGGGTGTGACCTGCGGGATCAGCGCCGGCAGATCGCCGACGATGGCGGCCAGGCGTTCTCTGGTGCGTACCAGATGCTCTCCCGAAGCCTCGCCCGCGACGGCCGGTTGCCGGCGCGCGGGGGTGAGGTCGACATCCTCGTCGAGCAGCTCGATGACCGGGACCGCGCGGGCGAAGCCGGCTTCCTCGACGTCGCCGTCCGGGGCGCCGGCGAAGGCCCGCCACGCGGCCAGCACACGCGGGGCGGTATCGGCCAGGTCGCCGCCGGCGGCGTCGATCAGCAGCGTCCGCGCCGGTGGCGGTGCGTCGGCCGCGGCCCGCCGCAGCACCCACAGGTGCAGCGGTACGCCGTGCGGCGCCGCCACCCCCGGCGGGAGCGCGATGACGGCCCGCAGGTGGCCTCGGCGCAGCAGCTCACTGCGGATCCGCTTGCCGGCGCGCCGGCTGGCCACCGTGGGTGGCATCAGCAGTACGGCGTGCCCACCGACCCGCAAATGGGCCAGGGCGTGCTGCGCCCAGGCCAGCTCCGGTTCGGTACGGGGTGTGGTGCCGACGATCCAGCGGGGATCGTGCCCGAGTTCCTCGTCGCCCCAGTTGGTGGCGCCGAACGGTGGGTGGCAGACGACGGCGTCGACGGCGCGGCCTGCGAAGGCGTCGGCGCGCAGGGAGTCACCGGCGCACACCTCCCCGGGTACGTCGTGCAGTGCCAGCCACAGGCCGGCGAGCCGCGCGAGGTCCTCGTCGAGTTCCTGCCCGTACACCGAGGTGCTGCCGGCGCGGACGGCGGCCCGGAGGATGGCGCCGGAGCCGGCGGCCGGGTCGAGGACCGAGCCACCGCCGACGCTGGCGAGCCCGATCATCAGGTCGGCGAGGTCGTCGGGGGTGGCGAAGGGGCGGCCAGGCCCCGGTGCCGAGAACCGCTGCCACAACTCGTCGAACGCACCCTGCGGGCCCAGCTCGTCGGCGAGGGCGTCGATGTCGGGCAGCAGCGGCGCGAGCTGTGCGTCGGGGTGGCCGCTCCGGGAGCCGCGCTGACGGGCCAGCAGGAGGGCGCCGACGGCGGCGAGACCGGCGGCCGGGGAGTCGCTGGCTGCGGCGAGGTGCCGCCAGAGCCGGTCGGCGGTGGCGAGCTCGGGGAGCTTGCCCTGAGTGCGTAGCCACTGCTCGACCTGGATCAGGTCGAACTCGGGGCTCGCCGTCGTCCCGCCCACCGGGGCGGGGAAGTCGGCGTGCCGTTTGCGCCAGTTGCTGACCGCAGCGCGGCCGACCCCGGCGAGCCGGGCGATCTCCGCTGCCGTGATGGTCGGGTTCTCCTGCACGCCGAAAGTCTCGCACATCTGTCAAGCACGAGAATGTCTGTTGACACCGTTCTCAGACGATGCTCTTATTGACGCCGCAACGTTCACATCAGGAGGACAACGATGCGCAAGACCACCACTCTCGCTCTGATCGCCACCGGTCTCATCGCCCTGGGCTGCGGCTCCGGTGCCGCCGACAAGTCCGCGAGCTCCAGCGACGGCGGCAAGGGCGAGGACGCCCCGGCGAAGACCGCGAAGGTGGGCGAGGCGGCCCGCGACGGCAAGTTCGAGTTCACGGTGAAGTCCGCCAAGTGCGGCGTCGCCAAGATCGGCACCGACCTGATCGGCGCGAAGGCGCAGGGCCAGTTCTGCCTGGTCACGGTCAACGTGAAGAACATCGGCAAGGAAGCGCAGATGTTCGACGGCAGCAGCCAGAAGGCGTACGCGGCCGACGGCACCGAGTACTCCGCCGACGGCGCCGCCGCCATCTACGCCAACAAGAACGCCGAGACGTTCCTCAACGACGTCAACCCCGGCAACCAGGTCAGCGGCGTCGTCGTCTTCGACATCCCGAAGAACGTCAAGCTCACCAAGCTCGAGCTGCACGACTCGCCGTTCTCCGGCGGCGTCGACGTCTCCCTCGGCTGACCTCTTCCCGCAACCCCGGGGCGGGTCTGAACGATCCGCCCCGGCTGTTCACAGCCCACCCGTTCACAGAAGGAGCCTCGTGATGACCGACCCGACCCCGCCGCCGCCCGACGAACCCGCTGAGCCGTCGGCCCCGCCCCTCTCGGCGTCGCCCTCTTCCAGCCCTGTCGGGGACGTCCTGCCCGGCGAGCCGCTCCCGCCCGCGAAGGGCCAGCGGTCCCACCTGCGCGCATGGGCGGTCGGCGGTGTCGCGTTGGTCGTCGCCCTATGCTGCGGTGGTGCGATCGTCGGCGCGGTGAGCGGCGACAACGAGGAACCTGCGGCCAGCGGAGACAGGCCGGTCTCGGCCAGCCCGAGCACGCTCGTTTCCACGGCCGCTGCGCCCAGCACCGCTGCCCCGACGTCGTCCCCCACCATCACGGAACCGACGTCGGCCGCGCCGACCACCACTCCGCCGACCCCGAAGCCAAAGGTGATCAAAGGGCGGGGCGACGACGTCGTGCGGATCCCCGAGCTGACCGACTTGGCCGTGGTGAAGTTCGTCTGCCGCTGCAGCAGCAACACGGTCTTGCGCAGCGACGGCCCCGAAGGGCTGCTGGTCAACGATATCGGCGCGTACACCGGCAAACGGTGGATCAACCTCGAAGATGGCGCGCTCACGACCCAGTTCGAGGTGGAAGCAGCGGGCAGCTGGACGTTGACGATCGGGTCGATCGACCAGATGGCCACCAAGGCAACCACGGGCAAGGCATCAGGCAAGGGCGACGACGTCGTGGTTTTGGGCGGAGACGCTACCGCCGTGAAGATCACCCACTCCCGAGGCAGCTCCAACTTCGCGGTGCACGCCTACTCCCTCGAATCCGGTGAGGGCGGCCTGCTCGTCAATGAGATCGGCGGCTACTCCGGCGTACGGCCTCTGACGGCGCCCGCGCTCATGCAGGTCACGGCCGACGGCAACTGGACGATCGCGCCCGCCTGAATCGTCTGCGACATCAGGTCGAAAGCGCGACAGCACCTACCTCCTCCCGCACGCCTCGCCCCCGACGAGCCGCCGGTGCGCGGACACCACACGCCTGGAGACGACCATGACCCAGCCTCCGCAGCCCACCGCGCCGCTGATCGAGCTGATCTTCGACCGACTCGCCGCCGCTGACGACGTACCGACCGAGACCGCCGAGCTGATCCTCGCCGCCCTGACCAGCGAGGACGACCTGACCGCTGCCCTCGCCGGCACCCCCACCCGACTCGACCCGCGCTCCCCCACCGGGGACGGGTCGGCGGAACAGATCTGGCTGAAGTCGGTGACCGTCGCTGGGTTCCGTGGCGTCGGCCGGGAGCGAACTCTCCAGGTCGACCCCGGTCCGGGCCTCACCCTGGTCGTGGGGCGCAACGGCTCCGGCAAGTCCAGCTTCGCCGAAGCCGTCGAGCTCGCCCTCACCGGTGACAGCGCCCGGTGGGCCGACAAGACCAGCGTCTGGCGTACGGGGTGGCGCAACCTGCACAGCCAGGACCCGTGCTGGGTTGATGTGGAGCTGCGCGTCGACGGGGTGGCTACGCCAACCCGGGTGAACCGCGCCTGGCCCATCGGGGCCGAACTGGCCGACGCCGAGGTGACCGTCACCAGCTCCCGGGGTCGACACAACGGCCTCTCCGAGCTGGGTCTGGCCCGCCCGCTGGAGCTGTACCGGCCGTTCCTCACCGCCGCCGAGCTGGGCAAACTCGCCGCCGGCACGCAGAGCCAGCTCTTCGACGCGCTCTTCGCGATCCTCGGCCTGGACGCGCTCACCGACGCCGACCAGCGTCTGCTGCGTGCCGCCCGGCCGCACGACACCACCATCAAGGAGGTACGCGCACAGCGCACCGCCCTGGTCGACGCGCTGTCCGGGATCGCCGACGACCGGGCCCGGCGGACCGCCGCACTGCTGCGCGGCCGGGGACAGGTCGACCTCGCCGCGGTGACGGCGATCCTCGACGAGCCGGACGAGGCGACCACCGACCGGGAAGTGCTGCTCTGCCGCGAACTCGCCGCCCTCGCCCCGCCGCTGCTCGACGAGGTGAACCGGCTGGCCGGTCAGCTGCGAGAGGCGGCGGCCGAGGCCCTGCGCTACGACGGCGGCAGGTCCCGTGCCGCGCTGCGCAGCGCCGAACTGCTCCGCCTCGCCCTCGAATACCACGAGGACGAGGGCGACGGGCCGTGTCCGGTCTGCTCCACCGGCACCCTCGACGGTGGGTGGCGTACCGCCGCCGCGGAGGCGCTGACCGACCTCCGGCAGCGCAGCGTCGCCGCCCAGACGGCGGCGACCCGGCTCACGGCTCTGCTGCGGCAGACGCATCACCTGATCGACGACCTCGCGGTGCCCGTGGGCCCGGGGCCGGAGGCGCCGGTCGGGGAGCTGCGCGATGCCGTGGCCGCGCTGCGGCGCGTACCCGGGGAGCCGGCCGACCTGGCCGACCACCTGGCCGCGCGGTACCCGGCGGTGGTGACGGCGGCGGAAGCGGCCCGCGCGTACGCGGAGGGTTTTCTGCGGCAGCGCGACACCGGCTGGCGGGCGGCGGCGGCCGAGGTGCGCGAGTGGGTGGGCGCGGCCGGCGGGTTGCCGGCGCGGGAGGCCACTCTGGCCCGGTTGAAGGCCGCGCGCGGCTGGCTGAAGGACGCCGGTACGGAGATCCGCAACGAGCGGGTTGCGCCGTTCGCCGGGCACTCGCAGCGGATCTGGGCTCAGCTGCGGCAGGAGAGCAACGTCGAGTTGGGTGCGATGACGCTCGAAGGGGCGAACACCCGGCGGCGGGTGGTGTTCCCGGTCAGTGTGGACGGCGCCGACAACGGCACCGCGCTGGGTGTGATGAGTCAGGGTGAGATGCAGGCACTCGGGCTGGCCACCTTCCTGCCGCGCAGCTGCGCTCCGGAGAGCCCGTTCCGGTTCATCGTCGTCGACGACCCCGTGCAGAGCATGGACCCGTCGAAGGTGGACGGTCTCGCACGGGTGCTCGCCGAGTTGGCTGAGCAGCGGCAGGTGGTGGTCTTCACCCACGACACGCGCCTGCCCGACGCGGTCACCCGACTCGGCCTCGGTGATGCCCGCATCGTGGAGGTGACCCGCGCGGAGCGGTCGGTGGTGACGCTGCGGCCCGGATCCGATCCGGTGACCCGCTACCTGGGCGACGCGTCCGCGCTGGCGCGCAACGAGGAGATCACCGCGGAGGTGCGCGGGCCGGTGGTCGCGGAGCTGTGCCGCTCTGCGATCGAGGCGGCCTGCCACCGGGCCGTCTGGCGGATCCGGGTGACGCGGGGCGTCCCGCACGCCGATATCGAGAAGGCGATCGAGGACGCGTCCCGACGGCTCGCCACCATCGTCGCGTTGGCGTTGTTCGACGACGCCGATCGGGGCGGTGACGTACGCAACGAGCTGCTCCGCCGGCACGGACGGCGGGCGGTTGACGCGTATCAGTCGTGCCGGGAAGGCGTGCATGGGGCGTACCTGGCCGACCTGCCGGGCCTGGTCGCGGACGCCCGCCTCCTGACGGAGGCGCTGCGATGACCGCGCCGACGCCACAGCGCTGCCTGGCGGCGGCCGATCAGCTCCTGCGCGGGTCCGGTCTGCTCGGTGCCACGGCGGTCACCGCGGGCTGGTGGCCGCGGGCCTGCGCCTGCCTGATCCGGCTCGCTCTCGAAGGTGGCATCGACGCCTACTGGCGGCGGGTGAAGCCGACCGTGGCGGCGTGCCGGCAGGGCCGCGCGAAGCAGTTGATGCTCCGTGGCCGGCTCGGTCCGGGCACCGAAACCGCCCGCCGGGTGGCGTTCGCCTGGGCGACGCTCTCCGTCGCCACGCACCACCACTGCTACGAGCTAGCTCCTACGGCGGCGGAGCTGCGTCGCCTGCACACCGAGGTGAGCACCCTGCTCGCGCGACTCCAGCCGACCGCCAGCACCACGAGCTGACCCCTGATGACTCAACCAACCACGAGGGATACTGCCTTGTCCTACCAGCCTGGATACGACCCGACCCGCCCGCAGCCGCCGATCTCGGCCGTTCCCGCCAGTCCCTACCCGCCGATCCACTACCAACCGCTGCTGCCCCAGGTGGTCGTGCAGGCCCCGCCCTCGTCCAGCACCGCCACCGCGTCGATGGTCCTCGGCATCCTCGGCGTCCTCGGTGGCTGGTGCCTCTTCGGGCTGCCCTGCGTCCTCGCGGTCATCCTCGGCCACGTCGGGCTGTACGAGACTCGGAACGGGACGAAGTCCGGACGGGGTATGGCCGTGACGGGTCTGATCCTCGGCTACGTCTTCGTAGGCCCGATGATCGCGCTAACGGTCCTGGTCTTCTTCGGCGGTGTGATCGGCGCGGCTACGCCGACGCCGACGTCAGCCCCGTGAGTACAGCGGCCACCGCCGGTCACTGTGGCGACCCGACCCGCTCGCACGACGCGCTCGGTCTGTTCAGCCACTCGCGTCTGGACACTACGCGCGATGAGGTACCACTCCGGATGAGCCGGGGTGACCACGTTGACACCTACTGTGATGCTCTCGCTGTCGATCATGAAGGATGTGGGATGGCGCCTGAAGCCGAGGGATCCGAGAACGAACTCTCCATACCCGTCGACGACGTGCCCGACGCGCGTGGTCACGCCCTCGACGTACCGGTTCCGGAAGCAGCCGAACGTGGGCAGCGAGTCCTCGACCTCCTGGACAAGGCAATCGACGTCCAGGGCGCACTGGTGCGCAAGAACATTGCCCGGGCCCGCCAGCGGAACCCAGAGGCGACACCAGCAGAGGTGATCCGCAATCTGGAGCGGATGTACGTCAGCGCCCTGGCCGGGACGGGTGCTGCGGTTGGAGGGGCTGCAGCGGCGCCCGGCGTCGGCACGGGCATCGCACTGGCGCTGTCGGCCGGCGAATTCCTCTCATCTCTGGAACTGAGCGCTCTCTTCGCGCTCTCGATCGCCGAAGTCCACGGAGTCCCCATCGACGAGGTCGAGCGCCGACGAACGATCGTGATGGGAATCATGCTCGGCGGGTCCGGCTCCGCCACCATCACCAAGGTCGCCGAGCGTACGGGGCAACACTGGGGACGTCAGGTTGTCGCCAAGGTGCCCGCCGAGACGCTGCGTCAGATCAACAAGATCTTGGGGAAACACTTCATCACGAAGTACGGGACCAAGCAGGGAATCATCGTTCTCGGCCGAGCGGCACCGTTCGGTATCGGCGCTGTGATTGGTGGTGGCGCCAACGCTGCCCTCGCCACTCTGGCTGTGCGGGCCGGTCGTCGCGCATTTGGCCCACCCCCGACGTCCTGGCCATAGCTGACACGCAGCACCCCGCAAACGTCGCGCGGGTAGGGTCCAGTCACGGTCGACGAAAGGCAGATCAACCATGACGATTCCCCACCTGACGGCCGCCGACGGCACCACTTTGCCGGCGATCGGGCTCGGCACGTACCGGCTGAACGGCTCGGCGGGCGTCGACGCCATGGCTCAGGCGATCCGGGCGGGCTACCGGTTGATCGACTCTGCCGTGAACTACGAGAACGAGGGCGCCGTGGGCCGGGCCGCCCGGTCGGCCGGCGGCGTACGGGAAGAGTTGGTCGTCACCTCGAAGCTGCCGGGCCGGCACCACCACTTCGACGAGGCGCTGACCACCATCGAGGAGAGTGTGTTCCGCACCGGCCTCGACCGGATCGACCTGTACCTGATCCACTGGCCCAACCCCAAGGTCGACCTGTACGTGCAGGCATGGCGGGCGCTGATCGAGGCCCGCGAGCGTGGTCTGGTCCGGCACATCGGCCTCTCCAACTTCCTGCCCGAGCACATCGACCGGCTGGTGGCCGAGACCGGTGTCGCCCCGGTGGTCAACCAGATCGAGGTGCATCCGTACTTCCCGCAGCAGGAGGCGCTCGACTACCACCGCGCGCACGGCATCCTCGTGCAAGGCTGGAGCCCGCTCGGCCGTGGCAACGACCTGCAGCAGCACCCCGGGATCGTGGAGATGGCGACCGCCCACGGCGTCAGCCCGGCGCAGATCATCCTCGCCTGGCACGTGGCGCGTCAGGTGATCCCGCTGCCCAAGGCCGCGTCCGCGCAGCGGCAGCTGGAAAACCTGGACATCTTCGGCATCAAGCTCACCGAAGACGAGGTCGAGGCCATCTCCGCGCTGGGCCGCCCCGACGGGCGCCTCGCGGACCAGGACCCGGCGGTGTACGAGGAGTTCTGAGCGGCCCGATCACGGGTACCGGCGGGCGCAACCGTGTCGCCGGCAGATCCGGTGGATAGGGAATCACCCGATTCCCCGCTGGCGGATCCGGCCTAGCGTCGACGCATGCATCGCCACCGGCCCGACTCGGCACCGATCGGAGAACCAGAATGATCAAGGTGAGGCTCTTCGCGTTGGTCGTCCTGTCGAGCGTGACGCTCACCGCGTGCGGGGGCAGCAGCGACGACGACACCACCGCCTCGTCGTCGTCCCCCGAGGCGAGCGCCGCGCCGGCACCGTCGGTGACCACCGGAGCGGGCGCCGAATCGGGTGGGGTCACGGCGACGGCCCTCTGTGACTACCTGCGCGGTGAGTTGCCGGCGCTGCGCAAGGCCCCCGGAGAGATCGAGGTGATGGGGCGGCTCGCCACCGGGCTCAGCGGGTGGTACGACCAGCGCGGCGGGGTGCCCGACGGTTCCCAGATCGACACCCTCACCAGGGAGCAGTGCGCCGACGTACGTACCGAGGCCCTCAAGCTGGCCGGGGTGCAGAGCTTCCTGCAGTTGTAGCGCGCTGGTGCGTCCGCGACCCCCTGGGCGTCGCGTGACCCGGGCCAGCAGCGGCCCGGGTCACGCGACGTCGCTCAGACGAGTCCGCCGATGGAGGGGTCGCTGATGCTGTCCTTGCCGTTCTCGACGTGGCCCGCGTAGCGGTACGCGAATTCGGCGTCACCTGCGACGGTGACGGTCAGGTCGTACCAGCCGTGGGTGCGCGAGAGCGTCCACGTCGCGCGCTCCGTCTCGCCGGGCCGCAGCGACAGCTTGGTCGGACGGGTGCGGTACCCGTCCTGGACCGTCACCTCCACCCGCTTGGCGCCACGGTTGTTGAGCGTGAGGGTGACCTTGTCGTCCCGCTCGTCGTACGAGGGGGCGATGTCGAGGTTCGTGGCGTGCCGGCTCGACGGGCCATCCGTGAACCGCCGGAAGAACCCGTTCGGCCCGTGCACCGACAGGTCGTACCCGGACGTGGCCTCCCAGGTGTCCGTCAGGTGCTTGCCCGACTCGACGGTGTAGCTGCGGGGGGCGTCCGCGCTGCCGGCCCGGCGTACCTGGAAGACCGCCGCGGCACGGCCGGAGTTGCGGAAGTCGACGCGCATCGCGCCGTCGCTGACACGCCCGTCGGCGTGCAGGGTGTACGGGATCGCCCGCGCCGGGCGTACGCCGCGCTCCTGCTTCGGCAGCCGCTGGTCCGCTGGCGGGACCGGCATCTCGTCGGGGTGCCGGACCAACTCGTCGGGCTTGAAGTCGTCGGTGTCCGGGAGGGTGGGGTGCTGCGACCGGTTCGGGTGCCGGAAGTCGAAGGCCGTGGTCAGGTCACCGACGACAGCGCGCCGCCACGGGGTGATGTTCTGCTCGATGAGGTCCGGCCGGCCGTGCCCGAACCGCGCCTCCAGGAACTTGATCAGTGAGGTGTGGTCGAACACCTGCGAGTTGACGTAGCCGCCCCGCGTCCACGGCGAGACGATGATCATCGGCACCCGGATGCCGAGGCCGTACGGGCCGGCCGGGTGGTCGGCGTCGCCCGGGAAGATCTCGTTGGTGGTCGGCACGGTCGACTGCCCGTGCTCGCGTGTCTGCGGGGGTGTCGGCGGGACCACGTGGTCGAAGAAGCCGCCCTCCTCGTCGTACGTGATGAAGAGCGCCATCTTGCTCCACACCTCGGGGTTCGACGCGAGGATGTCGATGACTTGCGAGATGTACCACGAGCCGTAGGCCGGCTCCCAGTTCGGGTGCTCGGTGTACGCCTCGGGTGCGGTGATCCAGGAGACCTGCGGCAGTCGTCCGGCCTCGACGTCGGCCCGGAAGTCGGCCAGCAACGCCTCCGGGTCGCGGCCCTGGGTCCTGATCTCGGTGCCGGTCTTGGCCCGGTCCGCCAGCGGCGTGCCGGGCTGCGCGTTCTGGTACTGGTGGAAGTAGAGCAGCGAGTTGTCGCCGTAGTTGCCGATGTACGGGTCGTTCGTCCAGCCCCAGGAGCCGGCGGCGTTGAGGCCGATGCCGACGTCCTGGTAGATCTTCCACGAGATGCCGTTGCGCTCCAGCCGCTCCGGGTACGTCGACCAGTCGTAGCCGGCCTCCGCGTTGGTGATGACCGGGCCGCCGCCCTTGCCGTCGTTGCCGACCCAGCCGCTCCACATGTGGTAGCGGTTCGGGTCGGTCGGCCCCATCAGCGAGCAGTGGTAGCTGTCGCAGACCGTGAAGGCGTCGGCGAGCGCGTAGTGGTAGGGCAGGTCCTGGCGGGTGTGGTAGGTCATCGCCGTGACGCCCTTGTTCGGCACCCACTGGTCGAACCGGCCGTCGTTCCAGGCGGCGTGCCCGTCGTTCCAGCCGTGCGGCGGGTCCGGCAGGAAGGTCTGGCCGAGGTCCTTCACCTCGGGCCGGAACGGCAGCAGCTCGTCGGCGCCGTCGGGCTGGTGCCACACGTCTCTGCCGGACGGCAGTGTCGCCGGATGCGGGTCACCGAAACCGCGCACCCCCCGCATGGTGCCGAAGTAGTGGTCGAAGGAGCGGTTCTCCTGCATCAGGATGATGACGTGCTCGACGTCGTCGATCGAGCCGGTCCGGTTGTTCGCCGGGATGGCGAGCGCCTTGCTGAGGTCCAACGGGAGCGCCGCGCCGATCGCGGGGACTCCCATCGCCTTGAGGAATGTGCGCCGATCCACCGTGGCCATAGCTCACCCTCTGTACGTCTGGTCGGGAAACTGGCGACCGGACGCTACCGACGGCGGGTTGACGGGAGATGGCTGCAGTTGGTTGGTTTTGCGACCACTCGACGACCGGCGGCGGGTGCCGTGGCAGTGTGCGAGCAGCGTTACAGGTGATCTGCCGGCATCCCGGAAGCCCTCCGACGTACGGTGAGATCGTGCCGACGAAAGACGTACTCACCAAGGCCGACCTAGCTGAACTCCGCCGCTCTGCGCTGGGGGCGGCCGACCCGCTCGGTGTCGCCGCCGATGTCGCCGAGGCGGCGGAGCAGGGCCGCCTTGAAGATCCGGACGACGCCGGGGACGCGCTGACCCTGGCCGCCGAGATCGCCGAGATCCGGGCCAGACCGGATGCCGCCCTGCGGTACGCGGACCAGGCCCTGGCGGCGTACCCGTCGGGCGACGACCCCCGGGCCGGGTTGGCCCACGCGCTGCGGGCCCGGGTCCTGTTCCGGGCCGGTGGTCGGGACGACGAGGCGATGGCGGAGCTGACCGCGCTGCGCCCGCTCCTGCTCGTGCAGTCCGACGCCCCCGCCTACCTGAGCGCGGCGCTGGACGCCGGTGGTCGTTCGGCGACCGCAGAGACGTGGCTGAGCGAGGCGGTCGACACCCTGCTCGGCGAGCGTGCCGCCGCCGGGGCGGCCGCGCAGGCCATCACCGCAACCGACCCCGTGGTGGATCTCGGCCCGCCGGAAGCACCGGGTGTTCTCTTCTTCCTGCTGCAACAGCGACACCGGGTACGCCGGGACCTCAACCTGCCGCACGACCGGCAGGATGATCTGGCGGACCGCCTGGAGACTCAGCTCGTCCGCCGGGCCGGGGAGCGCAGGGGCGCCGAGTCTGATCTGCTCTTCTGGCCGCGGGCCGAGTTCGATCGTCTGCTCTCCGAGCACGCCGCGCTGACCGAGGTGTACGGCCCGGATTGGGACGCGCACCGGGCCCGGCTGGAGAAGGAGCTGGTGCGTCAGACGAGTGCCGGTCAGACCGGGCTGGGTGTGTTCAGCGCGACCGTGGCCGGTTTGAACGCCTTCGCCGGTCGACGCAACGGCGACCCGGCCGATGCGGCGATCCGGGCGGGCTACGCGGCTGAGGTGTCGGCTCGGCCCAGTGCGCGGATCCCCTGGCCGCCGGAGCGCAACGACGCCTGCTGGTGTGGCTCGGGCCTCAAGTACAAGAAGGACTGCCTGCCGCGCTCCCGCAGCTGAGGGAGTCAGCTATCGAGCTGCGGTGTGGCGCTGGTAGTGCCGCGCGACGCGGGCGCGGTTGCCGCAGGAGGGCTTGCACCACTCCTGGCGCGGGTGGTCCTTGACGAAATAGCGGACGCAGCGTGGCGCGGGGCAGGCGTGCAGCAGGTCGCGGGCCGGACTGGCGAGGAACTCGATGGCGGCGCGTGCCAGTCCTGCGGAGAGCCTCAGCCCCGCGTCAGCCGTCTCGCCTTGCCAGGTGAGCGTCGGTGCGCCCTCCTGCGCCCAGCTCAGCACCGGCCGGACCGGCAGCGCCGCGGCGGCCTGGTTGAGCCGTTCGACCGCCTCGGGCGGGGAGAGCAGCGAGGAGGCGTCGGCCCGGCTCGGCGGCCCCGGGCGGACCGCCACCGCGAAGAGGGTACGTGCGGCGCGCCGCACCGCCACCACGTCGAGCCGGATCCGCTCGTCGACCGTGGCGAGGGCGTCGAGCCCGCCGACGTAGTCCCGCAGTGGCTCGGCCTGCTCACGGAGCCAGGCGGTCAAGCCCGCGACATCGCCGAGGTCGTCGGCGACCCCGCCGTTGCCGTCGTGCCGGATCGTGCTGGCCAGGGCGAGCGCGAGGTGCGGTGACATGGACTCTCCTCCCCGATCCGGCTTGTGCGGCCGGCGCGGCCCAGAGTAGCTTCCCTAACGCCCTTAACGGTAGTAACCATTAGGAGAGCCCTCGTGCTGGTGATCGCGCACCTCAGTGACACCCACCTCGACAGCCATCCCCGATCGGCCGAGCGAACCGCCCGGGTGATGGACTACCTGCACACCCTGCCGCGACCGGTCGACGCGATCCTGATCACCGGGGACATCGCCGACCACGGCGAGGTGGCCGAATACCAGACTGCCGCGAAGCTCTTCGAATCCCCGCTGCCGGTCATGGTCTGCCCCGGCAACCACGATGTGCGCGACGCGTACCGCAAGGGTCTGCTCGGTGACGACTGCGGCGGCACCGGCCCGATCAACGCCCGCTACGACGTGGCCGGAGCGGTTTTCCTCCTCGCCGACTCCTCCGTGCCCGGCGAGGACGACGGCCACCTGGACGAGGAGACCACGACGTGGCTCGCCGACGAACTGGGCTCGGTGCCGGCCGAAACGCCGACGTTCATCGCCTTCCATCACCCGCCGGTCGTGCTGCACCACCCGGTCATCGACCCGACCCGGCTGCTGCCCGCCGATCCTCTGGCCGAACTGGTCACCGCCCACCCGCAGGTCGTCGCCGTGCTGACCGGGCACTTCCACACCGCCGCCGCAAGCACCTTCGCCGGCCGCCCGCTGCGGATCGCACCGGGCGTGGTCTCCACCCTCCGGATGCCCTGGGAGGGCGATGGGCCGCTGACCACCCAGACCCAGCCGCCCGGCGTCGCATTCCACGTGTACGACGACAGCGGCCTGCTCACCACCCACTACCGGGTGGTGGTCTGAGCATGCACGGAGTCGCGGTGCTCGGCTTCCTCCTCGCCGTCGCGCCGATCACCACCACGCCCGGAGCAAGCCTGACCCTGGTCGTCTCGCGGGTCGCCGCCGGCGGGCGGCGGCAGGGGTGGTGGGTGATCCTGGGTACGGTCACCGGGATCTACGTGCATGCCACCCTGGCCGCCGTCGGCCTGGCCGCGCTGGTGCTTCGCTCGTCGCAGGCGTTCTGGGTCGTCAAGCTGGTCGGCGCCGGTTATCTGGTCGGGCTCGGGCTCTGGCTGCTCTGGTCCGCGTCCCGCCGCCCCACGGGTGCGGGACGGCCACCGACGGTTCGTGCCCGGAGGCTGCCGTGGCACGTACACCATCCATACCTGCAGGGGCTGCTCGGCAACGTCCTGAACCCCAAGGCCGCCGCCATCTACCTCACCCTCGCACCGCAGTTCCTCGAACCGGGCCGACCGGTGCTGGTGCCGATGTTGCTCCTCGCCACGGCACACGCCGCGCTGCACAGCTGCTGGCTCGCCGGCTGGACCGCCGTCTCTGGCGCCGCCGCCCGGCTGCTCCGTACAGCAACCGTGCGACGCATGCTCGATCGGCTGACCGGTGTGATCCTGCTCGGCCTCGGTGTACGTACAGCGGTGACCTGAGTCCGACGTCGTGCCCGGCCGCCGCCGGCGCGGCCCCATTAGGCTGTGACTGCTGAGCGACCGTTACCCGTCCGGGCCGGTCAGCACGGTGGCCGGCCGGACGGGCGCTGCCGGCAATCTTGGGGGCTGACACGCCCTTCCGGTACCGATAGCGTCCATGCTTGGACGATCGAGGCCCGCTCGTCACCGTCAGAGGAGACGCCGATGTTCGAGGAGTTCATGGGCATTCCCGCCCACCCTCTCGTGCTGCACGCCGCGGTCGTGTTCGTGCCGCTGCTGGCCCTACTGACGATCGGTTACGCGCTCGTCGCGCCGATCCGTCCGCACACCCGCTGGGTGCTGGGGCTGCTCGCCCTGGCCGCACCCGTCTCCGCGCTCCTGGCGAAGCTCACCGGTGACGCATTCTTCGACCGCATGCGGGCCGCCAACCGGGTCACCCCCGAGTTCGTCCCGACGATCGAGGCGCACCAGCAGTTTGGCAACTTCACGCTCTACGCCACCATCGGGCTGGCGGTCGTGGCGCTGGCACTGGTGTGGTTCGTCCCGCCGCGGACTGCCGAGGCGAGCGCCACCGGAGGCGCCCGGCACGGCCGCGCGCTGACCCTGTCGTTGCAGGTGTTGTCACTGGTGGCCGCGGGCATCGCGCTGTACTACGTGATCCGCACCGGCGACTCCGGCGCGAAGGCGGTCTGGACGGGTCAGTGACCCCCCGTGGGTCAGGGCCGACCGGCCGGCCGCAGCCACGGAGCGTCAGCGTTGGCTGGCCCGGTCGACGCCCTTGTGCACCCGCGCCGTGCGGTCGATCAGCTCGCGCAGCGCGCTCCCGTCGACGTCGTCGAGCCGCTTCAGGTAGAGGCATCCCTTTCCGGCGCGGTGTGGACCGAGGCGGGCGAGGATCGGGCCGTACCGATCCTCGAAACCACCCACCAGGTAGACGACAAGATTCTGTTTGCGCGGCGAGAAGCCGGCCAGCGGCGCCTCGCCCGAATGCCCGCTGGCGTAGGTGTAGCGGTACCTGCCGAAGCCCACGATGCTCGGGCCCCACATCACCGCCGGCTCGCCGGTCACCTCGCCCATGATCGCGCGGAGCCGCCGCGCGTCGGCCCGCTGACGTTCGTCGGGGATGGCGGCCAGGAAGTCGTCGACGCTGACCTCGGTCGGGACCGTCACTGGCTGCTTCGATGTGGCCATGAGCTGATGCTGTCACGCGAGTACGACGAAGCGTCGCCGCGGTCAGGACACCTCCTCGCGCGCTCGCCAGGAGAGGGCCACGAGCCAAGCCGAGATGATCACCGCTCCGACGGCGAAGCGGATGCTCGCGCTCTCCTCGCTCCACGGCAGGGCGGTGAGCACGAACGCGACGACGCCGCTGGCGGCGCTGTAGACCGCCCAGCCCTGTCGCCCCTGCCCGGCGAACCTCCGGGCGAGCAGCAGACCGGCCGCGATCAGCGACAGGAACGCCGCCGCGCCGCAGACCGTGTGCAGGATGCTGCCCGTACTGGCGTGCTCGGGAAGCCCCGCCGGGGCGCCCGGCGGCCAGCCGAGCGCGGGATCGGGGACGAACACCCCGCCGCCGACCATCGCCACCCCGTACACACCGACCAGCAGCGGCCCCAGCGTGGCGGCCCGGCCCGGGCGCAACGCCCGCCGCAGGCCCACCGCGAACGCGACGGCCAGCAGGCCGGTGCCCACGAACGCGATGAACTGCAGCCAACCGAGGTCACCGAGGGTGAGCGAGCTCAGCGCGTGCCGGCGCAGGTCGAACCCGGGTCGGGTGAAGGCCTGCCCGAATGACAGGGCCGGGAAGAGGATGCCGGCGACTGTGCCGCACCCGAGGAGGTACCGGGTCCGGCGGCGCCGGGCCGACACCGCCCCGTCGGGGGCAGCGGTCAAGGACGTCATGTGCGGACCTCTCGTCTCGTCGTCACGTACTGCCGTCACGACGAACGAGACCCCGCCGGATCGACACCTCCGGCGAAAGAAGTACCGGGCACCGGATCTACGACGGGCGCGAGCCTGGTAATCCATTGTGAACAAAGGGCGCATCCCTACTCGAAGGGATCGACGGGAAGGTCAGCCGGACTTAGCATGGGCACGAATGGATCTTCGGGATCGAGCCCCCGGCCGACCCCTGGCAACCAGTCCGACCGAAGGGAAACGCGCGTGCGTCGAACCCCCTTGGCACTACTCGGCGTCGGTGTGTCCGGCGCCCTACTGATTACCGCAGCTCCGGCGGCATCGGCCGCCCCGCCTGCGGCGACCCCGCCGACCGGCATCGTGGTCAGCGACGGCATGACCCAACCGGTGTTCTCCTTCGCCGACGCGATCGAGGAGCGGGTGTTCGTCCAGACGCCGCTGGACACCGACCACGATGGCCGCCCCGACCGGGTGGCGATCGACATCTCCCGCCCCAGGGAGACCGCCACCCAGGGCTTCAAGGTGCCGGTCATCTTCGAGCACAGCCCGTACCGCAAGGGCACCTGGGGCGACGTGCCGTACCCGAGCGTGCTGGTCGACGACCTGCCGCAGAACGGCTCGACGAACCGTTCCGGGCTGCGGGCGGCCGACGTGGAGGCGGAGCGGGCGCAGGCGAAGGCCAACCTGCCCGGCTCGCTGGACGACTACTACGTGCCGCGGGGGTACGCGGTGGTGCTCGGGCAGAGCGTCGGCACCGGCGACTCGGACGGCTGCCCGACCAGCGGCGACCAGGCCGAGACGCTCGGCACCAAGGCGGTCATCGACTGGCTGAACGGCCGGGCGAAGGGGTACGACGCGAACGGCGCTCCGGTCACCGCCGGCTGGACCACCGGCGCGGTCGGCATGACCGGCGTCTCCTACAACGGGACGCTGCCCAACCAGGTGGCCACCACCGGCGTCGAGGGACTCAAGACCATCGTGCCGGTCTCCGCGATCAGCAGCTGGTACGACTACTACCGGGCCAACGGCCTGGTCGTCGCGCCCGGGACGTTCCAGGGCGAGGACACCGACATCCTGGCCCAGTACACCGCCGGGCAGGCTCGTGCCGAGGGGCAGTGCGCCGACGAGATCGCCGACATCACCGAGGAGCAGGACCGGGTCACCGGCGACTACTCGAAGTTCTGGCAGGATCGCGACTACCTCGACGCCCGAGACGTGCGGGCGAGTGTCTTCGTCGTGCACGGCCTCAACGACTGGAACGTGAAGACCGAGCACTTCGCCGGCTGGTGGGATGAGCTGGCCAAGCGCGACGTACCGCGGAAGATCTGGCTGCACCAGGGCGGGCACGGCGGCCCGGGCAGCAGCGCGTCGGTGACCCTGCCCAACGGTCGGACGTGGACCTACAAGCAGACCGAGAACCGCTGGTTCGACTTCTGGCTGTGGAACGTGCGCAACGGAATCATGGACGAGCCGACCGCCGTGCTGCAGCGGGAGGACCGGGCCTACACCACGTACGCCAACTGGCCCGACCCTGCCGCCCGTACGGTCGGGTTGACGTTCGCCACCACCGACGCCACCGCCCCGGGCACGCTCACCTCGGGTAAGGCGCCGAAGGCCAGGATCGAGCAGGGCTTCGTCGACGAGGGCCGGACCATCCACCCGGACACCCTGGTGGCCAATCCCGATACGGCGAGCCCGAACCGACTCGCCTACCGCTCCCCCACCCTGACCCAGAACGTCCGCATCTCCGGGCGCCCGGAGATGCGGCTGCGGATGGCGATCGACAACAAGCCGGACGCGAACCTCACCGCGTACCTGGTCGACTACGGCCCGGCCGGCTCGACCGCCGCGCCGACCGTGGTGACCCGGGGCTGGATGGACCCGCAGAACCGCAAGGGCCCGGCCCGCACCGAGCCGGTGAAACAGGGCAAGCTGTACGACTACCGGTGGACCCTGGAGCCGAAGGACTACATCTTCCCGGCGGGCCACCGCATCGGTGTGGTCGTCTTCTCCAGCGATCAGGAGTACACCCTGCTGCCGCTGGGTGGCACCGAACTGCGGGTCGCGCCGAACGACAGTGAGCTGCGGCTGCCGGTGGTCGGGGGCCGGTCCGCGCTCGGGTTCTGACACAAGTTTCTCCCGAACAGGTGGGGCAGTCCGACGCGTCGGACTGCCCCACCTGCGCGTTCCGACCGCCCCTGACCCGTCCGAACTGCTGGACGCGGCCCTTCCGTCCCGCGTTTGGCGGCCGAAGGCGCGGGAAGACCTCGCCGATCGGGCCCAGGCGACCCGCCACGTCCGTCGTCCGGCAGCGCTGGCGATGCCGGCGAGACCCGAGGAGGAGCGAGGATGAGCCCACGCAGGACAACCGTCCCGGCGCGCAGGTCACCCGGGCCCACCAAGGCCACCGGGGCGACGAAGATGCCACCGAGCCGGAAGGTGGCGGCCAAGAAGGTCGCCGCTGCCACGAAGCGGGCCACCGGCGCGAGCGCGGCCAAGACGCCTGGCGAGAAGCCCACGCCGACCACGCCCCGCGTCGCCCGCAAGAAGGACGTTTCCGCCACCACGGCCTCGCCCAGCCGCAGGCCGACGGCGAAGGCTGCCGCCGCAAAGAAGGCACCACCGAAGAAGGCGCCTGCAGCGAGGGCCGCCGCGAAGAAGGCGCCCACGGCGAGGGCCGCGGCGAAGAAGGCGCCCACGAAGAAGGCCGCGCCGACCCGGGCCCGCACCACGTCCGCCACCAGGGCTCCGGCCAAGAAGGCGACCACCATGGAGTCGTTCGGCAACCGGCGCACGGCGCGGAAGACCTGAGCTTCGACGCCTACCCCGCCCCACGTCACATGCGCGCCCACGTCCTATGCGCGCCCCACTCACGCGCGCTGAACGGGTCATAAGCGCAGGCCGCCGTCACACACGCGCGCCCCACTCACGCCCGCTGAACGCGTCATACGCACGGGCCGCCGTCACACGGGCACCCCACACCACGCCGGCGGCCCCCGCCACACCCGCAGCCTGCGTCACGCCCGGCGGTCCCGCGCCACACGCCCGCGACCTCACCTCCGTCACCCAGTCCCTCGCGGGCGGTGAGCCCGGCTGGGAGACCGGCAGTCGGGCGGGTCGACGGCGGTGGGGCACCCGCACTGTTGAGCGTGATACCTGAGAGTCATATTGATACCTCAGAGTCATCATGCTCAAAAGCACGCACCCGGCCGACGCACGGCGGCGGCCTCCTAGGTTTGCGCACTTTCCGGGAAGGTGTGGCCTCGGTGCGTCTGGAGGCAGCACTTTCCGGAAAGTGCGTGGCTTGACGCCGGTCGGCGTCGGCGGGCGGGTGGGTGGGTGTGGTGTCCGGTTCGGGATGCGAGCCGGACGGGTGTGACGCGCTCGGGGTAGATCGCCGGTGGGTCCCGGTTGTGGGGGGCGGAGGGGCGGGATTGGGGTTGTCGGCCCGTGGCGGGCTGGGGGTGTCGTCCCGTTTGGGGTGGGCCGTCCCGTGGTCGGGGCCACCCTCAGCGTGGAATCGGGGACCGGCCCGGGTCGTTATACCTGGCATGCGACCGCGGCCCCCTGGCCCGGTGCGCGGCAGCCGCCGGGAACACCGGCCAGGCCGCCCCGGTTACATCCCCCTGTAGCCAGCCGCCAGCCCGCCGGGAACACCCGACCGGCCGGCACGGTTACATCCCCGGAACCCCGAGCAGGTCCCCCCCGGATCGCCGGACCGTTCCCCCTTCTTGAACTTCCTTGACGCGGCACCCCCTGCCGCGTGCACCCCCGATGCAGAGGAGCACGCCATCATGCGTACCGATCTGATTCGTAAGACCGCTCTGACCGCTGCTGGACTCGCCTTCACCGGCGGCGCGATCGCCGGCCCCGTCACCGCCGCCTACGCCGCGTCGGATGCCAAGCCCGCCACGCAAACCCAGTCGGACCGTAAGCCGTCGGGTGAGCGTCAGCTGGGTGTGCGCTACGAGGCGCAGCCGAACTTCTACTACTGCGGCCCCGCCGCCGCCCGCAACGCCCTGTCCGTGCAGGGCAAGGACATCAGCGTCGACGCCATGGCCAAGGAAATGGGCACCACCGAGGCCGGCACGAACTCCATCAACGACATCACCCCGGTGCTGAACAAGGAAACCGGTAAGAACGACGCCTACCGCAGCGTCGAGATCAGCACCCCCAACGCTGACAGCAAGCAGACCGACAAGCTGCGCGCCGACGTCGTGAAGACCGTGGATGACGGTCGGGCTGTGGTGGCGAACATCGCCGGCACCAGCGTCGACACCGACGGTGTGAGCCACTCCTTCGAGGGTGGGCACTACATCAGCGTCGTCGGCTACCGCGACAACGGCAACATCGTCAAGATCGCCGACTCCGCCGACCCGAACCAGGCCTCCTACGAGGTCACCGTCGAGCACCTCGCCGACTGGATCGCCACCCGCGGCTACGCCACCAGCTGACACCCCGCACCAACAACGAAGGGCCGGACCCCCACCAGGGTCCGGCCCTTCGTCGTCATTTCCACGAACTGCGGCACGTATTGACAAGTATCGACGTCGGGGTGAGGCTAGGACGGGAGAGCGCTCTCTCGCACCCGGGCACAACAGACCACCACCAAAGTCTGGCCAAGGGCAAACTCCGATGTCTTCGGCGGCGGCGCCGGAGCTGTCCCTGACCCGTCCCCCCGACAGGAGTCACGAGATGGACAGGGCCGCACCCCTCTCCGGCATCCACCGCCGGCTGCGCCTCGCCACGGCGATCGGCGCACTGCTGGCGCTACTCGGCACGTACATCGTGTCGACCACCGACCGGGCCGACGCCGCCCCGGGCGTCAACGTCATCCGGGTCGCCGAGTTCCCCGCCGACTGCACGTACAGCCACCGGCTGCCGGACGACCCGATCATCTTCCCCGGCCTGCCCGGTGCCTCGCACATGCACAGCTTCTTCGGCAGCACGGTGACGAACGCCCACACCACGCTCCCCGACCTGGTGAACTCTCCGACCACCTGCAACCCGCGGACGGACGTCTCGTCGTACTGGGTGCCGACGCTGTACAACAACAACGTGCCGGTAGAGCCGGCCATCTCCACGTTCTACTACCTGGGTGAGGGCGTACGCGCCGACGTCGTCGCGGCCACCCAGCCCATCCCGCAGGGGCTGCGGATCGTTGCGGGCAACGCTCGGGCGACCGGGCCGAACGAGAGCATCGCCCGCTGGTCGTGCCTGCACGCCGGGCACGTGCCCCCGTCGAAGGACTTCGTCAACTGCCCGGCCGGCACCATGCTGGAGTCGTACCTGGACTTCCCGCAGTGTTGGAACGGCCGCGACCTGGATTCGGCCGACCACAAGAGCCACATGGCGTACCCGGTGAATCAGGCCTGCCCGGCGACGCACCCGGTGCACGTGCCGAAGCTGCGGCAGGTGCTGCGGTACCCGGTCAACGGCAACCCAGCGCAGTTCCGGCTGGCCTCCGGTGCGGGCTACACGATGCACGGCGACTTCTTCAACGCCTGGCCGGTGGCGGAGATGGCACGCCGCGTCCAGGACTGCATCCGTCCGGTGATCAAGTGCGGGCACGACGGCCGACCGATCTGAGCCGACACGTTCGACCCGAGGGCGGGCCCGGTCACGCCGGGCCCGCCCGCACGGGCGGAAAGGAGGTCGGATGCGAGCCCTCGTCGCTGCACCGCCCACTCTGCTCATCGCAGTTCTGCTCGTCGCCGGCTGCGCTGCCGGGTCACCGGCCCCGGCCGGCAGCACCGCACCGTCCGCGACCGTGCCGCCGGCAGTCGCACCGCCGAGCGCGGTGCCAGCCACGGGTACGGCAGGACCGTTCAGCGGCACCGACATCGCCTGGCTCCAACTGACGGTGGCGATGGCCGAACGACTGCAGCCGGTACTCGACCTGGTGCCGGCCCGGACCACCGACCCGGCGTGGCGGCGGCTGGCCGCCCAGGTCGGGGCGGCCCACCGCGCCGACCTGGACCGGTCCCGCCGGCTGCTGGCCGACTCGGGTGCGCCGGCGACCAACCCGCATGAGGGGCACGACATGCCCGGCATGATCACCGCCGAGGAGCTGACCGCGCTGCGGTCGGCCGCCGGGAAGCCGTTCGACCGGCTGCTCGCTCAGCACCTGCGCGCGCACCTGGCGCAGTCGGTCCGGATCGCCACCGCCGAGCAGCAGGGTGGAGTCCACCCGGCGACCACCGCGCTGGCCGCGGCCGTGGTCCGGGGCGGCAACGCCGAACTCGCGCGGCTCGACCGGCTCGACGGTGCGTCGAGCCGCTGACCCCTCAGCCCCGGTTGGTGACGATCTCGTCGAGCACCGGACACCTGCCAACCGAGCCCGCCGACGGCGACGCTCAGGCGGTGTAGCGGGCGGCCAGGTCCACGGTGCGTCGGGCTGCGGCGACCATCGCCCGGTCGGCGAACCGGCCGTCCGGCAGCACCACCGTCCCCGAGTCCCGCCGGTGCGCCTCGGCCACAGCGGCCAGCAGCTCCGCGGCGCGGGCCACCTCCCGATCGGCCGGCCGGAACGCCTCGACGATCACCGGCAGTTGGCGCGGGTGGATCGCCGCGCGGCCGAGGAAGCCGAGCCGCCGACCCACCGCGCAGGAGGCGGCCAGACCGGCGACGTCGGCGACGTCCGCGTACACCGACATCGCCGGCGGCACCAGACCGGCGGCGCGGGCCGCCACCACCACCCGACCGCGCGCCCAGAGCAACCCGTCGTCGTCGCTCACCCCGAGGTCCGAGCGGAGGTCGGCCTCGCCGAGCCCGATCGAGGCCACCGCGGGGTGGGCCGAGGCGATCGGGTACGCCGCCTCCAGCCCGAGCGCCGACTCGACCAGCGGGTGCAGCGGCACGTCGACCCGGTCGGCGAGCGCCGCCACCGTCGCGGCCGACTCCACCTTCGGCAGCCGCAGCCCGGCCAGCCCCGGCCGACCGGACACCGCGGCCAGGTCGGCGTCGACGTCCGGCCCGGTCAGCTCGTTGACCCTGACCTGCACCGGAACCGGCTGCACCTCGGCGAGGAACTCGGCGACCGCGTCCCGGGCGTACGCCTTACGCCCGGCGACAACGGCGTCCTCAAGGTCGAGGATGACCGCGTCGGCACCCGAGGCGACCGCCTTGGCGAACCGGTCCGGGCGGTCGCCGGGCACGTAGAGCCAGCTGAGCAGCATCAGAGCACGCCCCGCTCGCGCAGCGCGGCCAATTCGTCGGCGCTCAGGCCGAGCGCGCCGAACACCTCGTCGGTGTCCTGGCCGTGCCGCCGACCGGCGTGCCGGATCTCCCCCGGCGTGTCGGTGAGTCGGAACGGCACGTTCTGCATCCGCACCTCGCCCAACTCCTCGTCCGGGACGCTGCGCACGGTGCCCAGCGCCGCGTACTGCGGGTCGGCGAGGATGTCCCGCACGTCGTAGACCGGCGCGACCGCCGCCTGCGCCGCCTCGAACGCGGCCACCACCTCGTCCCGGTCCCGCTTCGCCACCCAGGCGCTCACGGCCGCGTCCAACTCGTCGGCGTGCTCGGCTCGGCCGCTGCCGGTGGCGAACCACGGCTCGTCGATCAGCTCGGGTCGGCCGACCAGCCGCAGCACCCGCTCGGCGATGCTCTGCGCACTGGTGGAGACCGCCACCCAGCGCCCGTCCGAGCACCGGTAGGTGTTGCGCGGGGCGTTGTTGTTGGACCGGTTGCCCAACCGGGGCTGGATGTAGCCGAGCTGGTCGTACCAGGTGATCTGCGGGCCGAGCATCGCCATGATCGGCTCGATGATGGCGAGGTCCACCACCTGCCCGGTGCCGGTGGCGTCCCGGGCCCGCAGGGCCAGCATCACCGCGTACGCGGCGGCCAGCGCGCTCACCGAGTCCGCCAGCCCGAACGGGGGCAGGGTGGGTGGGCCGTCCGGTTCCCCGGTGGCCGCGGCGAAGCCGCTCATCGCCTCGGCGAGGGTGCCGAAGCCGGGCCGGCGGGCGTACGGGCCGACCTGCCCGAAACCGCTGATCCGGGTGATCACCAACCGGGGATTGACCGCGCGCAGCTCGGCCGGGCCGAGCCCCCACCGCTCCAGCGTGCCCGGACGGAAGTTCTCCACCAGCACGTCGGCGTCGGCGAGCAGCCGGAGCAGCAGCGCGGCGCCGTCCGGGTCGGAGAGGTTGAGGGTGACGGTCCGCTTGTTGCGGCCGAGCACCTTCCACCAGAGCCCGACGCCGTCCCGGGCCGGGCCGTGACCCCGCGACGGGTCCGGCTTGGCCGGGTGCTCCACCTTGATCACGTCGGCGCCGAAGTCGCCGAGGAACGCGGCCGCGAGCGGCCCGGCGAAGAGGGTGGCCAGGTCGACCACCTTCACCCCGTCGAGCGGGCCACGGGTGGCACGCCCGGCCCCCGGATCAGTCGCGGCGGTCACGGCGTTCCCTTCGTCGGGTCGAGGGCGGCGAGGAAGACGTCGCCGTTGCCGAGGGCGCCGCCGCCCACCGGCGCTCCGGCGGTGAGCCCGCTGACCAGCAGCCGGCCGTCGGCGCCGAGGGTCGCGTAGACGTTCTCCTCGCCGAACGGGTCGGCTGCGTCGTCCCGGACCGTGCCGTACTGGGCGACGCCGAGTTGGCGTCCCCGGGCGTCGAGCCGCACGGTCAGCACGTCCGCGCCGCCGACCGGCAGCCCGAGCGTGCTGTTGGTGAACCCGACCACGGCGACCGCGCCGTCGGGCAGCGGCACCACCTCCGCGCCGGCATCGGCCCCGTGGCCGCCGGTCACGGTCCGCCAGCGTTGCCGACCGGTCGAGGTGTACGCGACGGTCAGCACGTCGCTGCCACCGTTGGTCGCCTCGCCGCCGGTGGAGCCGGTGGCCAGCACCGTGCCGGTGGAGCTGATCGCGACGCCGCCGAGCAGGTCGTCTCCGGCGCCACCCACCGAGGTCACCCAGCTGCGGGTGCCGGCCGAGTCGTACCGGGCCAGCCAGCCGTCTGCGCCGCCGAGCGCCGTCGTGCCCGGCAGGCCGGCCGAGGTGCCGCCGGCCACGTACACGCCCTGCGCGTCGGCCATCACCGCGTACGCCTTGTCCTCGCCTGGCCCACCGAACTGCCGGCTCCAGGCGACGCGCCCGTCCGGGCCGATCCGGGCCAGCACGGCGTCCTTGTCGCCTGCACCGGTCTCGCCGGCGAACGAGCCACTGGTGTAGCCGGCGACGTACGCACCGCCGTCCGGAGCTGGCGCGACGGCGTAGAACCGGTCCGCCTTCGTCGGGTCACCGGCCTGGGTCAGCCAGGCCCGCTGCCCGGACCCGGTCAGCCGGGTCACCAAGGCGTCGTCGGCCGGGTTGCCGGGGTGCTTTCCGTCCAGGTCGCCGCGGGTGTAGCCGGCGGCGATGACCCCGCCGTCGGCGAGCGGCATCAGCCCGTAGAGGCGGTCGTTCGCGGCGGTGCCGAACTGGGTCGTCCACCGCGCGGTCGTGCCGTCGGCGGCGAGCCGGCTCACCACCGCGTCCAGCCCGCCGGCGTACGGCTGGCCGTCGACCGGGCCGGAGGCGGCGTAGCCGATGGTGGTCGTGCCATCCTGGTGGGCGGCGACGCCGCCGGCCCAGTCCGTGCCCGCGCTGCCGTGCACCGGCCCGGGCAGCCCGGCCGGCGGAGTGACGCTCAGCGTGCCGGCGAGGTGCTTCAGACCGTCCACGAAGGCGGGTCGCCAGACATCCCAGTCGTGCCCCCCGTCGAGCACCCGCAGCTCGGCGGCGACCCCGTCGGCGCGGCGCACCGTGTTGTAGAGGGTGGCCGCCTCGTAGTCGAGGTCGTGCGCGGCGTCGGCCGGGTCGGGGTTGGCCCACTCGTCATCGCCGACCGCGACGTACATCCGGACCGGGGACTCCGGGTCCAGGCCGGGCAGCAGGGCGGGGTAGTTCAGCTGCTGGTAGACCTCGTCGGAGAAGCGCTGCGCGCCCGAGCCGAAGGCACCGAACTCGCGCGCCGACGAGTCGGCCGGCGGCAGCGGCCGGTAGACCGCCGGGCTGAGCACCAGCGCGTTGGCGAAGAGGTCCTGGTGGGCGAGGGCGTAGCGCAGCGCCCCGGCGCCGCCCATCGAGTAGCCGCCGACCAGGCGGGCGCCGCGGTGCGCGGCGGTGCGGTAGGTGGCGTCGACATGCGCCACCAGGTCGCGGGTGAGCGCGGTCTCCACCGGCCGGCCCGGGTCGTCCGCGCCGGTGTAGGAGGAGTCGACGTACCAGTTACCCCGGCTGCTCCACGGCGCGTCGGGCAGCACCGCGATCACCGGCGGCACCTCGCCGTCGGCGATCATCCGGTCCAGGTCGGCCTTCACCTGGGTCCACGCCTGCATGGTGTCGCCCCGGCCGTGCAACAGGTACAGCACCGGGTAGCGGGCGGCGGTCGCGTTGGCGTACCCGTACGGCAGGTAGACGGTGTAGTCGATGGTCCCGTCCAACGCCGGGGACGGCGCGGACGCGGTGGTCAGCGTGCCCGCGCGGAGGCGCTCCGCACTCGCCCCAACCGGTACCGCGCCGGTCAGTCCCAGCGCGAGGAGCACGGCGGCCACGCCGCCGCCGATCCGCCAGCGTCTGCCCATCAGGTCACTCCTTGGGGGTCGGAAGGTCTGCGGCGCAGCGGAAGCCCACCTGGTCGGAGCGGGTGAGCCCGGCGCCGGTCAGTAGCAGCTTCACCGAGACGTCCGCCGGCTGCGGGCCGCCGTCGAGGTACCAGTCGGAGCCGTCCGCCCGGTACCCGGCGCCGCCCTTGAGGATGACGAATCGGGTACGCCCGTCGGTGTGCTCGCTCTCGGTCAGGTTCCACACCAGCGGCTCCCGGCGGACGAGCAGCCCTGCCTCGGCGGCCACCTGCCACTCGTCCTCGGTGGGCAGCCGCAGCCCGGCCCACGCCGCGTACGCCCGGGCGTCGGCCAGGTCCACCCCGGTCACCGGGGCGTCGGCCGGTCCGTGCCCCGCGGTGAACCGCTCGGGGCGCACCGGCCGGTAGTTGGTGGCCCGCAGGAACTCGGCGTACTCGCCGTGGGTGACCTCGTGGGTGGCGATGGCGAACCGGCCGAGCCGGACGCTGCGGCGCAGCGTGCCGGTGTGGTGCAGGCGGGGTGGCAGCGGCTTCCACTCGTCGACGTAGGGCGCCTCGCCGTACAGCCCGGTTTCCCGCACCCGGTGCCGGACCACCAGCTCCCGCCGGCCGGCCTCGACAGCGGCCATGCCTCGCGGCAACTGTGGCCGGGGTGCCCACGGAGTCCGGACGCGTACCGCGGAGCGGGCCGGGAAGGACGGGTCGCCGGTGGGTGGCTCGTGCCGGTGCACGGCGGCGTCGGTGACGACCACGGCGGCGATCGCGCCGGCCGGCAGCGGACCGCCCACCGCCAGCCGGCCGTCACCGGTCTCGGTGACGGTCAGCTCGGCGCCGGTGACCAGGTCGACGAAGTGTCGGTCGGCCTGGGCCTCGGTGACCAGCCACGGCCCGTCGTGGTCCGCGCCCCGGTTCACCACCGTCCACAGGGGCTCGTCTTCGTGTGTCCAGCGGGACGCGTACACCTGGCCCTGGCCGGCGTGGTCGGCGAGCGGGACCCAGTCCTCGGCGCGCAACCACGCCGCGTGGCTGGCCTGCACCCGGCGCATCGCCCGCAGCACGGCCCGGTCCCGGTCGTTCCAGCCGACCCAGACGCCGAAGACGCTCTCCCACACCAGCACCCCGACGCCGTTGAGCCAGGCCGAGTGCAACTCGTCGAGGTGGTCGCGGTGCCAACGGCGGGTGTGGTGCAGCACGTGCCGCCGCTCGAACCACTTCGCCCGCAGCACGCCGGGCACCTCGGAGTCGGCGAACCACTGCGCCCACGACATCGAGTGGTCGGCGATCCGGGCCAGCGGGACCCGGCTCTCGCCTTCGAGGACCATGCCGGGGCGGACCGCGTCCAGCGCGGCGCGCAGCTCTCCGGCACCTTCCTTGAGGGTGTCCAGGAAGACGCCGTCGACGCCGAGCTTGCCGGCCAGCGCCGCGACCTCCTCGGCGTCGCTGCCCGGCTCGCGGCGGGTGCCGGTGTCCCACGGGTTGTAGTCGATGAAGACCCGCACCCCGCGCTCCTGGAACGCGCGCACCACCTCGGGCAGCTCCGGCACGTCCCGGTACCAGTCGAACTGGTTACGGTCGTCCAGGCCGATCACCGGGTACGCGTGCCAGAGCACCACCCCGTCGAAGCCGCCGAAATCCTGCCCGGCCGCGTCGAGAAACTCGTCGACGGTGAAGACGCCGCGCTCGTGGTCGTAGAGCGCCTCGTCCCAGAGCCAGATCAGGCAGACGCTGAAGCAGTCGCCGGCGATCTCGTCGTAGTGCGTGCCGGTGTAGCCGATCCGGGCCCGGGCGTCGGCCCGCCAGCGGGTGAGTTGCTCCCGCCAGGCCGGCCAGTCGGCCGGGTCGGCCGGCGCGGCGAAGATCTTCGCTTCGTCCAGGGTGGTCAGGTCGGCGTGCCCGCCGAGCGGCACCTCGGTCGGCCGGTCGATCGGGCGCGGGACATACGGGTTGAAGCTCACGGGGTACCTCGGTAGGTCGCGTCGTAGAGGGCGTCGATGGCGGACCGCTCAGGCAGGGCGGTGGACGCGCCGGGCCGCTGAGCGCAGGCCGCGCCGGCAGCGCACGCCCAGCGCAGGCTCGCCGTGACGGTGTCCTCGGTGCTGGCGCCGCCACGCTCGGCCCAGCCCACGGCGAGCGCGCCGGTGAAGGCGTCGCCCGCGGCGGTGGTGTCCACCGCGTCGATGCGCGGGGCCGGGACGGTCAGGCGCAGACCTCGCCGGTCGGCGTACGCGGCACCACGCGCGCCGCGGGTCAGCACCACCCGGGGCACCAGCTCCAGCAGGGCGTCGAGCAGCACCGGCGGGTCGTCGGAGAAGACCCCGGCCACGACCGCCGCCTCGTGTTCGTTGACCACCAGCACGTCGACCAGGTCGAGCAGCTCCGTCGGCAGCACGGCGGCCGGCGCGGCGTTCAACACCACCGTGGTGCCCTCCGCCCGGGCCCAGTCGGCCGCACGGACCACGGCGGCCAGCGGCACCTCCAGTTGGAGCAGCAGCACGTCCGCCGCGGCGATCGTCGCCCGGTCGTCGGCGTCCAGTTCGGTCAACGTGCCGTTGGCGCCGGGCGCGACCACGATGAAGTTCTCCGCGTCCCGGTCGACGGCGATCAGCGCGATGCCGGAGGGACCGGCGACGGTCCGCAGGCCGCGAACGTCGACCCCCGCGCCGACCAGGCTCGCCCGCATCTGCGTACCGAACTCGTCGTCGCCGACCGCGCCCACGAAGTCGCAGGCGGCACCGGCCCGTGCGGCGGCGACCGCCTGGTTGGCGCCCTTGCCACCGGGCACGGTCCGGAAGTTCTCGCCGAGCACCGTCTCACCGGGGCGGGGCAGCCGCGACGCGGTCACCACCAGGTCCAGGTTGCTGCTGCCCACCACCGCCACGCGCGCGCTCATGCCGGGCTCCTTTCCGTCCACCGGTGCTGGTTCACGACCCGCTCCCCGACTGGGCCAGGGCCTGGGTACGCTCGGCCAGCTCGTCGAAGCCGATCCCGTCGAAGCCGGCGATGCTGCTGGCCAGCCGGTTGCGCAGCGGGGCGACCCACCGCGCCGGCAGCCCGGACGCCCCGGTGAGCGCCCCGGTGACCGCACCGACCGTCGCGCCGGTCGAGTCGGTGTCCCAGCCGCCGCTGACCACCGCGGTGATGGACCGCTCCAGGTCGCCTCGGCCGTACGCCAGCGCGGCGGCCACCAGCGCGGCGTTGTTGCGTACGTGCACCCAGTGCAGGTGGCCGTGCCGGACATACAGCTCGTCGACCACGCGTTCCCAGTCGTCGGCCCCCGCGCCGAGAGCGCGCGCCTCGCGGACCGTGGCCGCGAACCGACTGCGCGGCGGCAGCACCGCCTCGGCGGCGTCCAGCACCTCGTCCATGCTCGCGGCGACCGGCGCGGCGGCGGCCAGGGCGGCGGCCCAGATCGCGCCGTGCACCCCGCCCCGGACGTGGCTGACGGTCGCGTCCCGCCAGGCCAGCTCCGCGGCCCGGTCCGGCCGGCCGGGGTTGACCCAGCCGTACACGTCGGTGCGGATCTGCGCGCCGATCCACTCCCGGAACGGGTTGTGCCGACGGGCGCTCTCTGGTGGAGCGAGCCCGAGCAGCAGGTTCCGGTACGCCACCCGCTCGGCGGTGAAGACCCGGCCGGCGGGCAGCCAGTCCAGCCACGCCTGCGCCACGTCGGCGCTGGTGAAGTCCCGCCCGTGCGTCTCCAGCACCCGCAGCGCCAGCAGCGCGTAGTTCAGGTCGTCGTCCTCGGGCATGCCGTCGATGTTCTCGGCGAGGCTGGTCGGTGCGCTGCGCCGGTTCCACGGCCAGCGGGCGGCGACCTCGGCCGGCAGCCCCTTCGCGGTGAACCAGTCGCGCAGCGGCCACCGGTCGGTCGCCGTGAGGATCTCCCGGATTCCCTCCCGGGGGATCTTCTCCACCGGCTTGCCGAGCAGGCAGCCGGCCGCCCGGCCGAGCCACGCGCCGTGCAGCCGGTCGTGCGTCACGTCGGTCGGCAGCGACCAACTCGTCGGCCATTCGGCCCGTAGTGCGGCCAGCTCATCCGGCTCATCGTCGGCGGCGACGGCGGGCAGCGCGTCGGCGGCGTCCAGCAGCTCCGCCGCGAGCGCCCGCAGCGCCGGGGACGCCGGGGTCGGCGACGCCCCGCTGACCGGCGGGGTCAGGTCCCCGCCGGCCACGGCCCACCGCTGGGCGAGCGCCGCGACGTCGCGCCCCTCGTCCCGGCTGGCCGCCAACTCGTGCGGCAGCAGGTCCTCCGGCTGAACCCAGGTGATCCTCACCGGGTCGACTCGCCGTCGGATGCGTCCGCCACGGCCCGACCGGCGCCGCCGGCCAGCCCGGCGAAGCGCTCCGCCCGCCGGGTGAACCGGGCCTGGTCCCGCTCGAAGACCTCGCCGGCCACCGCCGCGAGAACCCGGGCCGGCTCCACCAGGTCGGTCCGGGAGGCGGTGGCGACCACCTCGGACCACTCCGCCGGCACCGCCGCGGCGCCGCCGAGCGCCCCGGCGATGGCAGCGGCCATCGTGGCGGTGGAGTCGGCGTCCCGGCCGTAGTTGACCGCACCGAGCACCGCCGGGCGGAACTCGCCGCCGGCCACCACGAGCATGCCGATGGCCACCGGCAGCTCCTCGATGGCGTGCAGCCGACTGGGCCGTCGCGCGCCGAGCCCGGGGCTTCGGTACTCCTCCCCCACCGTGTCGTAGGGGGCGACCGCGGCGCGCAACGCCGGAATCGCCTGCTTCCAGTCGTGGTGGCTGCGGGCCTCCTTGACCACCGCGTCGATGGCCGCCCGGGTGCCGTCTCGGGCCAGGTCCAGCGCCGCCGTGACGACGTCCTCGACGCCCGCGCCGGGGGTCGCCGCCGCGGCGACCGCCGCCGCGAAGACGGCGGCGGCCTCCCGGCCGTAGCTGTGCTGGTGCGCTCCGGCGATCTCCACCGCCTCGGCGTACGCCCCGGCCGGGTCGCCCGCGTTGACGATGCCGACCGGGGCCATGTACATGGCCGCACCACAGTTGACGATGTTGCCGACCCCGGCCTCGCGCGGGTCCGCGTGAGCGTGGTGCAGGCGGGTGACCAACCACCGCTCGGCGGCCGCGAGCCGGTGGAAGGTCACCCCCTCCCGCTCCAGGTCGGGGATGTAGACCACCCGCTCGATCAGATCGGGGACCAGCAGCTCCACCACGTCGTACGCGTCGAGGTGGTCCCGTTTGGCCGCATAGGCACGGACCAGGGCGTGGGTCATCAACGTGTCGTCGGTGATGTGCCCGTCGCCCTTGTGGTACGGCGCGAGCGGTCGCGCGGTGGACCAGTCGGCGTGGTACGGGGGCACGATGCCCTCGACCCAGCCGCCGAACCGCGCGCGGATCTGCTCCGGCAGTGCCGTCTCGGTGGCGCCGCCAAGGGCGTCTCCGACCGCGGCGCCGACCAGGCAGCCGACCGATGTGTCGAGCAAGAGTGACATGTCCTACCTCAGAACCTGCTTGCCACCATCGACCAGCTGCGTACCGAGCTGATCAAGGGTGATCTTGTTGGCGAAGTACTGCTGGAGAGCCGGGGTGGCGTACTTGGTCTTCCACTCCGGGTAGCCGTCGGCCTGCTGGAACGGGGCGACGGTCAGGTCCGCGGCGCTGTCCGCGGCGACGTCCCAGCCCTGCTTGCCGGCGGTGAGCTTGACCAGTTCCTCGTTGGCCTGCTTGCCGGTCGGTACCAGCCAGTCACCCTTGGCCAGCGCGGCCATGTTGGTCGGGTTCAGGAAGTACTCGAGGAACTGCGCGGCCTGCTTCTTGTGCTTGGAATCCGCGGAGACGGACAGCGTCTGCGGGTTGGCCGCCTGCTTGGCGGAGAGCCCCTTCACCGGCGGAAGGGTGACCCATTCGAAGCCGGCCGGCGCCTGCTCGACCATCTGCTGACGCAGCGACACCGAGCCGGGCAGCATGGCGTACTTGCCGCCGAAGAAGCCGGGCAGGGTGTCCGCGCCGCTCATGCCGAGCGCCTCCGGGGAGGCGGACTTCGCGGTGTAGATCATGTCGTGGATCCGCTTCGGGATCTGCTTCTCCGCGTCACCGACCCGCACCTCGGTGCGCCCGCCGTCGGTGTAGAAGAACTTTCCGTCGTAGTTGAGCGCCAGGTTCAGCACCCGGTTGGTCGGCGACTTCAGCGCCCAGGCCACGCCGTACTGGCCGGGCTTGGTGAGCTTCTGCGCGTTGCCCTGGAACTCGTCCCAGGTCCAGCCGCCATCTGCCGGCGGCACCGCGACACCGGCGGCGTCGAGCAGCTTCTTGTTGGCGATGACGACCTGCGACTCCAGCAGGAACGGAATGCCGGTGACCTTGCCGTCGACGGTGGCCGTGTCCCAGACGCCCTGGTCGATCTGGCCCTTCAGATCGTCGGAGACCAGCCCGGAGAGGTCGGCCAGGTAGCCCTGCTTGCTGAACTCGCCGATCGCGGACGCCTCGTAGTGCACGATGTCGGGTGCGTCGCCGCCCTCGAAGGAGGTCAGCAGCTGGTCGTGCACCGAGTTCCAGTCACCCTGGACGTACTCGACCTGGATGTCCGGGTGCTCGGCGTTCCATTTGGCGACGAGGTCCTTGTTGACCTGCAGCGACTCCTTCTGCCAGGCGAGGCTGAGGAAGCGCAGCTTGGCCGGGCCGGACGTGGCCTCGTCGCCGCCGCTGTCACCGCACGCGGTGAGCGCGCCGAGGCCGACGACCGCGACCGCGGTGGCCGCGGCGAGTCGACGAAATCGGGTAGGGAGCATGGGGGTTACCTCCTTGGTGGTGGGTGGGGGACGGTTCAGCCCTTGACCGCGCCGGCGAGCGACCCGGACGAGAGCCGGCGTTGCATGAACGCGAAGAAGATCAGGCTGGGCAGCGTGGCCAGCAGTGAGCCGGCGGCCAGCGGCCCGAGTCGGGCGGTGCCCTCGATGCCGACGAACCGGGCCAACGCGACCGGCAGGGTGGCCAGCTCCGGGGTCTTGATCAGCACCAGCGCGAAGAAGAACTCGTTCCAGGCCGAGATGAAGGAGAACAGCGCGGTCGCGACCAGGCCCGGGGCGAGCAGCGGGAAGACCACCCGGCGCAGGACCTGCACCCGGCTCGCACCGTCCACCGAGGCGGCCTCCTCCAGCTCCCGAGGGATGTTGCGGACGAAGCCCTGCAGCATCCAGAGCGCGAACGGCAGCGCCCACACCACGTAGATCAGCACCAGCCCGGCGTGCGTGTTGGCCAGGCCGACCTGCCGCAGCACCAGGAAGATCGGGATGATCAGCAGCACGAACGGGAAGAGCTGGGACAGCAGCACCCAGCCCAGCGCCGCGGTGCCGAGCTTGGAGCGGAACCGGGCCAGCGCGTACGACGCCGGCATGGCGACCAGCACGGTCAGCACCGCCGAGGCGAGCGAGACCTGGAGGCTGTTCAGCGCCGCCCGGCCCAGCTCCTGCTCGGTGAAGGCCTGGACGAAGTTCTGCACCGTCGGGTTGTCCGGGATCAACGTCGGGTGCAGTCGCACCAGCTCCCGCGGCGGCTTGAACGCAGTCGAGAGCAGCCAGACCAGCGGGAAGCCGAGGAAGATCAGGTAGCCGGTGAGCGCCAGGTACTGCAACACACGCCCGGTGCGGCTCGGTTTTCCGAACATCAATGCCCTCCGATCAGGACTGTGCGGCTCGCAAGCTCACTCCTCGCACTGAGCACGACTAGTTCGCCTCCCTCAGCCGGCGGCGGAGATAGACGGCGAGCAGCGCGATGATGATCACGACCATCACGTTGCCGAGCGCCGCCGCGTAGCCGTAGTTGCCGTAGCGGAACGCCTCCTCGTAGGCAAAGAGCATCGGCAGCATCGTCTTGCCGCCCGGCCCGCCTGTGGTCAGCACGTAGACCAGGCCGAACGAGTTGAAGTTCCAGATGAAGTCCAGCGACGTGATCGCCACGATCACCGGGGCCAGGGCGGGCAGCGTGACGTGCCGGAACCGGTGCCAGGTGCTGGCCCCGTCCACCGCCGCCGCCTCGTGCAGCTCGCGGCCCACCCCCTGCAGACCGGCGAGCAGAACGACGGTGGTCTGCGGCATGCCGGCCCAGACCCCGACGAGGATCACGGCGGGCAGCGCGGTGCTGAAGTCGCCGAGCCAATTGGTCCGCAGCCCGTCGGCGCCGATCTGGTGGAAGAACTCGTTGATCAGTCCGGCGTCCGGGTGGTAGACGAGCTTCCAGAGGATGCCGACCACGACCGGCGGCATCGCCCACGGCACCACGGCCAGCACCCGGGCCACGCCCCGGAACCGCAGCTGCTGGTTGAGCAGCAGGGCCAGCCCGAGGGCGAGCAGGAACTGGAGCACGGTCACCCCGACCGCCCAGATCAGCCCGATCTTGAACGAGTTCCAGAACAGCTCGTCGCCGAGGAGTTCCCGGTAGTTGGCCAGGCCGGTGAAGCTCACCTCGACGTTGCGCCCGGCCCGGGCGTCGGTGAAGCCGAGGTAGATGCCGCGCAGCAGTGGGAACACCGACAGCACCAGAATCGGCAGCAGCGACGGCAACAGCAGCAGGTAGATGGTGGTGCGGTCGGAGCGGAACCGGTTCGGCCGACGGGCCGGCTCGGCCCGCTCGACGTCCGGCTGCTCGGCCAGCGTGGTCATGAGGTCACCCCTTCGCTGGACGGGTGGGTGGTCGGTGGGCCGGCCGGCCGAGGGGCCGGCAGCGTCGTGCCACTGGACGCGCGGACGGCGAGGCTCGGTGGCACCTGCTCGCGCCGCGGCGGCAGGGTCGGGTCGGCAATGCGTTGCAGGAGCAGTTCGGCGGCTCGGCGACCGCGCTCGGCCGAGCCGAGCGAGACGCTGGAAAGCTGGGGAAACATCATCCGGGCCAGTTCGGTGTCGTCCATGCCGACCAGGGCGACGTCCTGCGGCACCCGGCGTCCGGCAGCCAGCAAGGCGTGCAACGCGCCGACCGCGATCAGGTCGTTGGCACAGAACAGGGCGTCCGGGTCGGTGCGGGCGAGCAGCCGCTCGGTGGCGGTCCGGCCGGCGGCGTACTGGAAGTCGCCGACCTCGATCAGGTCCTCGTCGAGCGGGATGCCGTGCCGGAGCAGGGCGCTCCGGAAGCCGGCGTCACGCGCGATGCCCGGGACGGTGTCGAGCGGGCCGTTGACGAAGCCGATCCGGCGCCGGCCGGTGGCGACGAGGTGGTCCACGGCCAGCGCCACACCGTGCCGGGAATCGGTACGCACGTTGTCCACCGCTGCGTCCGCGCCGAGTTGGCCGACCACCACCACCGGCACTGGGCTGTCCACCATGGCGCTCAGGTGGTCGTCGGTGACCCGGATCGGCGAGACGATCATCCCGTCCACGTAGCGGTTGGCCAGTCGGCGCAGCAGGGCGGTCTCGTTGTCGATCCGCCCGCCGGTGGCGTGCACCAGCAGCTGCCGCCCGGAGGAGGCGACCACCGCCTCGATGGCGCGCATCATCTCCACGTAGACCGGGTTGCCGATGTCCTCGACGGCGAGCGCGACCAGGCCGGTGCGCTGGGACTGCAGCGACCGGGCGATCGCGTTCGGCACGTAGCCCACCTCGGCCGCCGCGGCGCGTACCTTGCGGATCGTCTCCGGGCTGCCGCCGACCCCGTTGAGCACCCGCGAGGCGGACGCGATGGAGACACCGGCCCGGGCGGCGACTGTGTGCACCGTGGGCCGACCGTCAACCGGTTCCTGTAAACGTTTACGACCCACGTCTGGCACCTCCACCCGATAGCTGTAAACGTTTCCGGGAGTCTGCGCCGCCTGCGGCGGAGAGGTCAAGGGCTCGTTACGAAAACGTTTCCAACGGCCGACGGCCCGATGGCGGGAGTGATCTCCCGGCCCGGCCAGACGACAGCGGGCCGCGGCGACGGCGGCACGACAACTCGCCGCCGGCGATCAGCTCAGGGTGTGGCCGCCTCCGGCCTCAGCTTCCGCCCATGCTCGACGAGCTGTTGTCCGACGAGTTCCCCGGCCGCGAGGTGTATCGGCCCGCCCGTCGCCCAGCCCGCGCACGACGCCCCAGCATGCTGTTGATCAGCAGCAGCACCAGGGCGAAGAGCAGGATTGAACCGGCCAGCATCGCAGCGATCGTTCCAACCGACATGCGCGACCGCCCCTCTCCGGCCCCGACCCTTCCGGCCGGGTGAGCAGATCCTGACACGATCAGGCGGCGCGGGCACCTGCCCGGAGGGAGTCGATGGTCAGGTCGAGGGCAGCCTCAAGGTGGTCGATCCTTCCGGTGGAGAGCAACAGGAGTACGCCGCCCTGGATGCCGGCCAGCAGGGCCGCGGCGGCGCGGTCGGCGTCCACCTCGGGGGCGATGTCCCCGGTCGACTGCATGTGCCGGATGCCCTCGGTGATCGCCTTCTGCCAGCGCGACATGAGCCCGGTCACCACCGCCTGCGCGCCCGGCGCGCGCCGGCCGGCCTGACCGAGTAGACCGTTGAGCGGGCACTTCACGCCCTGCGCGAGGTAGCGCTCGATCAGCCGATCGCGCCACGCCAGCCAGGCTGGCCAGGACGTCAGGTTGCTGAGCATCGGCTCCTGGTCGATGAGCACCTGATCGGCCTCGTGCTCGGCCACCGCGAGCAGCAGCTCATCCTTGCCCTCGGGGAAGTAGTGGAAGAGCTGGCCCTTGCTGGTGCCGGTGCGGGCCATGACGTCCTCGAGACGTACCTCGTCGACACCGCGCTCGCGGATCTCGGCGGCCGCCCCGGCGACGATCCGCGCCCGGGTCGCCTCGCCCTTGCGGGTCAACGCGCGAGTCATGCGACCTCCCGATGGCGCCTGCGGCGCCGATTCTCGTCTGGACCGGCCGGTCCAACCGTAGCTCGATTTTTGGACTTGCAGGTCCATTTTTGCCGAGCAAGAGTCTGGACCACGCGGCCCCTCCGGGCCGGACAAGCGATCGGAAGGACGCGACGATGAACCACTACTACCTGCTCGGGCGGTCCGGTCTGCGGGTGAGCCGCCTGGCTCTGGGCACGATGAACTTCGGCGTCGACGGGTTCCACGCCGCGTACGGCAAGACCGAGGATGAGGCCGAGCCGATCTTCCGGCGGTACCTGGAGGCGGGCGGCAACTTCATCGACACGGCGGACTTCTACACCGCCGGGGAGAGCGAACGGATCCTCGGCCGCCTGATCGACCGGGCCGGCGTCCGGGATCGGCTCGTACTCACCAGCAAGTTCACCAACACCGTCGACCAGAGCGACCCGAACGCCAGCGGCAACGGTCGCAAACACATCGTGCGGGCCCTGGACGCCTCGCTGCGCCGGCTCGGCACCGACTACATCGACCTGTACCTGCTGCACACCTGGGACCGGATCACCCCGGTCGAGGAGGTCGTGCAGACCTTCGACGACCTGGTGCGCGTCGGCAAGATCCGGTACGCCGGCCTCTCCGACGTACCGGCCTGGTACGCGGCTCGCGCGCAGAGCTACGCCGAAGCGCACGCGCTGACCCCGATGGTCACGCTGCAACTCCCGTACTCCCTGGTCGCGCGCGACATCGAGGCGGAGTACGTGCCGATGGGCCAGTCCCTCGGCATGGGCCTCACCGCATGGAGCCCGATCGGCGGCGGCCTGCTCAGCGGCAAGTACCGACGGACCGGCGACGGCCTGAGCGGGAACGGTCGGTTGACCAATCCGGCTGCCCCGGGTCGGGAGATCAACCCTCGGGACTGGCAGGTGATCGAGGCACTGGAGAGCGTGGCCGCCGACCTGGATCGGAGCATGGCCCAGGTCGCCATCAACTGGGCGGTCACCCAGCCCGCCGTCGCATCGGTGATCATCGGGGCGAGCAGCCCCGAGCAACTGGACAGCAACCTCGCCGCGCTCGACTTCGAGATCCCGGCGGACGCCCGTCGTCGGCTCGAGGAGGCCAGCGCGCCGCACGTCGGAATGCCCCACGTGATGTTCACCCCGGAGTACCAGTCCTGGGTGGTGAGCCCCGGCCTCGGCATCGGCGACAAGCCGGCGGGGTACGCGCCGCCGGTGTTCAACGGCGCCACCCAGCCCTCCACCTGACGGAACCCGACCTGCCGGTCAGGCGAGGGAGACGGCGACCAGGGCGACGGCGGAACCGGCGAAGACCACCGTGTTGCGGAGGTAGGTCTGGGCGCGCACCCAGCGAGGGAAGGCGTTCTCGGCGGCCTGGAGGAAGGGCTTGACCTCGACGCGGGTCAACTCCGGGTCGCCGTTACGGCGGAAGGCAGCCTCGACGGACTTCACGGCGGTGAGGTTGCTGTAGACGATCACCACGTTCATCAGCACGACCAGCGAGGAGAAGATCCAGGTCAGCGGCTGGGCCAGGTCGGAGCCGGCGAGGTGCAGGGCGGCGACGGTGGTCATCACCGCGGCGACGGCCACCGGGGCCGCGGTCTCGTGGCCGCTGGCGTCGAACCGGAGCTTGTTCTCCGCCAACACCTCGGGGCGGACGTTCTGGCGGCGAAGCTCGGCCTCTGCGGCGGCCTTCGCGACAGGGCCGAAGCGGTGACGGACCACCGGGATGCTGACGAAGGCGGCGGCGACGAGCAACTGCATGACGGCGGCGAGGGTGTTCATGGAACTCTCCTTGGAGTTGCACTTAGTTCAACTGGCTGGCGGAGATGACGGTAACCGGCTACTTGAACGTTGTGCAAGCCCTGGGTTGAACTTTGTGCAAGCGACTGCGTACCGTGAGGGGCATGGCACGCGACACCCTCACCCGAGAGCAGATCGTCCGCACCGCCGTCGAACTCCTCGACGCCGAGGGCCTCGAAGGCCTGAACATGCGCGCCCTGGGCAAACGACTCGACTCCGCCGCCACCGCCATGTACTGGCACGTCAAGAACAAGGACAACCTCGTCCTGCTCGCCACCGACCAGGTGTGGGGCGAGCTCAAGCTGCCCGACCTGGACGCCGTCGACTGGCGTACCGCGACCACCGCCATGGCCGTCGACCTGTACGAGATGTTCACCCGTCACCCCTGGCTGGTGCAGGCATTCGCCGCGCACGTCCTCTACGGCGAGGGCAAGGCTCGCCACGACGACCACAGCCTCGCCGTCCACGAGACTGCCGGCTTCACCGGCGCCCAGGCCGACCAGGCCGCCTCCGCCGTTTTCACCTACGTTCTCGGCAACGCGGCAGGTGCCGCCGCGACCGCCTCACTCACCCGGAAACTCACGCGGGACGACACCACCGCCGAGGAACAGTTCCAGGACGCCATGGGCAAGGCCAAGGAAATCGCCATGCGCTACCCGCGCCTGCGTACCCGCCTGGAGACCCCAGCGGCGACCGACTATGCCGCCGCGCCCGACGACGCCTTCGAGTTCGGGCTCCAGGCTCTCCTCGACGGCCTGGAGCGGCAGCTCGCCGCCTAGCCCGGCCGCCGAGCTGGTTCGGCCGCGCCACCGGAGGCGCAGGCCGGACCTCCGAGCCGAACAGGACTCGGGATCACTCTTGCACAATGTTCAAGACGTGCCTAGTGTTGGCCCGGCAACCACTTGAACAAAGTGCAATTCGGGGAGAGTGACGGAACATGTCGCAGGAGACGCTGGCGGAGTTCGTCGAGGTGGCGGCCACCAAGTTCGGGGTTCCCGGAGTCGCCGTCGGAGTGTGGGCGGACGGGCGGGAGATGTACGCCTGCCACGGGGTGACGAGCGTCGACAATCCGCAGCCCGTCGACCAGGACACGCTGTTCGTGCTGGGCTCGGTCACGAAGCCCTTCACGGCGACCGCGTTGATGCGTCTGGTCGCACAGGGGCGGGTCGACCTGGACGCGCCGGTGCGCCGGTATGTCCCCGAGCTCGTGCTGCCGGACGAGCGGGCCGCGGCGGAGATCACCGTGTTGCAGCTGCTCAACCACACCGCCGGGTTGGACTGGAGGATGGGCGTCGAGACCGGAGAGGGCGACGACGCCCTGGCCGCGTACGTGGCGAAGATGGCCGATCTGGAACTCATCGCGCCGCCGGGCTCCCGCGCCTCCTACAGCCAGGTCGGGTACGACCTCGCCGGGCGGATCATCGAAAAGGTCACGGGCCTGACCTACGAGCAGGCCATCGCCTCGCTGCTGTTCGAGCCACTGGGGCTGTCGCACAGTTCCTTCGCCACCAACGACGTCATGACCCGGCGGTTCGCGGTGGGGCACAACCTTGGCGAGGACGGAACGCTGGCCGTCGCACGACAGTGGAAGGACAGCCGCGCCAACAACCCCGGCGGGGGTGCCGTGTCCTCGGTGGTGGACCAACTTCGGTGGGCCCGGTTCCACCTCGGTGACGGTCGCGCGGACGACGGTGCCCGCATGCTGCCAACCGAGGTACTGGAGCGGATGAAGGCGCCGACGGTCGAATTGCGGGGCAGCACGCTTGGCGACGCCTTCGGCATCTGCTGGTTCCTCCGCGATGTGGACGGTGTTCGCACCATCGGGCACGGCGGATCGGCCAACGGCCAGTTCGCCGAACTTCTCATCGTCCCCGAGCGAAACTTCGCCGTCGTCGCGCTGTCCAACTCGGGCCCGGACGGCGGCCTCGCCGTCAACCAGGCCGTCGTCCGGTGGGCACTCGAGCACTACCTGGGCGTTGTCGACCAGGACCCGGAGCCGCTCCCCTTCGACGATGCGCGAGCCAGGGAAGTCGCCGGAAGGTACGAGAACGACATGATGACGCTCGAAATCGCCACCGATGGGACCGGGCTCACGGTCGAATGCGGGATCAAACCGGAGATCCGCGCGGCCACGGACACCGAACTCCCCCCGGATCTCCCACCGGCCGATCTCGGCCTGCTGCCCGGCGAGGCGGACGAATACATCGTCACCAGCGGCGGTCTCAAGGGGCAACGCGGCTTCTTCGCCCGCGACGAGAGCGGCGCGATCACCGGGGCCGACCTGGCCGGCCGGTTGTTCACGCGCGTTTGCCGGTGATGGCCCCCGGTGTCGGCGGGTACGCCCTGGTGGCACCAGGGCGTACCCCGATCAGTCAGACCTGACGATCGTCGGCGGCGACCAGCGAACCGGGTGTGCCGACGGAGCCGGACGGCGTGGCGGCTGCCGGTGCGAAGGCGACCCGGGAGCGCAGCTGCCGGAACCCGGTTCGTTCCAGCTCGGCCAGCACCGCCACCCGGTGGGCGTCCACGTCGGCGATCACCTCCCGGGCGCCGCCGTCGACCAGCACCCGGACCGCTTCGGCCAGCAGCTCAGCCCGGACGGCGTCGTGGAGCAGACCGAGGTAGGCGATGAGCGGGAAGCAGGCGTCCCCGGCCGTCCCGACCAGTCCGACCGGCTCGCCGTCGTCCAACGCGACCCGCCAGTCGCCGGCCGGGCCGCCCAGCCAGGCCAGTGGGTCGGTGGCCAGATCGACGCCGCCGACCGCCCGCGCTATCTCCACGCCGGTCAGCACGTCCGGCTCGGTGACTCGTGCGACCAGTGCGTTGATCTCGGTCGGGTCGGTGGCCGGGCGGAAGGCGTACCGCCCGGAGGTGGCCGGCAGCGGCGTGCCCGTCCAGGAGCATCGGAGCCGCTCCCCGCGCTCGACCAGCCCGGCTAGCCGGGCCGCCGCCATCGGCGCCTCCATCACGGCCAGCACCTCCGGCCGGCGCCGCCAGTGCGCCGGCATGGCGGCGTAGTACAAACCGGGACCGCCCAGCGCCTCGTGGGCGGCGCGCAGCAACGCGGCACCCACCTCCGGCTCGGCGTCCAGGTCGAACCGGTCCAGCCAGGGCGCACCGACGGCACCCGGCGGGAGGAGCCAGGCCGCCCGGCCGACCACCCGGCCGGCGCGAAGGGCGACCCAGGTGTTCTCGGGCCGGTAACCGCCGCCGGCGATCCCGTCGGCGTAGCCGACCTGGCGCAGTTGGGGCAGCGGATCGGGCATGGAGTCGAACAGGTTTTCCTCGCCCGCGACGAGCGGGCGGATGACCAGATCGGTCATGGGTTGACCTCCGGAGAGCAAGCGCCCCGGGTCAGATCCGCGTGGACGCCGGGGCGCGGAGGGGGCGCAGAACATCGGACATTGTTCTGACCTCCTCCCGGCTCGATGGCGTGCCGAAAACGTACTCGACGCGCTCGCCGGCCCGCAAGACCGGCACACGGCGGCGGAGTCGGGCCGAGCGACGGCTACAACGCCGGATTGGTCTCCGGTCCACTCCGGTGGGACAGCCCGTCGTAGATGGCGATCCCGGCCAGGATCAGCCCGGCGCTGACAGTCGCCGCGACTGGCGGAAGGAAAACCATGGGCGGCGCCGCCGCGGCCAGTACCAGCGCACCGACCATCAGGACCCAGCAACGCGACTTGGTCTCGGACGGCCGTTCCAGGTAGGTCCGCCCGATCAGGAACAGCACTGGACCCCCGAAGATGATGACCACCAGCGCCCAGTCGATCGGCGGGTTCGGGTCCTCGATGACCTGCCCGAAGCCGACCGCGGTGCAGATGATGCCACCGACGATGAGCAGCAGGCTGAAGCTCGCCCACCAGGACAGTTGCAGCCCTTCCGCGGCCAGACTGCCGGTCGAGGGCCGGCCCGGCCCCACGTGGTAGAAGTAGATTCGCCAGAACGACACCACCGCCACGAACGCGGCGACGAGGGTGATCGTCCGCTCGGTCGAGAAGCCCGGGAAGCTGATCGCGGCGCCGGCTTCGAGCACCACCTCGGCGAGCGCGATCATGAAGAACTGGTTGTACCGGTCGGCGAGGTGAACGTAGGAGACCTTGGCCCAGGTGCTGCGCCGGTCCCCGCCCACTCCGGGGACGGGCCAGCTGGTGGCCGCTCCGCCGACCTCGATGGCGAGGGCGAGGGTCCAGAAGACGCCGCGGCCGAGCCCTCCGCTGATGCCACCGGCGATCCACAGCACACCGGACACCACGTGCCAGCTCAGCACCCGGACCGAGACGCCCTGCATCGGGTGGCCTCGCAGGGCCAGCGCCAGGTAGAGCGGGCGGCCGACCTGGATGAGGACGTACGTGCAGGCGAAGATCGCACCCCGCTCGCCGAACGCCTGTGGCAACGAGACCGCCAGCACCAGCGTGCCGAACATCGTCGCCAGCAACAGGATCTGGATATCCGTGCGCCGGGGGTCATAGGTGCTCGACATCAGGGCGTTGAGCGACCAGATCATCCACATCGCCGCGAAGAACAGCAGCGTCTGACCCGCCTCCGACAGCAGCGAGTGTCGGACGATGGTCAGGTCGTCCGCGACCCGCCCGGCGAGGCGGGCGAGCGCGAAGACGTAGACGATGTCGAACAGCAGTTCCAGGACGGTCGACCCGCGTGGGCTGCTGCTGTCCCCCAGCCCACGCAACCCGGCGCGTGTCAGCACGAGGGGCGTCCGCTCAGCCGGCCAGGGCTGCCGGCACCGGCACGCCGAGGTGGGCGAGGAGCCGCCCGGCTTGGTAGCGGTGTTCGGTGACCTGCCCCGCTGCCATCGCCCTGGGTCTCCTCGCCGACCGGCCACGTCATTGCTGTCGGCGAATTTTATCCCGGTCTTTCGTATTCCTGGAGGTTATGCCCGGAAAGCACGACTGTTTGGATCCGCGGCGTATCGGCGGTGTGAAAACAGGTGCGTCGGCTGTCCAGAACGCGTGAAGATCCTTGTCCGGGTCGAGCGGATGGGATGTGCTGGACGACGTCGGGGTGAAGGACCACCCCGAGCGAGGTGAGAAGGACGACGGTGGTTAGGTCCAAGCGGCGCATCCCGGCGGGCGTGTACGAGCCCGGCCGTGGCGTATGGACGGTCGGTGCGGCCCAGACAGCGCCCGAGCGTCCCCCGCTTCCGGGCTGCGTACGTCCGTAGCCCTGTCGCTCTCACCGCGCCGCGCGACGGGCCTGGGTCGGTTCGACCCGGCCCGTCGCGCCCACATCGGCGGTACGCCGGATCATGCGTGCCGTCACCCTCCGGTAGGAGCGCGGGTCGACGGGCAGCAACCACTGACGTGCCCGGGTCAGCCGGCCGAGGTTGAGCCCGAGTTCGTCGAGGACCTCGTCGACGTTGTGCATCGAGAACGGAATGACGTTCGTGCCCCGGGCGTGCCGCCCGCTGGTCCGCGCCGCCATCCAGGCCAGGCGCGCGTGCACCTCCGCGCGCATCCGGTCCCGGGATGGCAGCGTGATCCCTCCCCGCAGGTGGGCGGCGGTCCACACCGCTGCCATCTCCGCGCTCAGCGGGCTGAAGAACGAGGAGTTGTAGCCGGCGAACGTCAGGCGTGGCACGTCGATCGGCAGGATCTGGCGGTACAGCATGAAGTTGCCCGCGTCGTCCTGCAGCCGGGCGTGCAGCGCGTCGTCGAAGAACGGGACGTGCTGCCGGAAGCCGGTGCCACAGATCACCAGGTCCGCGGCGAGCATCGTGCCGTCGCCGAGGCGGGCGGTCGGCCGCCCGTCGTCGACCAGGAGTTCGGTGATCGTCTGGTCCCGATGGACGGTGATCCGGCCGTCGGCGACGCGCTCGAAGAAGCCCTCCGTGGCGAGGCTGACGGTGCTGCGGGCGATGTCCTGAAAGGTTCCGTTCGGCACGAGACCCAGCTCGCGCAGCTTGAGCTGCCTGGTCGCGACCGACCCGACGCTGTCGAGCAGGGTGCGGCGCAGGCCGTCTCCCGGACCGTGCAGGAACCGCTCGAAGCCCTTCAGGTTGAGGTACCGGAACAGCGCCTCGCCCATCCGGGTGAGCAGGAGGTATTTGTAATTGAGCGCACCGCCGAGCTTCCTGGGCATCTTCCAGAGCAGTTCGCGAGCGACGACGTGGGTCTGGGTGGCGACGTCGCTCAGCGGGACCGCCACGTCGCAGGACGACTTGCCGTACCCGACGACGAGGACGTTCTTTCCGCGGGCCGCCGCGAGGTCGTGCAACTCCCCCGCGGCCAGGACGCGTCCGCCGGCGGCGGTGAAGTCCGCGCGGCCTTCGAAGGACGGGACGAGGGGCTCGGAGAAGATGCCGTTGGCGACGACGAGGTGGTCGTACCTCTCCAGGGTCATCGGGGCCTGGGCGCCGGCCGGTCGCGACGTGAGCAGCCACCCGGTCTCGTCGTCCACGAGTTCGGCGGAGACGACCTCCGTGGCGAGGCGCAGGGCGACGCCGAGCCCGAACATGTCCACGTAGCTTTCGAGGTACTGCTGGACCTGCTCGCCCGTCGGCCACTGCGGGTAGTGGGCCGGCATGGGCAGGTCGGAGAGGTGGTAGGTGCCCTTGTCGTTCTGGGTGCGGAGGCCGGGGTAGCGCCGGGTACGACTCCACACCCCACCGACGTCGGGCGCCTTCTCGAACACGGTGACGTCGAAGCCACTCTGCCGCAGCACCTTCGCTGCGCTCAGGCCGGCGAATCCAGCGCCGACGACGGCAATCCTCATGACGGCCTCCGGAAGGTGTGACCCGCTGGCGGGAACGGCGGCGGCAGGGGCGCCGGCGGTGTCCGTACGCTAACGAGCGCGATGCACGGGCCGCTATCCGCTGCACGCGGAGTGTGTCCGCGGTGCGCAGTCGAACCGCTCCCTGTCGGGTCGCCGCCTTTCCCGCCCCCTCACCCCGGTCGCGTCCTAGGGTCAGCGCATCAGGACGCCGTGGGAGGTGTCGGATGGATGCCGTGACGGTCCGGACGCGCGACGTCGAGCACGCGCGTGCCGAGGTGGGTCGCGTGTTCTGTCCACACCGGCTCACTCCGCAGCCGGGCGTCCACAGCGTGCGGCTACGGATGGCGGCCCGCCGGGTGGGCGGCGTGGGCATCATCGACCTCGACTACGGCCAGGCGGTGCGGATCCAGCCCACCCCGCTGGAGACCTTCTACCTCGTACAGATTCCGCGCAGCGGTGGCACGGTGGTCCGGCACGCCGGCCATGCGGTGACCTCGACGCCCGACGTCGCCTCCGTCCTGTCGCCGTACGACGCCTCGGACATGCACTGGTCCGAGGGGTCGCCGCACCGGATCTTCTACGCCGACCGGCGCGCCATCGACCGGGAGCTCGCCCGCCTGCTGGGCCGCCCGGTGGACGGCCCGATCCGCTTCGACATCGGCATGGCCATGACCACGCCGACCGCGAGGGCGTGGGCGCGCGGGGTGGACTTCCTCGCCGCGGAACTGTCGCAGCCGACGGACGCGTCCCTCCTCGACCACCCACAGGTCGCCGCTCGGTTCGAGCAGGGGCTCATCGGCAAGCTGCTACTGGCCCACCGGCACACCTATTCCGACCTGCTCGCCGAGCCGGCGCGCCACCCGGCCCCCGGGCGCCTCGTCCGCCAGGCCTGCGCCCTGATCAGCGACCACCACGGCGAGGCACTGACGGTTGGGGATGTCGCGGAGGCGCTGCGGGTGAGCGTACGAACGCTGCAGGACTGCTTCCGACGCGAGTTGCAGACCACGCCCACCGCGTACCTGCGCGCCTGCCGGCTCGACGCGGTGCACCGCACACTGCGCACGAGCGACCGCGGCATGTCCGTGACGACCGCTGCCCTGCAACACGGGTTCGTCCACCTCGGCCGCTTCGCCAGCGACTACCGGGCCCGCTTCGGCGAGGCGCCGTCCACGACCCTGCGTCGCTGACGACTGCGGCCCTGCCCGGGCTCCGGCGGCTCGCGCCAGGTCACCCGGTCCGCCGGCGGAGCCGCCGGACCCAGCCGAGCCGGCCTCGCGGCGTCCTGCCCGGACGCCGGCCGGCCCTCCGGACCGGGCGGACCGCACGGCCCGCTTTCAGGCCGGCGCGTCCGAGCAGCCGAATCAGCAGCCAGCAGAACACCGCCAGCATGCCGAACAGGACACCCGTCACGATCCGCCAGCGCATGCTCTCGACCTGCAACACCTCCGGCACCAGCGCGGCGACGCCGGCAACCGCGGTGATCGAGAACAGCCACTGGAGCCGCTGCTGGAACAGCGCCGTCTGCAACCCGAAGAGCTGGCTCAGGTTGCTGCGGAGCAGTTCCAGGCGCTGCCGGGCGGCCTGAAGGTGCCGGGGCACCCGCAGGCCCTCGATCAGGAACGTGGCCACCGTGATCCGCATCGGATCCCGGTACATCAGATCCACGTTGCCAACCTCGGCCAGCCCCCGGCTCAGTTGCAGTTGCACCCGTGCCAACCGGGTGATGCGGGCGCCGAGTGAGTGGCCCGGCCCGACGAGTTCGTCGCGGTCATTCGGATCCACCCCCACCCAGAGCTGGCAGAAGAACCACTGAGCATGGATCTGCCCGTACATGTCCTGAACCATTCGGACGGCCGCCGGGCCGCCCTCGACCCCATCGTGCAGTACGGCCACCGTGGACCAGCCCGTGGGGGCACGTAGATGTGATCGATGTCGAGGCTCACCCAGCCATTCTGGTTGCCTCGCCCAACCGCGGCTGCCCCTGTCGTCCGGTGGGCGTCAGCGGTGCATGTGCAGGCGGATCGTGGTGGCACCGGGCCTGGTGTGGACGCGTACGAGATCGCAGAGTTGGTTGACCAGGATGAGCCCTCGGCTGCCGGGCTGCCGCGGCGGCACCGGAATCCGGCCGGCGAGCGGATTCGTGATGTGCCCGGTGTCGCTGAACTGACAGATCAGTCGCGTGCGGTCGGTCCACACCGCGAGGGTGCCGCCGGCGGCGGTGTGTCTGACCGTGTTCGTGGCCAGTTCGTTGACCGCCAGGGTCAGGTCGGAGACCCGGTCCGGGGCCAGTCCGGCCGCGATGGCCTCGGCGGTCACCAACCGGCGGATGGCCGGAAGGGCAGGTAGGTCGACGATGATGGTGGCCGCGTGGCCGGGCGGGTCCCGCAGCGGCAGGTTGAACCCAGCGGCCACCACGACTGGGTCGGCGTAGTGCGGGCTCTCCCACACCGCACCGCCCATCTGCACCGTCGGATGGGTGCGGTAGGCGTCGTCAAGCCAACTGCGGGCCAGGCTACTGGTGTCGTAGGGGCAGAGGATGGTGGCCGGTCGGCCGGCGAACGCCGCGTTGATGAGGGCCTCGTGCTGGGCGCAGGCGGGGTATTCCGTCGCGGTACGGCCGGCCCAGATGGGCTCACCGATGATGCGTACCCGCTTGCCGGGGTGGGCGGCGGCGAAGGCCAGCAGGACGCCCGGAAGGATTCGCCCGGGGTTGCGCCCGGCCACGCTCATGTCGTGCAACTGGACCCGGTCCGCGTCGCTGCCGAGCGTGGTGCGGATGTGGTCGAGGTTGTCCCCCGGTACGGCGACCATGACCGGCTCACCGGCGGCGAGCCCGGCGTGGATGAACGGCACCGTGCCGGCCAGGTACTCCTCGTGATCGCCGTAGAAGAGGGCGGGGTGCGCGAAACCGCCAGCCCTGGTGGCGACGGACGGACTCATGCTGCGGCCTGCGGGGTGGGTGATCCGGAGTCGCTCAAGGGAGACTTCTGTCGGCCGCGTGGATGGCGAGCAGGGCGATGTCGTCGGTTGCCTGTTCGCCGGCGAGTTTGGTCATGATGCGGGCGCAGACCATTTCGGCGGTGCCCGGTTCGATGGCCGCGCGGAGCCGTTCGATGCCCACGTCGATGACCTCGCCGCGGCGTTCGACGAGCCCGTCGGTGTAGCAGATCAGTACCGCATTGGAAGGGAACTCGACCTCGGTGTACCGGCGGGCCGGCTGACGCGGGCCGATACCCAGCGGAAGATCGACTGGAATGGTCAGCATGTCGGCCGGGCGCCCTGGTGTGGCCAGGATGGGTTGCAGGTGCCCGGCGAGGGACACCTGGATGGTGGTCCGGTCCGGGGAGATCATGGCGTACAGGACCGTGGCGAGGTTTCCGGTCTCGAAATGGTGGACCTTACGATCGAGGAGCGTCAGCGCCTCCGCGGGGTCGTCGCAGACCAGCGCGTAGGCGCGCAGCGCGCTGCGGAGGCGCCCCATCACGACTGCCGAGCGCAATCCGTGTCCGGAAACGTCACCGATGACGACGCCCAGCCAGCCGGAGGGCAGGGTGAACACGTCGTACCAGTCGCCGCCGACGCCGATGTCGTGACCAGGTACGTAGCGGGCGGCCATGTTCACACCGGGCGCGTCAGGCAAGTGGGTGGGTAGCAGGCTGCGTTGCAAAGCGAGGGCGGCGGCGCGGTCGAGGCCGCTGGCCTGAGCGCGGGTGGCAAGGCTTGCCCGGTCGGCGGCGAGTTGCAGCAACTGCACGTCGGCGTCGGTGAATCGGTGCGGTCGCAGGCAGCCGACATGTATGACGCCGATCACGTCGCCGCCGGCGAGCATGGGCACGCCCAACAGCGAGCGGGCTCCCTGGTCGAACAGGGCCGCGTCGTCGTCCGCGGCGAGGTTGTCCAGTCTGACGGGCTGCTTCTCCTGAGCGATCCGGCCCGCGAAGCCGTGGCCGACGGGGACCCGAGCACCGTGCCGGACGTCTTCCCTCAGCCCCTTCGTTGCGGTAGCCACGAACTGCTGGGCGTGTACGTCCAGCAGCAGGATGGCGGCGGTTTCAACCCCCAGCACCTCTCGGACACGATCGAGGAGCTCGGCCAGAAGGTCCTTGACGTCGAGCTGGGACAGCGCGGCGTCCGTTACCGCCTCGATGCGACGCAGCCGCTCGTCGCTCCCGCTACCCTGCACGTCAATCACGTGCAGGAGCCTAACCCTTCCCGAGCCCAGGGCAGGCCAGGAGCACTTCCTCGATCGGTCCAGACCGTCGTCGATGACACCACCTAGAAGATGCATTTCGCCTGTTTGGTGTTTCCGTCCCGACCTGCGCGAGGCTGTCGGCCCACGCGGTGAGCGTCAGATGGCCTCCGCCTTAGCCACCTTCCATTCCCCGTCGACCGGGACCAGTGTGAGCACCACCCGGTTCTGGTCGACCTTCTCCCCCGCCGTGTTCACGTTGCGCCGGTACTGGTTGAGGTACACGAGCAGCTCGACCCGTTGGGCGGTCGCGGTCACCACGCCCGTCGCGGACACCTCCGCCGCAACGACCGCCTGCTGCGTGGCCGCGGTCTGCTTCAACGCCGCTGTGGTCTGCTCGTACTCCTTGCCGAACGGGCCGGTCGCGAAGGTGCGGCCGTTGGCGACGCTGTCGTCGAAGGTGCGGTAGTCGTAGGAGAAGATCGCCTTGGCGGCGGCGGGCGCGGTGGCCAAGGCCTGTCGTACGGCCGCATCCCGCTGCCCGGCGCGGTGGTCGCCCCACCAGCCGAGACCGGCGACGGCGGCCGCGAGCACGATCGCGACGGCCAGGGCCGGGACGAGCCGGATCCGGGCCGGGCGCCGCCAGAGGACGCGCGGCCGTCGCACGAATTCGACCAAAGTACCCACAGGTCCTCCCTCTCTCAGCCGACGAACTGCAGGCGGGACACGAGCCAAAGGCCCGATTCGTTGTCGCGGACGAGGTCCAGCTGGATCCGGTAGTGCGACGGCCGCCCCTCGGGTGCCTTGACGTTCTTGACGGTGGCGTCGACGGCCACCAGCACGACCGCCCGGCGGCGGTCGCCGGAGACCAGCCCGGCCCGCAGCACCGACCCGCGCGAGTCGACCTTGTTCTCCACGACCGCAGCGCGCACCTGCGACTGCCCCCGGGTGAACTCATCCCGGAAGTCGCCGGTGGCCCCGGTCGTGATCCGCTGGATGTCCCGGTCGACGCTGGCCGCGCTGACCGAGACAAAGTTGACGCTGGCCTGTCTGGCTGCCGCGACGGCCGCCTGCCGGGCCTGCTCCGTCGCCCGGTCGACGTACCACCGGCGCCCGGTCACGCCGGCGGCGGTGAGCGTCGCAGCGAGGAGTACCACGAGCACGACGATGGACATCCGTCGCCGTCCCGCCGGCACGGCCCTGGCCGGCTCGCCCTCGGAACGCTCACCGGAGGGCTTCTCCAGCGGACCGTCCGCGCTCGCCGGGTCGTCCCCGCCCACCGGATCCTCGAACTCCGTCGGGTCCTCGACCGGTTCCTGGTCGAGCCGCCGCAACAGGTCCTCGATCGGCTCCGTCGGTCGGGGAAGCTGGCGGGGGACGATCCGGCGCTGCGACGCCCGGCCCGGAGCCCCAGCCTTCGCCCCCTTGATGACTTTCAGCGTGTGGTCCCTGCGGGCCCGCATCGCCACCTCCTTCTTCGCGCCGGTCACCGGGTCACCCCGGCGAGCAGCAGCTGCTTCCACGACTGGTCCCCGGCCATCCGGGACTGACCCCCGGTTCCGCCGAACTGCAATGGCCGGCCGTCCGAGCCGAGCACCAGGCCGGTCGCGGGGTCGTACCCGCCGGTCCCGGTCCCGGCGGGCGGGGCGGCGGCTGACGGCCCCGGGTCGGGGACCGGTTCCCGGCCGCCCGGTCGGGGGGCGTTGGCGGCGCCGCGCACGCTGGCGCCGCCCGCGCGATCCCCTGCTCCGCACGTGGTTCCGCCGCCGCGGTACACGCAGGACGGCGGATCGTTGACGTTGAGGACCAGGCCGAGGTGGGCGGTGCCGTCGCCCGGCGTGACGGTGAAACCGCCGGCGACGGCGATCGGGTACACCACCAGCAGGTGCTCGATGCCGGGCAGCCGCCGGGCGGCGATGCCGTTGACGGTCACCAGGTTGCCGAGCAGGGTGCCGACCGTCGGTTCCAGCCCGCGCAGCAACGCGACCAGTTCCCGCCCGGCGGGAGGCCCGGCGGCGAGCAGCCGCCGCAGGTCCGGGTCGGCGTCACGGACGGTGGCCGCCAGCTGGGCCAGTCCTGCCGCCCACCGGCGCAGCGCCTCGGCCGACTCGGCCTGGGTGGTGAGCACGGTTCGTCCGTCGTTGATCAGCGCGAGTGTCTCCGGCAGGCGGGTGGTCGCCTCGGTCAGCAGCGCGTCCCCGTGGTCGAGGATCCGGGCCAGGGCCAGCTCGTTGCCCTCGAACGCGGTGCCGAGTTCGGTGATCAGGACGGTGAGATCCTCCGGGTCGACGGAGCGGACCAGGGCGTCGAGGTTGCTCAGCAGCACCTCCGGCGCCAGCGGGACACCGGTCCGGTCGGCCGGGATCACCGCGCCGTCAGCGAGGTACGGCCCGCTGTCGCGCTCCGGACGCAGGTCCACGTACTGCTCGCCGACGGCGGAGCGTTGCGCCACCACGGCCCGCAGGTCGTCCGGTACCCGGACGTCGCGCTGCAACCGCAGGTCGGCGCGGACCCCGTCACCGCGCAGGGCGACTGCGGCGACCCGGCCGACGGGCACCCCGCGGTAGGTGACCGGGGCGTTGGGGAAGATGCCGCCGGCCCGGGCCAGGTCCATGTGGACGACGTAGCTTCCGCCAAGCAGCCGGTCGCCCAGCCCGACGTAGCGGATGCCGACGTAGCTGACGCCGAGGACGCTCACCAGCAGGAACGCCAGAACCTGCACCTTCGCGGTACGTCCGATCATGGCTTCAGCCCCCCTCCCAGGACGTCCGGCAGGCTGCCGATCTGTCCGATCACCGCGCCGGTCAACGGCAGGACGCACTGCGCCGACATGACCGTGCCCGCGGGCAGTTCGGTCTCGACGGAAAAGACCGTGCCCGGTGGTACGAGGCCCTTCGGCAGGATCAGTCCGCCGATGGGCACCGTCGAGCCGGGCTTGAGCAGGACGCAGCCCTCCGGCAGCAGACAGTCCTTCGGCGGCGTCCAGGTCGCGGGGAAGTTGCGCGGGTCGGGCAGGCACTTCAGGATCGGCAGGTCGGGCAGCGGACGGGACCCGCCGCGAGGTCGCGGGGCGGCAGGTGCGGGGCCACCCGCCGCTGGAGCCCCGCCGCGGCTAGCCCCCGGTGACGGCGTGGCCGGACGGGCCGGGGCGGCGGGGGCCGCGGCGACCAGGTTCGCCAGGATCGACGCCGAGTCGAGGTCGGCGGTGACGGAGAGGTTGACGAAGTCGCCGACGATCGCGCCGGTGACGTTCGGTGGGAACGGGTAGGACAGCATGAAGTCCAGCGACTTCGGCAGGTCGTCCCCGGCCCGTGCCAACTGCTCCAGGATCGGTTGCAGCGCCCGGACGTCGGCCAGGGTGTCGTCGCGGCTCCGGTTGACGACCTGGGTGCCGACGTCGCCCAGCTGGTCCAGAGCGGTCAGCGCCCGGGTCAGTTGGACGCGCTGGCCGGCCAGCACGGTCAGGCCGGGGGCGAGGGAGTCCACGGCCTCGCCGAGCACCTGCTTCTGCCGGTCAAGCCGGCCGCTGAGCCGGTCCAGGGCGTCGAGGGCGCGGACCAGATCGGCCTTCTGCTTGTCCAGCCCGCCGATGAACGTGTCGAGCTGGCGCAGCGCGTCCCGGACCGCGGGTTCCCGTCCGTCGAGTGCGGTGCCGAGCTCCTGGTTGATGGTCCTCAGTTGCGCCAGACCGCCCCCGTTGAGCAGCAGCCCGAGTGCGGCGAGGACCTCTTCCACCTCGGCGCCGCGAGCGGTCCGGGACAGCGGGATGAGGTCGCCGTCGGCGAGTCGACCGCTGGCGGCGCCGGTGGGCGGCGGCGCGACGGTCACGTACTTCTCGCCCAGCAGGCTGCTCTGCCGGACGGCGGCCGTTGCGTTGGACGGCAGCCGTACCTCTGCGCCGATGCGCAGGGTTACCTGGGCGGTCCAGCCGGCCAGGGAGATCTTCTCCACGCTGCCGACCGTCACGTCGTCGACCTTCACAGCGGCCTGCGGCACAAGGTCGAGCACGTCGCTGAACTCGGCGGTGACGGCGTACCCGTCGCCCTTCGGGGCGCCGCCGGGCAGCGGCAGGTCGGCGAGGTCGGGCAGGCCGCATCCGGCCGGCAGCATCACCACCACGATCGCGCACGCCAGGGTCCGCAGTGTGCGGGCGGTCATGACAAACCCCGCAGGATGCCGCCGAGGGTGGGGTCGCTGGTGATGCCGGGGCCGCCCGGCGCCTGGTCGGGGATCGGCGCACCGGGGGAACTGAGGGGAGGTTTCCCCGGTGAGGACCCGCCGGTCGCCGGGGCGCCGGGCGGCAGCTTGAGGAGCTTGCGCAGCTGGTCGGTCATGGGCAGCCCGCGGGAGTGCAGGGTCTGCGCGAGTGCCAGGCACTTGGCGGGCACCTGGGCCGCAGGCAGCTGGTCCACTATCAGTGAGCAGGCGAAGCCAGCAGGGTCGTAGGGACCCATTACGTTGTCGCGGGTGTCCAGGGTGCCGGATCGCGGGTTGTAGGCGAGGCTGAGGTTGCCAAGGGCGAGCGGGGCGACGTCGAGGATGTCGATGACGGCCTGCTGCTGGCGGACCAGGATGCCGGTGATGTCCGCCAGCGCGGCGACGTTGGAGGTCAACGCGTCCCGGTTCTGCCGCACGAACGTGGTCACGTCGGCCAGCGCGGTGGAGAGGTTGCGCAGCGCGGCGGCCAGTTCGTCGCGTTCCCCGGCGAGTTGTTCGGCGACGTCGGCCAACTGCTGGTTGAAGGCGCGCACCTCCCGGTCGCTGCGGGCCAGCGCGGTGGTGAAGCGTTGCAGGTTGACCACCGACCCGAAGAGGTCCTGCCGCCCGGTGGAGAGGGTGGCCAGTGCCTGGGACAGGCCGTCGAGGGTCTCGTGCAGGTTCTGGCCGTTGCCCTCCAGGTTGGCGCGTCCGGAGGCGACCAGGTCGGACAGGGCACCATCGCGGTTGGCGCCCTCCGGGCCGAGGGTGCGGTTGAAGTCGTCGAGCGCCTGGTAGATGTCGTCGATCTCCATCGGAGCAGCGGTCCGCTCCAGCGGTATCTCGGCCCCGTCGGCGAGCGCGGCTCCGCCAGCGTAGGCGGGGGTGAGCTGGACGTAGCGGTCGCTGACCACGCTGGGCGGCACGATGAGCGCCTGCGCGTCGGCGGGAACGGCGATCCCGGGGTCGTAGGACATGGTCACCTGGACGGTGCGGCCCTGCGGGGTCACGGCGACCACCTCGCCGACGCGGACGCCCAGCACCCGCACGTCCGATCCGGGGTACACCCCGACGGCGCGGGTGAAGTGGGCGACCACCCGCCGCGGGGGTGTGCCGCCGCGGAGAACGACCACGCCGGCGGCGACGGCTACCAGGAGGACGGTGGTGACGGCGATCGGTCGTCGCCACCGCTGGATGGGACCGGGCATCAGCGGCCTCCCGTCGTGGGCTGGTACGGCTGGAGCAGACCGGAGACGTACGAGTCGAACCAACGGCCGTTGCCCACCACGTTGGCGAACGCGGTGACGAACGGCCCCATCCGCTGGATGGTCTTCTCCAGGTCGTCCCGGTTGCGCTGCAGGATGGCGACCACCTCACGCAGCTCGCGCAGCGCGGGAGCGAGCTGGGCGCGGTTGTCGGTGACCAGTCCGGACAGCTGGGTGGCGAGCTCGTCGGTGCCGACGAGCAGCTTGTGGATGGCGTCCCGACGCCGGCTCACCTCGCTCAGCAGCGCCTCGCCGTCGGTGACCAGTTTGCGGAACTCCTCGTCCCGGGTGGCGAGCACGGCGGTCACCTGACGGGCGCGGTCGAGCAGCGCCCGCAGTTCGGCGTCGCGTCCGGCGACGGTCCGGGAGAGCCGGGAGAGTCCGACCAGGGAGGCGTTGACGCTCTCGGGCGTGTCGGCGAAGGTCTCGGACAGGGTGGTGAAGGCGGCGGCGAGCTGGTCGGTGTCGACCTTGTCGAGGGTGTCGGCGAGTCCGGTGACCGCCTGCACCACGTCGAACGGCGCCGCGGTGCGGGCGAGGGGGATCTGCCCGCCCTCGCGCAGTCGACCCGGCCCGGCCGGCGAGAGGGCCAGGTACTTCTGGCCGAGCACCGTCTTGATCCTGATCGTGGCGCCGGTGTCGGTGCCGATCCGGACGCTGTCGTCGTCCACCCGGAACCGGACCCGCACGTAGGGCGCGCCGTCGCGGGCGAGTTCCACGACGGTCACCTTGCCCACCCGCACCCCGGCGACCCGCACCTCGTTGCCGGTGACGAGGCCGCTGGCGTCGTGGAAGGCCGCCTGGTACCTGCGTCCGGTGAGGTCGGCCAGCCGGTCGAGCTGGAAGGCACCCAGCAGCACGGCGACGATCAGCGCCAGCCCGAGCGTGCCGACGACCACGGGGTTGCGTTCCCGAAACGGTGTCACTGGCTGCCTCCGGCGCATCGGGCGGCCGGGGCGCTGAAGGTGGGCAGGTCGAGCGGTGCCCGGCCCGACACCGCCACGTTGCCGTCGAAGTCGCAGAGGTAGAAGTTGAACCACGAGCCGTAGGACGCGACGCGGGTCAGGGACTGGTACCGCTCGGGCATCCGCCCGAGGGTGCTGTCGATAACGGCCGCGTTGCGGTTGAGGGTGCCGGAGAGTTCGCCCAGGGCGCGCACGTCCGCGGCGAGCGGTGGTCGGACATCGCGCAGCAGCGACGACGTGGCGGTCGTGAGCTCGCCGATGCTGACCAGCGACTCGCCGATGGCCGTGCGGTCGGCGGACAGCCCGGAGACGAACTGCTGCAGCTGGCTGATGCTCTGGTCGAGGTTCTGGTCCCGTTCGGCCAGGGTGCCCAGGACGCCGTTGAGGTTGGTGATGACCCGCCCGATGACGGCGTCCCGGTCGGCGAGGGTGTTGGTGAGCGACGCGGTGCGTTGCAGCAGGCTGCTGACCGTGCCGCCCTCGCCCTGCAGCACCCGGATGATCTCGTAGGCGAGCTTGTTGACGTCGTCCGGGTCGAGCGCCGTGAACAGGGGCCGGAACCCGCTGAACAACACCGTTAGGTCCAGCGCCGGGGTGGTCTGGCCGAGCGGGATCAGGCCGTCGGACCGCAGTGGTCGCCCCTCCCCCGGGCCCTCGCTCAGCGCCACGTACCGCTGGCCCACCAGGTTGCGGTAGCGAATCTTGGCGCGGACGCTGGTGGCCACCGGGACGTCGGTGGTGACGGTGAAGGCCACCTCGGCGGCGGTGTCGTCGACCACCTTGATGCCGCGGACGCGGCCGACCTTCACGCCGGCGACGCGGACGTCGTCTCCGGTAAGCAGTCCGGTGACGTCGGTGAACCGGGCGCGGTAGGTGACGCCACCCGGCGGGAAGGCGCCGAGGGTCTGCGCGAGCAGCGCCGTCAGCAGCAGGGTCACGGCGGCGAAGACCACCAGCTTCAGCAGGGGCACCATCATCCGGTTGCTCATCGCGCGTTCACCACCCCTCCCCTCAGCAACGGCCCCCACAGCAGGACCGCGATGTCGGGAACCTCCGCGGGCAGGATGCCGGTGACGGCGCCGACCAGGGGCTTGACCAATGCGCGCTCCTCGCCGGTGGCGGCCCGGCCCATCGCCGGGGAAGCGCCGGCGGGCGCGGTCGCCGGCAGGCCGACGGGCAACGGGGTACGCGGGCGAGCACCCCCGCGGTCGTAACCGTCGTTGACGGGCACGTCGGGCGCCGGCTGCCCTGGTTGGGGCAGCCCGCGGCACTGCGGCCCGCCGTGCGCGCCGTAGACGGGCTCGTCGCGTCCCTTCTCGTACTTGCCGCCGTCGCGGGTGACCTCGAGGGTGATGTGCATCCGCCCGCCGGAGAAGACCTCCTCGACGCGGGGTTGCAGGGCGACCAGGCCGCTCATCAGGCACGGATACTCGGGGGCGTACGTGGCGAGCAGTTGCAGCACCGGGCGACTCACCTGGCCGAGCTCGATGAGCTGGTCACCGTGCCGGTCGAGGAAGCTGCGGGTGGCGTCGGCGGTGTCGGTGGTGTCGGCGAGGAACGCCGCCAGCTGTGCGCGCTGGTCGGTGACCGTACGGGCGGTGACGGTGACGTCCCGCAGCAGGGCCAGCAGATCGGGTAGGGCGGCGTCGTAGCTGTCCAGCACGACGGCGAGCTTCCGGACGTCCTCGGCGATGGTCGGCATCGCCGGGTTGAGCTGCCGCAGGTACGCATCGAGCCGCTCGACGTTGGCGCCGAGTTGCTCGCCGCGACCTTCGAGTGCGGCGGCGATCGCACCCAGCGTCGCGGCGAGCTGGTCGGGCCGCACCGCCTGCAGCAGCGGCAGCGCCTCGTCGAGAACCCGTTCCAGCTCGACGGCGGTGCTGCTGCGGTCCTGGGTGATGACGGCGCCGTCGCGGATCGGTACGGCGTTGCCGCCGACCGGCGGGACCAGCTCGACGTACCGCTCGCCGAAGAGCGTCTTGGGCAGCAACCGCGCGCTGACGTCGGCGGGGATCCGCGGCGTCGAGGTCGGATCCAGGGCCAGCCGGATGGTCGCGCCGGCGCCCTCGCTGCCGACCGAGCGCACCTCGCCGACGACGACCCCACGGACCTTGACGTCGGCGCCCGGGCTCAGCTGCAGTCCGGATCGACCGGCCTGCAGGGTGACCCAGTCGACGGGGGTGAACGCCTTGCGGTACTGCAGCACGGAGGCGGTCAACGCCGCGGTCAGTACGGCGATGAAGACGATGCCGAGAATGCGATGTCTCATGCTCACCCCGCGATCCGGACGGTGGTGGTCGCGCCCCAGATGGCCAGCGACAGGAAGAAATCGACGATGTTGACCGCGACGATGGCGAGCCGGACGGCCCGTCCGACCGCGACGCCGACGCCGGCGGGCCCGCCGCTGGCGGTGTAGCCGTAGTAGCAGTGCACCAGCACCACGATCACGCTGAACACGAGCACCTTGCCGAAGGACCAGAGCACGTCCTCGGGTGGCAGGAACAGGTGGAAGTAGTAGTCGTAGGTGCCGGCCGACTGGCCGTAGTAGTGCACGGCGATGGTGCGGGTGGCCAGGTAGCTGGCGAGCAGCCCCACCACGTACAGCGGGATGACCGCGAGGAATCCGGCGATCATGCGGGTGGTGACCAGGAACGGCAGCGAGGGCACCCCCATCACCTCGAGTGCGTCCACCTCCTCGGAGATCCGCATCGCCCCGAGCTGGGCGGTGAACCCGCAGCCCACGGTGGCCGACAGGGCCAGCGCCGCGACCAGCGGGGAGATCTCCCGAGTGTTGAAGTACGCCGAGACGAAACCGGTGAAGGCGCTGCTGCCGAGCTGGTTGAGCGCCTGGTAGCCCTGCAGTCCGACCTCGGTGCCGGTGAAGAACGTCAGGAAGCAGATGACACCGACGGTGCCGCCGAGCACGGCGAGCGCGCCGGAGCCGAAGCTCACCTCCGCCAGCAGCCGTATCACCTCACGCTTGTAGCGACGCACCGTTCGCGGCGCCCAGGCGAACGCCCGCAGGTAGAAGGCGAGCTGTCCGCCCAGGTTGTCGAGGTACCGCAGCACCAGCACGTCAGCTTCCCTTCTGCGGTACGACCTGGAAGTACACGGCCGTGACGATGAAGTTCAGCGCGAACAGCAGCATGAAGGTGATCACCACGCTCTGGTTGACCGCGTCGCCGACCCCCTTCGGGCCGCCCTTGGCGGTCATCCCCTTGTACGAGGCGACCAGCGCGGCGGCAGCGCCGAACAGCAGCGCCTTGACCTCACCCACCAGCAGGTCGGGCAGTTGCCCCAGGGCCTGGAAGCTGGCCAGGTACGCGCCGGGTGTGCCGCCCTGCAGGACCACGTTGAACAGGTAGCCACCCGTCACCCCGACCACGCTGACCAGGCCGTTGAGCAGCACGGCGACCAGCATCGAGGCGAGCACCCGGGGCACCACGAGGCGGTGGATGGGATCGATGCCCAGCACCTGCATCGCGTCGAGCTCCTCGCGGATCTTCCGAGAGCCGAGATCGGCGCAGATCGCCGAGCCACCCGCGCCGGCGATGATCAGCGCGGTGACGATCGGCCCCGCCTCACGGACCACCGCGAGCACCGACGCCGCGCCGGTGAACGACTGCGCCCCGAGCTGACGGACCAGCGAGCCGAGCTGCAACGCGATGACCGCGCCAAAGGGGATGGAGACGAGCGCGGCGGGCAGGATCGACACCGAGCTGATGAACCAGGCCTGCTGGACGAACTCGCGGACCTGCACCGGTCGCCGGCCGAGGCCGCGCAGTGTGTCCAGGCAGAACGCGAAGAACTCCCCGGTGTGCCGTACGGCGGTGACGGGGCCGCTCATCCGGGGACCCCCGCTCCCTGCCGCCCGTCCCCGGCCGGCGGTCCGTTCAGCGCGACGGTGGGCTCTTCGGCGTCGCGTAGCCCGGCGAAGGAGCCGGGTGGCGGGGTGACGCCGTGCTCCCGGCACCACTGCCCCGGTGGCCGCTCGGCGGCGCGGGGCAGTCCGTCCGACGGCGGCAGCTGCAGCGGGATGGGCGGCAGCGGCGGCAGTTCCACGCCGGCGTCCGCCTCCGCTCGCAGCTCCTCGGCGTCCTTCTCCTCGGCCATGCCGATCGGTCCGATCCGCTGGGCGTTGAGGAACTGCCGCACCACCGGCTCGGTGCTGGACAGCAGCATCTCCCGCGACCCGAACATGGCCAGGTGCCCGTGGTAGATCAGGCCGATGTTGTCGGGCACCGTGCGCGCGGTGTTGATGTCGTGCGTGACGATCAGAAAGGTCGCCCCGGTCCGCTGGTTCAGATCGATGATCAGCTGGTTCAGGTACGCGGTGCGAACCGGGTCCAATCCGGAGTCGGGCTCGTCGAACAGGACGATGCGAGGGTCAAGCACGAGCGCGCGGGCCAGGCCGGCCCGCTTGCGCATCCCACCGGAGATCTCCCCCGGCAGTTTCTTCTCGGCGCCGACCAGGCCGACCATGTCGAGCTTCTCGGTGACCACCTCGCGGATCTGGGACTCGGACTTGCGGGTGTGCTCCCGCAGCGGGAAGGCCACGTTGTCGTAGATCGTCATCGAGCCGAACAGCGCGCCATCCTGGAACAGCACCCCGAACAGCTTGCGCACCTCGTACAACGCCCGCTCCGAGAGCCGGGGCAGGTCCTTGCCCTCGATCCAGATCGACCCGGCGTCGGGGCGTAGCAGCCCCACCAGGGTCTTGAGGAACACCGACTTGCCGGTGCCGGACGGGCCTAGCAGCACGGATATCTCGCCGGCCGGCAGGGTCAGGCTGACGTCCGACCAGACCGGCTGGCCACCGAAGGACTTGGTCAGCCCCTGCACCGCCACCTCGACGCCCATCCGCCCTCCCTTCCCGGGTCGCTACCTGAGACATCGCGGCGATCCGGCCGGACGCAACAACTTCTTTGCGCTACGCCACCAACACCGAAGGTGAACTAGGCAAAGTGGCGTACGTCTCGATAGCGTGCGGTTAACCGGCCGGTAACGAAGGTGTCTCGCGTCCCCATGACCACAACGATCGAGCCAGAGCTCGTCCACCTGGCCGCCCACGGTGACCGGGCGGCGCTCGCTGCCCTGCTCACCACCGTTCGGCCGGGGCTGGTCCGCTACTGCCGGGCCCGGCTGGGCCGCGTCGGTGGGGCGTACACCACCGCCGACGACGTCGCCCAGGAGGTCTGCCTGGCGGTGTTGAAGGCCCTTCCCCGCTATCGCGACCAGGGCAGGCCGTTCTCCGCGTTCGTCTTTGCCATCGCCGCGAACAAGGTCGCCGACGCCCTGCGCGCGGCGGTCCGCGGCGCCGCCATCGCCGTCCCCGACGCCCACCTTGAGCAGGCGGACACCACACCGGGTCCGGAGCAGCAGGCTGTCGCCACCGATCTGGCCCGCCGACTCTCGGTGCTGCTGCACCGCCTCCCCGACGTCCAACGGGAGATCATCACCCTCCGGGTGGCGGTCGGTCTCACCGCCGAGGAAGTCGGCTCGATCCTCGGCATGTCGGCGCCGGCCGTACGGGTGGCCCAGTCCCGTGCCCTGGCCCGGCTCCGTACGCTTGCCGGCGACGGACTTGACGAGGTGGCGGCATGAGCGAGCCCCGGCCGGACGGTGGCGAGGAGTTGGACCTCGCCGCGATCGACCATGACGACCTGCTCCTCGCCGCGCTCGGCCGCGGCGAGCAGGTGGCCGACACCGACGGCCTCACGGCGATGCTGGCCGCCTGGCGCGCCGACGTCACCGCCGACCTGCCGGACACCGTGGTCGACGGCGCAGTCCGCGCCGACCCGCCACCTCCCGACCGTCGGGTCCGGAAGCTCCGGGCCGGCGCCCCCACCGGCCCCGTCCCCGGCCCGCCCCGGTGGCAACCGCTCGGACGGCGAGCCCTGGGGTTGGCCGCCGCCGTGGTCACCGCCCTCATGCTGGCGACGGGGCTGGGGGTCGCCAGCCGCGACGCCGGGCCGACCAGTCCGCTGTGGTCGCTGACCAAGGTTCTCCATCCCGAACGGGCGGAGGTGCTCGGCGTCGAACACACCACCGGCCTCGCCCGCGAGGCCGTCGCGGCGGGACGGTACGACGAGGCCCGACAGCTGATCGACCAGGCCCAGCGGGACCTGGGCAGGATCACCGACCCGGCCGACGCCACCCGCCTGCGCGCCGACATCGATGCCGTCCTACGGGACCTGGCCGCGCACGGATGCCCCGACTGGCCCCGCTGCGCGACGTCCCCGCTGGCACCGACGCCGTCACCCGCGGCGTCGACGGCCGCCGCCCCCGAGCCCTCCGGCGCCGCGACACCGGGCGGGACGGCACCAGCGCCACCGCGTCCCGCGCCGACGGACTCGCCGACAGCCGGCGCCAACCCGACGCTGCCACGACTGCCGCTGCCGTCGGTGCCGCTCCCGTCGGTGTTGCCGTCGCTACCCGGACTGCCGCTGCCACTGCCGACCGGCGATCTGCTCGGCTGACCTCCCCGCCGTAGACGGCCACCGTGCTCCGGTAGACCCACGGCGCGAAGCGCTGCCCATTACAAGCAGCGATGGCGCTTTTGTGAACAACCAATACCGTCTCGCAGAAAAGACGTATAGACGACGTCATCTCGGACGGTAACGACCCAGACGGCCTGCCCGAACGCAATGCCCCGTCGCTGCGGCCGATGCCTTCGCCGGCGCCTTTGCCCAGGTCACCCCTCGCGCTTTCGCCAATCGGACCGCGCCAGCCTCGTTGACGATTACCGTTCGTTAACGTGACCGACTATCGGTTTACCGCAGTGGCGCTCAACGCCATCCTGGTCCTGCCCGCGGTGGCGGTCCTGCCACCAACACCGGCGGTGGCCGCGCCGTCCGTGCCGTGCCCGGCCGTGAAGCCGCCGGCGCCGCCGCCCGCCATACCGTCCCCACCACCGGTCGACCCCACCGACCGGGCGGTCGGCGGGCAGGCGCTGGCGACGGCAGGGCTGGCCATTCCCGCGGGTGCGCCGATGACGCCGGCACTGACCGCCACCTCATGGCTCGTGGCCGACCTCAACAGTGGTGAGGTCCTGGGTGGGTGCGGCCCCCACGAGCTCCGAACGCCGGCCAGCGTGCAGAAGCTGCTGCTGGCGGCGTCCCTGATGCCCCGCCTCGATCCGGCCCAGATGGTGGAGGTGACCAGGGCGGATCTGCGCGATCTCGACCCAGCCAGCTCGCTGATGGGGGTCGTCGAGGGTGGCCGGTACTCCGTCGAGAGCCTGTGGCTGGGGCTCCTGCTCAAATCGGGAAACGACGCGGCCAACGTGCTGGCTCGGGTCGGCGGCGGCGCCGCGGGTAGGCCGGGCGGGGTCGAGGCGATGAACGACGAAGCACGTCGACTGCGCGCGAACCAGACCCACGCCGCGACGCCTTCCGGCCTGGACGGCCCCGGCCAGTACACCAGCGCATACGACCTCGCGCTGATCGCGCGGGCCACCTTCGCCAGGGAGGACTTCCGGCGATACATCGCAACGAGGGTCGCGCAGATACCGGCACAGCCGAGAAACCCGGCATTCGCCATCACTCACGACAACACGCTGCTGGGCAACTATCCCGGGACACTCGGGGGGAAGACGGGCTTCACCGACCTGGCTCGTCAGACGTACGTCGGTGTGGCCGAACGCAACGGTCGACGGCTGGCGGTGACCCTGCTCGGAGCGGAGACCGCTCCGCTGGGGAGTCTCGGAGAGGCGGCGGCCCTGCTCAACTGGGGCTTCGCCCTGCCGCCCCACGCGTCCGTCGGACAACTGGTCACGCCCGAGGAGAAGAAGCACGACAGCCCAGTGGTCCCGGTCAAGGGCGAGCGTCATGCTCAGGCCGAGGAATCCTCGATCCCGCTGCTCACCGGGCTGAGCCTTGGCACTGCCGTCCTGCTGGCCGTCCTGATCCTGGCCGCCCCGTGGCGACGCAGAGCTGCGCGGCAGCAAGCCGCCCGACGGTAGCGAGCCGCCGCCTTGCCTTGACGCTGGCGACAAGGTTTAGCGTGCTTGCGACGGGCTGGTGGAGGAGGTCGGATGCTGATCGGCGAACTGGCTGAGCGTGCCGGCACGAGTACGCGCACCCTGCGCTACTACGAGGCACACGGGTTGGTACGGGCACAGCGCTCCGCCAACGGCTACCGGGTGTACGACGAGGCGGAGCTCCGGGTCGTCCGTGAGATCCGAGGGCTGCTCGCTGTCGGCTTCGGCCTCGACGACGTCCGTCCGTTCGTGGCCTGTCTTCGGGCCGGCAACACGTCCGGCGACGTCTGCCCGGACTCGGTGCTGGTCCTGCGACGCAAGCTCGTCGAGGTCGACGCCGTCATCGACCGGCTCGGCGCCGTACGCCAACAGCTACACACCCAGCTCGCCCATGCCATCGCGCACCGGGAGGAAACATGCCCCAAACGGAAATTGGCTCGCTAGTCACCGTCACCGACGACACGTTCACCGAACTGGTGCTGGCCAGCGACCGGCCGGTGGTGGTCGACTTCTGGGCGGAGTGGTGCCCGCCCTGCAAGGCGATTGAGAAGAGCCTCGCCGAGCTGGCCCAGGAGTTCGGCGACCGGATGGTCGTGGCCAAGCTCAACTCCGACGAGAACCCGACGGCCACGCGCAACTACGGCGTCATGTCCCTGCCGACGCTGCTGGTGTTCCGCCGGGGCGAGGTCGTCGGATCGACCGTGGGGTCGAGGCCGAAGAGCTACCTGCGACAGACCCTGACCGCACAGGCCGAGTTGTAACGCGGGCCTACCGCCGGTGCGGTTCAGCGGGGTACGAGCACCACGTGCAGGTGCCGGGGGCCGTGCACGCCCTCGACCCGGTTGAGTTCGATGTCGCTGGTGGCGGACGGCCCGCTGATCCAGGTGAGCGGGCGGTGCGGGTCGAGACGCGCGAGGGCGTCCGGGACACCCGCGACGACCTGATCGGTACGCAGGACGCAGATGTGCACGTCGGGCAGCAGTGTGATGACCCGCCGCCCCTGGTCGGGGGCCGCGTCGAGGATGACCGTCCCGGTCTCGGCGACGGCGACCGCCGCCGCGGTGACCACCCCGTCGGCCGCCGCGACCTGTTCCCTCGGGAGGTTGTCGTCGGTCAGCACGTCGACGGTGTCGGGCAACCAGTGCCGGGGCAGCCCGGGCGGGACGACGACGCGTCGGCCACCAAGGATCGTGTCGACGGCCTGCGCCACCTCGCCGTCGGCACACCGGTGCACGGTGGCCCGGTAGTCGGTGAGCCGGTGCACCAGCACGTCGAGGTCCACGGCACCGCCGGCTGGCCGGTAGCCCCGCGGCACGTCGCCGGAGGTGGTCGGCGTCGCGCCGAGAGCCGCACGGAGGCGGCCGAGGATCAACTCACGGGAGGTCATCGCTGCGCCCACCATTCGCGGAACGTCTGCGGCGGCGGCTGCGGCAGGTCGCGGCCGATGGTCCAGCCGGACAGCGGCGGGGGCAGGCCGCGGCCTCGCCGGCCGGCGAGACGGGCGGCCCGCGAGGCGCGCTGCGCGGCCTCGTACATCGCCGGGTGGTCCATGGTGTACGCGGCGGCGGCCATGGTGATCGCCTCGGCGCTCGGCAGGCGATGCTCACTCCGGTAGGCCGCCACGTGCTGGGCGCGGAGGTGCACCAGGATCGACGGGATATCGATCTTCACCGGGCAGGCGTCGAAGCACGCGCCGCAGAGCGAGGAGGCGTAGGGCAGGGAGGCGTTGTCCTCCACGCCAGTCAGCTGCGGTGACAGCACGGCACCGATCGGCCCGGGGTAGACGGAGCCGTACGCGTGCCCACCGGTGCGCTCGTAGACGGGACAGACGTTGAGGCAGGCGGAGCATCGGATGCAGTGCAGCGCCTGGCGACCGACCTCGTCGGCGAGAACCGCGCTCCGCCCGTTGTCCAGCAGCACGAGGTGAAAGTCCTGTGGCCCGTCGTCCGGCGTGACGCCGGTCCACATGGAGGTGTACGGGTTCATCCGCTCGCCGGTGGAGGCCCGGGGCAGCAGTTGCAGGAACACCTCAAGGTCGGCCCAGGTCGGGATGACCTTCTCGATGCCCATCACGGTGATCAGAGTGTCCGGCAGGGTGAGGCACATCCGGCCGTTGCCCTCGGACTCGACCACCGCGAGGGTGCCGGTCTCGGCCACCGCGAAGTTCGCCCCGGAGACCGCGACGCGGGTGCTGAGGAACGTACGACGCAGGTGACGGCGGGCCGCGGCCGCCAGGATCGCCGGGTCGTCGGTCAGCGCCGGGTCGACGCCGGGCATCTCGCGCAGGAAGATCTCACGGATCTCCGCGCGGTTGCGGTGGATCGCGGGTACCAGGATGTGGCTGGGCTTGTCCCGCCCGAGTTGGACGATCAGCTCGGCGAGGTCGGTTTCCACCGGTTCGATGCCGGCCGCCTCCAGTGCCTCGTTGAGGCCGATCTCCTGGGTGGCCATCGACTTGACCTTCATGACCCGGTCGCTGCCGGTGGCCCTGACCAGGTCGGTGACGATCCGGTTGGCCTCGACGGCGTCGGCGGCCCAGTGCACGGTGCCGCCGGCCGCGGTGACCGCCGCCTCCAACTGTTGGAGCAGCTCGGGCAGCCGGGCCATCGTGTCGGTCTTGATGGCCCGCCCGGCCTCCCGCAGCTCCTGCCAGTCGGGGACCTCGTCGATGACCGCTGCCGACTTGGCGCGGATGGTGGCGGTGGCGTGGCCGAGGTTGCGGCGCAGTTGGGCGTCGGCGAGGCTCCGCCGGGCCGCGACCGGGAAGGGCTCCTCGCCGCGCAGGTGTCCGACGCCGCGCGGCGCGGTGGCGGGCATACCGAGGAAGGTCCGGGTCACGCCCGCACCCCGCCGGTCTGCCGCTGCGCCTGCTCGACCGGGTTGCCGGTGGGCTCGGTGCTGGCCAGGATCTCCGCGAGGTGCACGGTCCGCACTCCGGCCCGGAGGCGGGACAGTCCACCGCCGATGTGCATCAAACAGGACGCGTCCCCGGCGGTGCAGACGTCAGCCCGGGTGGCCAGCACGTGGCGCATCTTGTCGGCCAGCATCGCCGTCGAGGTGTCCGCGTTCTTCACGGCGAACGTGCCGCCGAAGCCGCAGCACTCCTCGGCCTGCGGCAGCTCCACCAGGTCCAGGCCGCGGACCTGACGCAGCAGCCGCAGCGGCTTGTCTCCCACCCGGATCATCCGCAGGGAGTGGCAGGTCGGGTGGTACGTCACCCGGTGCGGATAGAAGGCGCCGACGTCGGTCACCCCGAGCACGTCGACGAGCAGCTCCGACAGCTCGTACGTGCGGCTGGCGACCTCCTCGGCTCGACTGGCCAACCGCTCGTCGCCGGCCCTGCGGGCCACCATCGCGTGCTGGTGCCGCACCGAACCGACGCACGAGCCGGAGGGGGCGACCACCACGTCGTACGGGGCGAAGGTCCGCACGTGCCGGCGTACCAGCCGCAGCGCGTCGTCCGGATACCCGGTGTTGATGTGCATCTGCCCGCAGCAGGTCTGGTCCTGCGGAAAGACGACCTCGTGACCGAGCCGTTCCAGGAGCCGCACCGTCGCCTTGGCCGCCTCGGGGAACATGGTGTCGGCCAGGCAGGTGACGAACAGCGCTATTCGCATCCTCAGTCCTCCCATCCGAGACGCTGGGCTGCCGCCCGCCACGTCGTCTCGGCGCCCCGTGGCTCGTAGCGCACGATCTGCTGGGTCTCGCGTAGCACGGCCCGCAGCGCCGACAGGTCGCCGCCGACGATGCCGAGAGCGCGGGCCTGCACGAGTACGTTGCCCAGCGCGGTGGCCTCGACCGGCCCGGCGAGCACCGGCAGGCCGCAGGCGTCGGCGGTGAGCTGGCACAGGAGTTCGTTGCGAGCCCCGCCGCCGACGACGTGCACGGCGTCGACGTGGCGACCGGCGAGCAGTTGCGCCTGACGGACGGCGCGCCGGTGCGCCAGCGCGAGGCTGTCGAGGATGCACCGGACCGTGGCCGCCCGGGTCACCGGCACCGGCTCGCCGGTACGGCGGCAGGCATCGGCGATGCGGGTGGGCATGTCGCCGGGTGGCAGGAACGCGGGGTCGTCCGGATCCACGACGGAGCGGAAGGCCGGCTCCCGGGCCGCCTGCCGGAGCAGGGCGGCCAGATCGGTGGTGCCCCAGGTGCGCAGCGACTCCTGTAGTGGCCACAGGCCCATCACGTTGCGCAGGTAGCGGATCGTGCCGTCGACGCCGGACTCGTTGGTGAAGTTCGCCCGCCGGCTCGGCTCGCTGAGCACCGGGGCGTCGAGCTCGACCCCGACCAGCGACCAGGTGCCGCAGGAGATGTAGGCGAAGTGTTCACCGGCTGCCGGCACGCCCACCACGGCGGACGCGGTGTCGTGTGATCCCACCGCCACCACGGCGGGGTCTCCGGGCAGGCCCAGTGCGGGCAGGGCCGGGCCGATCCGCGTGCCCGGCTCCCGCAGCGGCGGGAACAGCTCGCGGCGGATCCCCGCGTCGGCCATCAGGTCGGTCGCCCAGGCGCGGCGACGCAGGTCGTACAGCTGGGTGGTGGAGGCGTTGGTGACCTCGGCGCCGACCTCGCCGGTGAGCCAGTACGCGATGAGGTCCGGGACCAGCAGCAGCCGGTGCGCCATGTCCAGCTGCGGCGTGTTGGCGGCGGCGACGAGTTGGTAGAGGGTGTTGAACGGCAGGTGCTGCAGCCCGGTCGTGGTGTAGAGCCGTTCCTGCCCCAACTGTTTCGCCACCCGGTCGCCGACGCCGTCGGTACGCCCGTCGCGGTAGTGCACCGGATTGCCGAGCAGCGCACCGGTGGCGTCGAGCAGCCCGTAGTCCACCGCCCAGGTGTCGATGCCGATGCTGGCGACCGGACCGGCGGCGTGCAGGCCGTCGAGGACGCCGCGGTAGAGCGCCAGGATGTCCCAGTGCAGGGTGCCCGCCACCCGCACCGGCTCGTTGCGGAACCGGTGCGCCTCGGTCAGCTCCAGCTTTCCGGGGCTGACGCGCGCGACCATCACCCGGCCGCTGGACGCACCGACGTCCACGGCGGCGAGGTGCGCGGCCGCACTCACCACTTCGTCCTCATCTCCGCTGAACCGTACTCAGCGGAGGAAGGCCGCGGCGACCCCGGCGTCCACCGGGATGTGCATCCCCGTCGTGTGCGACAGCTCCCCGCCGGTGAGCACGAAGACCGCGTTGGCGACGTGTTCGGGCAGCACCTCCCGCTTGAGCAGCGTGCGCTGGGCGTAGAACTCACCGAGCTTCTCCTCCGGCACGCCGTAGACGGCGGCCCGCTTGGCACCCCAACCACCGGCGAAGATGCCGGAGCCGCGGACCACCCCGTCCGGGTTGACGCCGTTGACCCGGATGCCGTGGCCGCCGAGTTCGGCGGCGAGCAGCCGGACCTGGTGGGCCTGATCGGCCTTGGCCGCACCGTAGGCCACGTTGTTCGGGCCGGCGAACAGGGAGTTCTTGCTGGAGATGTAGACGAGGTCTCCGCCCATCCCCTGCGCCAGCAGCACCCGCGCGGCCTCCCGGGAGACGAGGAAGGAGCCCTTTGCCATCACGTCGTGCTGGACGTCCCAGTCGGCCTCGGTCGTCTCCAGCAGCGACTTGGACAGCGACAGCCCGGCATTGTTCACGACCAGGTCCACCCCGCCGAAGGCCAGCACCGCCTCGCGCAGGGCGGCGGCCACGGCGTCACCGTCGCTGACGTCGGCGGCGACGGCGACCGCCACGTCGGTGCTGCCGATCTCCGCGGCGACGGCGGCGGCCGCCCCCGCGTCCCGGTCGGCGACCACGACGCAGGCGCCCTCGGCGGCGAGCCGGTGGGCGATCGCCCGGCCGATGCCGGAGCCACCGCCGGTGACGAACGCGATCCGCGTGGCGAGGGCCTTCGGCTTCGGCATGCGCTGGAGCTTCGCCTCCTCCAGTGCCCAGTACTCGATCCGGAACTTCTCGGCCTCGTCGATCGGCGCGTACCTCGACACCGACTCGGCGCCACGCATGACGTTGATGGCGTTGACGTAGAACTCCCCGGCGACCCGGGCGGTCTGCTTGTTGGCACCGAAGCTGAACATGCCCACACCCGGTACCAGTACGACGGCCGGGTCGGCGCCGCGCATCGGAGGGCTGTCCGGGGTGGCGTGCCGCTCGTAGTAGGCGCGGTAGTCGTCGCGGTAGGAGGCGTGCAGCTCCTTGAGACGGGCGATCAGGTCGTCGAGCGGCGCGGCGGGTGGCAGGTCGAGCACCATCGGGCGGACCTTGGTGCGCAGGAAGTGGTCCGGGCAGGAGGTGCCGAGGGCAGCGAGCGCGGGGTGCCTCTCCCGCGCGACGAAGTCGAGCACCACGTCACTGTCGGTGAAGTGACCCACCTGCGGTCGATCGGTGGACGCGAGGCCACGCAGCACCGGGAACAGCGCCGCTGCCCGCCGCCGTCGTTCGTCGGTTGGCAGCGGTTCGTAGCCGCTGATGACCGGGCCGAGCGGTTCGGCCTTGCCCCGCTGGTCGAGGAACGCCTGCGCGGACCGGATGATCTCCAGCGAGTTGCGCTCGCACTCGTCGCTGGTCGTGCCCCACGCGGTGATGCCGTGCCCGCCGAGGATCACGCCGATCGCCTGCGGGTTGGCCCGCGCCACCGCGGCGATGTCCAGGCCGAGTTGGAAGCCGGGCCGCCGCCACGGGACCCACAACACCCGGTCGCCGAAGATCTCCTTGGTCAGCTCCGGCCCGTCGGCGGCCGCGGCGATCGCGATGCCGGCGTCGGGATGCAGGTGATCGACGTGCGCCGCGTCGACCAGTCCGTGCATCGCGGTGTCGATGGACGGCGCCGCCCCGCCCCGACCGTGCAGGCAGTAGTCGAAGGCGGCGACCATCTCGTCCTCCCGCTCGATGCCGGGATAGACGTCGACGAGGGCACGGAGCCGGTCCAGCCGCAGCGCCGCCAGACCGGCCCGGGTGAGGGTGCCGAGGTCACCGCCGGAGCCCTTGACCCAGAGCAGCTCGACGGGGCCGCCGGTAACCGGATCGGTGTCCTCGCCCTTCGCGGAGGTGTTGCCCCCGGCGTAGTTCGTCGTCGTCGGGTCGGCACCGAGCCGGTTGCTGCGCGCGATCAGCGCCTGAACCTCGGATTGCATCGTCCTCACGTCCCCAGTCTGCGTTTCTTCGGTGTGGTCAGGCGCCCCAGCCGGCCTGCTGGCCGTCGGCGCGTTCGGCGCGGATCCTGTCGAAGTATCCGGAGCGGGCGTACGCGGCCATCGGGTCCGGGTCCAGGCCCAGGTCCGTCCGAAGCTCGGCGAGCAGCGGCCGGACGTCGGTGTTGTACGCGTCCATCAGCGCGGCGTTGGCGCCGAGCACGTCGCCGGTCCGCTGCGCGGCGGCGAGCGCGTCCGGGTCGACGAGCAGCGCCTTGGCCGTCGCCTCCTGCACGTTGAGCACCGAGCGGATGATGGCCGGGATCTTCGGCTCGATGTTGTGACACTGGTCGAGCATGAAGGCGATGCCGGCCTCCGGCGCCAGCGCGTCGCCCCGGACGATCTCGTGCATGATCCGGAACAGCTGGAACGGGTCCGCGGAACCGACCATCAGGTCGTCGTCGGCGTAGAAGCGGGAGTTGAAGTCGAAGGCGCCGAGCTTCCCGGCGCGCAGCAGGATCGCCACGATGAACTCGATGTTGGTGCCCGGCGCGTGGTGCCCGGTGTCGATGACCACCTGCGCCTTCGGGCCCAGCTCCAGGCAGTGCGCGTACGCGGTGCCCCAGTCCGGCACGTCGGTGGCGTAGAAGGCCGGCTCGAACAGCTTGTACTCCAGCAGCAGCCGTTGGTTGTCGCCGAGCCGGTCGTAGGTCTCGCGCAGCGCCGTCGCGAGCCGGTCCTGCCGGGCTCGGATGTCGTCCTGGCCCGGGTAGTTGGTGCCGTCGGAGAACCAGAGCTTCAGGTCGCGGGAGCCGGTGCGGTCCATGATGTCCACGCACTCGAGCAGATGGTCGATCGCCTTGCGGCGCACACCCGGATCCGGGTTGGTGACACTGCCCAGCTTGTAGTCGTTGTCCTGGAAGACGTTGGCGTTGATCGCGCCCAGGCTGACTCCGTGGTCCCCCGCGTACGCGGCCAGGTCGGCGTAGTCGTCGACGCGGTCCCACGGGATGTGCAGGGCCACCGTCGGTGCGACGCCGGTGAGCTGGTGCACCACCGCCGCGTCGGCGATCTTCTCGTACGGATTGCGCGGCACGCCCTCCTGCGGGAACACCTTGAACCGGGTTCCGGAGTTGGCGTACGCCCAGGACGGGGTCTCGATGCGCTGGCCGCGCAGGGCTTGCTTGACCCGCTCGAAGGTCTGGGCGTCATGCTGCGTCATCTGGTTCGCGGCGTGGAACCCGGCCGTTCAGGGCCGGGAGGAAACGCCGCTCCCCCCTCTCAAGTCTCGGATTACAGAATGCATTGCTAAAGTGTGAGGCGTGGGTGAGCTGGTGAAGCGTGCGTTCAAGTACCGCTTCTATCCGAGCCCCGAACAGGCCGATCAGCTGAACCGAACGTTCGGGTGCGTGCGCAAGGTCTACAACCTTGCGCTGGAGGCGCGGACCCGGGCATGGGCGGTGGACCGTGAACGGACCACCTACGTGCAGACTTCCGCGATGCTGACCGAGTGGAAGCGCACCGAGGATCTGGCGTTCCTCAACGAGGTGTCCTCGGTCCCGCTCCAGCAGAGCTTGCGGCATCTCCAGGGCGCCTTCGCTGCATTCTGGGACAAGCGGTCCCGGTACCCGCGGTTCAAGTCCAAGCGCAGGTCCCGTGCGTCGGCCGAGTACACCCGGTCGGCGTTGCGGTGGCGCGACGGGCAGCTCATCCTGGCCAAGATGGACACGCCTCTTTCCATCGTTTGGTCCCGACCGCTGCCCGATGGTGCGGAGCCGTCCACGGTCACGGTGTCCCGCGACGCCGCCGGCCGGTGGTTCGTGTCCTTGCTCGTCGAGGACCCCTCCGTGCAGCCCCTGCCGGCGGTCGGGTCGTCCGTCGGGGTGGACGCCGGGATCGCCACCCTGGTCACACTGTCCACCGGGGAGAAGGTTGCCAACCCCAAGCACGAGCGGGCCGACCGCAAGAAGCTGGCCAAGGCCCAACGGAGCCTGGCCCGCAAGGCCAAAGGCTCCGAGAATCGGGCTAAGGCCCGGGTCAAGGTCGCCCGCGTGCACGCCCGGATCGCCGACCGACGACGGGACCACCTGCAGAAGCTGACCACCCGACTCGTCCGCGAGAACCAAACGGTCGTGATCGAAGACCTCAGCGTGCGCAACATGCTCCGCAACCACAGCCTGGCCCGCGCCATCTCCGACGCGGCCTGGTCGGACCTGCGCGGGATGCTGGAGTACAAGGCCGCCTGGTACGGACGGAAGGTGGTCGCCATCGACCGGTGGTATCCGTCGTCCAAGACCTGCTCGACGTGTGGCCGAATCAACACCACCATGCCACTTGCCGTCCGGTCGTGGACCTGCCCCGGGTGCGGAGCGGTTCATGACCGGGACGTCAACGCAGCCAAGAACATCCTCGCCGCCGGGCTGGCGGAGAGGTAAAACGCCTGTGGAGCTGACGTAAGACCTCAAAGGAGTTCTCCTCGCGGGCAGTCGGCGATGAAACAGGAACCCTCACGGGTGACCGTGGGGAATCCCGGCTCTTTAGGGCCGGGAGGATGTCAAGGTGTTTCTCCCGTCTCTCTGCGCAACGAGCTGCGCCTCAAGGTTGAAGACCTCGTCCAACGGCCGCATGGCGCGGTCGGGGGCGCCGTTGTCGAGGTCGACGAAGTACGGCGCCATCTCCGCCTGCCAGCGGGCGTTGACGTCGCTTTCCTGCATGGCGGCCTGGGCCGCCGCGAAGTCGTCGGTTACCAGGTAGCCCACGAGCAGGCCGTCCTCGCGGAGGAAGAGCGAGTAGTCGTGCCAGCCGCTCTCGGCCAGGGCGGTGAGCATCTCCGGCCAGACCCGCGAGTGGCGGGCGCGGTATTCGTCCAGTCGGTCCGGGTCGACCTGGAGGGTGAAGCAGACGCGGGGCATGGTTCTCCCGTCGGCTCCCCCGGTCGGTGCGGCGCGGCGTGCGCCGGCACCGACCGGGAGAGCGGTCAGAACTGGAACTGGTCGATGTTGCTCTTGTCGAAGACGGTGGGCGGGCCGAGGATGACCACACCGTCCTTGCCGACGGTGAACTCGCCGAGCTTGCCGGCCTTGAACTTGTCGCCCTCGGCGCCGGTGATCTGGCCGGAGGCCAGTGCCGCTCCGGCGTACGCCGCGAGGTAACCGAGGTCGGCCGGGCTCCACAGGGCGAACGCGTCGACGGTGCCGTCCTTGACGTACTGGCGCATCTGGTTCGGGGTGCCCAGCCCGGTCAGCTTGACCTTGCCCTTGTACTGCGACCCGCTGAGGTAGCGGCCGGCCGCCGCGACACCGACCGTGGTCGGGGAGATGATGCCCTTGAGGTTGGGGTACGACTGCAGCAGACCCTGGGTCTCCTGGAAGGACTTCTGGTCGTCGTCGTTGCCGTACGCCACGGTGACCAGCTTGATCTTGCTGTACTCGGGCTTCTTCAGCTCTTCCTTCATGAGCGCGATCCAGGCGTTCTGGTTGGTCGCGTTGGCGGTGGCGGAGAGGATGGCGATCTCGCCTTCGCCGCCGATCTGCTGCGAGATGAGCTTGACCTGGTTCTCGGCGATGCCCTCGGCGGTCACCTGGTTGACGAAGATCTGGCGGCACTCCGGCTTGGTGTCGGAGTCGAAGGTGACGATCTTCGCGCCGGCCGCCTTGGCCTGGTTGAGCGCCCCGCAGATCGCGTTCGGGTCGTTGGCCGAGGTGACGATCACGTCCATGCCCTGCTGGGACAGGGTGTTGATGTAGCTGACCTGGGACGAGGCGCTGGCCTCGGAGGGGCCGACCTCCTTGAACTCGCCCTTGATCTCGGTGACCGCGTCCTTGCCGCCGTTGTCCGAGACGGTGAAGTAGGGGTTGTTCAGCGCCTTCGGCAGGAAGGCGATCTTCAGCCCTTCCTTGATGGCGGCGTCGGGATTGGCGGCGCCGCTCGCCTGGTTGCCAGCGCCGGCATCGTTGTTGGAGTTGTCCCGGGTTGTGCCGCCACAGGCAGCGGCGCTGAGCAGCAGTGCGGCGAGGGTGAGGCTGGTGGCCCCGACACGGAGGCCTCTGCGGTACGCGGACATCGTCATCCTTCCGGGGGTGGTTGGTACGCGGGGGACGTCACGAAGCGACGGGGTGCCGCTGTCGTCGACGGTGCAGCCGGGCGCGGATGTCCGCGACGGCGTTGGGCAGCACGACGGATGCGATGAGCAGGCTGCCGGTGACGATCGTCAGCGCGTTGGCGTCGACGTCGGCGAGTTGCAGCGCGTTGCGCAGGACGCCGAGGAGCAGCACGCCGGCCAGCACACCGAGCAGCGCGCCCCGACCGCCGAAGATCGAGACACCGCCGAGCAGCACGGCGGTCACCACGGTCAACTCCAGGCCGGTGGCGTTGTCGCCACGGGCGCTGGCGTACCGCAGGGTCCAGAGGATGCCGACCAGCCCGCACACCGCACCGGAGACCACGAAGAGCCAGAACTTCGTCCGGGCCACCGAGACGCCGGTGAAGGTGGCGGCCTGGTCGTTGTTGCCCATGGCGTAGAGCGCGCGACCGGCCGCGGTGGCGTGCAGCACGACCCCGAAGATCACGGCGAGCACCAGCAGCGGCACCACCACGACCGGGATCGACGTGCCGGGAATGTTGCGCACCACGGCGGCGGTCCAGTCGGCCGGGAAGTCCGCGACCGCCTGGTCGCCGAGCACGACGAAGGACAGCCCCCGGTAGAGGGCGAGCGTGCCGATGGTCACCGCCAGCGACGGCAGACCGAAGCCGGTGACGAAGAGGCCGTTCACCGCGCCGAGCACGGCGCCCAGCAGCACCACGAGGACGCAGATCAGCTCCAGGGACAGTCCACCGGAGAGCCAGAGCTGCCCCATCAGGGTGCTGCACAGGCCGACCATGCTGGCCACCGAGAGGTCGATCTCGCCGGTGATCACGATCAGGGTCATCGGCAGCGCGATGAGAGCCAGCGGCATCAGGTCGAGCAACAGGAACTGGGCGTTGCGGCCGGTGGCGAAGTTCTCCACGGTCAGGCTGGCGACCAGCATGGCCACCACGACGGCGGCGACGATCACCGCGTCCCAGGAGCCGAGCAGCCCGCGCAGGCTGGCGAGGCGGCCCGCGCCGGGCTCGGCCTCGGCGGTGGGCGGTGCGGCGTACAGGCTGTCATGCGCCATGCGCGCTTCTCCCTCGGAGCCGGGCCGCCACCCGCAGGGCCAGGAGCCGGTCCAGCCCGATGGCGGCGAGGATGAGTGCGCCGACCACGGCCTGCTGCCAGAACGGGTCGATGCGCAGGACGGCGAGCGAGCTGCCGATCGTGGTCAGCAGCACGGCGCCGAGCGCCGCGCCGTAGGCGCTGCCGCTGCCGCCGAAGATCGCCACCCCGCCGACCACGGCGGCGGCGACGACCTGGAGTTCCAGGCCGGTGCCGGCGGCCGCGTCGAGGGTGCCGAACCGGGCCGCGTACAGCACGCCGGCGAGCCCGGCGAGCGCGCCGTTGGCGACGAACACGGCGAACACCCGTCGACCCACCGGGATGCCGGAGAGCCGGGCGGCGGCCGGTTCGGAGCCGATCGCGTACAGCTCCCGGCCGCTGCGGTAGGAGCGCAGGTAGAAGCCGACGGCGACGACGATGACCAGCGCGACGAGGAACAGCACGGGTACGCCGAGCACCGTCTGGTTGCCCAGCCGCAGGAACGACGGGGGCATGTCGGCGGCGTTGATCTGCCGGCCGGACGCCCAGTAGTAGTCGACGCCGCGGAAGGCGTAGAGGGTGCCGAGCGTGATCACCAGGGCGGGCACCCGGGCCACCGCGATCAGGCCGCCGTTGACCGCGCCGCACAGCGCGCCCAGCGCGACACCCACGACGAGCGCCACGGGCCACGGCGTACCGGGTGCGGAGAGGAACAGCGAGCCGGTGGCGAAGGCGACCAGACCCAGGATCGAGCCGACCGAGAGGTCGACGTTGCGGGTGACGATGACCAGGGTCTGGCCGACCGCCAGGATCACCAGGATCGCGCAGCCCAGCAGCAGGTCCTTGATGCTCTGGCCGCTCAGGAACCGATCATTGCGCAGGGTGGTCACCAGGACCAGCACGCCGAGCGCGATCAGCAGGCTCAGCTCGCGTACGGCGAGCAGCCGCTCGGTGAGGCCACGGCGCTGCCGACCGGGGTCGGTCGGGGCGTTCCCGGCGGCCCGTTCGGGAGCGCCGGCGTCGGTGAGGCTCATGCGGTCGCTCCTTGACCGGTGGCGGCGAACATGATGGAGGTCTCGTCCGCCTCGGCCCGGGGCAGCTCGCGGACCAGTCGTCCCTCGTGCATGACCAGGACCCGGTCGGCCATGCCGAGCACCTCGGGCAGTTCGCTGCTGATCATGAGGATCGCCAGGCCCTCGCCGGCCAGCTCCGAGAGCAGCCGGTGCACCTCGGACTTGGTGCCGACGTCGATGCCACGGGTGGGTTCGTCGATGATCAGGACCCGTGGTTCGGTGGCCAGCCACTTGGCGAGCACGACCTTCTGCTGGTTGCCTCCGGAGAGGGTCGCCACGGGCGCGCCGAGCCGGGAGGCCTTCACCTGTAGCCGCCGCGTCCACTGGCGGGCCTCGGCACGCTCCGCACCGCCGAGCAGCAGGCCCAGCCGGCTCAGTGCCCGGCGGCGGGCCAGGGTGGCATTGCGCTCCACCGACAGCTCCATGACCAGGCCCTGCTGCCGTCGGTCCTCGGGGACCAGCGCCATGCCGGCGGCAATCGCCCGGCCCGGGTTCCCCGCCGGGACGGCCCGGCCGGCGACCAGCACCGCGCCGGTGTCGTAGCGGTCGACGCCGAAGACGGCGCGGGCGACCTCGCTGCGCCCCGCGCCGACCAGCCCGGCGAGTGCGACGATCTCCCCGCCGCGGACGGAGAACGACACGTCGGTGAAGACACCGGCGCGGGTCAGCCCGCGGACCTCGAGCAGGGTGTCCCGCAGCTCAGCGTCCTGCTTCGGATAGAGCGAGGAGACGTCCCGGCCGACCATCCGCCGCACCACCTCGTCGACGCTCAGGTCGGCGGCGTGGTCGCTGGAGACCCAGGCGCCGTCGCGCAGCACGGTGATGCGGTGGCACAGGTCGAACACCTCGTTGAACCGGTGCGAGATGAACAGCACCGCCGCCCCACCCTCGCAGAGCGACCGGGCGACCGCGAAGAGCCGCTCGACCTCCACACCGGAGAGCGCGGCGGTGGGCTCGTCCATGACCAGGACGCGGGCGTCGAACGAGATCGCCTTGGCGATCTCGACGAGCTGCTGGTCGGCGATGGAGAGCCCACGCGCGGGGCGGGTCGGGTCGATCCGGACCCCCAGCCGCTGAAACAGTCGCTCGGCGTCGCGGTTCATCGCCGCGGTGTCGATGCGACGCAGGCCGCGCAGCGGTTGCCGGCCCATGAAGATGTTCTCCGCCACGGACAGGTCCGGGAAGAGCGTCGGCTCCTGGTAGATGACCGCGATGCCGGCGGCCCGGGCGTCGGCGGGACCGCGCAGCCGCAGCGGTTGCCCGTCCAGGGTCATCCCGCCGGAGTCCGGTGCGTGCGCGCCGGCCAGAATCTTGACCAGGGTGGACTTGCCCGCCCCGTTCTCGCCGACCAGGGCGTGGGCCTCGCCGGAGTGCAGCGCCAGGTGCACCCCGCGCAGCGCGGCGACGGCCCCGAAGGACTTCGTCACGCCGTCGAGGACCAGCAGCGGAGCGCTGTCCGTGCCTGGTGCGTCGGCGGTCATCCGATCCCCTCCTGAATCGTTTCATGAGTCGTGCATGGACCGTAGGGGCCGGCCTTCGAGAGCGTCAAGAGTTTCGCCGTGATTTCTTCCCTGTTGCTGATGCACCGTGCCTCCGCCGGCAACGGCGGCGGCCGACCGGGACTGTTCGTCAGCTCTTCGCTTTTTACGAGCGGCATGATGTCGAGAAGCGCCGGCCGGCTCCGCTCACCAGATGAAGGGCCTCGACGGGCGCGGCCCACGACACCAGGAGACCACGATGCCGAAGTACCTGCTCCTCAAGCACTACCGCGGCGGCCCGGAGCCGCACCGTCCCGTGCCCCCGATGGACCAGTGGGCGCCCGAGGACGTGGAGGCGCACATGGCCTTCCTCCGGCACGTCAGCGAGCTGCTCGAGAAGAACGGCGAGTACGTCGACGCGCAGGCGCTCACGCCGGCACGCACCTGGGTGCGCTACGGCGGTCCGGACGCGGCGCCCGTCACCACCGACGGCCCGCACCCCGAGACCAGCGACCTGGCTGCGGGCTGGTACATGATCGATGTCGAGTCCCACGAGCGCGCGGTCGAGCTCGCGGCGTACGTGTCCTCCGAGCCCGGCCCCGGCGGCACGCCGCTGTACGAGTGGATCGACGTCCGGGAGGTCATGTCCGGAACGCCGTCGGAGGACTGACCCGGCGTGACCGACGAACCGGTGCAACGACGGGACGAGGGCGCGTTGCGGGCCCTCGTCCCGCGGGTACTCGCGGGCCTGGTCCGCCGGGGCGAGGGCTTCGACGCCGCCGAGGACGCGCTCCAGGAGGCGCTGCTGGAGGCGCTCCGGGTCTGGCCCGAGCATCCGCCTCGCGACCCGCGCGCGTGGCTGACCACGGTCGCGACGCGGAGGCTTGTCGACGCCCACCGCAGCGCAGTCGCCCGACACCGCCGCGAGGAGACGACGTACGCGCAGCCGCGGCCGGCCGCCACGGAGGAGGGCGACGACACCCTCTTCCTGCTCTTCTGCTGCTGTCACCCGGACCTCGCGCCCGCGTCCCAGGTGGCGCTGACCCTCCGCGCCGTCGGCGGCCTCACCACCCGGGAGATCGCCGACGCCTTCTACGTCCCCGAGGCGACGATGGCGCAGCGGATCAGCCGCGCCAAGCGCACCCTGCGCGGGCGCCGCCTGGACCAGCCCGGCGACCTCGCCGTCGTGCTGCGCGTGCTCTACCTCGTCTACACCGCCGGCCACGCGGGCCGGGTGGACCTGGCCGGCGAGGCGATCCGGCTCGCCCGCCAACTCACCCTGGCCACGGAGGAGCCCGAGGCGCGTGGGCTGCTCGCGCTGATGCTGCTGAACCACGCCCGGCTCCCGGCGCGGCTCGACCCCGAGGGCCGGATCGTCACGCTCGACCGGCAGGACCGCGGCCGGTGGGACACGCGCGAGATCGCCGAGGGCGTGCGCGTCCTGCAGTCGGCGCTCGCCATGCAGACCGAAGAGCGGCGCCCGGGCCGCTACCAGGTCGAGGCCGCGATCGCCGCCCTGCACGACGACGCGGCGAGCGCCGAGGAGACCGACTGGCCGCAGATCCTCGCCTGGTACGACGACCTCGTCGCACTGACCGACGACCCCGTGCGCCAGGACCCCGCCGCGGTACTCGGCCGCGCGGTCGCGGTCGGCCACGTCCTCGGTGCCGCCGCCGGGCTGCGCGAGACGGACCGGCTGCGCGAGGTGATCGGCGAGCGGCACCGGTGGCACGCCGTGCGCGGGCACCTGCACGAGCTCGACGGCGACCTGCCCGCCGCCGCCTCGGCGTACGCAGAGGCGGCCCGCCGGGCCACGAACGTCGCCGAGCGCGACCACCTGGTCCGCCAGGCCGCCCACGCGCGAGCTTGTCCCGCCAGCGGATCGGCTCCCGGAACGTGATGTCGGACGAACGGCGGCCGAGATGAAGACGTGCGATCCGCTGCGCGGCGGCGCGGCTCGGCTGGATGAAACGTTTTAGCAGCTATACACTGCCGGGGCGACCCGGTCGAGCCGTCCCGCGCGACACGTTCGGGGATCGCCGCGACCGCGAAGCCCGCGCCGGGCGTGGGGCCGCGACCACCGTACGGAGCGTCGAGGGAGCCATGGCAACGGCGAACATCAAGGAGGTCGCCCGGCACGCCGGCGTCTCTCTCGGCACGGTGAGCAACGTGCTCAACCGGCCCGACATGGTCGCCCCGGCCACCCGCCAGCGGGTGCTCGACGCCATCACCACCCTCGGCTACGTCCGCAACGACTCCGCGCGTCAACTGCGCGCCGGGCACAGCCGCACCGTCGCCATCGTCGTGCTGGACGTGGCCAACCCGTTCTTCACCGATGTGGTCCGGGGCGCCGAACAGGTCATCGAGGAAGCCGGCGCCATGCTCGTCGTCTGCAACAGCGGCGAGGACGGCGCCCGCGAGCGCCGCCACCTGGAGCTGCTGGAGGAGCAGCGGGTCCGTGGTGTGCTCATCACCCCCGTCGACCACGGCCCCCAGCCCAACCTGGACAGGCTCATCGACCGGGGCATCCCGGTGGTGCTGGTGGACCGGGGCACCGGCCGGGTGAACCGGTGCTCGGTGGCGGTCGACGACGTCCTCGGCGGCCGGCTCGCCATGGACCATCTGCTGGACCAGGGCCACCACCGCATCGCCTACCTCGGCGGCCCGCTCTCCATCGCCCAGGTCGCCGATCGGCACGCCGGCGCTGCCGCAGCCCTGGAGGAACGGGGCAGCGACGCCGAGCTCCGGGTGGCGGTGACCACCAGCCTGACCGTCGCCGCCGGCCGGCGCGCCGCCGAGGAGCTGCTGACGCTGCCGGCCCGGCAGCGCCCCACCGCCGTCTTCTGCGCCAACGACCTGATCGCCCTCGGCGTACTCCAGGAGCTGACCGCGCGCGGCCTGCGGGTGCCGGCCGACGTGGCCATCGTCGGGTACGACGACATCGAGTTCGCCGACGCGGCCGCGGTGCCGCTGTCGTCGGTGCGCCAGCCCCGCGACCAGCTCGGCCGTACCGCCGCGCAGCTGCTGCTGGAGGAGGCCGAGGCCGGCGACAGGCACCAGCACCGGCACGTGGTGTTCCAGCCGGAGCTGGTCGTCCGCCGCTCCAGCGACCAACCCCGGCGCACCCGGCGCTGACGACGGCCGCTCCTCGACGACGAGGAGCCGGGCGGTTGCCCGCCCGGCTCCTTGTCAACGCGCGCCTGGGTCAGCCCGCCGGGACGGCCGTGGCCCAGACGTCGGCGATCGACGGGTCGTAGCCGACACCGGTGTCCCGGAACCGCACCCGCACGGCCCCGTCGCCGGTGGCCTCCGGCAGGTCGACGACGAACTGGTAGCTGACCGTGCCAGCCCCGCCCGCCGTGCGCTGCCACGAGCGGGTGTGCGCCACCACCCCGTCCACCACCACCTCGTAGTCCTTCAACTGCGGCCCGTCGTACGTCTCGATCGCCCGCAGCACGAACGGCTCGCCGGGCCGGACGGCGAGGTCGAACTCGAACCAGCCGCCGGGACGGGTCGTGTCGGTGTACCGGCGGGTCAGCCCGGCCTCGCTGCTGGTGGCCGAGTAGGTCGAGGCCGCGAGACGGTGCGCCTGCTCGGACGCCGCGTCACCGAGGTCGACGTGGTCGTGCGCACCCGGCGGCGGGTTGTCGAACCGGACCGGCACCGTGAGGGCACGCCGTTCGGCCGCCGTGGCGCCGGTGGCCACCGTGACCTCCACCGGCCCCTGCGTCACCGACACCGGCGCGGTGAGGACGGTCGACACGGTGGTCTCCGCGCCCGGGGCGAGGTCGTAACCGGCGCTGGCCGGTGCCACCCGCCAGCCGTCCGGCGCGGTGACGGCGAGCTGCCCCGTCACCCGCACGCCGGCCCGGTTGCGCAGCACCGTGCCGACCGTCGTCGCCGCGCCCGGCGTGACGTCGGCCGGGACCGGGGCCGCCGACACGATCTGCACCGCTGGCGCGACAACGATCGTTCCCGCGACGGGCAGGGTGGCCGTGCCGCCCCGGTGGCGGTAGCTGGCCGAGCCGTCGACGGACCAGGTCGCCGGTGCCTGACCGGCGGGGATCCGCAGGTCGTAGCGGTGGCTGACGGTGCCGCCCGGCGCGACCGTGGTGGCCCGCTTGCCGACCGGGGTCACCGTCCAGCCGTCGGGCACCCGCAGGTCGGAGGTCACCCCGGTCAGCGGGTCCCGCCCGCCGTTGGCCACCGCGACGGTGGCGCGTACGACCTCACCGGGCAGCCGCTCCCCCACCGGCAGGTCGAGCTTGACCACGCTGCCGATCAGGCTCGACGACGCTGCGGAGAGCCGCTGGTCGACCCGGGTGAGCAGCCCGGTGAACCGGTCGGCGTGAGCCTGGTCGAGGCGACCCGCCGCGACCTGGGTCCGCAGCCACCGGGCTGTGTCGGCGGCGGTCGCCAGGGCCCGGTGCACGTCCCCGGCGGCGGAACGGGAGTTGCCCGCCAGGTACGCCGTCCGGGCCGCCGTCGTCTCGGCGGACAGTCGGCCGAACCGGCCCCGCAGGTAGTCGGCCGTCGGTCGACCCAGCTCACCGGCGAGCTGGTCGGTGAGCGTCACCAGCTCCCGTGCCGTGTCGTTCGCGTCGCCCAGGTCGCCGAGCACCCGGTCGATGGCGAAGGAGTAGCTGCCGGACCCGATCTCGTAGACGGAGACCGCGCCGTCCATCCGGACGAACCGCACACCGTCGGCCCGCTCAGCCGGTCGGCCGCCCTCGGTGACCGCGTTCCGCCCGGGTGCCGGCAGGCGTACCGTCGCCGTGGTGTTCGCCGGCAGGGTGAGGCGCAGCCGCATGTCCCCGCGCTCGTCGAGGGCCCAGTCGCTGCCGATCGACCCGTACGCCGAGCGGTACGTCGCCTTGGCCGAGGTGAGGTCACCACCCGGCTGGGGGGCGAAGGTGAGGTGCGAGTACCCGGGGTTGCCGGCGTCGGGGGCGATGCCGGCCACGGTCCGGTACATCCAGTCGCCCACCGCGCCGTACGCGTAGTGGTTGAAGGAGTTCATCCCCACGTCGCCGAAGCTGCCGTCGGGTTTGATCGAGTCCCAGCGCTCCCAGATCGTGGTCGCGCCCTTGGCGATCTCGTAACCCCACGACGGATAGGTGTCGTTGAGCAGCAGCCGGTACGCGACGTCCAGGTGCCCGGTGTCACTGAGCGCCGGCAGCAGGTCCGGAGTGCCGAGGAAGCCGGTGGAGAGGTGCCAGTCGTGCCGTTGCACGTTGGCGACCAGCCGGTCGGCGGCCTTGGCCCGCACCGGGTCTGGCAGGAGGCCCATGCCGATGGCCAGCACGTACCCGGTCTGGCTGTCGCCCTGCACCGTGCCGTCGGCCGAGACGTACTCATCGACGAACGCCTGCGCGATGTCCTTGGACAACGCCGTGTACCGGGCGGCGTCGGCGTCCTTGCCGAGCGCGCCGGCCATCTGGGCCAACAGCCGGATGCTGTAGGCGTAGTAGGCGGTGCCGACGACACCGGCGGGCGTCGGGTCGTCGAGGTTGAGCCAGTCGAGGTACGGGCCGGCGTTGGTCCGCAGGTTGCCCGAGCTGGTGCTCTCCAGCCAGGACGCGTACCGCACCATCGACGCGTAGTGGTCCTCGACGACCCGGGTGTCGCCGTAGCGCTGCCAGAGCGCGTACGGCACGGTGATCCCGGCGTCGGCCCATCCGGTCGCGCCGTCCCCGCAGCAGGCGCGGGGGGCGACGTCGGGGTAGGCGCCGTTGGCCGACTGCGCGTCCCGCAGGTCCTGCAACCACTTGGTGAGGAACGTCAGGCTGTCCATGTTGAACGTCGCGGTGTTGGCGAAGACGTTGATGTCTCCGGTCCAGCCGAGCCGCTCATCCCGGGCCGGAGTGTCGGTGGGGATGGACAGGAAGTTGCCGCGCTGTCCCCAGGTGATGTTGCTGTGCAGCTTGTTCACCATGGCGTTGGAGGTCTCGAACTCGCTGGTGAGCTCCCCGTCGGTGTGCATGACCAGGCCGGTCACCGACGACAGGTCGGGGGTGCCCGGATAGCCGGTCAGCTCGACGTAGCGGAAGCCGTGGAAGGTGAACGTGGGCTCGTAGACCTCCGCCCCGCCGCCGCGCAGCGTGTAGTGGTCGGTGGCCCGGGCCGAACGCAGGTTGGCCGTGTAGGCGGTGCCGTCCGGGTTGAGCACCTCGGCGTGCCGGATGCGTACGGTGGCGCCGGCCGCGCCGTCGACCTTCAGCCGGACCTTGCCCACCATGTTCTGGCCGAGGTCGAAGATCCAGGTGCCGGGGGTGGGCTGGGTCAGCGCCCGGGCCGGCAGCTCCTGGGTGACCCGCACCGGCGGGTCGACCTGGGCGACGATCCGGTCGGTGGCGTCGACGTCGTCGACGGTGGCGGGCGACCAGGCGGAGTCGTCGAACCCGGGACGGTCCCAGCCAGCCGGCAGCAGCCGCGCGTCGTAGGTCTCACCGTGGATCAGGTCGCTCTGCACGAACGGCCCGGCCGTGGCACGCCACGAACCGTCGGTGCCGATCGTCACGCTGCGCCCGTCGGTGTAGTCGATCAGCAGTTGCGCGCTCAGGTGCGGCCGGGAGCCGTAGATGCCGCTGCCGAACCAGGCGATGCTACCGGCGTACCAGCCGTCGCCGAGCAGCGCGCCGAGAGCGTTGTCGCCCGAGCGGAGCTGCCCGGTCACGTCGTACGTCTGGTACTGCACCCGCTTGGCATAGTCGGTCCAGCCGGGCGCCAGTTCGTGGTCGCCGACCCGCTGACCGTTGAGCGACAACTGGTAGACACCGAGCGCGGTGGCGTAGATCCGGGCCCGGGCGACCTTGCCGTCGACCCGGAATCCCCGACGCAGCAGCGGATTCGCGTCCAGCGCGGTGAGCATGGCCTCGGTGTCGCCGCTGACCCGCAGGCCGCCCTCGGTGGCCGTGCCCGCGCCGAACGGGTTCGCGCCGTCGGTGAGCGGCGCCGCGAAGAGGGTCTCGCTGCCGCTGGTCACCGAGAAGTCGGAGAACACGCCGGTCTCCAACCCGTTGGTACGCAGGCCGACCGAACCCGCCCGGTGTGCGGTGCTCTGGGTGACGTCGACCTGGGTGCCGTCGACCCAGGTGGTGATGGTGTCACCGGCAGCGGTGATGCGCAGGGTGTGCGGTGCGGTGAGCTTGTCGGCCGGTACGACCCCGCCGAGCGGCACCTCCTTGAGCAGGGTCCAGGCGCCGTTGACCCGTACGTGCGGGCGCAGCTTGGCACTGCCGCCGGTGCTGGAGAACTGCCACATGTACGCGTTCGCCGGGCCGCTGGCGCGCAGGTAGATCCCGGCCGCGTCGCGTTCCAGCCGTACCGTCGTCTGCACCGTGTAGTCGGTCCACGACTCGGTGGGCGACGGCATGCCGATCCAGTCGGCCTGCCAGCCGTCGCCACCCCGTACGCCGGTCTCCCAGGACGCTGGCGCGCTCCACCCGGAGGCGCGGCCGGCGGCGTCCCAGACCCGGACCTGCCAGGCGTACCGGGTCCGTGGTCGTAGCTGCGGGCCGGCGTACGGGACGAGGGTGCTCTCCCGCGACCGAACCCGGCCACTGTCCCAGACGTCGGCGTCACCCAGCCGGCCCGGACTGGTGGCGACCCGCACCTGGTACGACTCCTGGAGCATGCCCCGGGCGGTGGCTTCGATCCGCCAGCCGAGGCGGGGCTTCGCCACGTCCAGCCCGATCGGATCGGTGGCTCGTTCCGTGGTCAGGCCGGTCGCCGTCAGCGCCGGGGCCGGAGCGGCGGTGGCCGGGCCCGGCACCACCATCGGTGTCAGGCCGAGCAGTAGCACGAGAAGCGAGGAGAGTGCGGCGCGGCGCCGCGTCGTGCGCATCATTCCAGTCCTCATCCTTTGGTGGTGGTGTGGTGGCTGGGCCGATGGACGGCCCCGAACGGGAGTCAGCGGGGCTGGGCCGCCGGACCGGCGACCGGGTGGAAGCTGGACCGGCCGGAGCCCACCTGGAAGACGGCGCGACCGTCCTCGATCCCGACGAAGGTGGCCTTGCTCGGACCAGCGGCCCGGTAGGACTTTCCGGGGGTGACGGGCAGCGCGACCCGGGCGGTGGCGTTGACCGGCACGTCGAGGTCGACGCGGAGGCCCGCGCCGGTACGTCGCCAGTCGAGACGGACCGGACCGCGCTGGGTCGGCACCGTGCCGCTCGCCCGGTCGAGCCCGACGGCGGGCGGGACGACGTCGACCACCGCGGCTCCCGGGCTGGCGGTGCGAACGCCGAGCAGGGTCTCCTGCACGTCGACCACCGCCTGCGCGCCCCAGCCGTGCGACTGGCTGAAGTTGCTGCCGGGATCGAGGGTCCAGGCCTCCCAGGTGAAGGTGCCGCCCTGAGCGAGGATGTTCGCCCAGCCCAGGTCATCCGGGTTGGTCAGCAGCCGCAGCACCGCGTCGGGCCGGTCGGCGTCGGCGAGCGCCCGCAGCAGCCAGTGGGCGCTCATCGGCCCCTGCTTCATGCCCATCGACGCGACGTGGTCGGCCAGCGCCGGCAGGTCGACCCGAGGGGCCAGCCCATGGGCGATGGCGTACGACGTGGCGTGCTGCCCGGCGTGGCCGCTGCGCTCGCCGGTGGCGGACAGCCCGTCGACATAGCTGCCGTCGGCGGCGCGCAGCGCGATGTTGACCGCGTCGGTGAGGTCGGCGGCCCGCCCGTCGTACGCGGTCACCTCCTCGGCGGGCCGACCGAGGGCCTCGGCCATCCGGGCGGTGGTCCGCAGCACGTCGACGCCCTGAGCGTTGATGGTGGTCCGGGCGGCGGTCGTCATGTCGTAGCCGAAGCGGCCGGGTTCGGGCCAGTCGATGATGCCGTAGCGGTAGGCGCCGCTCCCGCCGGACAGGTCGGTGACCAGGCCGGCGGTGGGGCCGGTGGCCGGGATGTGGCGCAGCACGTACTCGGCGGTGTCGCGGATGGCCGGGTACGCCTCGGCCAGCAACTCCCGGTCGCCGGTCTCGGTCCAGTACCGCCACACCCAGTCGACGAACATCAGCGAGTAGTCGGGGATGTCCCGCTTGCCGTCGCCGTTGGGGTAGACGGCGTTGTAGCGGCCACGGTCGGCCTCGGCGGCCCAGTAGCGGGAGGCCGAGCGGAGGAACTCGCGGATGGCCTGCTGGGTGGCGTCGCGCTCGCCGAAGGCGGCCATCGTGGCGTACGAGATGTTTGCGGCGTCGCCGAGGAACTGGCCCTTCTCCCGGGTGGGAGTGTCGACGAACGCCTCCTGCACGGAGTAGATCGCGGACCGCTTCATCATCGTCCACACCGCGTCGAGGGTCGCGTTCGAGCTGGTGAAGCTCGCCTCCCGACCGGCGGGGACGTCGGTGTGCACCACGACGGCGGAGACGTCGCGCGCCGAGATTTCCTCACCGGCGCCGGGGATCTCTAGGTAGCGGAAGCCGAGGTGGGTGAAGGCCCGGAACTCCTGCGACCCGTCCTTCTGGAGGTAGGGGAAGCTCATGTTGGTGCCCTGAGACTCCAGGGTGGACGTGGCGACCCGGCCGGTGTCGGTGAGGGTGTAGCCGGCCCGTAGGTCGACGGTGCGCCCGGCCACGCCGGCGTCGAACCGGACGACCGGACGGGCGGGGATGACCACGCCGAAGTCGGCGACCACCGTGCCGTCGGCGGCGGTGCGCAGCGCGACCGGCGCGACGCTGGTCTCGGTCAGCCGGGTCTCCTGCCCGATCAGGTGCGGAGACGACGCGGTCGGATGTGCACCGAGCACCTCGGCGGCGGTGAAGCCAGCGGCATTGTCGTCGTAGCCGGGCCGCATCCAGCCGGCGACCTCGGCGCGGGCGTCCTGCCGCTCGACCCGGTCACCCTCGCCGTTGCGGCGCTCCGCGTTCGCCACGAACTGCGTGTCCCGGGCGACCCGCCAGGAGCCGTCGGTGCCGTACACCTCCCGGGTGCCGTCGGCGTGCTCGACGACCAGCTTCACCAGCAGGCCACGGGCACCGGTCGGGCGGCCCTGGCCGCTGCCGTACCAGTGGTAGCGCGCCCCGATCACGAGCGGCTTGCCGGCTTTCACCAGCCTGGTGACGTCGGCGGCCTGGTAGTAGTCCTCCCCCGGGTAGGCAAAGGAGGTGCCCCGGTCGGCGCGGGTGCCGTTGAGGTAGAGCTCGTAGGTGTGGTCGGCGGCCGTGTAGGCGCGGGCCCGAACCACGCGGCTGGCGTTGGGGCGTACCTCGGTGCGGGCCAGCGTGTAGTCGTCGGCCTCGGTGGTGGCGCGCCGGATCCAGCTCGCGCCCTCCCACTGGGTGTCGGCGATGCCGGTCTCGAAGGCGCCGGTCGCGGGCGGGGACTGCCGGTCGGTGCGGTCCCAGGTGCGGACCGTCCACTCGTACGCCGCGCCCGGGCGCAGGGCAGGCCCCGCGTACGCCACGTAGGACTGCTGGTCGGACGCGACCTTGCCGGAGTCCCAGACCCGGTCGCCGCCGGTTGCGGTAACGGTGATCCGGTACGCGGTCTGCGTCTCACCGGGATCGGCGTCCCGGGGCAGCCAGCCGAACCTCGGGACGCCCTCGACGTTGAGCGGGCGACTTCGGTCGCCGACCGTCAGCGAGACCGGTGCGCCCGGCGCGTGGCCGCGGGATGCCAGCGCAGGTGGGGCTCCGGTGAGGACGACCGCCACGACCGTCGTCGCTGCCAGGAGCACCGCTGTTCGGCGCCGTCGAGCCGCTGGCTGAAATCCGAGAATATGACGAGTCACGCGGGCCTCCGCTCAATGAATCGTTTCAGGCAGGCTACGCGCTCGTTGTGGCCAAGTGAAGATGTTCACTGCGGTCGGTTCCGGCCGCGCCGGAAACTGTTATCCCGGTCCGGCCGGCCAGTCTCCTGAAGGGAGGCGATGGCGGGCTTGCCCTCACCGCCTCCCAGACACGACCACGTGAAGGAGACGAGACGATGCACGGACCCGGTCAGGGTGGAGCCGACACCGGAGCGGTGACCAGGGGCAACCACGCGAAACGTCGACGCGGGCTGCGCAGCCGCCTCCCGTTCGGCGCGACGCGTGTGTTGTGGCCGATCTCCGTGGCCGCCGTGGTCGCCGTACTGGTGATCGGGGTGCTCGTCGTGGTCCAACCGACCGGATCCGCACCCGCCCCGGCCGCGACGCAGGCGGTCGATGCCAGGGCATCGACGACCCCGCCGGCCAGCTCACCCACCGCCACCTCCCCCGCCGCCCCTGCGACCCCGACGGCGGCCCCGACCACCCCGACGCCGAAGCCGACGACCGCGCGCCCAGCCGCCCCGGCGGCGCCCGGGGTGACCTCGAAGAAGAAGGGCGTCGGCGTCTGGACGTTCGACGGCGTCAGCCAGGCACTGGCCAACTCGACGGCCAGTTGGTACTACACGTGGAACGTGGGCCACCAGGGCGTCACCACCCCGAAGGGCAGCGAGTTCGTCCCGATGATCTGGGGGGCGAAGAGCGTCACTGCCAGCAATCTGCAACAGGCCAAGCGGAACGGTCGACAGCTGCTCGGGTTCAACGAGCCGGACATGGGCGGCCAGGCGAACATGAGCGTCGAACAGGCGCTGGAGCTGTGGCCGCAACTAGAGGCGACCGGCCTCCCGCTGGGCAGCCCGGCGGTGGCCTGGGGCGGGGACCGGCCCGGCGAGTGGCTGGATCGATTCATGTCCGGCGCGAAGGAACGCGGCTACCGGGTCGACTTCATCGCCCTGCACTGGTACGGCGGTGACTTCACCACCGCCAACGCCGTCAACCAGCTCAAGTCGTACCTCCAGGCGGTCCACGACCGCTACCGGCTGCCGATCTGGCTCACCGAGTTCGCCCTGATCGACTTCTCCAACGGCGTCCGCTTCCCGAGCCAGGCACAGCAGGCCGCGTTCCTCACCGCGGCGACCCGGATGCTGAGCGGGCTGACCTGGCTGCACCGGTACGCCTGGTTCGGCCTGCCCGCCACCGACAAGGACCAGACCGGGCTCTTCCGTACCGGCAGCGCAGCGACCGCCGTCGGCCGGGCCTACCAGTCCGCGCGCTGACCCGGGCTACGTCGGGTTGACGTGGTTCCGCCACGAGTGGCGGGGCTCGTAACCCAGCACCCGTCGCGCCTTGTCGATGCTGAGCAGGGTCTCGTGCTCGCCCAACTCCTTACGGACCTCGACGGCCGGGTAGACCTCGGCCATCAGGCTGGCACTGGACCGGCTCATGACCGTGTCGGCGTTGGCGATGATGAAGACGTCAGCGCCGGGCTGGTCGTGGACCAGTGCCCGCTCGACCGCCTGGGCCCCGTCGCGGGCGTCGATGTAGCCCCACAGGTTCCACCGGCGCAACTGCGGGTCCGCGTCGAACGAGGGGAACGGTGCGTAGTCCTCGACGTCCATCACGTTGGAGAACCGCAGACCCACCATGATCAGCTCCGGGTCCCAGCGGCAGAAGTGCCGCGCCATCTCCTCCTCCAGCGCCTTGTTCAGCGAGTACGTCGACTCCGGTCGCGGCGCGTACTCCTCGTCGACCGGCGCGTACGGCGGCGGGGTGTCGAACGGCAGCCCCAGCACGGTCTCACTCGACGCCCAGACCACCCGCTTGATCCCGGCCGCCCTGGCCGCCGCGAAGACGTTGTACGTCGCGGCGGAGTTGTTCGCGAAGGTGGTCGCGTTGGACTGGAGCCCGGGTGCCGGGACCGCCGCCAGGTGCACGATCGCGTCGACGCCGCCGGCGTGCTCGTCGGCGCCGCCGGTGAACGCCTCCACCACCTGCCCGTAGTCGGTGAGGTCGACCAGGAGGAACTCGCCGTCGACGTCACGGGGGTCGCGTCCGCCCGCGCGGTCGACCGCCAGCACGTCGACGCCCACGGCGCGCAGGTGCGCGACGACGGCGCGCCCGAGCTTGCCGGTGGCACCGGTGACGACGACGCGCGTGGGCAGTGCGGAAACGGTCATGACCACATCTTCTCCGGCGTGGTGCGGCGCCTCGCACGCGGGTGCAGCCCGCCTGGTGACGGCAGGGACCGCTCGGCAGACACCGACTATCCGGCTGTCAGCTGCCCGACATCGAATAGCATCGATCTTTGCCCATTGGTAGCTTAGCGAAGTTCGTCGATGCGGGGATCGAGACCGAACTGCTCAGGGCACCTGTGTGCCGTGCGGCAACCGGTCTCGGTGGCGTCCAACGGCACCCTGTCCACCCCGTCGGCGACCCGTCCATCGGAGCAACGCCGGACCACGGGGAGGGCACATGCACCACCGCACGTCACCGCGTCATCGTACGAGGGCCTGGTTTTCCAGCGCCGCCGCGGCACTGGTCATCGTCGCCGTTGCCGGAACACCAGCCACCGCCGCACCGGCGTCACCGGCCTCGGGGAAGACCGGCGCGCAGTGCGCGCCGACATCCTCAGAGTGGCTGCGCTGCGTGACGGTCACCGCGGCACTCGACCGGGCACCGGCCACCGGGCAGACCGCCCGGCTCACCGTCACCGTCGACGCCCAGGTGGCGATCGACGACCTGCGGGTGCGGGTCGCGCTGCCGTCGGCCCTGCGCCCGGCCGCGACCCCGGCCGGCTTCACCGCGGCCCGGGCCGTGTCCCGGGTGCCGTCCGACGCGGGCGAGGTCACCGCGCTCAGCACCACCGTCGACGCGGCACCCGGCCGCGTCCTGCGCTACCAGACCGACCTGATCGCCACGGGCATCGGCCCCACGGTCCTGCGGGTGCAGGCGACGTCCGCCGGCGGGCCCGTTCTCGGCAGCGACGAGGTCCACGTGCCGGTCACGATCGGCGCCACGGCCCGCGAGTCCCGACTGGGCAAGGCCGACGGTGACGCGGAGGCCGCACAGACTCCGGCCGGAACGCCGGTCGTCCCGGCCAACCCGTCGGTGCCCTACCGTCCCGCGAGCACCGCCGGGCTGCCCACGCCGCACAGCGACGACATCCGGTCGCCCGGTGCGGCGCCCGCCCAGGTCACCTGCGTGACGGGCAGCTTCAACTACAGCGACAACAACGGCGCCTGGCACCCGTCGAAGAACCTGCAGTACCAGGTGTGGGACGACGACACCTTCGGCGACGACCTGCTCGCGGCCGGGCTCACCGACGGCGCCGGCGCCTACCGCGCCTGCTTCAACAACGACGACGGCATCGGCGGCGGTGGTCAGGACGTGTACGTCCGGGCGGTCACCGAGGGCACGCAGTACAAGGTGGAGGACTCGGACGACGACGCGTACGCGTTCCGCAGCACCACCCGTGACAACCTGGGCAACGGCCGCACGTACGACTACGGACAGCTGCACACCGCGGACACGACGTTGATGCCGGCGTACCACGCGTACGACACCGCCGACGACGCGCTGGCCTGGACGCCCGGCGACTGCTGGGACAGCCGCGACGAGAGCTGCCAGAACATCGACATCGAGTGGGAGCCGGGCTCGACCGAGGGCACCTACTACGACCCCAGCGACGACGAGGTCCGGCTGCTCGCCGCCGACCCGGGCAATCCGTGGGTGGTGATCCACGAACTCGGTCACGGTGTCATGGACGACGTCTACGAGGACAACTACCCGCAGATCGGCTCGGAGTGCAGCCCAACGCACTACCTCACCCGCCGGTCCGGCCCGGCCTGCGCCTGGTCGGAGGGCTTCGCCGACTGGTTCGGCGCCGCCGTGCTGAACAACCCCGACCTGCCCGGCTACGGCAACATCGACACCGCGACCTGGGGCACCCCCGACTGGGACGATGGCGACCAGGTCGAGGGCCGCGTCGCCGGCGCAATCTGGGACCTGCTGGACAACGGCACCGAGGGCACCGACGCGTACCGCGACACGCTGACGAACGTGTGGGACACCTTCCTGGATCACCGGGTGACCAGCTTCGCCGCCTACTGGTCGGCGCGCGGCCAGGACGGCCACGAGGTCGGCGACCTGGCGCTCGGATCGCTGTTCCAGAACACGATCGACTACGGGTTCCGCCGGGCGTTGACCGACGGTTCCGAGGTGACCGCCACGACGCCGCCGAACGACCAGAACTTCCGGTACGACACGCGGCACGAGGCATGGTCGCTCGTCGCGGTCCGCCCGCCAACGGGCGGGGACGACGACGTGACGCTCTTCGACGACCGGGCGCAGACCCAGCGGCTGGAGGAGAGCCTGCTCGGCGTCGACGTGACGGACTTCGTCGCGGTCGACTCCACGGCCGGGCGGCGCCCGCTCGGCGACTACTACCCGCGGGTGCACCGGGTCACCGGCACGGGGGCGTACACCATCGAGCTGGCCGACAGCGGCCAGACACTGGTCGACACCGCGAAGCGGCAGATGGGCACGGGTGACGTGGCCGCGATCTGGAACTCCTGCCTCACCGCCGGCCAGCAGGTGACATTCACCGTCACGCCGGGCGACCCGAGCCAGGACGCCGAACTGTTCGTGGTGTCCTCGACGGCCGGTGCGCCGGCCACGTACGTACGGGACCGGGCCAGCGCGGCGGCCGCGACCGGGACCGGGGCGGGCCAACCGGAATCGCTCGCATACACGGCACCGGCCGACGGCTGCGTCGGCGTGATCATCGTCAACCGAGCGGGCAACGGCACCTACACGCTGACCCGTTCCTGATCAGGTGAGGTTCCGGCGGGTACCCACTCTCGGGTGCCCGCCGGAACCCGTACCGGCAGATGGAGCGTCCAACGGTGATGACCCGGCGTCTGCTGCTCTGCGCGGTCCTTCTCCTCACTGCCTGCGGTGACCGACCGGCAGCCCGGCCACCGACCGGCGCGGACACCGTGATCGCCGAGGTCGACCGGCACGGCGGTTTCGCCCCCGCCGCCGAGCAGTGGGCGCTGCCGGCGCTCACGCTCTATGGCGACGGCACCGCCGTGACCCGAGGTGACGACCGGGGTGCGCTGCTGACGGGCCATCGCCGGACGCTCTCGGCGGCACAGATCGACGCGCTGTTCCGGCGGGCCGACGACGCGGACCTCTTCACCGAGCGCGACTATCCGCAGGACGTCACCGACGCGGCCCTGCTCGCCGTGCGCTTGACCACGACCGGCGGCACGTACGAGACGACGGTGACGCAGCCGTCGCCCGACGAGGGCGGTAACCGTGGCGAGGTGATCGCGTTCGCCAAGACCGCTGCGGCCTCCGGCGTCGACGCCGGCGAGTACCTGCCGCAGCGGGCGGCGGTGCTGGTGGTGGCCGATTCCGAGAACGACTCCGACGTACGGCCCTGGCCGCTGGACGTGCCCCTGTCCGCGATGGACGGCGCACCCCAGCGGCCCTGCCACGTGGTCGAGGGCGCGGCGCTGGCGCCGCTGCTGGCCGAGGCCGGCGCGGCGCGCGGCGAGACCCGATGGCAGGCCGAGGGACACCGGGTACGCCTGGTGGTCCGGCCGCTGCTGCCGCACGAGCGGACCTGCGCGGACCTCCGCTAGAAGGATCACGATGTTGTCGGCGTGTAGCTCGGCTCCGGTGAGGTCGGGAACGACACGGAGCGCCACCGGTTGGTAACGTGGCGACGCTCCCGGCGATGATGGCCGCCGATGTCCCTGGGGAGGGCCGACATGTGGGCGGACGAAGCTGCGTCGGACGCGGCGGGCCGTCGGCTCGACGAGTGGGAGTCGTCCCTCGCCGAGCCCCGCCGAGTGCGGACATGTGCAGACGTTCGTGCAGGGTCAGCTAGCGAAGCGACCGGAAGGCGGCGCGAAGCTCTTCGGAAAGAAGTTGCGGCTGTTCCCAGGCGGCGAAGTGCCCGCCCTTGTCGAGCTTGTTGAAGTGGATGAGATTGGGATACGCCTGCTCCGCCCAACTCCTCGGGGTCTGATACATCTCGTCGGGGAAGACGCTCACGGCAGCCGGGACGGAGACGCCCTTGGCGGAGAAGAAGGAGAGCTTGTTCTCCCAGTAGATCCGAGCCGCGGAAGCTCCCGTGTTCGTCAGCCAGAAGAGCGTGATGTTGTCGAGGACGTCGTCCCGCGTAAGGCCGACGGGTTGTCCGGCGAAGGCCTGGCAGATCAGCTCCAGGCTGGCGGCGTCATGGTCGATCATGTAGCTCGCCAGAGCGATGGGCGAGTCCGCGAATCCGGTCAGTGTCTCCGGGCGCGTCCCCATCATGGCAGCGTAGGCGGAGTGCTTCCAGAAGAAGTTCAGCTGCTCGCACGCCCGCTTTTCCTCGTCGGAGAGGTTCGACGGCAGCGAGGCCAGCGCGTTGCCCGCTCCGGTGATGTCGGACTGGAGCAGCGTATCGATGTCGGGCGGAATGATACCCGGCATGTTGGTGTGAATGCCGAGCAGTTCCGGTGGCGCCTGCAGACCCATGACATCCGTGATGAGCGCACCCCAGTCGCCGCCCTGGGCCACGAATCGCGTGTAGTCGAGGCGCTTCATCAGCTCGATCCAGGCGCCTGCGATGCGCTCGGGGCCCCAGCCGGGCGTGCTCGGCTTGCCCGAGAAACCGAAGCCGGGCAGCGATGGAATCACCAGATGGAAGGCGTCCGACGCGTCCGCGCCATGCGCCGTCGGGTCGGTGAGGGGACCGACGATCTTCAGCTGCTCGATGACCGAGCCCGGCCAGCCGTGCGTGACGATGAGCGGCAGCGCGTCCTCGTGCTTGGATCGGACGTGGATGAAGTGGATGTCGAGCCCGTCGATCTCGGTGATGAAGTTCGGCAGGGCGTTCAGCCGCGCCTCGACCTTGCGCCAGTCGTACTCCTTCTCCCAGTAGCGCGCGAGCGCCTGGCTCGTTTCGAGCGGCACGCCCTGCGATTGATCGTCGACGGTCTGCTTCTCGGGCCACCGCGTGGCCGCGATGCGCGCACGCAGCGCCTTGAGGTCCGCCTCGGGGACCTCCACCCTGAACGGCCGGACCCCTACGTCCGGTCGCGCTTCCGTCTTGACAGCCATGTAGGCCCCTTTCCGTTTCGAGCTCATTGGAGGTCGAGCAGGGCTTCTGCCCTCCTGCCGCGACAAACGGCATGCCTCGGCTCCTGCTGCGGAAGGGGCATCTTCAGTGAAGGCGCAGCCCGGACCTGTGCCAGGTCGGCAGAGGCGCGCCGGCACATCTCCGTCCAAGCGTAGAGAGCCTTTCCCCGTGTCGGGGCCATACGAGCAATCATGGATGGCGAGGCGTTTCTGGCCTTGCTCGCAGCCCAGGTGCAGCTTCGTGGTCAACCCACCGCGGGAGCGGCCGAGCGCGTGGTCGGCCGGCTCGACGCTGACACCGCCGGGTGGTTCGGCCTGCACGTCGCGCCACGGGGCATGAACCATCTTTCGGAGACCTCGCCATATGCCGATCTTCGACACGCCGAACGATCACTCCAGTTCGGGCACCACCGCCGACTCGACGGGCCCTAGCATCGTCGGCATGGCAACGCGACTTGTTCAGATCAACATGAAGGCTCGCGACGACTCCGCGCTGGGCGGTTTCTGGGCGAAGGCGCTCGGCTGGGGGGTCTCCAGCGAGGGACCCGGCGTGACCAACCTCGAACCCGAGGGCTTCGTCTACCCCGACCCCGTCGCCGTCTGCCTTGACCTCGTCGTCTCCCCAGAACCCAAGACGGTGAAGAACCGCGTGCACGTCGACCTCGCCACCACCTCGGCGGCCCATCAGGCGGAGGTGGTCACGCGCCTGAAGGATCTCGGCGCAACACCCGCCGACATAGGCCAGGGCGACGTGCCATGGACGGTCATGGCCGACCCAGAGGGCAACGAGTTCTGCGTGCTGGACCCCCGACCGCTCTACCGAGACACCGGGCCGATCGCCGCGGTAGTGGTCGACTGCGCGGATCCGCGAGCCATGGCCCGCTTCTGGGGCAAGGCCATGGACTGGACCCTGCACGAGGTGACCGACCACAACGCGGTACTGCGTTCCGCAAAGAGCGTTGGCCCATATCTGCAGTTCATCCGCACACCCGACGTGAAGACCGTGTGGAACCGCGTCCATCTCGACGTCCGCCCATACCCGGGTGACGACCTAGAGGCCGAGGCGACCAGACTGCGGACTCTCGGCGCCACCGCCATCGACCTAGGTCGAAACGATGTCCCGTGGAAGGTCCTCGCCGACCCGGAAGGCAACGAGTTCTGCCTCCTCACCCCAAGCTGACCGGAGCTGATGGTGGATGTGGACGAGCCGGCGCTTGGTGCGGCATTGCCCGGGCGAAATTGGCAGGATGGCGCCATGGCCACGGTCGCTGTGATCGGTCTGGGTGGAATGGGTAGCCGGATGGCCCACCGGTTGCTCGATGCCGGCCATGACCTCGTTGTCTGGAACCGCACGCCGCAGAGGGCCAGCGATCTGGTGGCGCGTGGCGCGGTCGCTGCCGGCAGTCCGGCAGAGGCTGCCCGCCGGGCGGATTTGGTCATCACCATGCTGTCCGACCCGGCCGCGCTGCAAGAGGTGGTCGAGGGCCCGCAGGGCATCCTCGCCGGTGCTACCGCGTCGACGACGCTCGCTGAGATGTCCACGGTCGGGCCGTCCGCGGTGCGATGGTTGGCCGCGCAACTGCCGGATGGTGTTGGCCTGCTCGATGCGCCGGTGCTGGGCAGCGTCTCGGAGGCCGAGTCGGGTTCGCTGCGGATCTTCGTCGGTGGGCCGGAGCCGCTCGCCCAACGGTGGATGCCGGTGTTGGGCGCGCTTGGCTCGCCGATGCATGTCGGACCGCTCGGTGCCGGCGCGGCGGCCAAGCTGGTAGCCAATTCGACCCTCTTCGGAGTGCTCGCTGTTCTCGGTGAGGCGCTCGCGCTCGCGGATGGGCTTGAACTGCCGCGTGACACAGCGTTTGAGGTCTTGTCCGCGACTCCCGTCGGCGCGCAAGCGGATCGGCGGCGACCAGCAGTCGAGTCCGGTCAATTCCCGCTCCGGTTCGCGCTGTCACTCGCCCGTAAGGACGCCGATCTGGTCGTGTCGGCCGCCGAGTCGGCAGGCGTCGAACTGCCGGTCGCGGTGGCCGCACGGCAGTGGGTCGCGTCAGCCCAGGAGGCCGGCCTTGGCGACCGGGACTACTCGGCCGTAATCGCGTACATCACCGACACTGCCCGATCAGCCTGAGACCTGGGCCGTGCCGCAGGCCCGTCAGGCGACCGTTGAACTCTTCCTCGCCTGCCTCGACGGGCCGATCATCGTTCACCTGGTGTGAACTGGCCGCCAGGTTCAGCGTGGTCGACTCAGCCACTCCCAGGCGCGGCGGAGGCCCACCTGCACTGGGTCGTCACCCGCGGCCTCGACCTCTCTGGCCGGCGTGTCCTCGCCCGGCTCGCGCATTTCGGCACCGGGCACCGACAGCACGACCCCCCGCTCGTACAGGTCGGCGATCTGCTCCCGGTGGGCGAAGCGGTGGGACCGGTACGGCTTCGGCGGGGCCACGATGACGCCGTGGAAGATGTCGTCCCGTTCGTCGGCGAGCACGTGCTCGACCACGCCGACGGGTGCCGATTCGACGTCGTAGACCCGGGTGCCGACTGCGAGCGCAAGGTACGAGACCTTCGCGCCGAGATCCTCCACGGCGTTCACGTTACCCGCCGCCTGATCACCACGGGCCCGATCACTCGTGGTCGGTGCGGACGCCAGGGCGGTGCGCGGCGGGCAACCGCCACGCCGACCCACGGCGGGCCACCCCGGACACCACCACCATGCCGTTCACACCGTACGCAGCCAGTCGAGGGTCTTCATGGTGGAGAGGCTGGTCGCCTTGAGGCCAGCGGCGGAGACGGTCCAGAGCACTCCGTCGACCACCAGTGACCGGCGGATCGTCGTCATACCCTCGAGACGCCCCGTGCCCAGCGTGTGGTCGACCGTGCCGACCTCGGTGAACCCGCCGTCGCCGGCTCGCAGGGCCAGCGCCACGTTGCTCGGCATGCCCGCGCCGTGGACGGTCAGTGGGACCACGACCAGGCGTTCGGCCGGCCAGTAGAGGAACGCATGCGGGTCGAACTCCGCCTCGGAGTGCCCCTGCTTGACGTGATGCTGGGCGATCCGGGTCGGCTTGGCCGGATCGGAGACGTCGAAGAGTGAAAGCTGGGTGCCCTGGACACGGCCCTGGTCGGACGCCTCCTGCCCGACGCCGAGCAGCCGTCCTTCGCCGGCCGGGTGCAGGTACGCCGAATACCCGTTGATCTTCAGTTCGCCGCTCACCTTCGGCGCCCCCGGATCACCCAGATCGACGGTGTAGAGCGGGTCGGTCTGCCGGAAGGTGACGACGTACCCGGTGCCGCCGACGAACCGTACCGCGTATATCCGTTCCCCCTTGCCCAGTCCGGTGACCTTGCCGACCTGGGTCAGTGCCGTGCCGTCGGCGCGCAGGACGTACACGCTGGACGTCGAGTTCGGCTTGTTGCCCCAGGTACGGCCACTGGTGGTGGCCACTCTCAGGTGCCCGTCCCACTCGGACATGGCGTACTGGTTGATGAGCCAGCCGGGTACGGACGCGGCGGCGACGTACCGCGGGGCACCGGCGCCCGAGATGTCGAACTGATAGATCTCGGTGGTCTCGTCCCTGGGATCGGGTGCGATGTTCCGCGCGGTCAGCATCGGCAGCACCCGCCAGCGCTGGTCGTTGGCGACGTACAGCCGGGGTCCGTTGCTGTAGACGGTGTCGCCGTCGGCGATCACGGTGGCCGGGTCGCCAGCGCCGAGCGTGGCCACACCGAGGTCGAAGCTGAGCACGGTCACCAGCGACGTGCCGGAGTAGGCGGCCGGCCGGCTCACCCGTTCGCAGCCGACCCGTCCGGAACTGGTTCGCCCGCCGGAGGTGACCTCGTACCGGGGCAGCCAGTCGTCGGCGGTGGCGTTGTCGATGATCTCGCGGTTGGCGGTGGTGCGCTGCTCATCGGTGGCCCGTTCCCGGTACGGGAAGTTCAGCCGGGGCGCGGAGCGGACCACGACCCGGATCGTCGTGCCGACCTGGCGGGCGTCCACCAGATTGCCGTCGATCCGGTATTCGCCGATGATCTTCGGCTCGCCGGACAGGTCGACCATGATCAGCCGAGGGCCGACGATGCCCTCCGGCATCGGGGCGTCTGCTACGCGCCCGCCTCCCCCGGTGACGGCCGATTTCGCCATCCCGGCCCACCCGTCGCGGCGCAGCACCAGCGCCCGGTCACCGTGCAGCAGCAGGCTGTCTTCGGCCCCGCCGAACTGATCGGCACCCGGTGCCAGTTCCAGCTCTCCGGTCAGCCGGCGGGTGGCCGGGTCGACCACGTACAGCTTGCCGTGCTGCACCGTGACGATCCGCTTGCCGTCGGTTTTGACCAGGTCCGGTTCGTCGGCGCCGGCCTCGTGCGTGTTGGTGCCCGAGTAGCCGGGGGCGGCAGCTTTGGACGCCGCATCCGCCGACCCCGCCGCGGCGGGAGCCGCAGCCTGTTCGGCGCGGCCGAAGGTACGCATGTCCCCGTTCGGCCCGAACCCCCAGGGCCCGACGTACGCCCTGGCAGCCGTCTTCAGCTGCTGCAGCGCCTCCGCGCAGGAGTCGAACGCGACGAGCCGGAACCCGCCAGCTGGCACTCCCTGGTCACGTGGTGGCGCGGGGACTGGCTCCGCCGTACAGCCGGTGACCAGCGCCAGGCCGGCGACCAGGGCCAGTCCCATGACGCGAGCTGGAGTCATGACTCGGGGGACGCCGGTGGCGGCCGTTGGATGGGGTACGTGGGCGCTGCTACCCGTCATGCCCCCTACGACGTGGCTGCCCCGGGCTGGGTTCCCAGCATGCAGACCCCGCGCCGAGTAATTGACCGGAGGTGCGGGTGTCGGTCGCTCAGGCGGAGGCGGCGCGACCCATCTCGGCAAGGATCCCGGTGCCCTGACCGAGCTCGATCAGATAGCCGTCCGGCCACACTGAACGCGGTCACGAACGGCCACGGCGTCCACCTGATTGTGAGCGCGGTGATTTTCACCCATGCAGTCTGGTCCACCGGCAAGGTGGCCGGGCCTGGATCACCCCGGCTACCGCTTCCGGTCGCACCACCGCGACGGCCCGGCGAGGCCGGCCGGGCCGACACGACACCTTGTCGCCAAGGATTGAATGGTGGTTCAATCCTTGCGTGGCGTACCGAAGCACCGAGCGGGTGAAGGCTCGGCTGAGCGCCTCCCGGGAACGGATCATCGCCGCGGCACTGGGAATCATGGCCGAGCACGGGTACGCCGGCTGCTCGGTCGCCGCCGTCGCCGAGCGGGCCGGCGTGGCGACCGGCAGCGTCTACCGCCACTTCCCGACCAAGGCCGACCTGTTCGCCGAGGTGTTCCGCACGGCCTCCCAGCGCGAGGTGGACGCGGTCGCGCGCGCCGCAGCGCTGGAGACCTCCGCCGCCGAGCAGATGGCCGCCGTCGTCGAGACGTTCTCCGGCCGCGCCCTGCAGTCCCCACGGTTGGCGTACGCCCTGCTCGCCGAGCCGGTCGACCCCGCGGTCGACGCCGAGCGGCTCGTCTTCCGCCGCGCGTACGCCGAACTGATCGCCGGGTACGTCGCGGCCGGTGTGGCGAGCGGTGAACTACCCCCGCAAGATCCGGAGCTGACCGCGACCGCGCTGGTCGGCGCCCTGGCCGAGGCCATGGTCGGTCCGCTGGCCGCCGGGGTCGCCGGCCCGGAGACCATCCCCGCCCTGATCGCCTTCATCCACCGCGCGCTGGGAGTATCGCCGTGACGACACACGAGGTCTTCAACCAGGTTCCCCCGCTCGCTGGCTACGACGCGGCGGACGACCCGGCACTGCTCGACGGGCTCGAGCGGGAGGGCGCCGGCTGGGCCGCCGCCGAGCTGCACGAGCTCGGCCGCCTGGGCGGCACCGAGCAGGCCATCGAGTACGGGCGGCTGGCCAACGAGCATCCGCCGGTCCTACGCACCCACGACCGCTCCGGCCATCGGATCGACGAGGTCGAGTTCCACCCCGCCTGGCACGAGCTGATGCGCACCGCGGTCACGCACGGCCTGCACGCCGCACCGTGGGCGGACGATCGACCGGGCGCACACGTGGCCCGGGCCGCCAAGTTCTACACGTGGCGGCCCGACGCCGGCCACGGCTGCCCGATCTCGATGACCTACGCAGCAGTGCCGGCGCTGCGGCACAACCCGGAGCTGGCCGCGCGGTACGAGCCGCTGCTCACCGCCACGACGTACGACTTCGGGCTGCGTCCGCCGCTGGCCAAGCAGGGGCTGCTGGCGGGCATGTCGATGACGGAGAAGCAGGGCGGCTCGGACGTGCGCGCCAACACCACCACCGCCCGCCCTGAGCCGGACGGAACCTACCGGCTCGTCGGGCACAAGTGGTTCACGTCGGCGCCGATGTGCGACATCTTCCTCACCCTCGCCCAGGCACCGGACGGAATCACCTGCTTCCTCGTCCCGCGTGTCCTTCCCGACGGCACCCGCAACCCGATGCGGCTGATGCGCCTGAAGGACAAGCTCGGCAACCGGTCCAACGCCTCGGCGGAGGTGGAATACGAGCAGGCGGTCGCCTGGCGCGTCGGAGACGAGGGCCGTGGCGTGCGCACGATCATCGACATGGTCAACCTGACCCGCCTCGACTGCGTCATCGGCGCGGCGGCCGGGATGCGCCAAGGCTTGATCACCGCCGCCCACCACGCCACCCACCGGCAGACCTTCGGCCGGTACCTCATCGACCAGCCACTGATGCGCAACGTGCTCGCCGACCTCGCGGTCGAGTCCGAGGCCGCCACCATTCTCATGATGCGCCTCGCCGGAGCGACCGACCGATCCGCGCGCGGCGACGCCAGCGAGACCGCGTTCAAACGGCTCGCCCTCGCCGTCGGCAAGTACTGGGTCTGCAAGCGCTGGCCGGCACACGCCGCGGAGGCCCTCGAATGCCTGGGCGGCAACGGCTACGTCGAGGAGTCGGGCATGCCGCGGCTGTTCCGCGAGTCGCCGCTGAACTCGATCTGGGAGGGCTCCGGCAACGTCGCCGCCCTGGACGTCCTGCGTGTTCTCGTCAAGGAACCCCAGGTCATGGAGGCGTTCCAGGCCGAGGTGAGCGCCGCTGCCGGCACCGACGCACGGCTCGACGCCGCGGTTCGCCAGGTGCAGGCCGACCTGTCCGACCTCGACGACCTCGAACTGCGGGCGCGGCGCGTCGTCGAGCGGCTCGCCCTGGTGCTGCAGGGCTCGCTTCTGGTGCGGCACGGCCACCCCGCCGTCGCCGACGCCTTCTGCACGTCCCGGCTCGGCGGCGATCACGGCCAGGCGTACGGCACCCTACCGACCGGCGTCGACTTCGCCGCGATCATCTCCCGCGCAACCCCGAAGGTGAGCTGACAGAAACCTCCCCGGCGGCCATCACCGTCCGGACCGGTGTCGGCCACACCAGACGCAGCGGGGTGCCGGCTGGTCAGCCGGACGTCCGCCGCCGGCTCTCGGGACCCAGCGTCAGGTCGCCGGTCGAACGATGGCAAGGAACAGGGCCAGGGCGACGGCCTGGATGCCGGCCACGGTGATGATCAATGCGGTGATCGAGTAGTCGTAGAGGGCGCCGGTGAGCAGCCCACCGACCAGGGTCGCCCCGCCCAACCCGGCGGCGAAGATGCCGTAGGCGGTGCCCCGCCGAGCGGCGGGGACGATGTCGGCGATGGTCGCACGCATGGTGGATTCCTGGATGCCGAGCACGGCGCCCCAGGCCAGGACCCCGGCGACCGCGCTCGCCGGGGTGGTGGTGAAGGCCGCCAGCGGGATCAGGGCGGTCAGCACGGGTACGGCGGCCAGTACCCGGACGCCGGCCCGGTCGTACAGCCACCCGGAGGCCAGCGCGGCGAGCGCGTCGACGCCCATCGCGGCGGCGTACACGACCGGGACCACCACCACGGGTACGACGTGCCGGGTGGCGAGGTGGAAGCTGAGCACCCCGAAGGTGGCGTAGCCGGCCGTGGTCACCGCCGTGAACGCCAGATAGGTCCAGAACACGCGGGGTAGCCGGCCGCCAGGCGGGGCGGGCGGCGCGCCGGGTCGAGGGCCCGGTTCGAAGCGACGCGGGTCGGGCACGCCGGCGCGTAGCCACAGCAGCAGGAGCATCGCCGCCACGGCGGGTACGGCCAAGGCGAGGAACGCGGGCCGGTAGTTGTGGGCGGTCGCGGCCAGTACGGCGGCGACCAGCAGCGGCCCCGCCACGCCGCCGGCCTGGTCGAGCGCCTCATGGACGGCGAAGCCCTTGCCGCGGCCGACTGCCGCAGCGGCGTGCGAGAGCATGACATCCCTCGCCGGGCCGCGGATGGCCTTGCCGGCGCGCTCCGCGACGAACAGCGCCGCAGCCAGCCACAGTGCGGTGGTCAGCCCGAGAGCGGGCACGGCGACCATGGTCACGGCATAGCCGACCAGGACGAGGGACCAGTAGGCGCGGGTCCGGTCCGCGAGGGGTCCGGTGGCCAGCCGCCCGGCCAGGGCGGTCGCCTCGCCAGCGCCGGTGACCAGCCCGACGACGGTCGCGGATGCGCCGAAGGTGGCCAGATAGGGGCCGATGACCGACCGGGCGCCCTCGTACACCACGTCCGACAGCAGGCTGACAACACCGAAGGCGGACACAAACCGCCACGGCGTCCACCTGATGGTGAGCGCGGTGACTCTCACCCGTGCAGTCTGGCCTACCGGCAAGCTGGCCGGGCGTGGATCGCCCGACTACCGTTTGCCGGGGAAAACCGAGGAGCCGAGCCATGCAGGCAACCACAGTCGTGAACCTGAAGGGCCACCGCGACGACCCGGCGTACGCCGACGTGGTCTACGTCGGGCGCGCCATGTATCGCGGCGGCTGGCAGCTCCCCCGCTCCCCGTTGTCCAGCCCGTACCGCCCCGGCCCGGACGGCACCCGGGACGAGGTCGTCGAGAAGTACCGCGCGTACCTGCTCGACAGCCCCGAACTCCTCGCCCTCCTGGCGGAAGTGCGCGGGCGCAGGCTCGGCTGCTGGTGTGCGCCGGAGCGCTGTCACGCCGAGGTGATCGCGGAACTCGCCGACTCGCCGCCGGCGTCGAGCCTCCGATAGGAGGCCCGGCGGAGCTGTCTGGTCGACGTGGTCTGCCGACGCGCTGCTCAGCTGTTCTGTGGGAAGCCGAGGTTCACGCCGCGGTGGGACGGATCGAGCCACCTGCTGGTGACCACCTTGGACCTGGTGAAGAAGTGCACGCCGTGCGGCCCGTACGCGTGCGAGTCACCGAACAGTGAGTCCTTCCAACCCCCGAACGAGTAGTACGAGACCGGAACCGGGATCGCCACGTTGACGCCGACCATGCCGACCTCGATTTCATTCTGGTACCGCCGCGCGGCGCCGCCGTCGTTGGTGAAGATGGCGGTGCCGTTGCCGTACGGGTTGGCGTTCACCATTTCGACCGCCGCGTCGTAGCTGGGGACCCGCACCACCGAGAGCACCGGACCGAAGATCTCGTCCGTGTAGAGGGACATGTCCACATCGACGTGGTCGAATAGTGTCGGCCCCAGCCAGAAGCCGGCGTCGTCACCGTCGATCGATTGACCGCGTCCGTCGACCACCAGCTTCGCGCCCGCGGACCGGCCGGCGTCCAGATATGACCGCACCCTGTCGCGGTGCGCCCCGGTGACCAAAGGTCCCATCTCGCAGCCTGGGCGGCGACCGTCGCCGACATGCACTCCGGCGATCCGCTCGCTGATCTTGCCGACCAGCTCATCGCCGACCGGATCCACCGCCACGACGACGGAGATCGCCATGCAGCGCTCACCGGCCGAGCCGAAACCGGCCGAGACGGCGGCGTCCGCGGCGAGGTCGAGGTCGGCGTCGGGCAGCACGACCATGTGGTTCTTCGCGCCGCCGAGCGCCTGCACCCGCTTGCCGTTGCGCGTTCCGGTTTCGTAGACGTACCGGGCGATCGGCGTCGACCCGACGAACGAGACCGCCTTGACCTCCGGATGCTCGAGGATCCGGTCGACCGCCTCCTTGTCGCCGTGCACGACGTTGAACACGCCATCCGGTAGCCCGGCCTCGGCGAAGAGCTCCGCCAGGAAGTTCGCCGCGGAGGGGTCCTTCTCGCTCGGCTTCAGCACCACGGTGTTGCCGCAGGCGATGGCGTTGGGCACGAACCACAGCGGCACCATCGCCGGGAAGTTGAACGGGGAGATCACCCCGACCACGCCGAGCGGCTGCTGGATCGAGTACACGTCCACCTTGGTCGAGGCGTTCTCGCTGAACCCGCCCTTGAGCAACTGCGGGATGCCGCAGGCGAACTCCACCGCCTCCAGCGCACGCTGTATCTCGCCCGCCGCGTCGGAGAGCACCTTGCCGTGCTCGGCGGTGATGATCTCGGCGAGGTCGGACTTCCGGGCGTTGAGCAGTTCGCGGAACGCGAACATCACGTTCGCGCGTTGGGCGAGGGAGGCGTTGCGCCACCGGGAGAAGGCTTCGCGGGCGGCGGTGACCGCCTCGTCGACGTCCGAGGCGCTGGCGAAATCGACCTGCCCGCCGACCTGACCCGTCGCGGGGTCGTACACGTCACCCGTGCGCTGGGCGATGCCGGTCCATGCCTTGCCGCCGATCCAGTGCGTGATCCTCATGCCGACACCGCCTCAATTGCCTCAGCGAGGATGCCCAGCGCCTCGTCGGCCTCGTCCTCGGTGAGCGTCATCGGCGGCGCCAGCCGGATCACGTTGCCGTGCAGGCCGCCCTTGCCGACCAGCAGTCCGCGACTGCGCGCTTCCTCCAGCAGGGCGGCTGCGGCCGCGGGATTGGGTTCGCCGGCCGGGCCGACGAACTCGAGGGCGAGCATCAGACCCTTGCCGCGTACGTCGCCGACCACCGGATGCGTCGCGGCGACCGAGCGAAGGCCATGGATCAGGCGGTTGCCCAGCTTTGCGGCGTTCGCCTGCAGGTCGTGGTCGAGGAGGTAGTTGAGGGTGGCAAGGGCCCCCGCGGTGGAGATCGGGTTGCCACCGAAGGTGGAGATCGAGTTGGCCTGCAGACAGTCCATGAGTTCCGCGCGCGCGACGACGCCGCCGATCGCCAGACCATTGCCGAGTCCTTTGGCGAAGGTCATCGCGTCCGGCACGACGTCGTGCGCCTGGATGCCCCAGAAGTGCTCGCCGGTACGGCCCCAACCGGTCTGGACCTCGTCGGAGACGAGCAGGATGCCGTACTCGTCGAGCACCTTCTTGAACTCGCGGAACAGGCCGTCCGGCGGGGAGGCGAAACCGCCCACGCCCTGGATCGGCTCGACGATCATGCACGCCACGTCGCCGGCGGTCGCGGTCTCGATCACTTCGCGCAGGTCGGCGACGCACGCCTTGACGTAATCGGCGTCCGACAGGTCCTTGAAGGGGCTGCGGTACCGGTATCCACCGTGCACCCAGCTCACCTTGATCGGGCTGAGCTCACTGGCCGACCAGCCGCGGATTCCGGTGATCGCGACGGTGGCGAACGCACGCCCGTGGTACGAGTTGCGCAGCGCGAGCACCTGCCCGCTGCGGCGGTACTGCGTGGCGAGCATCAACGCGGTCTCGTTGGCCTCCGTACCCGAGTTCGTGAAGAACACCTTCGCGTCCGGGATCCCGGACAGGCGCGCGATCTTCTCGGCGAGCTCGACCTGCGACTCGATCAGGTACAGCGTCGAGGAGTGCAGCACGCCGGTGTCGAGCTGCGAGCGGACCGCGTCGCTGATCTCGGCCACGTCGTAGCCGACCGAGTTAGTGAGAATGCCGCCGAAGAAGTCGAGGTACGTGCGGCCCTCGCGATCGGTCACCCGGCGACCGTGCGCGCTGGCAATCTCAATCGGCTCCTCGTAATAGAGGGCAAGCCACTTCGGCAGCACGGACCGGTGTCGATGCAGCAACTCCCGATGCGCCATCGCGTCCTCCGTATCTCGAACCTCAGCCGAGTGTCCCGAGACTTCGGTGGTCGCCGCCACCGACAATCTGTACGGGTCGGCATCGATGGCGCTACGTTGTGTGCAACCGCGCAGGGGAGGCGGCATGTACCCGACGGTCGCAGAAGCGGTGGCGCTGCCCGTGATCCGGCGCGGTCGGCCACGCGTCGTCGCGGGGTCCGCCGGCATGCAGCGGCCCGTCCGATGGGTTCATGCGGCGGAGGTCGCCGACATCGCTCATCTGCTGCGCGGCGGCGAGCTCGTGCTGACCACCGGCATCGCGCTGCCGGACGAGGAAACGGCACTGACGGCGTACGTGGACGACCTGGCCGCGGTCGGCGCGGCGGGGCTCGTGGTGGAGTTGGTCCGGCGCTGGAGCGACCACGTGCCGGACGCGCTGGTGGCGGCCGCGGAACGACACAGGCTTCCATTGATCACGCTGGCGCGGGAGACCCAGTTCGTGTCCGTCACGGAGGCGGTCGTCGCGTTGATCGTGGACGCGCAGCTCGCCGAGCTGCGGGCGGCTGAGCAGGTGCACGAGACGTTCACCGCGCTCACGGTCGCCGGCGCGGAGCCAGCCGAGGTGTTGCGCGAGGTCGCGAGGATCTCCGGGCTGCCGGTCGTCCTGGAGACGCTGGGGCACGACGTGCTCGCGTACGACGCGGCCGGCCAGGACCCGATCGAGCTGCTGACCGACTGGGGGCAGCGATCCCGGTCCGTGGCGGTGTCCCAACGGACCGCCTACGACGAGGAAGCCGGCTGGCTGATCACCGCGGTCGGCGCGCAGGGCGCCGACTGGGGACGGCTCGTTCTGCTCTCGCCAGCCCCTCCCCCGCACCGTCACGTGGTGGTCGCGGAGCGGGCCGCGTCGGCACTGGCGGTGCACCGGCTCGTGGCGCGGGATCGGGAGAGCCTGGAGCGGCAGACGCACCGGATGTTGCTCGCGCAACTGCTCGGCCAGGCCCTGCCTCCTCCTGATCTGACCACCCGGGCGGCCGCGTTGGGCGTTGCGCTGGAGCGGCGGAAACTGGTCGGGGTGGCGATCCGACCGGGGAGCATCACGCCGCGCGCCCCCGCACTGGCCACGCAGGAGGTGTTGCGGGACCTCGCGGAGGCCACCGCGTTGGCCGCGCGACGGGTGAGTGTGCCGGCGTTGGTGGGCGTCGTGGACGACACCAGCGTGCGCGCGTTGTTGTCGTTGCCAGCGCAGGCGGAGGTCGATGCGATCCTGCGGCGGTTGGCCAGAGAAGTTCACCGCTCGGCGGCCAGTGCCGTGGTGGTGGCCGTCGGCACGACGGTGTCGCAGGTGTCCGATGTGCGGCGCAGTCTTGGCGAGGCCGCACACGTCGCCGGTGCCGCGCTACGCTCCCCCAGCACCCAGGTCTACCACCGGCTGGACGACGTGCGACTGCGTGGCCTGCTGCACCTGCTGCGCGAGGACGAGCGTGTCCGGGCCTTCGCTCACCGGGAGCTCGGGCCCCTGTTGGCGCGCGATGACAGCCAGGGCAGCCGACTCGTGGAGCTGCTGCGCTGCTTCTGCGAGCAGGGCGGGAACAAGTCGGCGGCGGCCGGCGCCGCGCACCTGTCACGTACGGCCTACTACCAGCAGCTGTCGCGGATCGCGCAGGTGCTCGGGGTGTCGCTGGAGGACCCGGAGTCGAGGTTGTCGTTGTACGTGGCGCTGCTGGTGCACGAACTCGACGACGCGTGACGGTCAAGGGTCCGGCAGAAGGCCCGAATCCATCCACCGTGGCGATTGACAGCTCCGTGCGGGCATGCCCGTGGACAGAGTGTGCCCCGATCATGGCAAGCGTGGACACTTTGCCGCTGCCCGTGGCGGGTCCGGGACGCCCACCATTCCGAGATAAAGATCGTGCTGATCCGCCCCCACCCGCAGCACGCGCCGGTTGGACGGCCGCTGTTGCGGCAGCGTGACAGGGAGGTGACCGATGGCCGTTGAACCCCTGCCCCCCGCCGAGACCACCGCGGTCGAGCCGGGCACACAGATCACCCATCCGGATGGCCGAGTCGAGCTGCGTGATTTCTCCACGATCGCCGACAGCCCGTACTTCAACGAAGAGCTCGCCCCGGTGCCCATCGAGAAGCGCACCTGGACCACGTACAACTTCGCGGCGCTGTGGATCGGCATGGCGCACAACATCCCCACCTACCTGCTCGCCGCCGGGCTCATCCAGCTCGGCATGAACTGGGTGCAGGCGTTCCTCACGATCACGCTGGGCAATCTGCTGGTCCTGATCCCGATGCTGTTGAACAGCCACGCGGGCACGAAGTACGGGATCCCGTTCCCGGTCTTCGCCCGCGCGTTCTACGGAGTCCGCGGCGCGAACGTCCCGGCCCTGCTCCGCGCCTTCATCGCGTGCGGCTGGTTCGGCATCCAGACCTGGATCGGCGGCGAGGCGATCTACGCGATCGCCGGCAAGCTGCTCGGCTCCTGGTGGGTCGACGCGGCGACGGTGATGGACTACCCGTGGACGCTGTGGGCCTCGTTCTTCCTGTTCTGGGCGATCGAGATGGCGATCATCTGGCGGGGCATGGACACCCTGCGGCGCTTCGAGAACTGGGCCGCACCGTTCGTCATCGTGGTCGCCGTCGCCCTGCTGATCTGGGTGATGGTCGAGGCGGGCGGGCTCGGCCCGATCCTGTCCCAGCCGTCGAAGCTGGGCTGGGGCGCCGACTTCTGGAAGCTGTTCGCGCCGTCACTGATGGGGATGATCGCCTTCTGGGCGACGCTGTCGCTGAACATCCCCGACTTCACCCGGTTCGGCGGCAGTCAGCGGCAGCAGGCGTACGGCCAGATCCTCGGTCTACCCACCACGATGTCGTTCTTCGCCATCCTGTCGATCATGATCACCTCGGGCACGGCCGTGATCTACGGTGAGGCGATCTGGGACCCCATCCAGCTCGCGGCCAAGTTCGAGAACCCGCTGGTCGTCGCACTCGGCCTGTTCACGGTCGTGGTCGCCACGCTGTCGGTGAACGTCGCGGCGAACACGGTCAGCCCGGCGTACGACTTCTCCAACGCCCTGCCCCGACTGATCAACTTCCGGACCGGAGGCCTGATCACCGGCGTGCTCGGCATCCTGATCCAACCGTGGCGCCTGGTGCAGGACCCCAACATCTACATCTTCGTCTGGCTCGGGTTCTACGGCGGCCTGCTCGGCGCCGTCGCCGGCGTACTCATCGGCGGGTACTGGATCCGCTACCGCACCAGCCTCCAACTGCCGGCCCTCTACCGGCCCGAGGGCAGGTACTGGTTCGCCGGCGGGTGGAACTGGGCCGCCATCGTCGCCACCGTCGTCGGCGCGGTCCTCGCGGTGGGTGGCGCCTACTCCGCACCCGGCAAGGGGCCGTTCCCGGAGGACGGGCTCATCCCGTTCCTCAAGCCGCTCTACGACTACAGCTGGGTGGTCGGTCTGATCGGCGGGTTCCTCGTCTACCTGGCGCTGTCGATACCGCGCACCGCGCACGCGAAGGGGGAGAGATGAGCAACATCATCCGAGCCGGGCTGGTGCAGCAGAAGTGGACCGGCGACAAGGAGTCGATGATCGCCAACGCGGTCGACGCCATCCGCAGCGCCGCCTCGCAGGGCGCACAGGTGGTCTGCCTGCAGGAGTTGTTCTACGGCCCGTACTTCTGCCAGATCCAGGACGCGGACTACTACTCGTACACGGAGGCCATCCCGGACGGGCCGACGACCGCGCTGATGCGCGAGGTCGCCGAGCAGCACGGCGTGGTGCTGATCGTGCCGATGTACGAGCAGGAGCAGCCCGGTGTCTACTACAACACCGCCGCGGTGATCGACGCCGACGGCACCTACCTCGGCAAGCACCGGAAGAACCACATTCCGCAGGTGAAGGGGTTCTGGGAGAAGTTCTACTTCCGGCCGGGGAACCTCGGCTATCCGGTGTTCGACACCGCCGTGGGGCGCATCGGCGTCTACATCTGCTACGAGCGGCACTTTCCCGAGGGCTGGCGGGCGCTCGGCCTGGCCGGCGCGAAGATCGTTTTCAACCCGTCGGCGACCAGCCGCGGCCTGTCGGAGTACCTGTGGCGGCTGGAGCAGCCCGCGGCCGCGGTCGCCAACGAGTACTACGTCGGCGCGATCAACCGGGTCGGCGTGGAACCGTTGGGCGACAACGACTTCTACGGCCAGTCGTACTTCGTGGACCCGCGCGGGCAACTGGTCGGCGACGCGGCGTCGGACAGCGAAGCGGAGGTTGTCGTCCGCGACCTGGACATGGACAAGCTGGCCGAGGTCCGTGACCTGTGGGCCTTCTACCGCGACCGCCGTCCCGACACGTACGAATCGCTGGTGAAGCCGTGAGCATCGTCATCCGCAACGGAACAATCGTCAACGCCACCGGGGCGTACCCGGCGGACGTGCTGGTCGAGGGCGAGCGGATAGCGGCGCTCGCAGCGCCCGACTCGGGTCTGGCCGAGCAGTGGGCGTCCGGTGCCGAGCGCGTGATCGACGCCACCGGGAAGTACGTGGTGCCGGGCGGCATCGACGGCCACACCCACATGGAGATGCCGTTCGGCGGCACGTTCTCGGCGGACAATTTCGAGACCGGGACAATCGCGGCAGCCTGGGGCGGCACGACGACCATCGTCGACTTCGCCGTACAGGGCAAGGGCACGTCCGTGCTGTCCGCGCTGGACAAGTGGCACAGCAAGGCCGACGGCAACTGCGCGATCGACTACGGGTTCCACATGATCATCTCAGACGTCAACGACACGTCTCTGAAGGAGATGGACGCCTGCATCGACGCGGGCGTCAACACGTTCAAGATGTTCATGGCCTATCCGGGGGTCTTCTACGCCACCGACGGGGAGATCCTGCGGGCGATGCAGAAGGCCCGGGACACCGGGTCGATGGTCATGATGCACGCAGAGAACGGCATCGCCATCGACCAGCTCGTCCTCGAGGCGCTGGCCAACGGTCAGACGGACCCGGTGCAGCACGGCCTGACCCGGCCGCCCGAGCTGGAGGGCGAGGCGACCTCGCGGGCGATCGCGCTGGCCAAGGTCACCGGCTCGCCGCTGTACATCGTGCATCTCTCCGCCGCGCACGCCCTGGACGCGGTCACCCAGGCGCGTGACACCGGGCAGAACGTGTTCGCCGAGACCTGCCCGCAGTACCTGTTCCTGTCGCTGGAGGATCTGGCCAAGCCCGACTTCGAGGGCGCGAAGTACGTCGCCTCTCCCCCGCTGCGCCCCAAGGAGCACCAGGCGGAACTGTGGCGGGGCCTGCGCACCAACGACCTGTCGCTGGTGTCCACCGACCACTGCCCCTTCTGCTTCAAGGACCAGAAGGAGCTGGGCCGGGGAGACTTCTCCAAGATCCCGAACGGGATGCCCGGCGTCGAGCACCGGATGGACCTGCTCTATCAGGGCGTCGTGAAAGGCGAGATCACCCTGCCGCGCTGGGTGGAGATCAGCTCGACCACGCCCGCCAGGATGTTCGGGCTCTACCCGCGCAAGGGCGTCATCGCGCCGGGCGCCGACGCGGACATCACGGTGTACGACCCGACGGCCCGGCAGACCATCTCGGCCAGCAGCCACCACATGAACGTGGACTATTCCGCGTACGAGGGCATGGAGCTGACCGGGAAGGTCTCGACCGTGCTGTCCCGTGGTCGAGTCGTGGTCGACGACAACGCCTTCCACGGCGCGGCCGGGCACGGCAGGTTCCTGAAGCGCGATCTCAATCAGTACCTGGTCTAAAAGGAGAAGCGGTGGACTTCGGTGTCGTACTTCAGACCGACCCGCCAGCTCGCGACGTCGTGGCCGGCCTCACCGCCGCCGAGGACAACGGGTTTCGCTACGGGTGGACGTTCGACTCCTGCGTGCTGTGGCAGGAGCCGTTCGTCATCTACTCGCAGGTCCTCGCCGCAACCAAGCACCTGATCGTCGGGCCGATGGTGACCAACCCGAGCACGCGCGACTGGTCGGTCACCGCGTCGCTCTTCGCCACGCTCAACGACATGTTCGGCAACCGCACGGTGTGCGGGATTGGCCGCGGCGACTCGGCCCGGCGGGTCATCGGGCAGCCGCCGGCGAGCCTGGCCACGCTGAAAGAAGCGATGCACGTGATCAAGGAGCTGGCCGAAGGCAACGAGGTCGAACACCACGGCACGCCGGTGCGCATCCCGTGGGTGCGGGACGGCAGGCTGGAGATCTGGATGGCCGCCTACGGCCCGAAAGCGCTGCGGCTGGTCGGCGAGCAGGCCGACGGCTTCATCCTGCAGACGGCCGATCCCGACATCGCCCGCTGGACGATCGGCTCGGTACGCGATGCGGCCACCGCAGCAGGTCGAGATCCGGACTCGATCACGATGTGCGTGGCCGCGCCGGCTTACGTGGGCACCAATCTCGCGCACCAACGGGATCAGCTGCGCTGGTTCGGCGGCATGGTCGGCAACCACGTGGCCGACCTGGTCGCCCGCTACGGTGATTCCGGGGTCGTGCCGAAGGCGCTCACCGACTACATCAGGGGGCGCGAGGGCTACGACTATGCACACCACGGCCGTGCCGGCAATCCGTCCACCGACTTCGTGCCCGATGAGATCGTCGACCGGTTCTGCCTCGTCGGCCCCGAGTCAGCCCATGTCGACCGGCTGCAGGAGCTCAAGGAGATCGGGGTGCACAACTTCGCCCTCTACCTCATGCATGACGACAAGGAGAAGACCCTCTCGTCGTACGGCAAGAACGTCATCCCGCAGGTCTGATCCGGGCCACTCGACGTACGCCTCGCACGTTTCCTGAGCGTGATCGGTGGAGCTCAAACAAGCCGGCTGAGGCGGTCCACGTGGCCGCCGGAGCGGTCTGGGGACGTTCTTGAAGGGACGGCGGTGCGGGGACATGGAGGGGGCCGTGCCATGATCCCGACCCTGATCCTCGTTGGTGATACATCACCGGTCGCGCCACCCTCGGCGACGGCGGAGCCTTCATCGGCCCTTTCCCTCCACGCGCCCCACCAGGTGTGTCATGTCCGCCTATCCCCGGTCGGCGCCTCTTCCGCCGGCTCCGGCGGCGTCGGGCCGTCCACCCGTTCCCGCTCCCGGCGGTCCCGCCGTTTCTCGACGAGGGCTGCGAGCAGCAGCGACCCGACGGCCGCCGCCCGGCCCCAACGGCGCAGGGCGGCGCGGATCGGCCCGGGCGGTGGCGCCGGCGGCGGTCCGGGCACCACCACCCGGTCGACCCCCGGGTACGCGAGCCGGGAGGCCGAGATCGCTTCCTCCTCCGAGCGCAGGGCCCGGTTCCCGCCGATGACGAGGTGCCGGGCCTCGTCGCGGTAACGCCAACGCCACAGGTCGCCCTCCGGCCACAGCTCGATTCGCTCCCCCGGCCTGTCCAGGGCGGGTGTTTCCGGTCCACCCTCGCCCTCGGGCGGGTGAGGCGAGCGGTGGGCGGCCCGCCGCAGGTCCGCGCGGGTGAGTTCGCCGACGCCGGCTGCGCCGCCGCGGTGCAGCGCCCGCGCGGTCAGGAAGGCGAGCGCCCCGGCCAGGATCGGCAGGACGAGCACCAGCACCTGGAACACCGACAGCAGGTCGTAGATCGGCACCCGCAGCACGCGGGCGATGATGTCGTCGCCGGCCGCCACCGTGAGTACCGCGTAGAAGGTCAGCGCGGCCACACCGATGCCCATCCGGACGGGATGGTCGCGGGGCCGGTCGAGCAGGTGGTGCTGCCGGCGATCGCCGGTACGCAGCCGTTCGACGAACGGCCACGCGTAGAGGACGAGGAAGGTCAACCCGCCGAGCACCACGCCGGGGAAGAACGGCGCGGGCACCAGATGCCCGGCGACGCGGAACTCCAGCGGCGGGAACAGCCGCAGGGCCCCATCACCCCAGGCGACGTACCAGTCGGGCTGGGCCGGCGCGGTGGACTGGGCCGGTTCGAAGGGCCCGTAGAGCCAGACCGGGTTGATCTGGATCAGGCCGCCGAGGGCGAACAGTACCGCCAGCACCCAGGCGAACAGGGCGAGCGTGCGCAGGGTGTAGCTCGGCCACAGCCGGGAGCCGACGACGTTGTGCTCGGTCCGCCCCGGACCGGGGAACTGGCTGTGCTTCTGCCGCACCAGGATGCCCATGTGCAGCGACACGAGGGCGACGAGGACAGCCGGCACCAGCAGCACGTGGGCGACGAACATCCGGGGGATCATCTCGTCGGAGGGGAACTCCCCGCCCAGGGCCAGGGAAACCAGCCACGCCCCGACCAGGGGGATCGACTCCACCACCGAGGTGATGATCCGCAGGCCCAGCCCGGAGAGCAGGTCGTCCGGCAGGGAGTAGCCGGTGAAGCCGTTGGCCAGGGCGAGGGTCAGCATGGTCACGCCGATCAGCCAGTTGAGCTCACGGGGTTTGCGGAACGCCCCGGTGAAGAAGATCCGCGCCAGGTGCAGCACGATGGCCGCGACGAAGACCAGCGCGGCCCAGTGGTGGGTCTGCCGGATCAGCAGGCCGGCCCGGACGTCCCAGCTGAGCCGCACCGTCGAGGCGTACGCCGCGGAGGTGGTGGCGCCGTCCAGCGGGGCGTACGCGCCGCGGTAGACCCGGTCGGCGGAGCTGGCGTCGAAGAAGAAGGTCAGGTAGACGCCGGTGAGGATCAGCGCGATGAACGAGTAGAGCGCGATCTCGCCGAGCATGAACGACCAGTGGTCGGGAAAGACCTTCACCAGCGCCCGGCGGGTGATCGGCGAGAGCCGTAGCCGGTCGTCCAGGGCCCGGGCCAGATGGTCGGTGATCATGGTGAGCTCCAGAAGCCCGCGCCGGGCGGCACGGTGAAGTCACCGGTCGCGCGGAGGAAGCCGTCCGGTCCGACCTCGATCGGCAGCCCTGGCAGCGCCCGGGCCGCCGGACCGGCCACCGGCCGGGCATCTGCCAGCAGGTCGAAGGAGGACTGATGGCAGGGACAGAGCACCTGCCCGGTGCCCTTGAGGTAGATCCGGACCGGGCACCCTGCGTGCGTGCAGAGCAGCGAGTAGACGACCAGCCCGTTCAGGTGACCGGCGGAGGGCGGGCGGGCGAAGCGTTCCGGATCAAGGCGGACCGCGAAAGCGGGGCCGTCCCCGGTGTCGAGGTGGCCCTCGGGAAAGATCCCGACCGCGGTGCCGGCGGGCACGTCCTGCAGCCGCAGTGGCCGTCCGTCCGCGGTGACCAGCCGCACGCCGAGTCCCCATGGGGTGTCTCTGCGTGCCTGGAGCGGGTGGGCCCGACCGGAGGGCAGCAGGGAGCGCAGCGGGAACAGCGCGGCGGCGCCGAGCGCGCTCAGCGCGAGCCCGAGCGCGGCGAGCAGGCCCCGCCGCCGCACCGGGCTGTCCGGCGCGGCGAGCACTGCGGCGGTCATCGCCTGCTCGGTCGGAGGCGGCGCGAAGCCCTCGTGCTCCTCGACGTACCCGTCGACCGGCACGAGCCGCCGGCCCCAGATGGCGAGGCCCACGGCCAGCCCGGCGAAGGCCACCGCGAGACAGACCCCCTCCCAGCGGGTGTCGCCGCCCACCGCGTACGTCACCGCGAAGCCCACCGCCCCGGCGGCGCTGACCAGAAACGCGACGACGGTCCGGCGACTGGCCGCCCGCTCGCTCGCCGAGGGACGCCGCGCGCTCACTCCCCCGCCCTCCTGCCCAGCCACCGCGCGGCTGCCACCAGCAGACCCAGGACGGCCACCCAGGCGACCAGTCCCTCGGCCAGCGGGCCGAGCCGACCGAGGGGGTTGCCGCCCCGGTCCAGCCGCTCGCCGCGGAGCCGCTGCACGTACGCGGTGAGGTCGTTGACCTGCTGGTCGTCGAGCACCTGGCTGGGAAAGACCGGCATCAGCCCGGGGCCGACCCGGACCGCCTCGGCGACCTGCGTCGCTGTGGTGTCGTACAGCGGCGGGGCGGTCCAGCCGTCGGTCAGCGCGGTGCCCGCGCCGGTGGCCCCATGGCAGGGTGCGCAGTTGGCGGCGAAGATCTCCTGACCGGAGGCCAGGTTGCCCGGGGCGACCCGGGGTATCTGCGGACCACCCCCGCCGAAGCTGCCGACGTGGCCCACCAGTGCGCGGATGTCGTCGGCCGAGAACACCGGTTCCGCGCGCCGGGCCTGCTGCTCCTCCCGCGACAGCGGCATCCGTCCGGTGGAGACCTGGAAGTCGACCGAGGCGGGGCCGACGCCGATCAGCGACGGGCCCCGCTGCGTGCCCCGCCCCTGCTCACCGTGGCAACTCGCGCACTGCTGCAGGTAGAGCTCGGTGCCCCGGTCCGCCGGGTTCGACGACGGCGCGGACGCGGCCGGGGTCGCCGCCCCGGGGGTCGGCTCGGGGGCGAGCGCCACCGGACCGGCGGCGAGCACCAGCACGGCTCCGACCGCGAGCATCCGGCGGGGATGCAGGGTGAGCCGCCGGGCCGCGGCTCGTGAGTGCCGCATCGGTCAGTCCAGCGTGTAGAGGTAGGCGGCGATGTCCTGGGCGTCAATGGCACTGATACCGAGGTTCGGCATGGCGGTCCCGGGCTCCACGGCCTGGGGATCGGCGATCCAGCGCCGGAGGTTGTCGGCGTTGTTGGGCAGTTGACCGGCGATGTAGGAGCGGGCGCCGAACCGAGTCAGGGGCGGGCCGACCAGGCCGTCGGCGCGGTTGATGCCGGGGATGGTGTGGCACGACCCGCAGCCGTACTGGGCGATCAGCTCCGCGCCGCGGTCGGGCCGTCCGTTGCGCGACTCCGGTGGTGGCGGTGGGGCCGTCGAGGCGCAGGCGGTAACCGCGACCATCGGCAGGATCATGAGGGCCGCACCGAGTGCCCAGAGCCGGCGGGGCAGCATCATGGCACCATCCCTTCCGCTTCAGCTGTGGTCGCCATCGGGCGGGTCCCTCCGGGTGGCGGCCCCCCGCGCAGGCCGTCGGGCCGGTCGCGGTCCATCCGCAGCAGCCAGCCCAGGAACACGGTCAGCGCCACGACCAGCACGGCCAGGTCCATCGGCGCCCACATCAACAGGCCGGCGAGTTGCTGGTCGGCCAGCGGGTCGGCGCCGAACACCCGCCGCGGATAGATCGGTTGCGGGGCGAAGGTGAGCACGGCGCCGAGGGCCGAGGCGGGCAGCATGGTGCCGGCCAGCAGCAGCACCGTCACCGGGGCGGGGGCGCGGTGCCGTGGCGAGCCGAGCACCGGCGCCCAGAACAGCCAGGCCGTGGCCAGGAAGCACAGATGCTCGGTGGCGTGCACGGCGGGACGGTCGACCGCGGCCGCGTACGGCCCGGGCAGGTGCCAGAACCAGAGCACGACGGTCTGCCCGCCACCGGCCAGCAGGGCGTACGTGCCCGGGTGGCGCAGCCGGCGCATCGGCGGCGCCACCCGGCAGCGGGCGAGCAGCCGGCGCAGCGGGAGCGGCACGGCCATGCTCAGCGGCAGCCCCGCCGCGCCGGCCGCGAGCAACGGCCCGGCCACCAGCAGGAGCAGCATGTGCTGAGCCATGTGCCCGGCCAAGGAGGACTCCGCCATCTCGTGCGCCGGCCCGTGCTCAGTGCCGAGCACCACCAGCAGTCCGGCGCCGAACGCGGCCACCCGCCGGCGGGGGACCACGTGCCCCGCGCCGCGGCGCGACCACAGCTCCTGGACGCCCCGCCCGTAGCCGGCTGCCAGCAGGCAGACCGTGACGACGACGAGCATCGCCAGCAGGCTCTCGGCCAGCGGGCTCTGGCCGGGCCCGTGTGCCTGGTGGACGCTCAGAGCTGACATGGCGGCAGCACCAGCACGGCGACCCCGCCGAGCACGATGATCGTCAGGAACAGCAGGTTGACCCAGACGCCCACCACGGCGAGCATCCGGGACCGGCCGTACGCCCGGTCCTGGGTGCCCGTGGCCTGCGCGCGGGCGGTGCGTCGCCACGCCAGGGCGGCGACCGCCAGCGAGCCCGCGGTGACCAGGGCCGGGACGATCACCGCGAGCCCGACGACCCGCCCGAGCGGCATGGCGAGGACGCGGTCGGAGCCGGCGGCGCAGGCGAGTTCGTCGAGGCCCCAGGCGGCGAGCACGTGTACGGCCCAAGCGACGCCGCCGCCGAGGACGCCGTACCAGAGCAGCACCCCGCCGGTCAGACGGGCCCGTGGCCCGGGTGGTGTGGTGGTCATAGTCGTGGGGAGAGGTAGATGGTGAACAGGATGGCGGCCCACACCGCGTCGACGAAGTGCCAGTAGATGGCGGTGTTGCGGACCCGCTCGCGCCGGTGAGCGTCGATGGTGCCGCCGCTCAGGGCGGCAGCGAGCAGCCAGCCGATCATGGTCAGGCCGACCAGGACGTGCAGCCCGTGGAAACCGGTGATCAGGTAGAACAGCGACCCGTACACGTCGGTGGTCAGGGTGAAGTGCCGGAGCTTCTCGGCGTACTCGATGGCCTGCAGGGTCAGGAAGGTCAGCCCGAGCACCATGGTGCCGCCCAGGCCGCACCGCAGCTGCCACCGCCGGCCGTGCCGGCTGCCGCGTTCGGCCCACACCATGGGCAGACTGCTGGGCAGCAGCACGGCGGTCATGATCAACGGCTTGAGCAGTTCCGGGGCCCCGATGGCGCCCGGCGGCCACTGGGGGCCGTACTGGAAGCGGAGGTAGAAGTAGCTGCCGAGCAGGCAGGCGAAGAGGGTGGCCTCGGTGGCCACGAACATCACCATGCCCCACCAGCCGGTCGATCGACCGGCTGGCAGCTCGGTGCTCAGCGCCTCGGCGCCAGTGGCCGCCATGATCCCGCCCCGATCCGTCATGGTGTCGCCACCCCGCTCGTCCGGCTCGGTCCAGCTGGCCAGAGCCAGACCGCGATCGTCGCGGCCACCACCACCGCGGCGACGGCCGCCACCGGGTACCAGGCGACGAGCAGAGCGGCGAAGAGGACCAGCAACGCGGCGGCGAGCACGAGGGGCTTGAGCGTTGACTCCGGCATCGGCACCGGGCGTTCGACGCGGCCGTCCAGTTCGCTGGTGAGCAGTGTGTTGCGTCCCTCGCTGAGGATGCGGTCCGCGGTCGCCCCCTCGCCGGTCGACTCGGCGGTCCGTTCGTCCCACACCGGGTGCAGGCTGTGCACCCGAGGCAGGACGGGGAAGTTGTACGGCTCGGGCGGCGACGTGGTGGCCCATTCCAGGGTGTCGGCGCGCCAGGGGTCCGGCGGGGCGGGCCGACCCCGGCGGACGGCGTGCACCACGCCGACGAGCACGAGCAGCAGTCCGAGAGCGAGCACGTAGGAGCCGATGGTGCTGACCAGGTTCCATCCGCCCCAGCCCGGCTCGCTGGCGTAGGTGTAGACCCGGCGGGGCATCCCGAACAGACCGTAGAGGTGCATGGGGAAGAAGGTGACGTGCATGCCCGCGAAGACCAGCCAGAACGCCCAGCGCCCCAGCCCTTCGTGGTACATCCGCCCGGTGATCTTGGGCAGCCAGTAGTAGATGCCGGCGAGCATCGGGAAGACCGCGCCGCCGATCAGCACGTAGTGGAAGTGCGCCACCACGAAGTAGGTGTCGGTGACCTGCTGGTCGAACGCGGTCAGGGCGAACATCGTGCCAGTGACGCCGCCGAGCACGAAGGTCACGATGAAGCCGACGACGAACAGTAGCGGCACCCGGATGACCAGCCGGCCGAGCAGCATGGTGGCCAGCCAGGCGAAGATCTGCAGCCCGGACGGAATGGTGATGATCGTGCTGGCCGCGCTGAAGAAGCTGTACGACAGTTGCGGCAGCCCGGTGGCGAACATGTGGTGCACCCAGACCCCGAACGAGATGATCGCGATCGCCACGATGGACAGCACGATCAGCGGGTAGCCGACCACGCCCCGCCGGGTGAATGCGGGTAGCACCGCCGAAACGATGCCCAGCCCCGGCATGACGATGATGTACACGTCGGGGTGTCCGAAGATCCAGAACAGGTGCTGCCAGAGCAGGACGTTTCCGCCGGCCGACGGGTCGAAGAAGTGGGTGTCGAACCGGCGGTCGAGGAACAGCATCGCGTTGTCGAGGTTCAGCGCCGGCAGCGCGAAGATCACCATGAACGCGGTAGCGACGATCGCCCAGACGAACAGCGGTACCCGGTTGAGCGACATTCCCGGTGCCCGCAGCTTGAGCGCGGTGACGATGAAGTTGATCGAGGCGGCGGTCGTGGATATGCCGAGGAAGAGCAGACCGAGGGCGTAGACGTCCATGTGCAGGCCGGGGTTGTGCTGCTCGGAGTTCAGCGGCGCGTACGCGAACCAGCCGCTGTTGGGGGCGGCGCCGAAGGGCAGGCTCGCCCACATGAACAGGCCGGCGAACAGGAAGACCCAGTAGCCGAAGGCGTTCAGTCTCGGGAACGCCATGTCCCGGGCGCCGATCATCAGGGGTACGAGGTAGTTCCCGAAGCCGAAGAGCATCGGTGTGGCGAACAGGAAGATCATCGCCGTGCCGTGCATGGTGAAGAGCTGGTTGTACTCCTCGGGCGACAGCAGTCCCGCCTCGGGTCGGGCGAGCTGGGTGCGCATGGCCAGGGCGCTGAGTCCGGCGAGGACGAAGAAGACCCCGGCGGTGACCAGGTAGCGCCGGCCGATCCTCTTGTGGTCGACCGTGCTGAACCAGCCGCGTAGCGAGCGCGACTCCGCCCAGTGTTCCGTCAGCCGGGCCAGGTCCACCCGGCTGACGCCGGGCGACGTGCTGGTCGTGACCATAGTTCCCCCTCCCCGACCTAATCCAGCGACCGCAGGTACGTGATCAGGTCGGGCAGCGCGGCCGCGCCGACCGGCTGTGGGGGCATCGCGTTGCCGGGCTTGACCGTCTGGGAGTTGACGATCCAGCCGCCGAGGTGTCCGGCGTCATTCGGTACCGCCCCGGCGCCGAGGCTCCATCGGGATCCCACGTTCGACAGGTCGGGCCCCACCTGGCCCTGGGCGCCGGTGCCCCGTACCGCGTGGCAGGCCGCGCAGGTGCCCTGCACGAACGCCTGCTGGCCGCGGCGCTCGGCCTCCGTGCGCGGCTGACGGGCCGGGGCGTTCAGGCGGGTCAGCCACGCGTCGAAGTCGGTGCGGGGTTCCGCCACGACCAGGAAGGCCATGTGGGCGTGCTGGGTGCCGCAGTACTCGGCGCACTGGCCGCGGTAGCGGCCGGCCCGCTCCGCCCGCAACCAGGTCTCGCGGGTCTCACCGGCGATCAGGTCCGTCTTCGGCATGAGCTGCGGCACCCAGAAGCTGTGCAGCACGTCGTCCGTGCGCAGCCGGACCTTCACCCGCTCCCCCACCGGAATGTGGATCTCGTTCGCGGTCGCCCCGGACGCCCCCGGATAGCGCACCTCCCACCACCACTTGTGGCCGGTCACCTCCACCGTCGGGGCGTCGGGGTCGGGATCGACGGCGAGCGCGGCGAGGTCCCGCAGCCCCACCCCGTAGACGGCGACGAGAATGACGAACGGCAGCCCGGCTCCGGCGATCGCGACGAAGCGGAGCGGCTGCCCGTGGCGCACCCGGACGTTGCCCCGCCGGAACACCAGCGCCCAGATCAGCAGCGCCATGACCTCGGCGACCACCGCCAGCGAGATCCAGAAGAGCAGCCACCACAGGTTGGCGACCCGGGCGGCGCCCGTGCCGGCGGGGTTAAGGACGGACGGCGGGTCACCACCGCATCCGGCGAGCAGGGCCAGGCCGCACAGCGCCGTCAGCACCGGGAGCGGGCGCGGTTGCCGGCGCCGCCCGGCGGGTCGGGCAGCGCTCATGGTCATCCCTGCTGTCGTGTCCACCGAGAGCGACACTAGGCCCTTCCGAACCCCGTTCATCCCTGTTTGCGGCTGATAACCCGACGAGTGCGACTGGACCGATTTATGGTGATACCGCAACTCGATCCGCAAGCGCCCCGGGGGCGCGGACAGGGAGATCATGCGAGCCTCCACCGTGGACCTTGTCGCGGACACCGGCAGAGCGGCCGCCGGCCGCCGGACCATGGCCTGGCTCGCCGGCGGGCTCACCGCGGCGGCGACGGTGGCCGGTGGATGGCTGGCACCCCCCGACGAGGTGCAGGGCCAGGCGCAGCGACTGATGTACCTCCACGTCCCCGCGGCCTGGGTTGCCTACGCCGCGTTCGCCGTCGTGCTGACCGCCAGCGGCGCGTACCTGATCGGGGGCGACCTTCGCTGGGACCGGTTCGCGCGGGCGGGCGCCGAGATCGGCGCGGCCCTGACCGCCGTCGCGATCGCCACCGGGTCACTGTGGGGGAAGCTGGTCTGGGGTGCCTGGTGGGCGTGGGACCCCCGGCTGGTCAGCACCGTCCTGCTGCTGCTCGCGTACGCCGGCTACCTGGCCCTGCGCCGCTCGCTGGCAGAGCGGACCGGCGCGCGAGACGGAGGCGACCACCGGGTGGCGCGGCCCGCCGCGGTCGTCGGGATGGCCAGCTTCCTGCTCGTCCCGGTGGTGCACTTTTCCGTCGTCTGGTGGCGGTCGCTGCACCAGCAGGCGACCGTGCTCGCCCCGCAGCGCCCGCCCATCGACCCCAGGATGGGCGTCGCCCTGCTGCTCGCCGTCGCCGCCGCGACGCTCGCCGCGCTCTGCGTCCTGCTGTACCGGGTGGTCCGGCTGGAACGCCGGCTGACCCCCGACACGGCCCCCGACCGCGTCCCGGTCCGTGTCGGATGATCCGTCGCCGCGGGGGCCGGACCGCCGTCGTCGCCGTGCTCCTCGCCGCCGGCGCGCTACTGGTCACCAGCGCGCTCCGGGAGACCCTGACCTATTACCGCACTCCGGGCGAGGTGCTCGGCGATCCGGACGCGACCTCGGAACGGGTACGCCTCGGCGGCGACGTGGTGCCCGGGTCGCTGCGGCGCACCGGCGACCTCGTGGTGTTCCGCCTCGCCGAGGACGGTCACGAGATCACCGTCGAACAGTACGGCGTCCCACCGGAGACGTTCCGGGAGGGCGAGGGGGCGGTCGTGGAGGGCACCCTGTCGCCGGACAGGGTGTTCCGCTCCGACCACGTCGTGGTCCGGCACGGCAACGAATACCGCCCGTCCACCGCCCCGCCGGGGTCGGTCGATGCTCGCTGACCTCGGCACCGCCAGCCTCACGGTCGGTCTGCTCTGCGCCACCCTGACCGCCCTGCTCTGGCTGCGGGTGGCCCTGTTCGCCACGCCCACCCGAGCGGCCCGCCTCGGGACCGCCGCGACCCTGGCAACCGCCGCCGTCGCCTGCGCGCTGCTGGAGGCGGCCCTGCTCCGGCACGACTTCAGCGTCCGCTTCGTGGCGGAGAACGGCGGACGCCAGGTGCCGTTGTACTACACGCTGACGAGCCTCTGGTCCGCCCTGGACGGGTCGCTGCTGCTCTGGCTGCTGATCCTCGCCGGGTACGCGGCACTGCTGGCCCACCGCCGGCACCCGCCCCGGCTGCACGCCTACGCGATGGTGGTCGTCAGCACGGTGACCATGTTCTTCTTCGCGCTGTCCACCTTCGCCGCGAACCCGTTCCGCGAGGTGAACCCGGTACCCGCCGACGGCCCGGGGCCGAACCCGCTGCTGCAGCAGCACCCGGCGATGGGCGTGCACCCTCCCCTGCTCTACGCCGGCTACATCGGCCTGGTCGTGCCGTTCGCCTTCGCGATCGCCGCACCACTGGCCGGCCAGCAGGGGCGGGGCTGGGTACGGGCCGCCCGACCCTGGGCCCTGGCGGCGTGGGCGGCGCTGACCGCCGGCATCGGGCTCGGGGCCTGGTGGTCGTACGCGGTGCTGGGCTGGGGCGGCTACTGGGCGTGGGACCCGGTGGAGAACGCGTCGCTGCTGCCCTGGCTGACCGCCACCGCCTTCCTGCACGCCACCCTGGGCCGCGCCGCCGGCCGTGCCGGCTGGAACCTGGCCCTGGCATCCGCGAGCTTCGTGCTGGTGCTGCTCGGCACGTTCCTTACCCGGTCCGGCGCGGTAGCCAGCGTGCACGCCTTCACCGACTCGCCGTTGGGGCCGATGCTGCTCGGCTTCGTGCTGCTGACGCTCGTCGTGTCGACGGTCCTGACCGGATGGCGCGATCCCGAACCCGCCCACGGCAGGAGCACACCGCTGCTGTCCCGGATGACGGCCGTGCTGGTCAACGGCGTGCTTCTGGTGACGATCGCGGCGGTGGTGCTGATCGGCACGATCTTCCCGCTGCTCTCCGAACCGCTCGGCGGGGTGCGCACCTCGGTCGGACCCGGCTACTACCAGCGGACGGCGGTACCGCTGGCGATCGCGGTGCTGCTGATGATGGGCGTGACGCCGGCCCTGCGGGTCCGCGACCGGACGCAGGCGCTGCGGCGACTCGCCCTACCCGGCGCCGTGGCGCTCGCCACCGTCGCCGTGGTGGGGCTGCTCAGCCGGCCCGGCCTGCCCGCGCTCACCGCGTTCGGAGCGGCGGCGTTCGTGCTCACCGGCGTGGCCGGAGAGCTGGCCGATCGGCGGCCGCGCTCCGGCCGGAACCGGAGACCGGGCAGGGCTGCCGGACTGGTCGCGCACGCCGGGATCGCCCTGGTTGCGGTGGGTGTCGCGGGATCCTCCGCGTACGGCCGCGACACGGAGCGAACCATCCACACTGGGGAGGCGTTGCGGGTGGGCGACGTGTCCGTGCGCCTGGTCGGCGTGGACCGCAGCGGCGCCAGCGGGGGTATGACCGTACGGGCGCGGCTCCGGCTCACCGAGGCGGGCGGCGGGGAACGAACGGTCCGGCCCGCCCTACGCTACAACCCCGCCCGGGACACCGCTGTCACGGTGCCGGCGATCCAGACCGGACTGCTGCGGGACACGTACGTCACCCTGATCGCGGTCGCCCCGGACAGCGGCAGCGCGACCGTACGGCTCGCGGTGAACCCGCTCGTCGGGCTGCTCTGGGCCGGCGGCACGCTGACGGCCGCGGGGGGACTCCTGGCGGCGATCCGCACCGCCCGTCCGCGACGCCCGGACGTCGTCGCGGCATCGCCTGACCCGGTCGCCGCCGGGGCCCGGTGATGACCGCCCGCCGCCTGCTGCGACCTGGCCCGGCGCTGGTGCTGGTGCTCATCGTCGCCGTTGGCACCGTGGTCGCCCTCGGCCTGCGGTCACCGTCGACGCCGCTCGACGCCGGCGCCGCCAACGGCGTCACCCCCGCGCCGGCCCCGGCGCTCACGGGCGCCACCCTGGATGGTGGCCGGTTCGACCTGACCGAAGCCCGTGGCCACGTGCTGCTGGTCAACGTGTTCGCCTCCTGGTGCGGCCCGTGCCGGGACGAGCTGCCGCTACTGGTCGAGACGGAACGGCAGTGGTCGCCCCGTGGGCTGCGGCTGGTGGGGCTGAACGTCCGGGACGGCGCCGAGGCGGTCCGGGCGCTACTTGACGAGACCGGCGCACGGGAGTTGACCGTGCTGCCAGACCCGGAGGGCACCCGGGCGGTCGACTGGGGCGTCCGGGCAGTGCCGGAAACGTTCGTGGTGGACCGGGACGGCCGGATCGTCGACCGGCAGCAGGGTGTGGTCACCCGGCAGTGGCTTGAGCAGCGGGTGGCGCCGTTGCTGGCCCGATGAGGTGGCGCGCGGCCGTTGGGGCACTCGTCCTCACGGCGCTGATCGCCGCAGCGGGCGCGGGGCTGGTCCGGTCGACCGGCGGCACCGGTCGGGAGGACCCCGTACGCGCCGTGGCAGTGGGTCTACGCTGCCCGGCCTGCCAGGGTGAGTCGGTGGCGGACTCCCGGTCGCCGATCGCGGCGGCCATGCGGCAGGTGGTGGCGGACCAGCTGGCCCAGGGGCGGGACCGCGACGAGATCCGCCGCTGGTTCGTCCAGCGCTACGGCCCGGAGGTGCTGACCGACCCGCCGACCCGCCGGGCGGAGCTGCTGCTCTGGGCCGTACCCGCGCTGACCTTGCTGGCCGGCGGCTACGCGGCCCTGCGCACGCTGCGTCCCCGCCCGACTCCGTCCGCGCGGGCCACGGCGGTGCAGGCGGCGCCCACCGGTCGGGCCGCACGCCGGGCGTGGCGCGCGGTGTCGGTGGGAATGGTGAGCCTCGTCGCGTCGGTCACGGTGGCCGCCAGCCGCCTGGACCGGCCGGGCCAGGATCCGGAACCGGCCGATCCCGTGACGGTCGCCGTGCAGCTGGCCCGCGACCTCGAGGGGCAGGCCCGCTACGACGCCGCAGCGCGGATGTACCGGGAGGCCCTGCGCGACCGCCCCGACGATGCGATCCAGCTGCGGCTCGCCTTCGCGCTGCTGCGGGCCGGCGACAACGCCGGCGCGGAGCAGTCGGCGCGGGAGGTGCTGACCCGCTCCCCAGACTCCCCGGACGGCCTGCTCGTGCTCGGGCTGGCGCAGCGCGACAGCCGGTCCGCCGAGGCGGCGCGCACCCTGCAACGCTTCCTGACCATCGCTCCGGAGCATCCGGCCGCCGGAGAGATCACCCGACTGTTGGCCGCCGGCCCGTGACACCCCACCCGAACCCCATGGATCCACGTTGAGCCGGGTCGCGCACGCATTGGTGCTGGCCCGCACCGATCGCCGCCGATCCTTCGAACTCGACCGCCTCCAGCGCACGCTGGATCTCCCCCGCGGCGTCGGAGAGCACCTTGCCATGCTCGGCGGTGATGATCTGGGCGAGGTCGGACTTTCGGGCGTTGAGCAGTTCCCGGAAGGAGAACATGACGCTCATCCGCCGAGCGAGGGATGCGCTACGCCATCGGGTGAACGCCTCGTCGGCGGCGGCGACCGATCATCGACGACCGAGGCGGTTGCGAGTCGACCTGTCCGGAGACCTGGCCGGTGGCGGGGTCGTAGTCCGCCCCGGCCCTGACGGCACCCGAAACGAGATCCTCGACAAGTACCGGGCGTACCTGCTCGGCCGACCCGACCTCCTCGCCCTCCGCCCCGGCCTGCGCGGACGCCGGCTCGGCTGCTGGTGCGTGCCGGAGCGCTGCCACGCCGAGGTTATCGCCGAACTCGCCGACTCGCTGCCAACGTCGAGCCTTCGGTAGGAAGCCGGCGGAGATCTGCCTACTGGACGTGGTCTGCATCGGGCACGGTGTCGAGATAGAGGAAGTCGGTCACGCCGATCACCCCGACGAGCTGGCGGACGACCGGCGGCATGTCCCGGCGGGTGGGGTCGTGCACGAGGCGGGGACGGGTGAGTGGCACTCGCCGGCCGCGGATCTCCAGCTCACAGCCGCCGGCCGCCAGTACGTTTCTCGCCCAGTCGGTGACCCCGTAGGTCAGCGCGGCGACGTAACCGTCGGACGTCCGGAAGATATTGATCGGCGTCCGGTACACCCGACCGGAGCGGCGGCCCCGGTGGATGATGACGCCGAAGCCGGGCAGCCGCCCGGCCAGCGGACCGGTTACGCGGTTGGTGACGACCCGGTTGAACCGCGCCATCCGTCTGGGTAACACCATGGCCACCATGTTCGCCCAGGTGCGATCGACGCGCCGGCCGACACTTCGATCGCTGCAGCGGTTTCTACCGCCCGACGATCGCCTTCGGCACCGTCGGCTACGAACCGACCTGGGATGAGGTCGGCGCTGCGTACCGCATTACCCTGGGGAATTGGCAGGACCGACGGGTGCCGAGTCGACGTCGTACCCGGGTGCCGACGGCGAGCGCGAGGTACGAGACCTTCGCGCCGAGATCCTCCACGACGTTCGCGGTACCCGCCGCCTGATCACCAGGGGCCCGATCACGATGGTTGGTCTGGCCGTGACCAGGGGTGCCGGCGCCTATCGTCAGGCTCAGGCGGAGGCTGCGCGACCCATCTCGGCGAGGATCCCGGTGCCCTGGCCGAGCTCGATCAGGTAGCCGTCCGGATCCCGCAGGTAACACCGGATCTCGACGCCATGGTCCTTCGGCTCGGTCAGGAACTCCCCACCCCGTGATCGCCACTGCTCGTAGACCGCCCGGACGTCGGTGACCCGGACGTTCATCGCGCTGCTGAGCGTCCGCGAATCCGGCGGCGCCTGCGCCTGCACATCCGGCTTGTCGTCGGTCGGGCCACCTTCGTCGTTGATCACGATGTAGCTGTTGTGGAACCGCAGGATCGCCGGCTGGCGTTCCCGCACCACCGTCGCCCCCAGCACCCGCTGGTAGAACTCCCGGGAGCGGTCCACATCCCGCACGATCAGCAGGTGCGTCAGAACCAGCCCAGCCTCGGGCTGGAAGTAGTCGGGCGCCTCGCTCTCCATCACGCCTCCCCGGGTCCGGTCGGCAGCGCGTACCCGCATGCGTTGCCGGCACACCCATCGGCTCGACGACGCCGCAGCCACAATGAGTCACCATGGCCGGTGTCGGCTGTTACCGTCGGGCCTGTGCCCGCCGACGAGATCCGGCATCGGGTCCGGTCGGCCAGGGTGGCCCGGCTGACCACCGTCCGCGCGGATGGGCGTCCCCACCTGGTGCCCGTGTGCTTCGTCCTGCTCGACGACGTCGCCTACCACGCGGTGGACGAGAAGCCCAAGCGCCACCGGCGGCTACGCCGGCTGGAGAACATCCGGGCGACGGGGCACGCCTGCCTGCTGATCGACGAGTACGACGAGGACTGGTCGCGGCTGTGGTGGGTCCGCCTGGACGGGCACGGCCGTCTGGTGCAGGACCGCGTGGAGGAGGCCACGGCCCGCGCCGCGCTGGCCGACAAGTACCCGCAGTATGTCCAGCGACCACCAGCCGGACCGGTGATCGCGGTAGCGGTGACCGCCTGGTCGGCGTGGTCCGCGGCGGACGCGGCAGCCGACCCGGCCGGGTGAGCGCCGGCCGGGGGTGTCAGCGGGTCGGAGCGAGGGCGTCGAGCACCTCGTCGGCCCGGCGCAACGACGCCTGCGCGTCGGCGCGGGGTGAGCCGATCTCCGGATCGAAGTTGAGATCGACGAACACTTCCGTGATGCCGGCTTCGGCAAGTCTGCCGAGATCCGACCGGATCTGCCCGAGCGTGCCGGTGAGCGGCTCGCGCCCGGGCGGGCCCATCGGGCGTACGCGGACCGCGCCGCGGCAGACGAATCGCAGTGAGCGCGGATCTCGGCCCGCCTCCACAGCGGCGGCCTTGACGGTCGCGACCGCCTCGCCGATGCCCGTCAGGTCCGCCTGGCTGCCACTGACCCAGCCGCCGGCGAGCCGGCCGGCCCGGCGCAGCGCGGCTGGCGCCTGGCCGCCGAGCAGAATCGGAGGGTGTGGCCGCTGCACGGGCTTCGGCTCCAGGCGCGTCGGCGGGACCTGGTAGAACTCGCCGCGATGCTCGGCGACGTCGCTCTGCCAGAGAGCGCGGAGAACAGCGAGGAACTCCTCGGCCCGACGGCCCCGCCGATGCTTGCTCACCCCCGTCGCCTGATACTCCTCGTCCGCCCAACCGAGGCCGAGTCCCACGTCGAGCCGTCCGCCGGCGAGGATGTCGAGGGTCGCGGTCTGCTTGGCCAGCAGCACCGGAGAGATGAACGGCATGTTGAGCACCGCGACGCCGAGCCGGACCCGCGTGGTGTGGGCCGCCAGGAACGCCAGCGTGGTCAGCGGGTCCTGGACGCTGTGGTAGGTCTCGCTCCAGCCGAGGTCGGCGGGGACCAGGAGGCGCTGGAACGTCCAGAGTGAGTGGTATCCGAGCTGCTCGGCGCGGCGGGCGACATGGATCATGCTTGCCGGTGTGGCCCACGAGCCGGAGACGGGCGGGGCGAATCCAACCTCCACCCGCGCACCGTACCCGGATCGGGCCAGGAAGTGGCTCGGTTCAGGCCCCGACGCTGCGGTCCACCGGACGGAGCAGCCGCCGGAAGTCCTTTGGCAGCTCGGATTCCAGGTTCTCGAGGTCTTCCGCGCTCACCGCCTCGCGCAGGGTCGTCAACACGGCACGGGCGCCCTCAGCGGTCCGCTCGTCATCCGTTCCCGCGCGGGCCCCTACCTCATTGAGGAACTCCACGAGGTCGATCTGTTCGGCGAAGTCCACTTCCTTGTGCAGGTACCCTCGCAACCCCTCGGGGAGCTGCGTGGCCAGGTACCGCGCCTCGCCGCCACTGACCCCTTCTGACAAGGTCGTCAGCGTGGCTCCGACGATCTTCGCCGCCTCCGCCGCCGGCATGCCCGCCCGCTTCCCCACCGCTTCGAGAAACTCGGCGTAGTTCATGAGTTCTCCTTCCCGACCAGTAGTCCGGCGCCTCGGTCGCCATCCATGCCTTCCCGGTCCAGTCGGCAGCGGCGTACCCGTTTGGCGATGCGGGCACACCTGCTCCGCCCTCAACTGTGCGTGCTACGAGCCGGGGCGCTGCCCGCCACCGGCACCCACCGGTTCGATCACCTGCCGGAACTCCTTCGGAAGCTGGGCCAACGCGTCCTCGAACTGGTCACGGGAAACAGCCTCACGGAGTGTGGTGAGCACCGCGCCGACCCCGGCAGCGGCGAGCGCACGGTCGATGGCCGGGTGGTCCGCCACCCGCCGCACGAACTCGTCGAGCCCGAACGACTTGGCATGTTCCCCTCTTCGCGGTGGCGGATTGCGCAGGGGATCGTCAAGCCCTCCGGGAAGCTGATAGGCAAGGTTCTCAGCCTGGCCGGCGCTGATCCGATCTGCCAATGTCTCCAACGTCGCGCGGGTGAGTGTCGCCGCCTGATCGGTCGACACCTTTGCCCGCGTGGCCACTGCGTTGATGAAATCCTGGTATTCCACCTGATTCTCCTCTCCGGCCCGATCGCCGTCGAACCGCCAGTTACGAGCCCCTGACCTCAATGCGCCGCGATCACACACTTCACCTCTCGGGTGCCGAGCGAACTGGTACCTCGACAGCCTCCTGGGACGGGGGGTGACCCTGCCTCATCCCCATCGGGCGAATCACCACGGCGCGCTACGGCGACATCCATTCCGATGGACCGGTACGGGCGGCGAGCTGTTGGCGAAGCTGCGCCAAAGCGGCTACGAGGTCACCCGCGACGACGAAATCATCAACATGCTCGACGGCTTCAGCCTGGGCTCGCTGGCCAGCTGACGAAGGACGGAGACGGCATCACGTTCGAGGATCGGCGGAGGTCACCAACAGGGCGCGAGCCGGCATCCTCCTGGGTCGTGCTCACCGGCGGCGCTTGTTCAGACTCGGAAGGCCGCCGGATATGGTCCGCACGCTGCCGTCCGGGTTGCTCCGGCCCGGCTTCTGTTGGGCCTCTGTCACCCGCCGCCCGGCGAGGTCGGAGGCACTCAGGTTGACGACGACCCGGTCTGACCGCTGCCAGCTCCGTAGGCAAGCCAGAGCTCGCTGGCCGTCGGCTGCGCCGGTCAACGCACGGATGGCCGGCATAGCCCTGGACGGGTCAGCGAGCAGGAGATGGGCGACGTCGGCGGGGCTCAGCCGGTGTTGCGAGGCGTTGGCTACCGGCACGAGGGAGGCGTGGATCTTCCCGTTGTGGGGCCACAGCCAGACCGGCCGCTTGCCATCGCCGGCCCGCATCACCGGAGCTGTCGACGGGGTAGCTGGCCTGGACGACGGCGGGGACGAGGCCGGCTTGGCCGAGAGGTGGGCTTGCAGAGCGGCCGGCGGCTGCATTGGTCGCCGCGACTGTGCCGGGACGTCGACAGTCGGGCGGGGTGAGGCCGCACCTTCCGACGACGTCCCCGCGCCGGGGTGCGGGGGCTCGGCCGGGGCCGCTTGCCGTTCCCCCACGAACCAGCCGGCGAATTCCCACTGCTCCGGCGTAAACCTGACCGGGATGACCTCGGTCAGGTCTGGTGCCGACGGGTCCTGAACAGTGAGTTGCGCGCGTCGCTTCCCATGGTCGGCTGCGGTGAGTGACCCGATATCGAGGATCGCGGCCAGCGGTATCCGCCTGACGTAGGCCTTCGGCCACGGCAGCAACCGCCAACGCCGGAGGACAAGGTGCTGCTCCTCGAACCTGGCGTCCCAACGCCGAGCGACCATGCTCGCCACCTCCCGTGCTGCGCACGTTAGCGGCCAGATGATCATCATCGCACTCGGCACAACGGGTAGTTGAGATGCCGGATCGTCTGGTTGTGTCAGCGGCGCAGGCGTCGCGAGCAGGTCCCAAAAGACCCGGTGGCGGAGGAACTGCTGGTCCTCCTCGAACACGGTCATCTCCCCCGGGTCCATCGGCAGCACGGTCATCCAGCGGCCGACGACCCGGGCCAGGCGCTGCGGCCCGCAGGTCGGCGACGACGACGGTCAGGTCAATCATGTACCGCCCGCTCATCCGTGGCAGCCCTCGGCGCGGGCCTGCCCGGACTGCCAGCGCCGCAGCGCGGCCTTGATCCGCAGGGTCTCCTGGCACTGTTTCGTGATCTCGGCGTAGAGCGCGAGCACGTCGACGGCGACCCGGTCGGGGAAGGCGTACACCTCATCGGGTTGAGGCCGAGGCGCCCGAGCCGGGCGGGCGGGAAGCGGCGCTCGCGCACCTGCCACGGCAGCAAAGCGGGGGCACGCGCCGGAGCCGTCGGTCACACCGCCGCTCGCCGGGCGTCTCCGGCATGGCCGCCGTACGCGACTCCAAGGACCCGGACGGCCGGGCACTGAGCTTCGCACCGCGGGCATGGTCCGCCTTCACGGCCGCCGCACAGAGCCGCTCAATCGCCGACCAGTCGTGACCATCACGAGGATCGCCGCGCTCGTCGGGCTGCCGGTCCGGTTAGGGTGTGGCGGTTCCGCCGGAGTCAGGAGCGTACGTGGGCAGCAAGTCGTCAGACATCGCCAGCGAGCAGACCTTCTTCGACGCGGCGGCCCGGCATCGGGCCCGCCGGCGAGACGGGCTGGCCGAGGTGACCGCGGCGGCGGCGCATCCCGGCGCCGCCCTGCACCTAAAGCGGTACGCCGAGAAGGCCGCCGAAGCCGTCGGCGACAACGACGAGGCGGTGGCGTTCGGCCGGATCGACGATGAGTCGGGCGATGTGCTACACGTCGGCCGGCACGTGGTGCTCGACGAGCGCAGCGAGGTGCTGATCGCGAACTGGCAGGCGCCAGCGGCCGCGCCCTATTTCGAGGCGAGCCATGTCGACCCTCGAGGCCTGGTACGCAAGCGCAGCTACCAGTGCGACGGCAACACGATCCAGGACTTCACCGACCTGCTTTTCGCCCAGCTCGCGGCCGCGATCGACGGGCCCGACCAGCGCCTGCTCGACGAACTGGCCCGGGCGCGTACCGGCGAGATGCGCGACATCGTGGCGACGACCCAGGCGGCCCAGTTCGAGCTGATCCGGGCGCCGAGGGAGCAGGTGCTGGTGATCGAGGGCGGGCCGGGCACCGGTAAGACAGCGGTCGCCCTGCACCGGGTCTCCTGGCTGCTCTTCAACAACGCCGACCTCGTACCAGAGGACGTGCTGGTGGTCGGACCGAGCCCGACCTTCATGCGCTACATCGGCCGCGTGCTGCCCGATTTGGGCGACGCCGAGGTGGTGATGCTTGACGTCGCCCGACTGGCGCCTGCCGTACGCCGCGGCCGGACGGAGCCGGCCGAGGTGAGCCGACTCAAGGGCGAGGCACGGATGGCCGGCCTGCTCTCCCGCGCACTGCGCAACCGGGTGGGCGTGCCCGAGCCTGCCGAACGGCTCCTGCTGGGCGGGCGGTTCGTCACCGTACCCGGGACGGAACTGGCCGAGGCGATGGCGGTGGCGAGCGCGGCCGGATTGCCGTACTCCCAGCAGCGGCGCCTGTTCTGGGACCGGGTGAGTCACCTGGTGAGTCAGCGCGCCGGCGTCGACGCGGCCGGGGCGCCCGCGGTGGCGAACCTCGTCGAGCGGCTGTGGCCGCAGCAGTCGGCGGCGGTGTTCCTGCGCGACCTGTTCGGCTCGCGGGCGCGGCTGGGCGCCGCGGCCGGCGCGGAGTTCACCGCTGAGGAGGTCGGCCAGTTGCACCGCCAGGGCGCGGACCGGCTCTCCGAGGAGGTCTGGTCCGCGGTGGACCTGCCGCTGCTGGCCGAGCTGGAGCAGCTCATCGACGGTCCGGGACGGCAGTACGCGCACGTGGTGATCGACGAGGCACAGGACCTGTCGCCGATGCAGCTGCGGGCCATCGGCCGCCGCTGCGCGGGCGGCTCGCTCACCCTGGTGGGGGATCTCGCTCAGTCAACCGGCCCGTGGGCCCGTGATGACTGGACCGAGGTGACCGATCACCTGCCGGCGGTCCATCCCGTGGTGATCGCCCCGCTGCGGTACGGCTACCGGGTGCCCGCGCAGGCGTACCAGCTCGCCGCCCGGCTGCTGCCGGTGGCCGCTGCTGGCGTGACGCCTCCGGAGGTGGTGCGAACGGGTCCGGCCGAGCCCGGGATCCACCGGGTTTCGCTGACCGAGCGGGCCGGGCGGGTGGTCGCCCTGGCCGCTGCTCACGCCGAGAAGGGCGCCTTCGTCGGGATCGTCTGCCCGGCACGCTGCCGCCGCGAGGTGGAAGCGGCGCTGGCTGACAACGGCGTCGGCTGGAGCAGCGCGCAGCGCGGTGAGCTGGGCGGCTCGGTCAACCTGGTAAGCCCGCAGGAGGCGAAGGGGCTGGAGTTCGACGCGGTGGTCGTGGTCGAGCCGGAACAGATCGTGGCCGAGGACAATCGCGGGCACCGGCTGCTCTACGTGGCCTTGACCCGCACCACGGCATATCTGGACATCGTTTGTGTCGCGGATCCGCTGCCGCTGTCCGTGCCACCGCAGCGGAGGCCACCGGCCGCGGACGAGGGTGCTGACCTGTTCACCGACCGAGCGGTCCGCCGGCTCGCCGACCATCTCGCCGGCCAGGTGCGCGGCGCGGCGCCGCGCGCGTCGTGGGGTGCGGTCCTCGACGAGGTACGCCGAGTGCTGGACGCGACGGAGTGACCTGCTCGGCGGTCAGCCGCGTGCCGGCGCCGGCCTGCTGATCGCCGAGGAGTCGAGCCGGCGCCCGACCGTCCACTGCACGATGTCGCGCCGCACGTCGGCCTTGGTCGCCCGGCTCGGCACGGCGATGCCGAGGTTCTTGGCGAGCGCCTTGAGCTGCGGCACGGTCAGCCGCAGGTCGTCGAGGTAGCGCCCGGCGGCCGCCCGGTCGTCGATCGCGGCCAGATCAGCGCGGACCTTCTCCGGTTCCACCGAAGGCGCCGGCGCGGCCTTCGCCGTACCCCTCGTTGTGGACGCCACCGACGGCGGCGCCGGCCGGTCGGACGTCCCGGCGGTCACGCCCGGCGCCACGAGCTGCAACCGGGCAGACCCGTCGGCCAGCGCGGCCAGTTGGTCCGCCGGAAGCGTACGGAGGAAGTCCGCCACCCGCAGCAATACGGCGTGGCTCAGGTCGGCTGGGCTGGTCACGGGTACTCCTAATTCCGGATCCGGGCGAGAAACTCGCTGGCGAGCTGCTGCAGCTCGTACTGGACGGTGGGGTTCGCGTTCGGCAGGAGGACGGCCGGTATTCCGTGCTCCCCCGCGGGGGCGAAGACTGTCTTGTTGTCCCGGATCATCTGCCGGAACACCGGCAGCTCGACGCTGCTGGGCTGTTCGATGAAGTTGCGCTGGGCGATGATCGGCCCGGTGCCGGCGTACTGGATCATCGTAAGAACCACACCGAGGATCGTGGGATTGATCCGCGCAACGGCGCCGCCCGCGACCCGGTTGTAGTCCCGCACCAGTTCGGAGAGCTTCTTGCGGAGATAGTCGATGCCGAGCGTGGAGAGGTAATCGGCCTTGGCCGGGATCAGGATGTGATCGCTGGCGACGATCCCGGTGCGGGTGACCATCGTGAAGTTGGGCGCGCAGTCGATCAGGATGGCGTCGTACGCCTGGAAGGCCTCGGCGTCGAGTGCGTCGGCCAGCGCCCGGTGCAGCGGCAGGTAGCGCGGACTTCCGTGTTGAAACCGGGAGCCGCCCAGGTCGGCGGCGAAGTCGAGATCGGCGTCGATCAGCATGAGGTGCGACGGGACCAGGTCGAGCCGGCCCGAGCCGCTGCGGGCGATCACGTCGTTCACGGCGGGCGGGGTCACCACGTACGGGTCGAGCGGCTGGGAGCCGCCGTGGCCGAGCACGTCACCGAACCACTGGAGGATGGTGCGCTCGTCGGCGAGTTCCTGCTCCCACTGATGCGGCTGGTAGAAGGAGAACGTCAGGCTCGCCTGCGGGTCCAGGTCGATCAAGAGTACGGTGAGGCCGCGCGTCGCCAGCTCCGCCCCGATGTTCGCCGTCAACGTCGTCTTGCCCACGCCGCCCTTGTAGTTGATGACGGAGACCACGCTCCCGGGCTGACGCATGGCCAGCAGCATGCCACGTGCACCGCCACGATTCCCACCGGTGTGGTCGGGCTCTCGCACCGCCGCTCGCCTGCGATTTACCAGTCCCGCGCCCAGTCCGGTGGTGGCACCACGGCCAGCTGCGGCTCACCACTGATGGGCTCCAACGCGTGGATGATGCGGAGGTCGCCGTCGGCCGCCGCGTCCTCGTCGATGGTGACCCGCCCGCTGCTTCCGTCCGCGCTGACCAGCAGCCACTGGTCGGGAAAGATGCTGCCGTCGTCGACCAGGGCCCGCACCCCGAAGGTGCGGGCCAGGGTGACGGCGAGATCCCGCTCGTTCAAGCCCGTGGCGTCTGCGAGCTCGGTGTCACCGGTGAGGATCCAGCCGAAGCCCTCATCCTCGTCGGGCGGAGTCAGCATGGCGACCGGTCGGGCGTCATCCGCCGCCCGGTCCCGGATCCGCCCGACGTAGAGGGAATCCGGAGCGATGCCGTAGTCCTCATAGAGGAAGCGACGCAGAGCCTCCGCGGGCAGCTCGTTCCAGCGTGAGGTGACGGACCAGCGGCACCCGGTTGTGCACCAGGGCGGCGTTGATCGCCGGCTGCACAAGCAACGCGACGGCGAGCTGGTCGTCGTCGGCGGTGAACTGCGCGAAGACGCTGTCGGACATGGGCGTTTCTCCAGGTGGGGAGACCAAGAAGGGCCAGCCTAGCGGTCACCCGACCGGTGGATCCGCCCCCGGCCGTCTGCCGATCTTGGTTGTCGTACCCCTGGTGCAGGATGTGCGCCATGACGACGCACCACCCGATCGCCCAGCGCCTGGTCTACGGCCACGCCACCAATCACGACTGCCTCGCCTTCGCCGACGCCGACACCGCGACCGAGGAGGCCGCCGAGATCAGGGCGCTCGCCTCCGCGCAGACCTGGGGCCAGGCCCGGCAGGTTCAGATGACCCACCTGTCGAACCCCGCCGGCCCCGACTGCTACGAGCCGGAGGACGGGTACGGCGACGACAAGCCCTTCGACATCACCGAGGTAGGTGCCGTCGTGGACGGCTACTGGCCGCAGATGGTCACGACGCGCGCGCTCGACGTGCTGCCGCAGGACCTGCAGGACCGGTACGGGAAACTCGTGCTCACGGTTCACAACGGTGAGTACCTCGAGGTTCCGCTCGACTGCGAGACTGAACTGGTCGCGGAGCTGCGCGAGCGTGGCTACGAGGTGACCCGCGACGACGAGCTGATCAACCTGCTCGACGGCTTCGATCTGGGCTCGCTCGCCGGCTGATCGTCTGCGGCGCCGCTGGCTCGGCTCGGGGACACCGAGCCAGCGGCGCGACCGCTTCATCCGCAGGTGCTCACGTGATGGCGAGGGCGGCGGTCAGCATCGGGGTCGTAGGGGGCGACCAGCCGCAAAGGCTTGTCCGCGCTCTTCCCGTTTTGAGTGATGATGAGCGCCGTGCTCATCTGCCCGGCTTGGGACATCGCCCGATGGGAAGGACCGGTCACTCTGGAGCGAGTCCGCGAAGCGGCTCACCGAAAGGTAGCCGCGGGCAAGGTCGCCGAATCGGGCCGCAGCTTTCGGGTTAGGCCGCGACGGCCGAGATGAACAGGACGACGGCGACCACCACGCCGGCCCACTTGGAAATTCCGTCGAACGGCCATGCGAACCAAGTGAAGCCGAGCACGATCAGGGACAGCAGGAACCGCTTGGAGCCCGGCACGGGTGCCGACTGCTGTCGGGGCGAGGACTCCGGGCGTGGGTCGTCGCCATGACCATCATGGGGCTCGACCTCCTGCGAATCCGCCCTGCTCCCCTCGGCTGGTGGTAGTGCGACGGCCATCCGTTCCAGCACGAGGGCGTTGTCCGTGGAGTCACGGCCCACCTCCGGCGAGTTCGCCGGAGATTCCGCCGCGTCGGCCGTGCTGTACACAGCCCTTCCTAGCGCGACGGCCAGCCGCTCCAGCAGGAGGGCACGCTCGATGGGGTCGTCGCGGCCCAACTCGGGCGAGGTGAGCGGGAAGGCCGGTGCCTCGGCCCTGCTCTGCACCGCGCGTAGCGCGACAGCCAGCCGTCCCAACAGGAGAGCACGCTCGGGACCGGCATCCACTGTGGGTTCGATCGATCCATCGAGCGGCGGGGAATGCTCGACAATCGGCAGTTCAGCCCATGTCTCCTCGTGCCGGTCGAATGTTTCGTCCGGGAAGGGTGCGTCGAGATCGTCGTCTGGCGGTGAGATGGTGTCTTGGTCGTCCGCAAACCATGGCTTACGGTCCAGGTGGGCCCAGGATTTCGGATCGCCCCGGAAACCCTTGGCCGCCCACCGCCAGTCGGGCGCCAGCTCCGGGTCGCGGGCTTCGAACAGCATGACGCGATCCCACTCCTCACCGCCGGACGAGGTGCCCAGCGGGATCTCGGTGGTCGTCCGGTACCGCCGGCGCCGTTGCTCGCACCAGTCACGCAGGTAGGCGGCCGACTCCTCCACCGACCGCCGGCGCAGGTCGGCCAGGTAGGCGTGCAGGTCCAGGACGGTGTCCCGGTGCACCGTCTGCCGCACCACCCGGGCGTGGAGATTGGGGCGTACGGTCAGCAGGACCTGAGCGCCGAGGCTGGTCAACAGCTCGTCGAGGTACTCCCGCTCGGGATGCTCCTTCGGCACCCGCCAACGCTCCCCGTACAGCACCGGCGCGGGCATTCCCTTGCAGCTCTGTCCAGTCAGGATGGCGTCGATGAGGATGTCGGCGAACTCCGCGGATTCGAGCGTCTGCATGAGGTCGTCGAGCAGGTCCAGGCACATGTAGTCGAGGTTCGCCGGGTCCTCGGCGAGGACGGCGGCCATCGTGGCCCCGAAGAGCCGGATGAACTGGCGGGCGCCGATCCCGAGCCCGGCCATGAGCTCGATGAGCAGCCTGAGCCGATCGCGACGACGATACGTGTCCAGCAGGTTGAGACAGCCGGCTCGGAGCGCTGCGGCGGCCGCCTCGGTCACCGGGTGGTCGACGGTGGAGAGGGGCAGGCTGTTCCACCGGATCGCCGCCTCCGTCGCGGGCCGGGCATACATCGGCCCGCGTGCGTCTTCCGTCTCGAACTTGACCGGCGGCGGACCGACGTAGCGCAGTTCGGGCAGCCGCCGGTGAAGGGCGGCGAGGATCGCCGACAGATTGCGTACGTCGCCGAGGGCGGTGTGCGCGTCCTGTGGCCAGGCGCCGACGACCGTACGAAAGAGGTTCTTTTGTTTGTAGTTGAAGAGCCGGAGGTGGGTCCAGGACGCCACCATCGTGCACACGGCGGGCGGTGGCTCGGCGAGGTCGACGTGGAGCCGGTCCAGCTCGTGGCGGAGGAAGTCGTCCTCGAACCGGAGGTTGTGCGCGACGACCACCGCGCCGGACAGCAGCCGACACAGCTCCGGCCACACCTCGCCGAACCCGGGCGCCCCTTTCAAGTCGTCGTCGGTCAGCCCGTGGTAGAAGCGCGAGTCCCCTACCCGGCGCCGGCCCGGCGCGACGCGGGTGGCGTACTCGTCGACGATGGTGCCGTCGGCCCGGAACCGGCAGGCCGCGACCTCCACGACGCGGTCGGTCCGTGCATTCAGACCGGTCGTTTCGAAGTCCAGCGCCACAAACTCCAGGTCCCGCAGCGGCACTCCGCCCTGTCGAGACAGGTAGCCGGGCCGGAACAGGCGCAACGGGTGGTTGGTCGGGCCGAACGAGGCGACGGGGTCGGCGACGGGCATCTGCGGTGCGTCCTCAGCAGGGGGCTTTGGTGTCAGCCCTGCTGGACACCGGTCAGCAGCATGATCACCGACCGATGATCATCATGGCAAGGCCCGATGCCGGGCAAGTTCGTTACTCCGGTTGGACTGCAGGACGACGACCTCAGCTCGTTCCCCGGCTGAGACTGTAGACCGGATGGCGAGGCGGCTTCGATCGGCTCGGCAGGCGAACCTGCACTGGTCGGCCGGCCTGCCGCCGCACGTGGCACGGCGGAAGGGCCAGTCGGCTTACCGACAGCACCTGCACTCACCGCCATTGCCCGGGCTGGGCTGCACTCACTAGCCTCTCCCCATGCCTGAGATCTTCCAGATGGATCGCGTCGACCGGATCGCCGACATCCTCTACGGGGTTGCCGTCGCGGAGGGCCTCATCGGCTACGGCCCGCTCGGAAAGCGCGTCGGCCTGCAGGCGAACTTCCTGAGCCAACCGCTGGCCAAGGTATCGGAGCGTGCCGCCGAGCGAGGCGAGCCAATCTGGAGTGCGCTCGTGGTCGGCAAAGACACCGACCGGCCGCACGAGGGCTTCTACGCGCTTGCCCGCCGGATGCGCCCGGAGTACAGCAATCTCGACGACGATCTGCTGTGGCAGAGGGAGCGTGAACGCTGCTACGCGGCCGCGGGGGGGGGGGCGGGGGCCCCCCCCCCCGGCGGGCCCCCCCCCCCCGGGGGGGGGGGCCCACCCAACCAAAAGA